>JAHDXT010000035.1 GCA_023384095.1 Hyphomicrobiaceae bacterium
TCGCTCCCTGGTCCGGGATGACGGGAATAAAGCGTTCAGTGCGGAAAAATAGCGCATGTCGCGCGCCAGCCAGACGGGTCAGGACCTGCCGCCGATGAGCCCGCAACCCGCGGAAGCGTCCGCTGACGATCCCTGCGGCGCGATAGGCGGCGCCGACCCGGATCGCCCGTTCGTGGTCGCCCAGCTCGGCCAGTCCCTGGACGGCCGCGTGGCGACCGCGACCGGCGAGAGCCGCTGGATCAACCGCGATGCGGCGCTCGATCACCTGCACCGGCTCAGGGCCTCGGTGGATGCCGTCGTGGTCGGCATCGGCACGGTGCTGGCCGACGATCCCATGCTCAACGTCAGGCGCGTCGCCGGCCGCGATCCCGCGCGCGTGGTCATCGACCCGGCAGGACGCCTGCCCCACGGCGCGCGCTGCCTGACGCCGGACGGCGCTCCGCGTATCGTCGTGCGCGCCTGCGACGAGGGCGCGCCAACCGGCGTCGAGGTGATCCGGCTTGCCACGGGGACCCGGCTGATGGAT
Source organism: Hyphomicrobiaceae bacterium (assembly GCA_023384095.1). Taxonomy (GTDB): domain Bacteria; phylum Pseudomonadota; class Alphaproteobacteria; order Rhizobiales; family Hyphomicrobiaceae; genus ZC4RG25. Next base: position 527 of record JAHDXT010000035.1, read on the forward strand.
CCTCTGGCGATCGTGGCGGCGCTGTTCGAGCGCGGCTTCAGGCGGCTGCTCGTCGAAGGCGGCTCGCGCACCGTGTCGCAATTCATAGACGCCGGCGCCGTCGACCGGCTGCACGTGCTGATCGCGCCGATGATCCTCGGGTCGGGGCAGACGGGCCTCAACCTGGCGCCGATCGGCAGGCTCACCGAGGCGAGGCGCCCGAGGACCAGCGTTCACCTGCTGGCCGACGGCGACGTGCTCTTCGACTGCGACCTGCGATCCGATGGGAGAACGGCATGACGGAACACGCGCCACGGCCGGATCGTCCGGTCGAGCCCTATAGCCCGGTTGCCCGCGCCTTTCATTGGGTGACGGCCGCCATCGTCGCGGTGCAGGTCTCGATCGGGCTGGCGATGACGTACAGAGGCAAGACGCTGAACATCTGGGACGAGGCGACGAACGAGCTCTACAGCACCCACAAGCTGGTCGGCTTCGCCCTGCTCTGGCTCGTGCTGGCGCGCATCGGCTATCGGCTCGTGCACGGCGCCCCTCCGCCGGAGCCGACCCTGGAGCCCTGGCAGCGGCTCGGCTCGCTCGTCGTTCACAACTCGCTCTACGTCCTGCTCGTCCTGATGCCGATCCTCGGCTGGCTTGGCATTTCACTTTTTCCGGCGCTCGAACTCTTCGGCTGGTTCTCGCTGCCGGCGCTGACCTCGCCGGACAACGCGCTGGCCGAGCAGGTGCTCTGGGTGCATCGGACGCTCGCCTTCGTGCTGCTGGCTCTCGTCATCGGCCACGCCTCGATGGCGCTGTTCCACTACTTCGTGCGCGGCGACAACGTCCTGTGGCGGATGCTGACGAGCGTCGGGCGGCGCTGAGCGGGCTTCGCTCACGTCACGGGCGGCAGCGCGAGCAGATCCTCGTGCCCGACGATGGTGACGGCGCCGGCCGCCGCCGTGCGGTGCGCCATCCAGCCGTCGATCGTCGAGGACGGGATGAGGCCCGTTTCGCGCACGGCGGCGGCCCAGCCGCGCTCCAGCTCCCGGCGTAAGGCAGAGTGGGAGCTGTCGAGTATCCACGGGCTCCTGCCTCGCCGGATGGCGTAGCCATGCAGCGCGAAAGCGGCGGCAAGGGCCTCGGTCGCGTCAGGACCGGCGGCGGGGCCGAAGCCTTTGTCCGTCTGTTGATGCCGGTTGAAGGTCTCGCGCATCGCGGGATCGGCCGGGTGCTCCGGCAGGAAGGCGGCGATGCCGTCGTAGCTCAACACGGTGTAGAAGGCCGCGCCCGCGGCCGCGACATCCGCCGCCAGCCCGTCCATGACGGCAACCGAGACGAGATCGAACAGGGCCGAGGCGGTGACGAGATCCGCGCCTTCGATCAGCGCGCCGAAGCCTCCGCCGGACAGGTCGGCCTGCCGGTACTCGATCTCGATTTCGACCCCACCGGAAACGGTCTCCATCTCGCGCGCCCGGGCGGCCTGCAGCAGCCGCTGGTCGTGATCGACGAGGGTCCAGTGCTGGCGCGGCGGCAGCAATGGGGCAAGGCTGCGCAGGTTCGAGCCAGTGCCGCAGCCGAGGTCGACGACGCGGATGAACTCGCGGCCGGCGAGCGCCCGAACACAGGCCGCACGCACCTGCGCATTGACGGCGCCATGATCGGCCGGCTCGCGCAGGGCCAGCCATTCCGGCGAAAAGCCGCTCATTCCGCAACCTCCCGGATCGCCGCCGCGATCGCCTTTGCCGTCTCCTCCCAGCCGGGGAGGTGCTGTCCGGCTTGCCAGGAGGCGCCGCTAAGGCGCCGGCGCAGATCGGCATCGGCGATCATCTGGCGCAAGGCGTCGCTGAGCGGCTCCACTGCTCCGGGCGCCACCTTGAGGGCCGCCGCGTCGGGCGCCGTCTCGGCCGCGGCCCCTCCCGTGGTGCAGACGATGGGCAGGCCGCGTGCCATGGCCTCCGTCAGCACCATGCCGAAGCCCTCGAACAGGGAGGGCAGGACGAACACGTCCGCGGCGGCATAGAGCCGGCCGAGCTGCTGACGGTCGAGCGCGCCCGGAAGCTCGATCCGCGCCCCGAGCCGGTGACTGGAGATGGCCGTGCTCAACGCCGCGACGGTGCCCTCATCCCGGTCGAGCGGGCCGGCAATCGTCAGCCGCCAGTCGAGGCTGGCGAGGGGCGCCAACGCCTCGACGAGGACGGCGAACCCCTTGCGCGGGGTGATCGAGCCGACGCTGAGCAACTGCAGCGGCTGCCCGGTGCCATGCGCCCGCGCGGCGGGCTCGGTGCCCGGCACTGCGACGGTGATGGCGGCTTCCGGCACGCCGAAATCGCTGACCAGAAGACGCCTGGTGAAAGGGCTCGTCACGACGACGCGCCGCGCGAAGGTCAGCGCCTGCCGCTCCAGGGCGATGAGCTCGCGCACGCGGGCCTCCGGCAAACCCGGCTCGTAGCCCAGCGGATGGTGCACGAGCGCGACGATCGGCTGCCGGACCCCGGCGAGCAGGTCTGCCGGCATCGCACCGAATGCCAGCCCGTCGACGAGCAGGACGGTCTCCGGGCTCAGCGCGGCGAAAGTGCGCGCCGTCTCGGCCAGCTCGCCGTATGAAGGCGACGGATAGCCCGCGGGCAGCGGCACGTGCCGGACCGGGACGCCGATCCCGGGCAGGCGCGCCATCACCTCGCGGTCGTAGGCATAGCCGCCGGTCGGCGTGGTCAGCTCGCCCGGTATCGCGAATGCGACGTCAGCCACCGACGGGTCCCTCGAGCCAGGCGCGCGCCAGATCCGTCTCGTGCAGCGTCACGCGGATGCGGGCGATGCCCTTGCCGTCCTCCCCGAGCGCCCCTTCGCGCGCGGCCCTGGTCATCGCCTCGAAGACATGCCGGCACAGGAACTCCGTAGTCGTCAGCTCGCCCTTGAACTGCGGCAGCTCGTCGAGGTTCTGGTAAGCCAGCGGCTTCAGCACACTGTGCAGCGCCTCGAGCGCGGCGCCGATGTCGACCACCACGTTGTGCGGGGTCAGCGCCTCGCGGAAGAAGGCCACGTCCACCACGAAGGTCGCTCCGTGCATATTCCGTGCGGGGCCGAAGAACGGATCGGGCAGGCTGTGGGCGATCATGATGCGGTCGCGCACCTCGACGGCGTACATGGCAGTCCTTTCAGGTCATGCTCGGAGCGTGACGGCGGGGTAGCGGATGACGGGCGCCAGCCCCGGTGCGCCGGGGGCCAGCACCTCGGGAAGACGCGCCGGCGCGTCGTCGAGCTCGATCTCCTCGCTGACGAGAGCGTCGAGGCGCGGGTCGTGCAGCAGCGACAAGGCGGCTTCAAGGCGCCGGCGCTGGGACCATCGCGGACGCCGCGAGGGCGCGACCTGCCCGACCTGCGAGGAGACGAGCCTCAGCCGCCGGCTGTGAAACGCGCCGCCCAGCGGCGCGGGCACGGCGCCCTCGCCATACCAGCTCAGCTCGACCACCGTCGCCTCCAGACCGGCGGCGGCGATCGCGGCGGCGAGGCCCGGGGCAGTGGCGCTGGTGTGGAGCACGACGTCGGCCTCGCGCGGCGCGGCGTCGGGCAAGGCGAAGCGGAACCCGAGCCGGTCCGCGATCCGCGCGCGCTCGGGCAGCACATCGACGAGGGTGACGTCGGCTCCCGGAAGCCGCGCCGCGAGATAGGCGGCGAGGACCCCGACGACGCCGCCGCCGACCACCACGATCCGGTCGGCAGGGCCGGCGCCCGCGTCCCACAGCGCGTTGAGGGCGGTTTCCATGTTGGCGGCGAGCGTCGCCCGCCTCGCCGGCACCTCGTCCGGCACCGGCACGGCCATGTGGATCGGGACGACGAAGACATCCTGGTGCGGGTGCAACACGAAGACGGTGCGACCTCTGAGCTCGTCCGGCCCTGCCTCGACGATGCCCGCCGCGCAATAGCCATATTTCACCGGGAATGGAAACGCGCCGGCCTGCAACGGCGCGCGCATGCGGTCCCACTCGCCCCGAGGCACTGCCCCCGACATGATGAGACGTTCCGTGCCGCGGCTGATTGCGCTATACAGCGCACGGACGAGGACCTCGCCGTGCGACGGGCCGGACAGCGGCTCCGAGCGGAGCTCCGCTTTGCCCTCGGCGACGTACCACAGGGCGCGGGCGGAGTACGAATCGCCTGCCGCAGGGGTCGTCATTCCATTTCACCCGCCGTTGATGGCCGGCTGCCGCCGTCTTCAGGGAAACGCGCCATGACCGAGCGCCAAGGGCTTTCGACGCCGCTGCCGGCCATCGGGAGCAGCGCTGTGCTTACTACGCCGACCGGCGCGCAGTCCATGCCGGAGCTGGGCCGGCGGCGCGCCGTCATGGTCGCGCTCAACGTCGTCACATATCTCTTGCTGATGTGGGGCGTGGCCCATGTGCTTTCAGCAGGCGGGTGGACGCTGGTCGATGCGGTGCTGCTGGTCGCCTTTGCCATCGGCTCGCCGTGGACGGTGCTGGGCTTCTGGAATTCGGTGATCGGCCTGTGGCTGCTGCACGGGGCGCGCGACCCGATGACCAGGGTCGCGTCGTTCGCCGCGGCGGCCGACGCCGACACTCCGATCGGAATCCGCACCGCCGTCCTCATGACCTTGCGCAACGAGGACCCGGACCGCGCGTTCCTGCGCCTCGAGACGGTCAAGCAGAGCCTGGATCGAAGCGGGTACGGCGGGCAGTTCGACTATTTCATTCTCAGCGACACCAACGATCCCGCCGTCGCTGCCGCCGAGGCGGCGGCGGCCGAGGCATGGCGGCGCACGCTGCCCGATGCCGATCAGGTCATCTACCGCCGCCGCACCGAGAATACGGGCTACAAGGCCGGCAACCTGCGCGACTTCTGCGAGCGCTGGGGCGGCGGCTACGAGCTGATGCTGCCGCTCGACGCCGACAGCCTGATGTCGGGGGATGCGATCGTCCGGCTGGTGCGCATCATGCAGGCGCATCCGCGGCTCGGCATCCTGCAGAGCCTGGTCGTGGGGATGCCATCCTCGAGCGCGTTCGCGCGCATCTTCCAGTTCGGCATGCGCCACGGCATGCGCGCCTACACGATGGGGCAGGCGTGGTGGGTCGGCGACTGCGGCCCGTTCTGGGGCCACAATGCGCTGGTGCGGATCAAGCCGTTCGCGGAAGAGTGCCGTCTGCCGATGCTGCCGGGAAAGCCGCCGCTCGGCGGGCACGTGCTGTCGCACGACCAGGTGGAAGCCACCCTCATGCGCCGCGCCGGCTACGAGGTCCGCGTGCTGCCCGAGGAGCGCGGCTCGTGGGAGGAGAACCCGCCGACCATGCTGGAGTTCATCCGGCGGGACATCCGCTGGTGCCAGGGCAACATCCAGTACCTGAAGCTGCTCGACCTGCCGGGACTGCTGCCGATGAGCCGGTTCCAGCTCGTCTGGGCCATCCTGATGTTCCTCGGCATCCCGGCCTGGACGCTGATGATCGCGCTGTTGCCCGTGCTCGCCTGGGAGGCTCAAGGGATCGCCGACTATCCGGCGACGCTGGCGGTCACGCTCTATGCCGCGTTCTTTGCGATGTACCTGAGCCCCAAGATCGCCGGCCTCGCCGACGCCATGCTGACGCCGGGCGCAGTCGCCCGCTACGGCGGTCGGCTGCGGTTTGCTGCGAGCGCCGCGATCGAGCTCGTGTTTTCGTTTCTGCTCGGCGCCGTCTCGACCATCCGCACCTCGATCTTCATGATCGGGCTCATGTTCGGGAAGTCGGTGACCTGGGGCGGTCAATCCCGCGACTCGCACGGCATCGCCTGGGCCGTGGCGTGGGCTGCGCTGTGGCCGCAGGTGGCGTTCGGAGCGCTCGTCTGCGGAGCCTTGCTGGCGGTCGCGCCCAAGGCGCTGCTCTGGAGCCTGCCGCTGACCGCCGGGTATCTCCTGGCCGTGCCGTTCGCCGTGCTGACGGCGCACCCAGCCGTCGGCCGCCTGTTCCGCAGGGCCGGGCTGTGCGGCATTCCCGAGGATTTCAATCCACCGCCGGAAGTCCAGGCGGTGCAGCACAGTCAGCCATGAGCCGCATCCTGCAAGACCGGCTGATCGCGCTGAAGGGCGACCAGCGGCTTTCGGGGCTGCGCCGTTCGCTCGAGGTCTACTACGGCGGCGCAGCGCGGGACGCCGCCATGGACGCGCTCTACGCCCGGTTCGTCGCCCCCGGCGATCTCGCGTTCGACATCGGCAGCCACGTCGGCGACCGCATCGGCGCCTTCCGCCGGCTCGGCGCACGCGTCGTGGCGCTCGAGCCGCAGCCGGACTGCGGGCAGGTGATCCGCACGCTCTACGGCGACGATCCCGAGGTCACGCTGGTCGAGGCGGCCTGCGGGCGGGAAGCGGGGCGGCTGCTGCTGCGCGTCAACTCCGCCAACCCGACCGTTACCACCGCATCGCCCGAGTTCATTGCGGCGGCCGATGGCGCCGGCGGCTGGGAGGGGCAGGTCTGGGACCGCGAGATCGAGGTCGAGGTGACGACGCTCGGCGCTCTCATCGGCCGCTTCGGCAGCCCCCGGTTCGTCAAGATCGACGTGGAGGGCTTCGAGGCCGACGTTCTGGCCGGCCTCGGCACCGCCCTGCCTGCGCTGTCGTTCGAGCTCACAACGATCCAGCGCGGCGTCGCCTTGCGCTGCATCGACCGGCTGCTGGCACTCGGCCCCTACCGCTTCGACGTGGCGCTGGGCGAGACGCAGGTGCTGAGCCTGGGCGAATGGGTCGATGGACCGCGGATCAAGGACCTCATCCAGTCGCTGCCGCACGCAGCCAACTCGGGCGACGTCTATGCACTGCACGTCTAGAGTTCGTTCCGTCGAGTTGAAAACGCCCTCAGCTCCGTCATGCCCACGAAGGTGGGCATCCAGGTCACCTCACCACGAGGATGTGCTTTCGACTGTGACGCACCGCGACATGCGGCACTCCGCACCCATCCTGATACGTGTCCTGGATTCCCGCCGCCGCGGGAATGACGGTAGTGGGGGTTGGAAGCTTCGATCAAACTTGATCGGAAGAAGCTATAAATCCCAGCGGGATCTTGTGCTCACCCTCGCCCTCAGTCTCGCAACCGCCATCGGACCCGCCATGTCCCAGACATCCAGTTCCGTCCGCACCGAGCCCGTGGCCGTCGAGGTCACCAACGGCAGCGAGCCGGTGCTCTGCGCCGAGAAGGACAACGTGAGCGTCGCGCTCGCATCGCCGCGCGTGCGCAGCTTCCGCATCGAGGCCGCGCACCCGGTCTACATGTCGACCCTGCAGCGCGACAGCTTCGAGCCCGACTGGACCCATTGCGACATGTCGGGCGACCCCGTCTTCGCAGCGCCCGTGCCGCCGCGCCGCGTCACGTTCTACGAGCAGATCGAGTTCTGGCTGGTGGGCCTCACGTTCCCGACGTTCTGGCGTCCTGCCACGGCCATCGTGCGGGTCGGGGACCGCGTCGAGCGCGGGCTGCACCTCGTGCAGCTCTGGATGATCCGGCCCATGGGCGGCGAGGAGGTGCTGGTCGTCTATCCGCAGGACGGCTACTGGCGGCTGCGTCCGAAGACACCCTCGGGCCTCGACAGCACCGTGTTCGGCTCCTCCTTCCTGATCGGCCCGGTCGAGGAGGAGGGCCGCCCGATCGTGCGCATCAAGGAGCTGGCCTTCGACCCGGCGTCGAAAAGCTTCACGCTGACGTTCGAGCGCGGCGGCTCGGCGACGGTGCAGATCGTCGAGACGGACCAGAACCGGCACGCGCTCAACGTCGTCCTCGACAGGCCCATCGAGGACCGCCCGTTCGCCATGGTGCGCTCCATGTACATCACGGAGTTCAACAACGACGTGGCGCGGATCGCGGTCCGCGAGGAGGGCGCGAAAGGCTGGCGCGAGGAGCCGATCATGGCGTTCGACCGAGCGCGGGCGACGGACATCTGGCTGGGCCGCCTTTCGCCTTCGCGGCACAACACGAGCTCGCCCGACATGGTCTTCAACAGCTTCTCGGAGACGGCCGAGCCGCGCCGCCCGCGCAACGAGCCGCCACCCGAGGTCAAGCCGCCGTCGCAGAAGTAGGGGATCACCACGCCAGCGCAGTCATGGCCGCGACGGGACGGTGCGGGGTCGATTGCAGCAATGCTGCGAGGCGGCCGGGGTCGATGCGGCCGGCCCGCATCAGCTCGTCGCGGTGGATGCCGTGTGCGATGAGCAGGCAGTCGACGCCGTAGCCTGCTGCGCCGGCAAGGTCGGTGCGCACGGCGTCGCCGATGGCGAGAATGCGGTTATGGCTCACCGCACCCCCGCGCAGGGATTCGGCGAGCTGGTGGGCGCCGGTGTAGGCGGGGGCATGCGGCTTGCCGGCCCAGTAGACATGGCCGCCCATCAATTCGTAGAGCGCCGCCACGGCGCCGGCGCACGGCAGCAGCTCGCCGCCGACCTCGACCACGAGATCGGGATTGCCGCAGACCAGCGGCAGCGCGCGCTCGCGCGCCCCGATCAGGATGGGGCGGTAGGTCTCGCCGGTCTCGCGGCGGTCGTCGACGACGCCGGTGCAGACGATGGCGGAGGCGCGGGCGAGCTCGACGCGCTCCACGTCCAGCCCGGCGAAGACGTTGAGGTCGCGTCGCGGCCCGATGTGATGGACGCGCCGGATGCCGCGGTCGGCGATGTGGGCGCGGGTCAGGTCTCCCGACGTGATGGCGGCGTCCCAGGCGTTGCGGTCCACTCCGATCCGGTCGAGCAGGGCCGCCACGGAGGATGAGGGCGAAGGCGAGTTCGACACCAGCACGACGGTTCCGCCCCTGGCGCGGAACCGGGCCAGTGCTTCTCCTGCCGCCGCATAGGGCGCGACGCCGTTGTGCAGCACGCCCCAGACGTCGCAGAACACGACGTCGTAGCCGCCGAGCAGGCGCGCTGCACCATCGAGAATGGGGGCCAGCTCGTTGGCGAGGCCACCCGCCATTTTCGTCATGTCTTCGACCTCGAGGGCTCATCCTCCCACGGCGCGAGGGGCACATGGGAGAAGACGCCGTGACGGAAACCGAAATAGGACACGAACATCGCCACCAGCGAGGCCAGCACGAGCGCCAGCAGGACGGGCGTGGCCGGGCGGCCGATCAGGATGGCGCCGAACACGAGATAGTTGACGGCCTGCGCGCTCCAGGAGACCGCAGCGAACCTGGCATACTCGCGCAGCGTCGGCGGGCCCGGCATCGCGAAAGTGAGGCGGCGGTTGACCAGCCACGAGACCACCATGGCGATCGCGATGGCGAGCGGGCGGGCGGCGATCGGGTGCCAGCCGGCACGCGCCAGGCCGACCAGAACGAGCCCATCGGTCGCCAGCGCCAGCAGGCCGGCCAGCACGAATCCGCCATAGTGGCGCATCGGACCGACCCGATTGCCGCAGCGGGCGTGCGCCATCGGTTCCGGCATCAGTCACCGTCCCAGGAGATGCGGCCGCTCTCGTCCCGTCTCGGCCGCCTGATGCGGCCCGGCAGGTCCGGATCGGCCCGCAGCGCCTCGAGCTCGGCGCGCCGCCGCGCGACCAGCGTGTCGATCCGGGCCAGCTCCTCGTCGGGATGGCCGGGATGGCACATGACGAGGTGAAGGGGTCCCGGCCGCTGGAGGAATCGCGCCAGCTCGCGCGCATAGGGCACGCCGTCGTCGAACGGCGACACCCCCGAGAAGCCCCGGTTGGTGGCGAACCCGCAGGCGCGGGCGCGGGCTCCGAACCCGGCAGCCATCATGGCGAGGCCGAGCGCCTTGGGCACCGCCGCGCCGCGGGCGACGATCGCAGCAGGAGAATCGGCCGGGTCGCGCAGCATGGGCTTCGCTCCGGGATAGCGCTCTGCCAGCACCCTCAGCACGGCACGGCGCACCTGTGGCAGCACATGCACGTGCTGGTGCCCGTCGACGATGTCGGGCGGATGGCCGAGCGCATCCTCGAAGCGGTCGAGCTGGCGCGCGATCTCGCCCGCGATCTCGGCCTCGTCGAGGCGGCCGCCGAGGCTGTTCCGTATCAGCGTGCGCAGGCGGGGGAATGCGCCGGAGGGGGCCAGGTGCGGCATCGGCCCGAGCGGCTCGCCGAGCGTCAGGTCGACGTGCAGCCCGATGGCGATGCGGGGCCGCCGCGGGCCGAGCCGGCGGGCATGCCGCGGCCAGTGGCGGGCCGTCACAAGCGCGCTTGTCGCGGACAGGCGCCCGGCATCGATGAGCTGATCGATGCCCTCGCTGATCCCTTCCGTCAAAGCATAGTCGTCGGCACACAGGATGACCTGTCGCCGATGCCGCGGAGACTGGTCACGATCAGCGCTGGCCACCAACTGCCTCTGGATTTGACGGGGAGAGCGTCCTTCGCCGCCCGGCGGCAGGGTCCGGGTCCCCAGGCGGGACCGTCCCGATCTCCTCGGCGACGATGAACAGCGGGCGCGCCTTGACCTCCTCGTAGACGCGTCCGAGGTACTCGCCGATGACGCCGAGCGAGATGAGCTGCACGCCGGAGAAGATCATCACCGAGATGATCAGCGAGGGAAAGCCCGGCACGTCGACCCCGAAGAGGAGCGTGCGGACCAGGTAGACGAGCGCGCTCGCGAATGCCGTGAGCGAAAGCGCAAGGCCGAGCAGGGACCAGATACGCAACGGGATGGTCGTGAACGAGGTCAGGCCGTCGAGCGCGAAACGCACCAGCGCGCGCAACCTCCAGCGCGACGGGCCGTGCAGCCGGTCGGCGACGACGTAGGGCACTCCGATCGAGCGGAAGCCGATCCACGAGAACAGCCCCTTGTTGAAACGGGATCTCTCGCCCAGCGAGTTCATCGCATCGACGGCGCGCCGGTCGAGCAGCCGGAAGTCGCCTGCGCCTTCAGGGATGTCGCATTTCGACAGCGCGTTGAACGTCCGATAGAAGGCCCGTGACAGGAGCCGCCGCACGGTCCCGGCCGACGCCCGGTCGAGCCGCTCGCCGTAGACGACCTGGTAGCCGGCCCGCCATTTCGCCTCGAACACCTCGATGACCTCCGGCGGGTGCTGCAGGTCGGCGTCCATGATCACGACGGCATCGCCGCGGGCATAGCGCAGGCCGGCGGCAATGGCGATCTCCTTGCCGAAGTTGCGGCTCAGCGCCACCGCCCTGACGCGCGGGTCCGACTGATGTGCTGCGCGGATCATGTCGAGCGTGCCGTCGGCCGAGCCGTCGTCGACAAAGACGATCTCCCAGGCGCCGATCCTCTCCAGGACCGGGGTCAGCCGCGCGAGCAGCGGCTGCAGGCCCTGGGACTCGTCGAGCACGGGGATCACGACGGAAATCAGCGAGGCGGTCATGGCGCTCGGGGTCTCGACAGCCGTTTTGCCGCGGGACGTAGCGCGCCCGGCGGCTCAGGATCCGGCGATAAGCTCAGCCGGCACTTGCAAGTATCGAGGTATACGCCGGTTCTCAGGCCGGACATAGAGCAACCGGACGAGCGTGGCGCAAGTGCGGCGCAGCGCACGGCGACGCGATGCCACGGTGAGCCGGCTTGCAGCGGGTCTCGAGGACAGCAGGCCGCCGAGGCGCCGTGAAACAGACACGGCCCCCGAAAGGGCCGCATCCAGACCGTTGCTGCACGAGGCGATCAGCCGAACCGCTTCCAGGTGACGGTGACGCGGGCGCCGATGGGCACGCGCGGGTAGAGGTCGAGCACATCCTCATTGTACATGCGGATGCAGCCCTTCGAGACCGCCTCGCCGATGGTCCAGGGCGCATCGGTGCCGTGGATACGGTACATGGTCGCGCCGAGATAGAGGGCGCGGACACCCAGCGGATTGCGCGGATGGCCGCCCGGCATGTAGGCGGGCAGGCTCGGGTTCTCGCGCCGCATCTGCGGGGTCGGCGTCCAGGAGGGGTTGACCCGCTTGTCCGAGATCGTGCTGACGCCTTGCCACCGGCTCTGCTCGCGCGGCACTGCGATCGGATAGCTGATGGCCTGGCCCCGGCGGTTGACCCAGTAGAGCCTGCGGTCGCCGAAGCTGACGATGATCTGGCCGGGCGAGTAGCTGGCCGGGAATGAAACGGTCTCGCGCGAGCCGCCGCTCCACAGGAACGAGAAGAAGCCCTGAGCGGAGGCGCTCGCTGCCATCGTGGTCAGCGCAACGCTCGCGGCGGCGACAGTCCAGGCGAGCCGACGGACGAGTACGAAGAGCGACATTTTCCTCCATCCTGTGTGGTTAGGACCTAGACGGAACATTCCGGGTAGTCGTCGCCGTTCCAAGGATCGCAAGGGATGCACGGCTTCCCCATTTTGCGCCGAGGCTGTTAACGGGGTCTTTCGCATGTCGTCTGTCGACTGCTGATTTGTCAAGAGATCCGCCAACATGCGGCGAGACTGTGGCCGAAAACCAACACAATATGGCGCCACCGGTTGACAAGGACTCGGCAGAGTCCCGATCGTGCGGGCCGCGCGACGATCTCACGATCTGAGCTGAAAACAGGGCGCACGATGTCCGCAGCAACCCTCCTCAAACAGAAGATCGCCGCAAAGCCGCTGACGCACATCATCGGCGCGCATAATCCACTGAGCGCGCGCCTGGCGGAAGAAGCCGGCTTCGACGGCATCTGGGCGAGCGGGTTCGAGCTGTCCGCGGCCTACGGCGTGCCGGATGCGAGCCTCGTCAGCATGGCGCAGCACCTGGACATGACGCGCGCCATCGCCGAGGCCGTGGGCGTCCCGGTGGTAGCCGACATCGACACGGGTTACGGCAATGCCGTGAACGTGATGCACGCCGTCGAGAAGTACGAGGCGGCCGGCGTGGCCGCCGTCGTCATCGAGGACAAGACGTTCCCGAAGGACACGAGCCTGCTCGCCGGCGGCCGGCAGGAGCTCGTGCGGGTCGAGGAGTTCCAGGGCAAGATCGAGGCGGCGGTGGCGGCCCGGCGCAGTCCGGACTTGCTCGTCATCGCCCGCGTCGAGGCGCTGATCGCCGGGCTGGGCCAGGACGAGGCCAGGATGCGCGGCGAGAGCTACGCCGCCGCCGGTGCGGACGCCGTCCTGATCCACTCGAAGGCGAGGACGCCGGACGAGATCGTCGCCTTCGTCCATGCCTGGACGGCGCCCGTGCCGCTGGTGCTGGTGCCGACCGCCTATCCGCAGCTCACCGAGGACGACATCGCCGCGCTGGGCAAGGTGAAGCTCGTCATCTACGGCAATCACGCCATCCGCGCGGCGGTTACCGGCATGGAGAAGGTGCTGAGGCAGATCCGCCGGGACCGCGGCATCCAGAACGTCGACAAGGAGATCGTGCCGGTGACCCGCATCTTCGATCTGCAGGGCGTGCCGGCGATGAAGGAGCGGGAGAAGCGCTATCTGCGCTGAGACGCCGCCTTGTCCGGCTCAGATGATCCGTGACCGGATGCCGGACGTGACGATCTCCGTCACGACGACGACGGCGAATATCACCGCGAGGATCAGGCCGACCTGGTCCCAGTAGAGGTTGGCGAGCGCCGCATCGAGCGCGACCCCGATGCCGCCGGCGCCGACGAGTCCCAGCACGGCGCTCTCGCGGATGTTGATGTCCCAGCGGAACAGCACGATCGACCAGAAGCTCGGCTCGACTTGCGGCCAGTAGCCCTTGTTCAAGACGCTGCCGAACGGCGCTCCGGTGGCCGTCAGTGCCTCGATCGGGCCCGGCTGCGCCTCCTCGATGGCCTCGGCGAGCAGCTTGCCGACGAACCCGATCGAGCGGAAGCCGATGGCCATGACGCCGGCGAGCGCGCCCGGACCGAAGATGGCCACGAACAGCAGGGCCCAGATCAGCGAGTTGACGGAGCGCGAGGCGACGAGAAGGAAGGTCGCGAAGAGGTTGAGGACCTTCGATCGCGTGATGTTGCGTGCTGCCATGAGTGCGACCGGCACGGCGAGCGCGATCGCCAGCAGTGTGCCGAGCGTCGCGATGTGGAACGTCTCTATCAGCGCACCGTGCACGCCAGTCCAGTAGTGCGCCCAGTCGAACGGCCACATGCGGGTGAAGAGGTCGACGGTCTGCGCCGGAGCGTCAGCCAGGAACTCCGGGATGATCTCGACGTAGCGCGCCGCCCAGACGACCGCGGCCACGGTGAAGAGATAGACGGCGAAGCGGGCCAGCCGCTCGGCGGGCGTGAACCGGTGCCACTCGCGCCTGATCGCCGGCGCCGTCACTGGAAGATCTTTCTCAACTGGGCCGAGGCGAGTTCGCTCACCATGATGACCGCGATGATCGCGAGCAGGATGGTCAGCACGAAGTCGTAATCGAAGCGCTGGTAGGCCGTGAACAGCGTGGCGCCGATGCCGCCGCCGCCGACGATGCCCACCATGGTCGAGTTGCGCAGGTTGGAATCGAGCTGGTAGGCGCCGAAACCGACGAAGCGCGCCATGACCTGGGGCAGGACGCCCATGACGAGCACGCCGAAGAAGGAGGCGCCGGTCGCGCGCACGGCCTCGACCTGCTTCAGGTTCATCTCCTCGATGGCTTCCGCGAAGAGCTTCGACACGAAGCCCATCGAGGCCACGATCAGCGCCAGAATGCCGGCGAGCGCGCCGAAGCCGACGGCTTTGACGAACAGGATGGAGACGATGACGGGGTGGAACGAGCGGCACAGCGCGATCAGGCCCCGGGCCGGCCAGGAGATGGAGGCCGGCATCAGGTTGCGCGCCGCGACGAGGCCCAGGGGAAGAGAGAGCAGAACGCCGACGAATGTCGCCAGGACGGCGATTTGAATGGATTCGATCATGCCCTGCCGGAGCAGGCTCAACTGCACCGGGTCGAAGCTCGGCGGCCACATGCGAGCCAGGAACTGGGCGCCCTGGTCGAGCCCGCGGATGAAGCGGTCGAGCGTGATATCGAGCGTCGAGGCGGCATAGACCGCGTAGAGCGCGACGAGGACATAGCCGAGACGGCGCGACCAGTTTGCCGGGAAAGCTGCGCTGCGCCCCCGGGCCGATGACGTCGCGGCGGTCATTCGAGCCAGCTCTCCCCGCCGTAGATCCGCGCGAGGTGCTGGTCCTGCAGCGCGTCGGGCGGGCCGTCGAAGACGATCTCTCCCTGCGCCATGCCGATGATCCGGGATGCGAAGCGGCGGGCGAGCTCGACGTTGTGGATGTTGATGACGACCGGGATGCCGCGGTCGCCGGCGAGCCGCGCCATCAGCTCCACGATCTCGACCGAGGTCTTGGGATCGAGCGACGAGGTCGGCTCGTCGGCCAGCAGCAGCTCCGGTCCCTGCATCAGCGCGCGGGCGATGCCGACGCGCTGGCGCTGGCCGCCGGAGAGCTGGTCGGCGCGCCGGTGGGCGTAGTCGGCGAGCCCCACCGCATCGAGCAGCTCGAAGGCGCGGTCGATGTCCTGGTCCGGGAAGCGCCGGAGCCAGGCGCGCCAGACCGGCACGTAGCCGAGCCGGCCGCACAGCAGGTTCTCCATCACCGTCAGCCGCTCCACCAGGTTGTATTCCTGGTGGACCATGCCGATCCGCCGCCGCGCCTTGCGCAGCGCGCTGCCCGACAGGCTGTCGAGGCTCTGGCCGCGGAAGATGATCTCTCCCGAGGTCGGCGTCACCAGCCGGTTGATGCAGCGGATGAGCGTCGACTTGCCGGTTCCGGACGGTCCGATGATTGCGGTGATCCCGCGGCCTTCTATGGCCAGCGTGATGCCCCGCAGCACCGGCTTGCCGGCCGTGTAGGACTTGGAGAGATTGCGCAGCAGCAGCGCGGGCCCATCGTCTGGGCCCGCAATGCCGAACGGTCCGGCGACGGCCGACATCACTGCGCCTTCTGCTTCTGCTCCTGCTGCTGCTTCTTTTTCGCGGCAGCCTCGGCCTCGCGCTTCGACTCCGCCTCGTAGGCCGACTTGTTGTACGGCGTGCCGGACTTCTCCGCGACGTCACGCACGACCGCCCAGTCCTTCTGGTACGTGATCGGGAAGAAGCGGTCGTCGCCGTTGAACTCCTTCTGCATCTCCGGCGGGAAGCGGAAGCTGAAGAAGCATTCCTTGAGCTTGGCGGCCAGCTCCGGCTTGAGGTCGTGCGCATACGCGAACGAGGAGGTCGGGAAAACCGGGCTCTTGTAGACGATGCGGAAGTCCTCCGCCTTGATCGTGCCGCGGATCGCCATGCGCTCGAACACGTCGGAGGCGACGGCACCCAGGTCGTAATCGCCCGAGGCGACGCCGAGCGCCGACTTGTCGTGCCCGCCCGACATCAGTGGCTTGTAGTCCTCGTCAGGCGTCAGGCCGAGGGGCGGGAACAGCACGCGCGGCGCGAGATTGCCGGAGTTGGACGAGGGCGACGTATGCGCGACCTTCTTGCCCTTGAGGTCGGCGAGCTTCTGGTAGGGGCTGTCGGCCCTGACGATGGCCAGGAGGTGATAGCCGTGCGGCTTTTCGGCCGTGCCCTTGGCCGAGAACGGGACCGCGCCGGCGAGATTGACGGCAAACCCGGTCGGCCCGGTCGAGAAGCCGGCGAAGTGCAGCCGGCCCGAGCGCATCGCCTCGATCTCGGCGGAGTTCGACTGCACCGGGTAATAGACGATCCGTTTGTCGATGCACTGCGCCAGGTGATCGGTGAAAGGCTTGAAGATGTTGGCGTAGACGGCCGGGTCCTCGACCGGCGAATAGGCCCACACCAGGGTCGAGGGGTCCTTCCACTTCGACTGGTCGGTCGGCAGATCGGCGACGAGATCGCCGTTGCGGTCGCAGTACAGCGTATCGAGCTGACCGCGGTTCGGGCAGTCGTCCTGGGCCGCGGCCGGCGCCGCCGCGATGCCGAGGCCGAGGGCTGCCGCAACGGCCAGCCCGATAGTCCTGATCGTCATCCGTTCGTTCCTCCCGATGGGGTTCGCGCGGGTTGCGCCGCGTCGTGCCGCCGCTTGAGGCCGGCCGCGAAGCCGCCGGCTGCGGAGCGGAAAGATATCCGGTCACGGCGCGCCGTCAAAGCCCGAATGCGACAGCCTTTCGTCGTGTCGATGTGCTGCGCCTTGCACCTCATCCTCGCCATACCCGCAGGCCAGATGCTATCAATCAGGATCGAGCGATCGAGGCCCGAATCCGCCATTATCGCCCGCGATCACCCGGACGCGGAGGCGGAGCGGCCGTGTTCAAACGACGAGGGATGCGAGTGGCGGCGGGAAGGCAGCGCCGCAGCGGGAGGAATTGACGATTGGATATCCGAGGCTTCGCTCGTCTGCTGGGCCACAACCTGCGCGACCTGCTCCCCATCATCGTCGTCATCGCCTTCTTCCAGATCGTCGTGATCGGCGAGCCGATGGCAATTGCGAGCGAGCGTATCCTCGGGCTGGTGCTCGTGCTGCTCGGGCTCACCTTCTTCGTCAGCGGGCTCGAGTCCAGCATCTTTCCGATCGGTGAAGGGCTGGCGGATGCGCTGGCGCGGAAGGGCAGCGTGGCATTGTTGCTCGGCTTCGCCTTCCTGCTGGGCTTCGGCAGCACGTTCGCCGAGCCGGCGCTGGCGGCTGTCGCCGATCAGGCGGCAGAGGCGGCGGCGAACTCGGGAGTCATCGACAGGGCGCCGGAAACGCTGGCGCAATACAGCCTGATGCTGCGGCTGGCCTCGGCGGCCGCCATCGGCGTCGGCGTGACGATCGGCGTCCTGCGCATCGTGAAGGGCTGGCCGGCGGCGTGGTTCGTGGTGGGCGGCTTCGCACTCGTCTTGATACTTACCTTCATCGGTCCGGACACATTCGTCGGCATTGCCATGGATTCCGGCGCCGCGGCCACCTCGGCCACCAACGTGCCGCTCATGAGCGCGCTCGGCATCGGGCTCGCGACCATCATGCGGGGGCGCAGCCCGCTCGTCGACGGGTTCGGCGTGGTGGCGCTCGCCAGCGTCATGCCGATGCTGACCATCCTCACCGCGTCACTCTTCATGCCCGGCGGGCCGGCATGAGCGTCTCCCTGCAGCTCGCCTCCAGCACGCTGACGACGGTGCGGGACATCGCGCCGATCGCCGCGGTGCTCATCGCGTTCCAGGTCGCGGTCGTCCGCCGCCCACCGGCAAACTTTCGGCGGATGCTGGTCGGGCTTGGACACCTGATCATCGGCCTGACGCTGTTTCGCGTCGGCCTCGAGACGTCCATCATCCCCATCGGCAGGGAGATGGCGGAGCAGCTCGCGGGCGCCGTTCTCAACCGCAGCGACGGGTTCTTCCGCGGGATCCTGCCGCTGTGCGCCTTCGCCGCCCTGCTCGGCTTCACGGCGACGCTGATCGAGCCGAGCCTGATCGCCATCGCCGACCGGGTGAGAGACCTCTCCGGCGGCGCCCTCAACGCATGGCACTTGCGGGTGATGGTTGCAGCCGGCCTGGCCGGTGGGCTGCTGCTCGGAACGCTGCGCGTCCTCTACGGAATCCCGTTGGAGCTCCTGGCGTTAGGCCTGTTTCTGCTGATTGCGCCACTGGCCTTGACGGCACCCCGCCAGATCGTGCCTCTGGCGCTCGACAGCGGGGGTGTCGCCACTTCCGTGGTCGTCGTGCCGCTGATTGCCGCATTCGGCCTCGCGGTCGCAGAGACGCTGCCCGGCCGCGATCCCGTGAAGGACGGCTTCGGCCTGATCGTGCTGGCGCTGCTGATGCCGGCCTTGACGCTGCTGATCTATGCCCATGTCTCAGAGTACCTCCGGCGGCGGCGGCAGCGACGGAATGAGCGAGCGAAAGGGAGATCGCAATGCGATTCAAGCTTGTTATCACCTTGGTGGACGACACGAGGGTGGAAGCGGTTCTCAAGGCAGCCAGAGACGCAGGCGCCACCGGAGCCACCGTCCTCACGAGCGGACGCGGCGAAGGACTGAAACCGCAGAAGACGTTCTTCGGACTTGACCTTTACAGCCAGCGGGACATGGTGCTGTTCGTCGTCGAGGAGCACCTGAGCCGCGAGATCATGGAGAGGATCGCGGAGGCCGGGGGGTTCGAGACGGAACCGGGCTCGGGCATCGCCTTCCAGATCGCCATCGAGGATGCGATCGGTCTGGAAAGCCAGATGCAGCAGCTATCGCGGAAAATCGAGGATCAGATCTGATGGAGCCGTCCTTCCCGACCGTCGGCGAGGTCATGCAGGGCAATCCCAGGACGATCGAGGGTCTGGCCCCCGTGAGCGAGGCTCTCGCCGTCATGCGCACCAACAACATCTCCTGCCTCGTCGTCCAGAGGCGGGACGAGCACGACGAGTACGGGATGCTGCTGATCACGGACATCGCCGGCGAGGTCATCAGCAAGAGCCGGCCCATGCGCCGCACCAACGTCTACGAGATCATGACCAAGCCGGCGCCCGCGCTCGATAAGTCCATGAACGTGAAGTATGCGATCCGCCACATGGTCCGGTTCGGGCTGACGCATTGCGTCGTGCTCAGCGCCCGCGAGCTGGCCGGCGTGGTGACGCTGAAGACCATGACCTACAGCTACCTCGGCGCGTTGGAGGCGAAGCAGACCTGAGGCGGGCATCGGGCCCGGGAAAGGCTTGGGACAGGTGCAGCCAATCCTGGCGGCTACCGACTTCTCGCGGCGCGCGGACGCCGCCGTCAGGCGGGCCGGGCTTCTCGCCCGGGAGCATGCGGCCGAGCTCGTCGTCTGCCACGTCGTCGACGACGACCAGCCGGAGGCGCTGCGCGAGGCGGCCGTGCGCGCGGCCTCGGCGGCCTTGGGCGAGCTCGTGGAGACCGTAAGCGAGCTCCAGGGCATCCGCTGCGCGACCCCGGTCGCCCTCGGCAGCCCGTTCGACGGCATCATCCGCACCGCCGCAGCCACTGCTGCCGGCCTGATCGTGCTCGGCGCGCACCGCCGGCAGCTTCTGCAGGACATGTTCATGGGAACGACCGCCGAGCGGGTCATGCGCATCGGTCCGCTGCCGGTGCTCCTGGTCAACCGGGAGCCCTCGCGCCCCTATCGGCGTGTGCTGGCCGCGGTCGACCTTTCGGCCTGGTCCCGGAACGCGGTCGAGAGCGCGCGGCGGCTGGGCTTCCTGGCCGGAGCCGAGCTCACAATTCTGCATGCCTGCGATGCCGGGACCACAACGCTCCTGGCCGCCGGCGTCTCGGCGGAGACGTTGCGCGAGAACGCCTCCGAGGCCGCTTCGATCGCGGCGAAGGAGCTGGCCGGGTTCGCCGGGACGATCGACCTCGAGGGCGTCGCCTATGCCACCCGGGTGCGGGAGGGCCCGCCGATCCGCACAATCCTCGCCGCCACCGAGGATTTAGACGCCGATCTGGTGGTCATCGGGACGCGCGGCAGCAGCGGCCTGGCCGGTCTGCTGCTGGGCAGCGTCGCCGCGGAGCTCATTCGGGAGCTCGACCGGGACGTCCTGGCGGTGCCGGCACTGCGGCCCGCTGCTGCGCCGACTGAAATCGGCTGAATACACTTCCTTAAGCATCCTCAAAGGCGTTTGCATTTTTTTTCAAGTTGACGCGGAACTGATTCGCGTATCGCGCGTTTCGCTCATGACCTGCGCCGTCCCCCCCCCACGCGCGGGTCAATTCTAGAGGGCACCCTAACGGGTGCCCTTTTTTTTGTCCGGACCGCTGGTGAGTGGCCGAAAGCCCGCTGATCCGGCCGTTCGGGTTTGACTTTGCCGGGCCGCTCCGGGACCATTGCGCTTCGTCTGCCTTGCCCCCCGCACCAAGGAGCCTTTCGATGGATTCGATCCCGCGCGTCACCGCCGGCGGCGCCGCCATCCCCGTGATCGGCTACGGCACCTGGCCCCTCAAGGGCGAAGCCTGCGCCCAAGCCGTCGCCACCGCGCTCGCGTGCGGCTACAGGCACCTCGATACGGCGGCGATGTACGAGAACGAGGCGGCGGTCGGCGAAGGGCTGCGCGCCAGCGGCGTCGCCCGCAAGGACGTCTGGGTGACGACCAAGGTGTGGTGGGAGGACATCGCCGAGGGCGCGCTGCAGCGCTCGGCGGAGGCCAGCCTCGCACGGCTGGGGCTCGACCAGGTCGATCTGCTGCTGATCCATTGGCCGAGCAAGGCGGTCCCGCTCGCCCAGTCGATCCGCGCGCTCAATGACGCCAAGCGGCGGGGGCTCGCCCGCCATATCGGTGTCTCGAATTTCCCCTCGCGCATGCTCGAAGAGGCTGTGGCGCTGTCGGACGCGGCGCTCGTCGCCAACCAGTGCGAGTATCACCCGCACCTCGACCAGTCGAAAGTGCTCGCCGCCTGCCGCCGGCACGGCATCGCGTTCGTCTCCTACTGCCCGCTCGGCCGCGGCTCGGTCGGCGGCGTGCTCAAGGAGCCCTCGGTGCGGGAGATCGCCGATCGCATCGGGCGCACTCCCGCCCAGGTCGTGCTGCGCTGGCACGTGCAGCAGCCGGACGTCGTGGCGGTGCCGAAGTCAGCCGATCCGAAGCGCATTGCCGAGAACCTGGACGTGTTCGGCTTCTCGCTCGAGGAGGCGGACATGCGCCGCCTGTCCGGCCTCGCCCGGCCCGACGGCCGCGTCGTCAGCCTGGCGTTCGCGCCGGACTGGGACTAGGCCGCGGGTGCTTCAGGTTTTTTCGGCCGAGATCGAAATGGCGAGCGACCACTTCTCCCCTCCCCCTTGCGGGGAGGGGGCAGGGGTGGGGGGTGCCTGGGGCACGCCCACCGTCGCCCCAAACCCGTCATGGCCGCGCAGGCGGCCATCCGCGATGCCTCTCAGCGAGTGCTCGTGGTGATGCGTCGCAGATTCCCGCCTCCGCGGGAATGACGGTGAGGGGAAAGAGTGGGGGTGTCTGGGCGCCGACGTCTCAGCGATCGCCCCACCCTCGCGGCTCCGCCGCGCCGCCCTCCCCGTCAAGGGGAGGGCTGATGGTTTGCTAGGGGCCGACACGGCAGGGCCGCGCTGTGGTCTTGCAGAGCCACCGGCCGCCCGACTGGGAGCAGTCCATCTTCTTGCCGACAGCCGCCGCATAGCTGCCCCAGGACTTGCCGTATTCCCAGCTCGTGAACGTGCTCCACGCCCGCATCGCGGCCAGCTCGGCCCCCCGCCTCGTCTGCAGCGAGCCTTCGCCGTAATGCTCGTGGCTGGTCATGCACGACTTGCCGCCGACGCGGCCCTGGGCATGGATCTTGTCGAGCCCGGTGGATTGCGCGGCCGCCGGCGCGGGAGCGAGCAGCGGGGCCGTCGCAATCGCAGCAAGCCAGGGCCGGGTCATCATCGCGCCTCCATGTCGCTGTGATATTCAAGCGGATGATAATGCCACCGGCGGTTGCAGCATCGGCCGTCCGGGAAGTAAGGCTAACGCGGCCCAGAGCGGGCGATCGATCTGGGGGAGAGCTCATGCCCTGTGCACTGCTGCGGCTGATCGCCTGTCTGGCCGCGCCGATCCTGCTGCTGGCTCCGGCTGGCCCGACAGCGGCCGCGGCCTGCACGAATGCCGACATCGCCGCCGTCATCGACGGCGCGGGAGCGGCGCTGCGCAAGCTCAACGCAACCCACCAGCCGGCGCTGCAGGCGAAGCTGCGGCGGCTGGCGGATGAGCGCCACTGGAGCGAGGCCGAACGCGAGGCAAGGACGGCCGAGTTCCTGCAGGACGCCGAGACGCGCAGGCTGAACGAGCAGGCGAGTCAGCTCCTGACCGAGCTCGACGTGCTCGGCGACGAGACCGCCTCCGAGGGCAGGAGCTGCGTAGCCAGGCTGGAGAGGCTGAAGACGGTCTCGGCCCAGCTCATCGAGGTCACGACGGCCAAGGCCTCGCATGTCACGGCGCGGCTCGATGCGGCGCTCGCCCCGCAGCGCGCCGCCGCGCCGCAGACGGCCGGGAAGCAGGAGCAGAAGACCGCGGCAACACCCGCTCCCGCGACGCCGCCGGCAGGCGCCTTGACCCGCGCGCCGCCCGCGGCTCGCTCCTGGGAGGCGGATACGGTTCGCAACGCGGCCCCGGGCGAGGCTGGACAGCCGTCCGCGCCAGCGGCGACCGCCGGGCTGCCGCCGCGGCTGCCGGAGGCGGAGGACCTCGAGTTCACCGCAGAGGACATCCGCGCCGCGGGCCGCGGCTTCTTCGGCTCCATCTCGGCCGGCCTCGCCAGTGTCATCGAGTACGCCTTCAATCAGTACGGCCGGCCGAACGGCTACATTCTAGGCTCGGAGGGCGGGGCGGCGCTGCTCGCGGGGCTGAGGTACGGCGACGGGCGACTGGTCACCAAGAGCGGCGGCGAGGAGAAGGTCTACTGGCAGGGGCCGTCGGTCGGTTACGACGTGGGTCTCGCGGGCTCCCGGGTCATGTTCCTCGTCTACAATTTGCGCGAGCACGACGAGCTCTTCGCGCGATTCGTCGGCGTCGACGGGTCGGCGTACCTCGTCGGCGGCGTCGGCGTGACGTTCCTCAAGAAGGGCAGGGTGGTGCTGGCACCGATCCGGACAGGCCTGGGCCTGCGGATCGGCGCCAACCTCGGCTACCTCAAGTTCACGCCGAAGCCCAGCCTCAACCCATTTTGAGCTGGCTTCCTCTGCCCGGGCAACCTCGCGAGCAGAGTGCGCCTGCTCAGCGGCGCCGGTAGCGCTTGCAGGGCCGCGCTTCGGCCTGGCATGCCCAGTTCCGGCCTTCCTGCGAGCACTTCATCCCCTTGCTGCCCGCCAGATTGTAGCTGGCCCAGGCCAGCCCGTACTCCAGCGCCGTGAACCCGGCCCAGTCGCGGGCGGCAGCGGCCTCGGCTGCCTTGCGCGCCGGCTGACCCGAGCTGGAGCCATAATGGAAATGGCTCGACATGCAGATGCGGCTGCCCTCGCGCCGCTGCTCGTGGATGCCGGCCAGCCCGGTCTCCTCCGCCACGGCCGGTGGCACGGCCGCACACGCTATAACGATCGCTGCCAGCAAAGCTGCAGTCATCCTGAGCATGGCTCACCCCCTGATGTGAATCTCCCGACGGATTGGAGCTAGCAGGCGCGCCGACGCCAGTAGAACTGCGGCAAACGCCGCACTGATCGATCGCTGAGGATGCGTTGCGCGGCAGACACAGGGTCGAGGTCCACCCGCCGCAGCTCTTCAGGGTGGCGGCGCGATGGCGTCGAGGAGGGACCTGAACGCTCGCCCGGGCGCATCGATCCCGAGCGCGAGCGATTCGATCTCGGCGGCTCGCGATCGTCCGATGACGGGCTCGCTGAAGGACCTGAACTTCGCCGTCACCTCCGCCGCGCCGGCGAGCGGCACCGGCCCGCCCGACGCCTCCCGCATGCCCGACTCGTAGCGGCGCCCGTTCCGCCCCATGATCGCGACCGAGGCCATGCGCCTTGCCGGGTAGGCCGCCTCGCAGGCCGCATCGACGCTGACGTCGGTCTGTGCGACGAGGCGTCGGATGGCGGGATCGGAAAAGCTTTGCGGCAGGATCTCCTCGACCGTGACCTTGCCGCGGGCGAGCGCGGCGGCTACCGGCCACGCGAGCGCGTACTGGGCGACCGGCGAGGAGGCGGGCACATCGTTCCAGAGCTGCGCCGCATACGCGAAGGTGCGGATCTCGATGCGCTCGATGTCGTCGGGCGTCAGCCCGTGCGTGCGCCTCAGATCGAGTGCGCCGTCGATCGGCGCGTGGGCCCAGCGGCAGACGGGATAGGGCTTGATGTACTGCTCGGTCGTGATCCACCGCTCGCCGAGGTCGTCCCAAGCGAAGCGGGCGTCGTCGAACTCGACGAGCGCCGCAGGCGCGCCGGTGAAGCCGGCCCGGGCCAGCAGGACCGCAGAGACGCCTGTCGGCGCCCCCCACCCGGTGCCGTCGTGCAGCATCGTCGGGTTGGCGATCTCCCGCATCATCTGGCTGCGTGGCGCATGGAACTCGGCAAGGCCGAGCGCATGGCGATAGGTGTCGTCCGAGAGGCCGAGGAGCCGCGCGCCGATGGCCGCCGCCCCGAGCGCGTTCCAGGCGCCGGACGTGTGATAGTCGGCCGCCGTCGCGTGCAGCGCCCACGCCGCCCGATAGGATACCTCGTAGCCGACGATCAGCGCGACGAGAGCCTCGCGGCCGGCGAGATCGGGCACTGCTTCCGCCATCGCGACGAGCGCCGGCAGCAGCGCGGCCCCGGCGTGCCCCTTCGATGGCTGCCAGCCGTCGTGCGCGTCGAGGTTGTCGAGCTGTGTCGCCAGCGCATACGCGGCGCCGGGGAGCGAGGTGCGGCGACCGTCGAGCATGAGCCGCGCCGACGGCGCGCCGGGGCCGGCGGCCCAATGGGCGGCGGCGAAGTCGCGCGCGATGCGCCCCGCATCGACGCGGGTCGCCGCGATGCCGACGCCGATGAGGTCGAGCAGGAGCAGGCGGGCGAAGTCGAGCACGGGCCCGGGGACGCCGTCGTGATCGAGCTCCCGGGTGAACCGGGCTACTTTCGTAAACGTGCCCGACGGTGCGGTCAGGGTCTGGAAGTCGGTCATGGCAACGCTTCCTGTCGGCGAAAGGCCGGCGGCCCGGCTTCAGCCCCGGCCTCGTGCGGCGTGCGCCGCTGCGCGCGCCTCCTCCTCCTGCTTCAGCTCCTTCTTGGAGAGCTTGCCGATCATGGTCTTGGGGAGCTGGTCCCGGAACTCGACCTCGGACGGCATCTCGATGCGCGACAGCCTGCTCTCGAGATGGGACAGGATATCCGCCTTGCTCGCCGTCATGTCCGGCCTGAGCTTGATGAACGCCTTGGGCGCCTCGCCGCGGTGCTCGTCCCTGATGCCGATGACGGTCACCTCCTCGACCGCCGGGTGCTGATAGATCGCCTCCTCGACCCGCCGCGGGTAGACATTGTATCCCGAGCAGATGATGAGATCCTTGATGCGGTCGACGAGATAGATGTATCCGTCCTCGTCCATGACGGCCACGTCGCCGGTGCGCAGGAAGCCGTCGACGAACTGGCCGGCCGTCTCCTCCGGCCTGCGCCAGTAGCCCTTCATCACCTGCGGTCCCCGCACGCACAGCTCTCCGCGCTCGCCTGCCGCGACCTCGCGCATCGGGTCGGCAAGGTCGCGGAGAGATACGACCGTCGCAGGCAGGGGCACGCCGATGGAACCGGGCTTCACCGGCCCGTCGAGCGGATTGGCCGTGACCACGGGGGAAGCCTCCGACAGCCCGTAGCCCTCGACCAGCTTGCAGCCCGTCAGCGCCTCGAACCGCTGCTTGATCTCGATCGCCAGCGGCGCGCCGCCCGACAGGCAGTACTTGAGCGAGGCGAGATCGAAGCTCTCGAGCTTCGGATGGTTCATGATCGCATTGAACAGCGTCGGCACGCCCGGCATCACCGTCGGGCGGGTGTCGTTGATGAGCTTCAGCGCGTCGTCGAGGACGAATTTGGGCATGATGATGATCTCGCACGCCTTGGCGATGCTGAAGTTCAGGACGACCGTCATGGCGAACACGTGGAAGAAGGGCAGGATGCCGAGCATCTTCTCCTCGGCATCCTTCAGCTCCGGCGCGAACGAGCCCGCCTGCAGCACGTTGATGTAGACGTTGGCGTGCGTCAGCATGGCGCCCTTGGGCGTCCCCGTCGTGCCGCCCGTGTACTGGAGCACGGCGGTGTCGCCCTCGATGTCGATGTCCGGCTGCCGGTAGCGCCCGTCGTTGGCCAGCAGGCGGGCCTCGGACAGGGTCCGCGAGGCGGCGGGCGACCGGGCCACCCTTGCGATCTGCTTTCTCTTGAGCACCCGGAACAGGATGGACTTCGCCGACGGCAGCAGGCTCGAGAACGGGCAGACCACGGCGCGGGCGAGCACGCCCGACTGCAGCAGGCCTTCGACCTTGTCGAACAGGAGCTTGAGATCGAGCGTGATCATCAGCTCGGTGCCGCTGTCCTTGACCTGGAAGGTCAGCTCTTCCAGCGTGTAGAGCGGGTTGTAGTTGACCACGACGCCGCCGACCTTGAGGATCGCGAAGTAGTAGACGACGAAGGTCGGGCTGTTCGGGAGGAAGAGGCCGACCCTGGTGCCCTTGCCGACGCCCTCTTTCTGCAACCCGGCCGCCGCGCGCTCGACGAGGCTCCCGATATCGCCGTAGCTGGTCACCTTGCCGAGAAAGTTGGTGCAGGGCTTGTCGGCGAACCTGGCCACGGCGTCGTCGAGCAGCGCGAAGATCGGACGTGGGGTGAACGTCTGTTCCCAATCCACTCCGGGCGGATACTTGGCGAGCCAGGGGTAAGCGGTCGCGGAAGCCTGCCGAGTGCTGCCGGTATCCCGAGTGGCGCTCGCAGTCATGACGTTACCCTCCCGATCAGGCCGCACTGGCGCAGCCGCGGACTGCGGACGGCAAGGCACTTGGCCGCGCAGACCCCGGCATCATTGAACATAATTCTGCCGCAAGACGCCAGTCCTACATTGATGTTCTGCTGGCCTGTGCCGCTGGTGACAGCGTGCTTTTCGATGCTCTGCCAGTATCTGTCGAGGCTGGGCGGCGGCGGGCTTTCCGGCCATGCCGGACGGCGGCTGCGCGGCTGGACACGCTGGTTATTTACGGTTATGTGACGCGCAAGCTTGTTCTCCGGACCTGCCTGGACTACTGAGGGTCCAAGCTGACCGACCCCTTTGCACCTGCTACAGCAGGGTGGGAGAGCCAAATGGACGAAGTGGCGGCCAAGATCATCGAGATCTTGAAGAAGCATATGAAGGAACCGCGCGACGACATCAACTTGTCGACAGCGCTCACCGACCTCAAGATCGAGTCGCTCGACCTCGCCATGATCGTGTTCGATATCGAGGACACCTTCGGCATTGAAATTCCATACAACGCCAATGAGGAAGCTGCCGACTTCAAGACCGTCGGCTCCGTCGTCGAGCGCGTCAAAGCGCTGATGACGAATGCGGGCGCAGGCGGAGCGGCTGCCAGCGCGAAAGCTTCCTGAAGCCGGGTCCGCGCATCGGCGTCATCATCTGATTATCCGGGCTGTTTGGGGCCCCAATCGTCAGGACGTTGGTCAACCATGACAAACACGAACGGCGCACGCCGTGTCGTCGTCACCGGCATGGGTGCCGTGACGCCGATCGGGCACACCGTCGAGGACTTCTGGGCCGGAATGAAGCGCGGCCAGTCGGGCGTGAGCGAGCTCGGTGGGTTCCCTCTCGACGACCTCAAGATCCTGATCGCTGCGCAGATCAAGGACTTCGACCATCGGGCCCGGCTGAGGGGGGCCAAGCGCGACAAGATCATCATGCACGCGGACCGCTATTCCTGGTTCGCGGCGGCCGCCGCCGACGAGGCGGTGCGGCAGTCGGGGCTCGAGGTGCCGTTCGCCGATCCCTACCGCGCCGCCTGCATCATAGGCTCGGGCGCGGGGGGGCTCACGACCTACGAGGTCGCCTACCGCGACCTGTTCATCCACAACAAGCGGGCGACGCATCCGCTGACGCTGCTGCGCATCATCGGCTCGTCGGCATCAGCCCACGTCGGCATCGAGTACGGCGTGAAGGGCCCCACCTTCGCGACCTGCAGCGCCTGCTCGACGGCCACCCACGCCATCGGCATCGCCCGGGACTACATCCGCAACAACGTCGTCGACGTCGCGATCGCGGGTGCCGCGGAGGCGGTCATCAACTACGGGACGATGAAGGCCTGGCAGGCGCTCCACGTGCTGTCGCCGGAAGGCTGCTTTCCGTTCGCGAAGAAGCGCAACGGCACCGTGCTGGGTGAAGGCGCCGGCATCCTCGTGCTGGAGGACCTCGAGCACGCACGCAAGCGCGGCGCCACCATCCTGGCCGAGCTGATCGGCTATGGCATGACCTCCGACAGCAAGGACATGGTGAACCCCGACGTCGAGGGACCGCGCGAGGCGATGCGGATGGCCCTCGATGACGCCAGGATCGGGCCGGCCGACATCGACTATCTGAACGCGCACGGCACGGCCACAACCATCAACGACAGGAACGAGACGAACGCCATCAAGGAGCTGTTCGGGCAGCACGCCTACAGGCTTCCGATATCCTCCACGAAATCGATGCATGGGCACCCGCTGGGCGCCGGCGGCGGCATCGAGGCGGTGGCCTGCATCAAGGCCATCAACGAGGGCTGGGTGCCGCCCACCATCGGTCTGGACGAGCCGGACCCCGACTGCGACCTCGATTACGTCCCGAACGTCGGCCGCGACCTGAAGGTGCGTCGGGCCATGTCGAACTCGTTCGCCTTCGGCGGATTGAACGCCGTGCTGGTGTTCTCGGAACCGCCTGCCTGACACGGGTAGGCCCCCTCTCGCGGCAGGCTTGCGCGACGCGCCGCCTTCGGGCTCACTCGGGCCATGCCGACCGACATTCTGCGCCAGAGTGCGAAGCCGCCAGCAGCGCGGCAAGGCGCCGAGCGCGCCGGCCGCGCAGCAGCCGCCGCCCGCCACGTCGTGATCCGGGCCGGACGCGCGGCAATTCGCGCCCGGCTGCTGGAGACGGCGACGGCCGATCGAATCTGGCGGGCGCTGCCCATTTTCTCCACCGCCCAGCTCTGGGGCCGGGGCGAGCTGTTCTTCGAGACGCCGGTGGAGAGCGGGCGCGAGCGGGGCGCCAGGACCATCGTCACGCGCGGGGAGATCGCCTTCGCGCCCGACCGTGACGCGATCGGCATCGCCTTCGCCCCGACGCCGACCTCCAGGTCGGGCGAGCTCCGGCTGTGGTCGCCATCCAACGTCTGGGCCGAGGCGCTCGACGACGTGAGCCTGCTGCAGAAAGTCAGGCCGGGCGAAAAGGTGGAGGTCCGGCGGCTCGAAGGCGAGGCGGTGATGCGTCAGCCTTGATTCCCGATAAGGGCTCGGGGCTCGTCAGACGTCAAACAGCTCCGGCAGCCGCTCGCGAAGGATGCCGGCCAGGCGGTCGAGCGGATCCTCCTCGAGCGGCCGTATCCCGGCGAGGTCGGCGACGAGCCGCTCGGGCGTCAGCTCCGCGATGGCGATCGAGCGGTACCAGCCGTTCTCGGCGAGGAACCCGCGGTAGCCCTGCTCCTCCGGGGTGAACTCGGCCCGGACCGGCCGCGCGCCGAGGACGGCGAGGCGCACGGACACGCACTCCGATACCATGGTGCTCGAGTCGTCCGTGCAAACGACGGCTTGCGCGTGCTCCAGCACGCGGCCGAGCGTGCCCGGGCCCGCCACGCGCACGTCGACGAACGCGGCGACCGCACCCGCTGCCATATCCGCAAGCGCGGCGAAGGCGTCGCTGACGGCCGCAGGGGTGCGCCGCGAGTTGCTGACCGTCCAGCGCACCCCCAGCGCCTCGTGCGAGGCCTCGACGAAGCCGAGCAGCTTTTCCCACTCGCCGTCCGCGAACCGGCATTCGCCGGAATCGCCTCCGAGCAGCAGGCCCATGCGCTCGGGAACCGCGCCGGGCGCGAGCCGGGCGCCCTCGCTCGCGAGCGGCCCGGCGCCGAGCGCCGAAGGCTTCAGCACCATGACGTGGCGCGGGCGATCGCCATGCGTGGCATAGGACGTGAGGACGAGGCGCAGGTTCTCCGGGCGGAACCAGCGCAGCGAGCCGTTGTAGATGTTGGCAGCGCCGGTGAGCCGGGCGGCGGCGATATTGGCGGCCAGCGTTTCGACCCCGGCGGAGACGATGAGGTCAGCGCGCGGGATCGCCGAGGGGTCGAGCCCATAGGCGGCGCGCAGCAGCAAGGCTGGCGGCGCGCCTGCGTTGGACAGCAGCGCCAGAATGCGGCTCGACCAGCGGCGCCGCACCGCCACGCGGACCACCTCGACGGGCCGCACCCGGCGCGCTGCCGCAATGACGCCGTCCGAGAGATGGTAGTGACCGGGCCGGTCGTCGGCGAGCAGAAGGGCAGTAAGCTCACGCATGTGCGGCTGTCGCCCGGAGGAGATGCTGGTGGGCCCGGCAGGACTTGAACCTGCAACCAGACGGTTATGAGCCGTCGGCTCTGACCATTGAGCTACGGGCCCGGCTCCGCGAGCGAAGCAGGCTCCTAATACCAGACTTCGAGCGAAGTGAAATGTCGGAGGCGGCGTGGTTTGGTCGCAATGGCGCATATATAGTCGCGGGCCGGGTGGTACGGGAGGATCTCCATGACCCAGGATCGTGCGAGCTCGATTCCAGGATTGCTGCTCGGGGCTGCCGTGCTGGCGGCCTGGATGGCGGGGCCCCCGGCCGCAGCGGCCGAGCAGCCGGGGCAGCGCCGCATCAGCATCTCGGCGTCGGCGACGGTTACGGCCGAGCCGGATATCGCTCTGATCTCGACCGGCGTCGTCAGCGAGGCCCAGACCGCGCGCGAGGCGCTGGAGCGCAACACGGCCGCCATGCGCCGGCTGATCGAAGGGCTCAAGGCGGCCGGCATCGAGGGGCGCGATATACAGACCACGTCATTCAACGTCGAGCCGCGCTACGAGCAGGCGAAGGACGGACGGCCGCCGGCGATCGTCGGATATCGCGTGCTCAACGACGTCCGCATCACGACCCGCGACATCGGCAGGCTGGGCGAGGTGCTGGATCGGGCGGTGACCCTCGGCGCCAATCAGATCGGCGGCATTCAGTTCGAGGTCAGCAAGTCCGAGACGCTGAAAGACGAGGCGCGCCGCGAGGCCATGGCCAATGCGCGGCGCCGGGCTCAGCTCTTTGCCGCAGCGGCGGGCGTCGAGTTGGGCGAGGTCCTGCGGATCGAGGAGGATGTGCAGGAGGATGGGCCACGGCCGGTGCCTTATGCCCGGGCGCTCAAGGCATCCGTTCCCATCGAGCGCGGCACTGCCACACTCGAGGCGAGGGTCAGCGTCACCTGGGCGTTGAGGTAGGGAGTCGTGAGATCGTGAGATCGGGAATTGGGCGGCAATACACACGACTTCACGACCTGGCGGCTTCACGACCTCACGAAACCAACGAAACCACCTCCACCTCGCCGGCCAGCGGCTTCGCTCCGGGCTGGAGGTCCCAATCGGTGGCGTTGCGCATCTCGCCGCCGGTCCTGAGCCCGCCCAGCGCCGTGAAGTCGATCTCGGCCGCGACCCAGCCCGGCTCGTCGAGCCTGCCCTCGGCCAGCACTCCGGTGAGCGACAGCCCCGCCTCCGGCGGCACGTAGATGCCGGCTGCGCCCGCGTTCCTGTCCACCGCCGGCGACCACGGCGCCTCACCCACGGTCGGTGATACCGCCGTCGCGATCTGGCTTTCGAGCGCCCTGGCGCACGCCGCCGCCCGGACGCGGTGATAGCCCGAGATGCGCTCGGTGCACGACGGGATCAGCACCAGGTTGGCCCCGGCCTCGGTCATGGCGCGGACGAGCAGCGGGAACTCGCTGTCATAGCAGATGGCGACGCCGATCCGGCCGAGGGCCGTCTCGAACACGCGCAAGACCCGGCCCGGCGCGATGCCCCAGTCGCGCTCGAAGGGCGTCATGATGAGCTTCTCCTGCACGCCGGCGCGTCCGGCCGGAGTGACGAGCCGCGCGGCGTTGACGAAAGCGCCGTCGGCGCGGCGCACCGGTCCCGAGGGGCCGAGTATGTGAACGCCGTGGCTGGCGGCGAGCCCTGCGTAGAAAGCATTCATCTCGTCGGCGATTCCGGCGACGGCGGCCAGCGTCGCCTGCAGGTCCGAGGCGATCCCTGCGCCGAAGGTGGCGGCGGCCTCGATGGCGCCGTACTCCGGGAAGACCAGTAGCCGGGCTCCGGTCGCGGCGCCCCGCGCCACCCAGCTTGCCGCCTTCTCCCGCCATTCGGCCATGGTCGCGGGCTGGCCGATCGGATACTGCGCGACGGCTACCTCGAGCAGGTCGCGGCCGGTCATTCGAGCGGCTTTATCCAGAACTGCATGGGCTTCTCCGTCTCACCGGCCTGATCGATGTCCTTCCAGCTCAGCTTGCCGACCAGCCCCTCGACCATGCGGTAGTCTCGCTTCGACCAGAACGGATCGAGCGGCCTATAGTCCCTCGGCTTCAGCGGGTGGTCGTCGGGGCGAACCACGGCGCAGAAGGTGGTGTATCTGTACGGGCCCTTCGAGCCGGTGCTCGAACGCGCGTGCTCCTCCCGCCAGTCGAAGAACGCATGCCCGATGCCGCGTCCCCGGTATTCCCGCAGGAGCACCGATTCGCCGAAATAGAAGAGCTCGTCCGGGTCGTAGCCGTGCGCCTCGAAGAGCTTCGCGAACGCGGCCGTGTGGCCCCTGAGCGGCGCCGCGGTCGCCGCCCCGATGACGTCCTCGTCGTCACGCGCCGCCACGATGAGCGATCCTTCGCAGCGGGTGAAGTCGGCAAGGTAGCGCTGCTCGTAGCTCGTCGTCCCGTCGTAGAGATAGGGCCACTCGCGGAAAACCTTGAGGCGGAGCCGGGCGAGGGCGGGCAGCGCGCGCTCCAGCGCCGCGCCGGTCAGTGTCTCGATGACGAAGCTCATGGCTCGGGACTCCTCGAAACCTGCAGGATCCACTCGGTCAGATTGTAGTACGTCGTGATGCGCGCGATCCGGCCCTCACGGATCGCGAAGAACGCGCCAGCAGGCAAAACATACGCTTGCCCATGCGCAGGCGGCAGCCCGGCGTCGGTCTCCAGGTAAACGCCGTGCACATTGAACTCGGCGGCGGCGCGCGAGCCGTCGGGCGTCGTCATCACCGCGATGTCGTCGAGCTTCTCCTCGTAATGGTGCGCCATGCGCGCGCAGAAGGCGTGAAAGCGCTGCCTGCCGATGCGCCGCTCCCCCTGGTTGACGTCGTGGATCACGTCCTCCGCGACGCACGCCAGCATTCCCTCGAGATCACCCCGATCGAAGCAGTCGTAGTAACGGCGTATCAGCGCCTCGGCGGCGTCGGCGTCGGTCATCTCGGTCCCTCGCATATCGGCGGCTTCGATATAGCAACCGGCGCCAGCCGGGACTATCGCGTGCGTGCCAATGCGAACGCAGGTCCGGCTCGGGCGTTTCCCCCAGGCTCACTCGGAAGGGAGATCCGTCATGCCAGATCCGGGGCCAGACACGGGGCTGAATAAGAAGCGGCATGTGATGGTCGAGCGCCAGCTCGCAGGGCGCGGCATCCGGGACGAGCGCGTTCTGCAGGCGATGGCCGCGGTGCCGCGCGAGTTGTTCGTCCCCGAGGGGCTGAGGGAGTTCGCCTACGAGGACTCGGCCCTGCCGATCGAGGCCGGGCAGACGATCTCGCAGCCCTACATCGTCGCCCAGATGCTCGAGCTGGCCGAGATCGGGCCGGAGGACAACGTCCTCGAGGTGGGCGCGGGCTCCGGCTATGCCGCCGCCGTGATGGGACGGCTTGCGCGCCGGGTCACCGCGATCGAGCGGCACGAGGTGCTGGCCAGCAAGGCGCGTGAGCGCATCGGGGCATTTGGCTGCGACAACGTCGAGATCGTCCAGGGCAACGGCACCATGGGGTGGCCGCAGGCCGCTCCCTACGATGCGATTCTGGTGGCCGCTGGCGGACCGGTCGTGCCGCCGGCGCTGAAGCAGGAATTGAAGATCGGCGGTCGACTTATCATCCCCGTCAGCGGAGC
This sequence comes from Hyphomicrobiaceae bacterium, assembly GCA_023384095.1. GTDB lineage: Bacteria > Pseudomonadota > Alphaproteobacteria > Rhizobiales > Hyphomicrobiaceae > ZC4RG25. Next base: position 34,812 of record JAHDXT010000035.1, read on the forward strand.
GGTCCATCAGGTGCTGACCAGGATCAGGCGCACCGGCTCGGAAAACTTCGACGAGGAGAGCCATGGGCTGGTCGCGTTCGTGCCGCTGGTCGGCGCCGAGGAATGGCCGCCGATGGTCGAGCCCGAGGACGGCGCTGGCGACAACGCGGACCGGGAGCGAGCGCAGTCCTCTGCGGCCGCGGCCGGGCCGCGCGGATTCCTGGCCGGCGGTCTGCCGATCGCGCGAGGCCGCGGGGACACCAGCACCATCGGCCGCGAGTTGAGGCGGGCGGCGACGGCATTCGATGAGCTGGCCGAGCTCGGCGGCATCGCGACGGCCCTCTTCGGGGACCGCCGGATCGTCATGCTGGGCGAGGCCACGCACGGCACGGCCGAGTTCTACGATGCGCGGACCGAGATCACCGCGGAGCTGGTCGCGCGCCACGGCTTCGACATCGTGGCCGTCGAGGCCGACTGGTCCGACGCGGCGGCCTACAACCGGATCATCCATGGCGTTCCGCCGCCCGAGCCGGCGCTGTCGCCGCCTTTCACCCGGTTTCCGCGATGGATGTGGCGCAACGCGGAGGTCTTCCACCTTCTCACCCGCCTGCGCGACATCAATCGGGCGGCCGGAAGCAGCGGGCCGCAGGCCGGCTTCTACGGGCTCGACATCTATGGGCTCAGCGGCTCCATCGAGGCCGTCGTCCACTACCTCGATCGCGTCGACCCGGGCGCCGCCGCCGTCGCGCGCGAGCGCTATGCCTGTCTGACGCCGTGGCGGTCGGATCCCGTGGAGTACGCGCGCATGGCTGCCAGCAGCGCCTTTCACTCGTGCGAGGACGAGGCGTCCAGGATGCTCGTCGAGCTCTTGAAGAAGCAGATGGAGTACATGGAGCGCGACGGCACCGCCTACTTCGATGCCGAGCAGAATGCACGCGTCGTCGCCGGCGCCGAGGAGTACTATCGCACCTTGTACCGGGGCTCGGCCGCCTCGTGGAACCTGCGCGACCAGCACATGCACGAGACGCTGGAGCGCCTGCTCGACCACCATGGCCCCGGCAGCAAGGCGGTGGTCTGGGCCCACAACTCCCATGTCGGCGACGCGCGCGCCACCGAGATGGGCCAGGTGCGGGAAGAGCACAACATCGGCCAGCTCGCCCGGCAGCGCTGGGGCGATCAGGCGGCCCTCATAGGGTTCGGCACCGACAACGGGACCGTGGCCGCGGCGACGAGCTGGGACGGCCCGATGGAGATCAAGCGCGTGCGCCCGGCTCGCGATGGCTCGTACGAGGCCTGCTGCCGGGACAGCGGTGTTCCTGCCTTCCTCCTGAACCTGACACCGGACCAGCGGCGCGACGTCGTGGACCTGCTGTCGGAGCCGCGCCTCGAGCGGGCCATCGGCGTCATCTACCGGCCGGAGACGGAGCTGATCTCGCACTACTTCGCCGCCGAGCTCCCGAGTCAGTTCGACGCCTGGATCTGGTTCGAGGAAACGAGCGCCGTGAGCGCCGTGCCGGCGGCCGGCGTCGGCGAGGAGCGCGAGACCTATCCGTTCGGGCTGTAGCTTCGGCCGCCGGCTCGTTCAGTGTCCATTACCCCCAACCGCAAGATGCCTCAGCTTCCGAGAACCGGGCCATGGCTGACGCGTTCCCGGTGGCACGCGGCTCAAACCGAGGAGGCAGACGATGGGGTGGCTGGAGCTGGGCTCGATCGGAGCCGGCCCTGCCTTCTTCGCGCTGATCGTCGCCGGCGGAGTGGTCTGGTGGGCCGGCTACGGGCTTGCCCGCCATGCAGGGGCGATCGCGCGCGCAACCGGCCTGGGCGAGGCATTGATCGGCGTGGTCCTGATCGCCGTCATCATCTCCCTGCCAGAGATGACATTCGCCAGCATCACAGCGGCCTTCGGCCATGCGGAGCTTGCCGTCAACAGCCTGATCGGCGGCATCGCGATGAGCGTCGTGATGCTGGCGATCGCCGATGCGGTGGTCGGCCCCGAGCCGCTGTCGACCGACATCGAGCACCCGGTGGTGATGATGCAGGGCAGCCTGACCGTGCTGATGCTGGTCCTTGTCGCCGCCGCCGTCCTGACCGGCGACCGGCTGCTGCCTGGCATCGGGCTCGCCGGATGCTGGACCACCGGCCTGCTCGCCCTCTACCTGGCCGAGTTGATGCTGGTCAACAGGATGGTGGGCCGTCACCCGTGGAGGATCGATGAGGCGCCGCCTCCAGTACGGCGGGAGCCGAAGGGAAAAGAAGGCGGGGAGCAAGCGGTCGGCGTCGACCGCCGGCAGGTCGGCGCGCTCTTGCTGTTCGGAGGGCTGGTCGTAGCCGCAGGGACCGTGCTGGCCTTCGGCGCCCAGCTGATCGCGCAGGAGACCGGACTGGCGGCCGGCTTCGTGGGGTTGATGCTGGGCGGCATCAGCACGTCCCTGCCCGAGCTCAGCACGACGATCTCGGCCGCACGCCTCAAGCAGTTCGAAATGGCGTTTGCCGATGTGTTCGGCACCAACCTGTGCAACGTCGGGCTGCTGTTCGTGGCGGACCTTCTCTATCCGGGCGGGCCGATCCTGAACATGGCGGGCGCCTTCTCGGCCGTTGCCGTGCTGCTCGGGGCGGCGCTGACGACGATCTACCTGGTCGGGATGCTGGTGCGGGCCAAGCGGCCGATCCTGCGCATGGGCCCGGACTCGGCGATCGTGCTGGGCGTGGCTGCGATCGGGTTCGTGATGCTCTACCGGCTGCAGTAGAGCCGGCAAGTGAACCACCGGGCGCAACTTGCTCTAAGCAGTTCCTGCACACACCAAAGAAGCATTGCTGAAGAATCATCCTCGCCCAATTCCTCGAAGGACCAAAATAGCGCAGGAACAGAACGGGTTAAGCGAGGTTTTTCGGTAGACACGAGAGGCCCGAGGTGGCGGAAACCGGCAAGAGTGGCAGGAGCGAGCGCGAGACCGTGGCGGTTGTCCCCCTGGCGACTGAGACGGCGCGCATCGGCAAGCGGGTCCGGACGATCGGCCGGGTGCAGGTCACGACGCGAACCGAGACCGAGCGCCACATTCTGTCCGAGGAGCTGCGGGGCGAGCAGGTCGAGATCGAGCGGATACCCCGCGACGAGCCTGTGGAAGCCGTGCCGCCGATCCGGACCGAGAACGGGGTGACGATCATCCCGTTGGTCGAGGAGCGCCTCCATGTCGAGAAGCGGCTGGTGCTGGTCGAGGAGATCCGCCTGCGCCGGCTGCAGAGGACGGAGATCGTCGAGGTGCCTGTCGAGGTCAGGACCGAGCGGGCCGTCGTCGAGCGTGTCGCCCCGGAACCCGACGAGGATGAGCAGCCGAGCAGGAGTTGACAATGGACCGAACCCTTTCCGCGCTTTACGACAACAGATCCGAGGCCATAGAGGCCGTCGATGAGCTGGTCAGCTCGGGTGTGGCCCGCGACCGCATCTCCGTCGTGTCCGGCTCCGAGCCGCCGGAGACAGGCGGCGCGGGTACCGGCTACGGGACTCGAGGCGAGGAGCCCGGGTTCTGGGCCTCGCTCTCGAACCTGTTCATTCCCGAGGAGGACCGCCAAGCCTATGACGAGGGCATCAGCCGCGGCGGCACGACGGTCATCGCCAAGGTGGACGAGAACCAGGTCGCGCGCGCCGTCGACATCCTCGAGAGCCACGGCGCCGTCGATCTCGACGAGCGGGAGAGGAGCTGGCGCAGGGAAGGCTGGGCCGGGGCTTACCGACCCGGCGCCGCCAGCCTCGGCATGCCGGCAGGGGCGGTCGGCGCCGGCGCCGTGCCGGGGACGAGCGGGGCGGCGGCACCGTCCGTGGAAACGGCCACCCCGGCCATCCCCGAAACCAGGACCGGCGTATCCGGCGAGGAGGAGGTGATCCCGATCGCAAGGGAGGAGCTGCACGTCGGTAAGCGCGAGGTCGGAGGCGCCCGTGTCCGCATCCACACTCACGTCGTGGAGGAGCCGGTCTCCGAGGACATCCGCCTGCGCGACGAGCACGTCACAGTCGAGCGGAAGCCGGTCGACAGGCCCGCCAGGGAGCTTGGCGAGAAGGCATTCCAGGAGCGCACCATCGAGATCGAGGAGCGGCACGAGGAGCCGGTCGTCTCGAAGGAGGCCCGCGTGACCGAGGAGCTGCGCGTGCGCAAGGAGACCGAGGAGCACGTCGAGCACGTGGAGGACACGGTCCGCCACACCGAGGTCGACGTCGAGGACGAGCGCACGACCAAGGAACCGCGCCGCCGGTAGGCAGAAAACGCCGCTCGTGAAAACGGACGGGCCCGCCCTGGGTCCGTCCGTTTGGTCATGCGCCTGGCAGGAATCGCGACCGGGCTCAGGCTTTCCAGCTGAGAAGTAGCATTTCGCCCCTCTTTCAGTGGCGAGGAGATCCGGGGATCCAGCATAAGAAGTGCCGAAGCCTCGATATTATGACCTTCGGACTTTTTAAGCTGGATCCCGGATCGACGGTCGCTTCGCTCCCTGGTCCGGGATGACGGGAAGCAAGTGTTTGGTGCGGAACACTAGTTCGAGCCACTCGGATGTCTCAGGCACGCCGACCACGCGTCCGATTATTCTATCCACACCGAGCAACGCCAGCTGTGGAGAACCCCGAGCTGACAATATCAATGAACTCGACGCGCAAACATACTTATTCGCTGCAGAATTTCCAGGCGCATGGTTTCCGTCTAATACAGAATGGGCGCTTCTTTGCCTGAGTTTACGAAAGAAGGCGGGCTGAGTTGAAGATCCATGCTCTCCTTATCCCGGCGCTCGCAATCCTTCTCGGTGCATGCGGCGCTTCTGGTCCGCAGTTCACGAGCGCTTTGGCCAAGCCCGACGGCAACCGCGCCCTGGTCTTTGTGTACCGCACCAACACCATAATAGGAATCATAAACCCAGACGTTCCCTTCATACACATCGACGGAAAACGGCTGACGCGCATCCGCATTGGCGGGTACTTGCGCATCGCTGTCCCACCGGGGAGACATCAACTGACCACGACCGAGTCGCTCCTGGGAAACGACACGGGGAGGGTGCGTGGCGAGACTACGTTCACGTTACCCGCGGGCGCGACGCTCTATCTGCGGTATACGGAGGCTTTCAGTAGCATTGTGCCGATTGTGCTTCCCGGCATGGTAGTGGTTATCTCGACGGGTGACTTCCGCTTCGAGCCTGTGCCTGAAACGGAGGCGTTGGCGGAGCTCGCGAAAACCAGTGCGCTTGGGCCGGAGGCAAGACCCATGGAGTAGGGGATGGTTCCCCTCCCCTCGGGCACCGCATTCATGCCTGAGTGTTTTCAGATCAGTTGTCGAGGAAGCTCCGCAGCTTGCGGCTGCGGCTAGGATGCTTCAGCTTCCGCAGCGCCTTCGCCTCGATCTGGCGGATGCGCTCGCGCGTCACCGAGAACTGCTGGCCGACCTCTTCCAGCGTGTGGTCGGTGTTCATGCCGATGCCGAAGCGCATGCGCAGCACGCGTTCCTCGCGCGGCGTCAGTGACGCCAGCACCCGCGTCGTCGTCTCGCGGAGGTTCGACTGGATCGCGGCGTCGATCGGCAGGACGGCGTTGCGGTCCTCGATGAAATCGCCGAGATGGCTGTCCTCCTCGTCGCCGATGGGCGTCTCGAGGCTGATCGGCTCCTTGGCGATCTTCAGCACCTTGCGCACCTTCTCGAGCGGCATGGCGAGCTTCTCGGCCAGCTCCTCCGGCGTCGGCTCGCGGCCGATCTCGTGCAGCATCTGCCGGCTCGTGCGCACGATCT
>JAHDXT010000036.1 GCA_023384095.1 Hyphomicrobiaceae bacterium
CAGCGGACAACTCGTGTGCTACGAGAACCGGACAAGATCAAAAGCTACCGACAGCCGTGCGCCGGCCCGCGACAACAAAGCCTAAGCAATTGGAATCAACTCGATTCCATGCTTTCCGCCGGGAATACCAGGACGCGTGTCGGATCGATCTCGATCGAGACCTCGGCCCCCCTCGCCCAACCTTCGCTCTCCCGCACGCGCGCTTTCAGCGGCGTATCGAAGCCCTGGGCGGCGATCTCCACCCGGCCGACGTCGCCCAGGAACTTCACCTGCAGGATGCGCCCGGGCAGCCCCTGGCCGGGAGGCAGCACCCTGATGCCGCGCTGGCGCAGACACAGGATGGCCTGCTCGCCCTCGGACAGCCCCGGCACGGAGAAAGTCCCGAGCGGCGTCCGCAGAGCTCCGCCCGCGACCCGGCAGGGCACCTCGTTGATCTCCGAGAAGAGCCGGGCGACGAACAGCTCCGCCGGGCTGTGGTAGAGCTCCTCCGCCATGCCCACCTGTACGATCCTGCCGCGGCGCATGACGGCGACGCGGTCGCCGAGCCGCATGGCCTCCTCCGGATGGTGCGTCACGATCATGCAGGTCGCCCGCGTCTCGCGCAGCAGCCCCAGCGTCTCCTCCTGCATGCTCTCGCGGAGCTGCACGTCGAGCCCCGAGAACGGCTCGTCCATGAGCATGACGGAGGGTCGCGGGACGATGGCCCGCGCCAGCGCGACGCGCTGCTGCTCGCCGCCGGACAGGATGTGGGGGTAGGCGCCGGCATAGTGCTCGAGACCGACGCGCGCGAGCACCGTCAGCGCCTCCCGGGCCGCATCACCGGCCGGCAGCGCCTTCAGCCCGAAGGCGACGTTCTGCAGAATCGTCAGGTGCGGAAACAGCGCGAAATCCTGGAACATGAGGCCGACGTTGCGCTGCTCGGGAGCCACGAAACGGCTGGGTCCCGCCACCTCCCAGTCGTTGATGAGGATGCGCCCCGCCGACGGCTTCTCGATACCGGAAGCGATGCGCAGCAGCGTGGTCTTGCCGCAGCCGGAGGGTCCGAGCAGGCAGACGATCTCGCCCGGCGCGATATCGAGGGAGATGCCCTGCAGCGCATACGTGTCGCCGTAGCGGCGCTCCACGCCCTCGAACGTCAGACGCGCCGCAATGGTCGCCGCGGCGCGCCCGCGCGGCATCGGCGGAACGCCTGCCCCCGCCGGCTCGCGCCGCTCGGCGGGCCGCCCCCGGAGCCAGGCCGGCAACATCGGATCAAAGCCTCGCACGTCTCGTTCTCTTGCCGGTCCTTGCGCGCAGCACCCTGTCCTGGCGTTTTGCACCAAACGCATGCTCTCCGTCATCCCGGACCAGGGAGCGAAGCGACCGCCGATCCGGGATCCAGCGCGCAAATTGTCCGGAGGACACGAAAGTATCGAGCCTTCGGCACTCCTCATGCTGGGTCCCGGATCTCCTCGCCGCTGAAGGGTGGCTCGTCGTCCGGGATGACGGCAGTGGATAAAGCGTAGGATACAGCACTACGCGCCGTCGCCCTCTGCCTGCGGCTCCACCTCCACTTGATCCTCGTCCGCTTCGTCCGAGCTGTCGAGCGGCAGCTCGTCCGGCAGGAGCGCCGCGATGTCCGCCGGCTCCGGCATTCTGAAATCCGGCGGAAGATTGGAGTCGAGCAGCCCCGCCCCCTTGAGCTCGGCCAGGCCCGGCAGATCCTTGATGCTGTCCAGGCCGAAGTGGACGAGAAAGGCTTCTGTCGTGCCGTAGGTGATCGGCTTGCCGGGAGCCCGCCTTCGCCCTCTGGGGCGGACCCAGCCCGTCTCGAGCAGCACGTCGAGGGTGCCCTTGGACGTCGTGACGCCGCGGACCTCCTCGATCTCCGCCCGGGTCACGGGCTGGTGGTAGGCGACGATCGCCAGGGTTTCGATGGCCGCCTTCGACAGCCGCCGCTCCTCGCTGGCATGCTGCTCCAGCAGGTAGGCGAGATCGGCTGCGGTACGGAACGCCCACTTGCCCGCCACCCTGAGAAGATTGATGCCGCGGCTGGCGTAGAAGCCCTTCAGCTCCTCCAGCAGCGCCGGCAGCTCGTCGCCAAGGCCGAGCCGGTGCGCAAGCCTGCCTTCATCGAGCGGCTCCGAAGCGGCGAACAGCAGCGCCTCCAGCATCCTTAGCTTCTCGCGACGGTCGGCGGACGGCAGCGTGGCCACATTGGCCGGCAAGCCGTGCGGGACGACTGCGGCGGCCTCCCCGGCGCGGGCTCCGTCGCCTGCCCAGGAGTGATCCGGCCGGTCAATGCCCGGTCGGGATTTGCTGTGCTCGGAACTCTGAACCACTGAGAGCCTCGGCGGTACCATGGGTCTCGGTCCTTCGCTCGCCGTTCTGTCTGTTGCCTCACGCGCACACGGCGGAATCGAGTCTCACCCGATCCGCTGCCAGCCCGAGCTGCCGTCCGGCCTTCTCATGTAGATGGGCGCGAACGGCGCCTCCTGCCGGATCTCGACGATGCCTTCCTTCGCCATCTCCAGGGTGGCGCCGAAGGAGCTCGCCAGCACCGTGCGGCCTGTCTCCGGCGACTGCAGGTAGCGCTCCAGAAACAGGTCGAGCTGCACCCAGCTCCCCGCGCTCTCGCCGACCAGGCTCTCGAGCCGCCGGCGCGCGTCCTGGATCGACCAGACCGTGCGCGCCTTGACGACGTGGACGCGCTCGACAGTCCTGCTCCGCTGCTCCGCATAGGCTTTGAGGAGATCGTAAATCTGCGCCGTGTAGGCGGTCTCCCGCACGGTGCGCATGCCCTCGGGCATTCCGCGCGCGAACACCTCGCGCCCCAGGCGGACCCGTGTCATCAGCTTCGCGGCCGCTTCCCGCATCGCCTCGAGCCGCGTCAGGCGGAAGGCCAGCCGCTGGGCCAGCTCCTCGCCGCTCGGCTCCGCCTCGTCCCTGCCTTCGCGCGGCAGCAGCAGGCGCGATTTCAGGTAGGCGAGCCAGGCCGCCATCACCAGGTAGTCGGCGGCGACCTCGAGTCGCAGCCGGTCCGCCTCGGCGATGAACGCCAGGTACTGCTCGGCGAGCGCAAGAATGGAGATGCCGGACAGGTCGACCTTCTGCAGCCGCGCCATGGCCAGCAGCAGATCGAGCGGGCCTTCGAAGCCGTCGAGATCGACCACGAGCGCTTCCTGAGGCCGCGGACCGTCGTCGGGGCCGGGCAACTCCCAGGCCGCCTCGCTCATTTCCGTGTCGGTGGTCTGGTCTGCGTCCATTCAGGACTGGCCGGCCTGCGGTTGCGGTGGACAAGCTGTTGAAGATTACACTGATTCACGCCGCGGCGAGCAACGCGCGGGCCAGCGCCGCCTCGGCCTCCGTCACGTCGAACCGCTCGGCTCTCGACAAGACCGTGACGCAACGCTCGAACCGGCGCTGCGGTTGCCCGGAAAGCGCAGGCACGCCGGCGGCGGCCTGCTCCATCTCGGGCAGGCATCCGTTGCAATGCAGGGCGACGTCGCTGCCGGCCCGAATGACGGCCTCGGTCCGCGCCCACATGCTGCCGGACAGCGCCCGCATCGAAAGGTCGTCGCTCATCAGCAGGCCGTCGAAGCCGATCTCTCCGCGGATGACCTCGCGCGTCACGATCTCCGACGTGCTCGCGGGCGAACCGGGGTCGATGTCGCTGAAGACCACGTGCGCCGTCATGGCGGCCGGCATGTCCCTGAGCGCGCGGAACGGGGCGAAGTCGGTAGCCGACAACTCCTCGCGCGGCGTCGCGACGACCGGCAGCTCGAGGTGGCTGTCGGCACGCGCGCGGCCATGTCCGGGAATATGCTTGACGACCGGCAGGACGCCCCCCGCCAGGTGCCCCTCCGCGACCGCGCGCCCCAGCCGCGCGACGGCTTCGGGCGTCGTGCCATAGGCGCGGTCGCCGATGATCTCGTGCGAGCCCGGGATGGGGATGTCGAGCACGGGCGCGCAGTTGGTGTTGATCCCGAGCCCGATGAGCTCGGCTGCCGTGAGCCGCGCCACCAGCCACGCCGCCCGGGCAGCCTGGTCGGGATCCGCCTCGGACATCCGCGCGAATGCCGCCGCCGGCGGCAGCTCGCGCCAGTGGGGCGGCCGCAGCCGCCGGACACGCCCGCCTTCCTGATCGACGAGGACCAGCACCTGGTCGGACCCGATGGCCTCCTTGGCGTCGGCCACGAGCCTGCGCACCTGATCCGGCGCCTCGCAGTTCCGCGCGAAGAGGATCAGTCCGCAGGGCCGCACGCCGGCCAGGAACCGGGCTTCATCCGGCATCAGCCGCGTTCCGGCGAGGCCGGTGATGAGCGAAGCGCGCATGCCGGCAGGCTATACCTGCCGTCGGCTAGCATTGCGGCGAGACACGTTGACGCTTTGGAAGAGCGAATAGTGAGTTGTTCGTGGAGGCGTGAGATCGTGAACTCGTGAGATCGTGAACTCGGGGCCTCACGATTTCACCACTTCACGATTTCACGAATCTCTATTCGCTGTTCGCCTCAGTACGCCGTGATCCAGCAGCCCTGGAATCCGGCCGACTTGAGCTGGCCACAGAGATCGGCTGCCGCCTCGCGCGAGCTCGGCGGCCCTACGACGACCCGATACATGGTGCCGAGGCCGCGCGCGCTGAGGTCCGCCTCCTGCACGTCGGGGATCTTGTTCTGGAGAACGCCCACGTACTTCTGCTGCAGGTCCGCGAAGGTCTTGAGGGCGTCCATCCGGCTCCTCTGCGAGGACAGAACGGCGACATACCCGACGGCGCTGGATTTCGGCGCGGGCGGCGGCGTCACAGCCGCCTGCCTGACGGCAGGTGTCCTGGGTGCGGGTGCGGCCGCCGCCGGTTGCACGGCGGCACTGCGCACCGAGGCCGGAGGCTCCGGCTCCGCCTTCGGGGGCGGCGCCGGCTGCAGGGCAGCCTTGGCGATGATCTGCGGAGCGGGTGCCGCGGCAGGAGACTGCGCCTGCTCCACGTTGCGCGGAGGCAGCGCGGGCGGCGGCCGGCCGCCGAAGCCATCGACGATGGTCATGCCCGGCACCGAGACGGTCGTCGGCGGCAGCCTGGGCTCTGCGGCGGGCGGCGCGATCGAGCCGTCGCGGCCCACGACGACGGTCGGCACCCGCCGCACGCCCGAGGCATCGGTCTCGCCTGCAGCGCTCGCCTGTCTGGCGCCGCTGTCGCCGGCGTTCCCGCCGTCCGATTCCAGGCGGCCCATGAGCTTGCTGTCCGAATGGGCGAACTGCTTGCCGCCGGGATCGGCAGGCTGCGATTTCGCCGGCCGCTTGTCGGCCTTGATCACCGGCGGGATGCCCTTCGGCGCCGGCCCGACGATGGTCTTGTAGCCGTAGGCCAGGCCGCCACCGACGACGATGGCGCCGACCAGCGCGCCGACGATCAGCAGCCCGCGTCGGCCGCGGCCCGTCTCCTCATAGTCGTCGTCTGCGTCGTCCGCGTCGTGCTCGCCCGGATCCTGGGGGTGCCCGGCTACCGGCAGCGCCTCCCCGCCGAGCTGGGCATAATAGGCGCCCGCCCCGGCTGCCGGACCGACGGCATCGGCGCCGTAGGAATGCGGATCCTGCCAGTGCGGATCGAATTGGCCGCCATGCCCCGGCGGAGGCGGCTCGCCGTAGGCCGGCTGCCCCGCCGTGCTCGCGGGCATATAGCTGCCGAGATCGTAGTCGTGCGGGTCCTGGCCCGATTGGCCTGGTTGCCAGTGGTCATACTGCGCGGCACGGAGCTGGTCGCGCAGGCTCGTTTGCGCGTGACGGTGCTGCGGGGCGTGTTGAAGCTCGGCGAGGCCCCGGTGCTCCGGCTGGGGGGAGTACGGCTGGGGCTCGGCGGGTGTCGGCTGCTGATAGTGCCGGTAATGCCCCTCGCCCGGCTGCTGGGCGCCGGGATGGCGGTCGTACTGAGCCGCATAGGGGCTGGGCGCAGGGGCCGGCGCGGCAGGCTGCGGGCCGAAGAACGGCGGGTGGTGCCCGGGGGTTGCGAAATGAGGATGGCCGCCAGCGTCCTGCGGGTAGTGATAGGCTGGGAACTGAGGCTCGGGTTGCTGCGGCGGATAGTCGTATTGTTGCGGGGCGCCCTGCGGATAGCCGTAAGGCGCCTGCTGCTGGGAAAGGGCAGGCCAGTGATATGGCTGATGCGGCGGTGCCTGGCCGTGCTGTGCGGATGGATCCGACTCCGGGGCGTGCTGCCAATCCTGCGGCTGGCCGCCCGCGCCGGTTACCGGACCATTCGACCGTGACATCTCCGATTTCCTTTGCACCAAAAGCACACACCCCGACGAATCACGACCGATTATCGCATTTCCTCCGGGGCATGCACACCGAGCACCGAAAGCCCTGATGCGATCACCTGCTGCATCGCTGCAACGAGGGCCAGCCTCGCAGCAGTTGCTCCGGGGTCATCGGGTTGTATGAAGCGCAAATGTGGCGATTCATTGCCGCGCGTCCACTGCTGGTGAAAGGCGGAAGCCAGATCAAAGAGATAGAACGGCAGCCGGTGCGGCTCGCGCTCGCGCGCGGCACTCTCCAGCACCCGCGGGTAGCGGGCCAGCCGCTTGATGATATCGATCTCGCCGGGGTCATCGAGGCGTCGGAGGTCGGCGGAGCGGATCGCCGCCTTGTCCAGCTCCGGGAACGGCTCGCGCGCGTTGCGGAACACCGAGGCGGCGCGGGCATGGGCATACTGGACGTAGAAGACGGGATTGTCCTTCGACTGCTCGACCACCTTGGCGAGATCGAAGTCGAGCGGCGAATCGTTCTTGCGCATCAGCATCATGAAGCGCACGGGATCGCTCCCGACCTCGTCCACGACATCGCGCAGAGCGACGAACGTCCCGGCCCGCTTCGACATGCGCACCGGCTCGCCATGGCGCAGGACCTTGACGAGCTGGCAGACGGGCGTGGAGAAGCTCGCCTTGCCGTCCGACAGCGCGGCGACCGCTGCCTTGAGCCGCGGGATGTAGCCGACGTGATCGGCGCCCAGCACGTTGAAATAATGGTCGAATCCGCGCTCCAGCTTGTTGTGGTGGTAGGCCACGTCGTAGGCGAAATAGGTGTAGCTGCCGTCGGATTTCATCAGCGCCCGGTCGACGTCGTCGCCGAAGGCAGTCGAGCGGAACAGCGTCTGCTCGCGGTCCTCCCATTCGTCCTCGTCGTGGCCCTTGGGCCGCGGCAGCCGGCCCTCGAAGATCAGGCCCTTGGCGCGCAGCAATTCGATCGCCTCGCGGACCTGATCGCGCCCTCCTTCAGTCAGCGACCGCTCCGAGAAGAAGCAGTCGTGATGGATGTCGAGCGCCGCCAGGTCGTCCTTGATCTGGGCGAGGAGCTCGGAGACGGCAGCGCCCCGTGCGATCGGCAGCCACTCCGGTTCCGCCATGTCGAGCAGCGCCCGGCCATGCACCTCCGCCAGCCGGGCGCCGATCGGCTTCAGGTAGTCGCCGGGATAGAGCCCCGCCGGGATCCCGCCGATGTCCTCGCCCAGCGCCTCGCGGTAGCGCAAGTAGGTGGAGCGGCCGAGCTTGTCGACCTGAGCGCCGGCATCGTTGACGTAGTACTCGCGGGTCACCTCGTATCCGGCGAATGCCAGCAGGTTGCAGAGCGCATCGCCGAACACGGCGCCGCGGCAATGGCCGACGTGCATGGGGCCGGTCGGGTTGGCCGATACGTACTCGACGTCGACGCGCTGGCCCTGCCCGATGGCGCTGCCCCCGTAGCCGGGGCCCTGGTCGAGAATGGTGGTGACGAGCCGTCGCCAGGCATCGGCCGCCATCGTCAGGTTGAGAAATCCGGGCCCCGCGACCTCGACCCGCGCGAAAGCGGGGTCGCCGCCGAGCTTGCCAGCGATCAGCTCGGCGATGCTGCGGGGCTGCATCCGGGCCGCCTTGGCGAGCAGCATGGCGACGTTCGAGGCGATGTCGCCGTGTGCCGGGTCGCGCGCTTCCTGCAGCTCGACTGGACCGACGGGAAGATCGGCCGGGAGCTGCCCCTCGGCTTGCAGCGCCTCGAGCGCGCCGCGGATGCGCTGCTCCACTTCCGCAAACAGGTTCATCTGGCATCCTCGGGAAATGCTGAACCGGCCGGCAGACGCCGCTGGCCCGGCGCCCCCGGTGGACGACGGCTGGCGCAGGGGCTAACGCAATTCCGGGGTAGCGTCAAACAGCCGGCGGTGCTCGGAAACGGCAAAGCGGTCGGTCATGCCGGCGACAAAGTCGCCGATGAGCCGGGCGCGGCGCCGCGGCTCGAGCATCGCCGCCTCGGCCAGCCATTGCGCCGGCATGGCGCCCGGGTCCTGCCGGTAGCGGGCGACGAGGTCGCGCACGATGACCTCGGCGCGTCCCATGACAGCCACGACGCGCTGGTGACGATAGAGCCGCGCGAACAGGAACGCCTTCAGCCGTCGGGCTGCATCCGCCGTGGGCCCGGAGAAGGCGATCACAGGTCCGCCGGCGCGGCGGATGTCGTCGGGGCTTCCGGGCGCGAGGCCGGCAAGTCGCGAACGCGACTCGCGGACGGCGTCGGCCATCAGCACCGTGATCACCTGCCTGGTGACGCCGTAGATCCGGCGCGAGCCGTCGATGGCGGGCATGCGCTCGACCTCCTCGACGATGGGCTGCAGCAGGTCCGGCACGCGCAGGTCGTCGAAGGCGATCAGACCCGCTCTGAGGCCGTCGTCGATGTCGTGGGTCATCCAGGCGATCTCATCGGCGAGAGCGGCGGCCTGCGCTTCGGCCGACGGCCATGCGTCGAGGGCCAGGTCCATTTGCTGCTGGAAGCGGCGCACCGCATGCACGAGGGTTCCGTCGCCCGGCCTGTCGCTCCCCATCGGCGGGCCGTTGTGCTTGACCAGCCCTTCCAGCGTCTCCCAGGTCAGGTTGAGGCCGTCGAAGCCCGCGTACTTGCGCTCTAGCCGGGCGACGATGCGGAAGCTCTGGACGTTGTGATCGAAGCCGCCGGCCTCGCCCAGCGCCGCGTCGAGCGCGCGCTCCCCCGCGTGCCCGAACGGCGGGTGGCCGAGGTCGTGCGCCAGCGAGAGCGCCTCGGCCAGGTCCTCGTCCAGGCAGAGCTGCCGGGCGATGCCGCGCGCGATCTGCGCCACCTCGAGGCTGTGGGTCAGGCGGTTGCGGTAGTGATCGCCCTCGTGGAAGACGAACACCTGCGTCTTGTAGGTGAGCCGGCGGAACGCCGTCGAATGCAGCACCCGATCGCGGTCCCGCTGCAGGGGGGTCCGAGTGGGGCAGTCCGGCTCGCGATGCAGGCGGCCGCGGCTCGGCAACCGGCTCGCCGCATAGGGCGCGAGTGCGCGCCCACCCGGCGATAGATCGGCCCCGTAGGCCCAGTGCTCCCGCTGCCGCTCCATCGTTCCGCCCACTTGGACAATCGAGCCTGTGCGCTTATGTTCAATCGCTCATGTGATAGGTGCGATTCCCTCCAGGGCGCAAACGGACCCGAGGCGTCGATCGCTGCCATCGCAGCTTATCTGGTGAACGCCCGAGCCCGCGCATGCTCAACCCCGGAAGGCGCCATGTCCGAAGACTCCGTCATCCTGACCGAAAGTGCCGCCCGCCGCATCAGCGAGATCGCGGCGCAGGAGGCGCACAACAAGCTGCTGCGCGTCAGCGTGGAAGGCGGCGGATGCTCAGGCTTCCAGTACAGGTTCGACCTGGTCGCCGAGAGCGCGCCGGACGATCTGATGATCGAGCGCGGCGGGGCGCAGGTGCTCATCGACCCCGTGTCGATGGCCTATCTGGCGGGCTCCGAGATCGATTTCGTCGACGATCTCATCGGATCGTCCTTCAAGATCAGGAACCCGAACGCCACCGCAGGGTGCGGCTGCGGCACCAGCTTCTCGGTCTGAGCGCCGGGCCGGACGCTAATGCCACTGCACCGGCATCAGGTAGTACCAGCCGACGACCAGCCCGAACCACAGGATGGGGTAGAAGGCGAGGAAATAGGCGAGCTTCAGCCGTTGTGCCTTCTGCGCGACCCAGGCGGCACAGGCGCCCGCGACCGGCAGCAGCCAAAGCAGTATGAAGGGATACTCCAGCAGCTCCGGGCGCATGCCGACCCCGCGCGCCGTCGCCCACCTGATCGGCTCGGCCATGAACAGCGACATCAATGCCCACAGGAACACCGAGCTGGCCGCGAACACCAGGTTCGCCGCCTGCAGCGCCATGAGCGGCGCGGGATCCCGGCGGCGTCTTCCTTCGTAGAGGGAAAGACTCATGGAGGCGCACTTCCCTTGCAGAATTGCTGGTTAGCAACATGCAGCAAAAGCTGCTAATCGGCGGTGAAGACACTTCGTTAACGGAGGAACGGGGCCCGGCAGCCGAGATCATCGTTAATTTCGCACCGTCTGACCGGCCATCCGGGCGGACCGGGCGGACTGATCTGCCGGCCCGCGGCGGGCATGAAGATCGCGACCTGGAATATCAACGGCATCAAGGCACGGCTCGAAACGGCGCTGACGTGGACCGCCGATTCGCAGCCCGACGTGCTTTGCCTGCAGGAGATCAAGTGCGTCGATGACGCTTTTCCGGCGGCCGCCTTCGAGGGCCTCGGCTATAACGTTGCCGTGCATGGACAGAAGGGCTTCAACGGGGTGGCCGTCCTGGCCAAGCCCCGTTTCGACGAGGTGAGGCCAGGGCTGCCGGGCGCCCCCGAGGACGCCCAGGCGCGCTATCTCGAGGTCACCGTGTCCGGCTCGTTCGGCGCGCTCACCGTGGCGTCGATCTATCTGCCGAACGGCAATCCGGTCGGCACGGAGAAATTCGACTACAAGCTCGCCTGGATGGACCGGCTCTCCGCGCACGCGCGGCACCTGCTGGGCGAGGAGCATCCGCTCGTCCTGGCCGGCGATTTCAACGTCATCCCCGAGCCGCTCGACGCCAGGAATCCCGACAAGTGGGCGGCGGACGCGCTGTTCCAGCCGGCCTCACGGGCGCGCTACCGAGCGCTCGTCCATGGCGGCTATACGGACGCCATCCGCGCCTGCCATGCCGGCCCGGACGTCTTCTCGTTCTGGGACTACCAGGCGGGGTCATGGCAGAAGAACGACGGGATCAGGATCGACCACGTCCTCCTTTCGCCGCAGGCGGCCGATCGGCTGGCCGCCGCCGGCATCGACCGGCGCACGCGCGGCTGGGAGAAGCCCTCCGACCACGTCCCAGTCTGGGTCGAGCTCGATCTCGGCTGACGAGCGCGGGCAAGAGTGTGTCCGACTTGAAACGAAGCATATCAGTTCACGCCTGTTCCCGCTTTCCAGCGGCGGTGGGCCAGGATGAGGGTCGTCGGGCGGTACGAAAGGGTCGACTCTATCCCTCGATGGGGAGGGCGGCGCGCCGCGAGGCGCATAGGCTCGGCGCCGTCCTGGCGCAGCACCCGGTCGTCGCGCCGGTCTGGCCGGGCGTGCTCCTGCGCTACAGTGACTCATTCCCCGGACAGCCCCGCTGCAATTGGGGAGGGGAGAGGGTCGGGTTCAGAGGCAGCCGTGACCTCAGCGCGAATTTCTGCCCACCTCCCGGGGTCAGACTCCGCCGGCCGGGTCTGATCCCGCTCGACCCACTGCTGGCCGGGAAGCTCGCGACGAGGCGCAAGTCGCGCGCCGAGCCCTAGAAGTATTCCGGGCTGACCCGGAAAAGCTGCTCGACTTGTCGCACATGGTCGGAGCGCACGAACAGGATGGCCCTGTCCTTGGGCTCCAGCTCGGTTGCCCCCGTCGGGGCGAAGATCTGGCCATTGCGAATGATGGCGCCGAAGCGCACTCCCTCCGACATGTCGAGCTCCCTGATCGATTTCCCGACCACCGGCGCCGTCTCGATGGCCTCCGCCTCGATCAGCTCGCCCGCCCCGTTGTGGATCGAGTGCACCCCGCGGATGCGTCCGCGCCGCACGAACTGGAGGATCCTCGACACGGTGATCGCCCTCGGATTGATCTGCGCCTCGATGCCGAACGAACGCACCATCGCCGTGTAGGCGGCGCTGTTGACGAGGCACAGGCTGCGCTTGCAGCCGAGATGCTTGGCGAGCACCGAGGTGAGGATGTTGACCTGGTCGTCATTGGTGACGGCGACCATGGTATCGGCCGACTGCACCTCGGCCTCGCGCAGCAGCTCCTCCGACAGCGCGCTGCCGTGCAGCACCACCGTGCGCCCGAGCTCCTCCGAGATCTCCACCGCACGCGCCCGGCTGGCCTCGATCACCTTGGCGCGCACGATCTGCTCGCGCGCCTCCATCGCGCGCGCCACGTAAAGCCCGATATTGCCGCCGCCGGCGATGATGACCCGCCGGGCGAGCGGCTCCTCGTGGCCGAAGATCTTGAGCGTCCGCGCGATCTGGTCGGCCGGTGCGATCACGTAGACGTCGTCGCCGACCTCGAGCTGCTCGTCGCGGTGAGGGACGAAAAGCGTCCCCTGGCGCACGACGGCGACGATCACGGCCGGCAGGTCGGGGAAGAGCTCGGTGAGCTGCCGGATCGGCGTATCGACCACCGGGCAGTCCTCGCCGCAGGCGATGCCGACGGCCAGTACGCGCCCGTCGCCGAAGCTCAGCGTCTCGAACGCGCCGGGGAGCTGCAGCCTGCGCAGGACCATGTTCCCGACCTCGACCTCCGGCGAGATGATGAAGTCGATGGCCAGGCTCTTGCGCGAGATCAGCGGCGCGTAGTCCTTGGCGAGGTAGCTCTGGGCGCGCACGCGGGCGATCTTGGTCGGGATGTCGAACAGGCTGTGCGCGACCTGGCAGGCGACCATGTTCACCTCGTCGGCCAGCGTCACGGCGATCAGCATGTCGGCGTCGCGGGCCCCCGCGCGCTCGAGCACGTCCGGATGGGCGCCGTTGCCGACGGTGGCACGCACCTCCAGCATGTCGTTGGCGCGCTGCACGAGAACCGGGTTGATGTCGATGATCGAGACATCGTTGCCCTCTGCCGCAAGCTGCTCGGCGATGCCGAGACCGACCTGTCCCGCGCCGCAGATGATGACCTTCATGCCGAGTCTCTCCGAAGCAGGCAGCGCCCTTCTGGAGCCTAGTGAATCGATACCCTGCCGTTATCCCGGACGACGAGCCACACTTCAGTGGCGAGGAGATCCGGGATCCAGCATGAGAAGTGCCGAAGGCTCGATCATTCGTGTCCTCCGGACGCGTTTTGCGCTGTATCCCGGATCGGCGGTCGCTTCGCTCCCTGGTCCGGGATGACGGGAATAAGGCGTTTGGTGCGGACCATTAGCCGCTAGCCGGGGGCCGCCTCGGCTTCGCTCCGCTCGGACCGCGGCTGGCGCCCCTGGTCCTATCCCGCCGCCACGCCGGAACGATGGTCGGAGCTGACGCCGAGCGCCCTGAGCTTGCGGTGCAGCGCGGAGCGTTCCATGCCGACGAACTCGGCCGTCCGCGAGATGTTTCCTCCGAAACGGTTGATCTGCGCCAGCAGGTACTCGCGCTCGAAGATCTCGCGCGCCTCGCGCAGCGGCAGCGACATCAGGTGCTCGGCGCCGCCGTTGACCGGCAGCGGCACGTTGGAGCCGATCTCGTCGGGCAGCATGTCCGCCGTGACGACGGCGTCGGGATCGCCGCCGCAGAGGATCATCAGCCGCTCGATGTTGTTCCTGAGCTCGCGCACGTTGCCCGGCCAGTCGTGGGCCTGCAGCACGGCGATGGCGTCCTCGCCGATCCGCCGCGGCGAGAGGCCGGAGGTCTGCGCGATCTGCTGCACGAAGAAGGCGACCAGCTCCGGGATGTCCTCGCGCCGCTCGGCCAGGCCCGGCACCCTGAGCGGCACGACGTTGAGGCGGTGATAGAGATCCTCGCGGAAGCGGCCGTCGCTCATCTCGCGCTCGAGGTCGCGGCTCGTCGATGAGATGATGCGGACGTCCACGGACACCTTCTGGCTGCCGCCGAGCCGCAGGAACTTCTGCTCGACGAGCACGCGCAGGATCTTGCCCTGCGTCTCGACTGGCATGTCGGCGACCTCGTCGATGTAGAGCGTGCCGCCGTGGCCTTCCTCCAGCGCGCCGACCTTGCGCGGACCGCCGGTGCGGTCCTCGGTGCCGAACAGCTCCTCCTCGACCCGCTCGGGCACCATGGCCGCAGCGTTCAAGACCACGAACGGGCCGTCGGCGCGGTTCGATTTCGAGTGCAGGACGCGCGCGGCGAGCTCCTTGCCGGCGCCCGAGGCGCCGCGGATCAGCACCCGGCTGTTGGTCGGCGCCACGCGCTCGATCTGCGCCCTGAGCTGGTTGATCGCCGTCGAGCGGCCGACCATCTCGGCGCTCTGGGTCGAACGCTCCCTGAGCTGCCTGACCTCCCGGCGCAGGCTCGATGCCTCGAGCGCCCGCATGGTCACCAGGATCAGGCGATCGGCCTTGAACGGCTTCTCGATGTAGTCGTAGGCGCCGCGCTTGATGGCGGTGACCGCCGTCTCGATGTTGCCGTGGCCGGAGATGATGACCACAGGCAAGTCGGGGTGCACCTTCTTGATGACGGACAAGACCTCGAGGCCGTCCAGCCGACTGCCCTGCAGCCAGATGTCGAGGACGACGAGGTGCGGCCGGCGCTCCTCGATCGACCGCAGCGCCTCGTCGCTGTCGCGCGCCAGCCGGCAGCGATGCCCTTCGTCCTCGAGAATCCCCGACACGAGATCGCGGATGTCGGCCTCGTCGTCGACGATCAGGATGTCAGACGCCATCGGTTACTCCCTTCCCCTTGTGCCGGTCATGCTGCCTCGCCAAGGCCTACTCGGCCGCCTCCGGCTTGACATCGATCCTGCTGCTGGACTCGTTGCGAACTGGAAGCGTGATGCGGACGAGCGCGCCGCGGCTGCGCTGCGGGCTGGGCGGGGCATCCTCCAGCGCCAGCACGCCGTCGTGCTGCTCGACGATCTTCTGCACGATGGCGAGCCCGAGGCCGGTTCCTTTGTGGCCCTTGTTGGTGACGTAGGGCTCGAGCAGCCGCGAGCGGTTCTGCCTCGGCAGCCCGATGCCGTTGTCGATCACCTCGATCTCGAACCTGTCGCCGAGGGCGCGCACGACGGCCTCGACGCAGCCCGACCAGCCGGGCTCGGCGCTCTCCGCCGCCGACTCGACCGCCTCGGTCGCGTTCTTGACGAGATTGGTCACCGCCTGCGTGATGAGCCGCCGGTCGAACGAGCCGATCAGCGGCTCGGCCGGGATATCGAGCTGGTAGGCCACGTTGGGGTTGCTCTCGCGGAACAGGATGACCGGCTCCTGCACCGCGTCGCGCAGGTCGCACGGCTCCATGACGGGCTTCGGCACGCGCGCGAAGGAGGCGAACTCGTCCACCATGCTCTTGATGTCGCCGGCCTGACGCTCGATCGTCGCGGTCAGCTTGTCGAACGTCTCGCGGTCCTCGGTGATGACCTTGCCGTACTTGCGCCGGATGCGCTCGGCCGAGAGGATGATCGGCGTCAGCGGGTTCTTGATCTCGTGCGCGATGCGGCGGGCGACATCGGCCCAGGCGGAGGTCCGCTGCGCCGAGACGAGCTCGCTGATGTCGTCGAAGGTGACGACCGTGCCCTGCTCCTCGCCGCTCTCCACCTCGCTTGTGAACTGCACCGCGAACGTCCGCTCCTCGCCGTTGCTGACCAGCTTCACCTGGTGCTGGTGCTGGTGCCGGTGCTTGAGGCTCTGGTCCCCGGCAGCGGCGTAGAGCGCGCCGAATTCCGGCACCGCCTCGTCGAGCCGCCGGCCGGCAAGCTCCGCGGCGCCGGCGTCGAGCAGCTTCTCCGCGGACCGGTTGGCGAGCGTGATCCGGCCCTGGCGGTCGAGCCCCAGCACGCCCGCCGACACGCCGGTCAGGACCGCCTCCATGAAGCGGCGGCGCTCGAGAAGCTGCACGTTGGCCGACACCAGCGCATCGCGCTGGGTCTTGAGCTCCGAGGTCATCGTATTGAACGTCTCCGACAGGCGCCGCAGGTCCCCTTCGCCGCGCCGGACCGGCAGCCTGACGTGGAGATCGCCCCGCGACACCTGCTGCGCGCCGGCGATGAGCCGGCGGATGGGCGCCACGAACCGGCCCGCGAACCACAGCCCCGCCCAGATCGCGGCCAGCAGCGCCGTCAGCGAGATCATAAAGTACATCAGGCCATGGGCGACTTTGAGGCCGCCGCGCCGGCGGCGCAGCTCCTGGTACTCCGCCACGCCCGCCTGCGTGCGCCTGAGATGGCCCATCACCTTGGGGCTGACGCCACGGACAACATAGAGATAGGAGCCCGGATAGGCGTTGAGCCTGGCGACGGCGCCCACCCTGTAGTTGTTGGACGGCATCAGCAGCGGCACCTGCCCCGACTCGGCCTGGGCAATGACCTGCACCGGAGGCGGCACATACGGCAGCCGCTCGTCCTCGATGGCGCTGATGAGCGGCCGCCCTTGCGCGTCGATGACATAGGCGGCCGGCAGGTCGCGCAGGCCGGCATGCGCGATCACCTGGCTGCGGAGCTGCTCGGGATCGTCGCGCAGGACGTCGGCCGCGTCGTCGAGGTCTTTCGCCATGTTGACGATGTCCGTGCGGATCACCTGCCCGTGCTCCTCGAGGTAGGCGTTGGCCACGTCGAGCGAGTTGGCGATGATCTGGCGCGTTCGCGACGTGAACCAGCTGTCGAGCGAGCGCGAGAATGTCGTGGTGGCTCCGATGGCGAGCAGGATCGCCGGCAGGGCCGCAATGATGCTGAACAGGCCGACGATGCGCACGTGCAGACGGGCGCCGGCCTCCTTGTCCCGCCATGCCTTCGCGAGCCCGACGGCCTGCCATCCGATCACCGCGAACATGGCCAGGATGAGCACGACGTTGATGAACAGCACCGTCAGAACGATGTCGTTGCGCGGCACGATCGGGGTGAGGCCGGTCAGGATGAGGTAGGTGGCGAGGCCCGAGACCAGCGACAGGATGACGACGACGAAGCCGATCCAGAAGGCGAGCGGATTGGCCTCCGGGAACGGCAGCCGCCCGTCCTCGATCATGCCGTCTGTCGCCGGATCGGGATCAGCGGACGTCATTCGAACGACTCTCCCTCGGCCTGTCGCGCCCGATCGCATGAGCCCTTCTGCGGTCGCTGGCCGGTCTGCGTTTTCGCTCTGGTACGTAGCTATTCGGTCACATTGATGGCGGCGCGCTGGCGCGCCGCGATCACACGACAGCGCTAAGACTGTGACATTTTCGCGACATGATCACCGATACCCCTCACCGGCGGCACGAGTCAAGGCGATGACTTCCACCCTGTGCGGATCTCCGACCTAGCTGCCCGGCGACCTGAACACCTGGATGTCCAGCTCCTTGATCCGGCTGCGCAGCGTGTTGCGGTTGAGCCCGAGCAGCTCGGCCGCGCGGACCTGATTGCCACGAGTTGCGGCCAGCGCCGCCGCGATGAGCGGCTGCTCCACCGCGCGGATTACGCGGTCGTAGAGTCCCGGCGGCGGCAACTCGCGCCCATAACGGGCGAAATAGCGCCCGAGATGGCGCTCGACGATCTCGGACAGCGACCCGTTCTCGGCGGGTTCCGGCTCGACGCTGCCGGCGATCAGTCCCTGGCCGAGCTCGGAATCGACGATCTCGGCGGTGATGGCGTCCTGCGGATAGAGCGCGGCGAGCCGCCGGACGACGTTCTCCAGCTCGCGGACGTTGCCCGGCCAGGCGTGCCGCTTCAGGCGCTCGATCGCCGCGGTCTCGATGGCCTTCTGGCCGTAGCCGTTGCGGGCCGCGCTGCGCAGGAAGTGGCGCACCAGATCGTCGATGTCGCCGAGGCGCTCGCGCAGCGGCGGCAGGCGCAGCGGCACGACGTTGAGGCGGTAGAAAAGGTCCTCGCGGAACAGGCCCTGCTGGATCTGGCTCTTCAGCTCGCGGTGGGTCGCGGCGATGATGCGCACGTCCGTGCGCAGCGGGATGCGCCCGCCGACGGTCGTGTACTCGCCTTCCTGCAGCACCCTGAGCAGCCGCGTCTGCGCCTCCATCGGCATGTCGCCGATCTCGTCGAGGAACAGCGTGCCGCCTTCCGCCTGCTCGAAGCGGCCCTGCATGCGCGTGTGGGCGCCTGTGAAGGCCCCCTTCTCGTGGCCGAACAGCTCGCTCTCGATCAGCTCGCGCGGGATCGCGGCCATGTTGATGGCGACGAACGGCCCGCTGCGGCGCCGGCCATGGTCGTGCAGGATGCGCGCGACGAGCTCCTTGCCCGTGCCCGACTCGCCCGAGATCATGACGGTCAAGTCGGTCTGGGTCAGGCGGGCGATGATGCGGTAGATCTCCTGCATGGCGGGCGAGCGGCCGATCAGCGGCAGGTCCTCGGGCTCGGACTCGGGCGCGCTGCGCACGGCGCGGCGCCCCGGCTCCGACAGCGCCCGCCCGACGACGCTCACCAGCTCGTTGAGATCGAAGGGTTTCGGCAGGTACTCGAAGGCCCCCTTCTCCGCCGCCGAAAGGGCGGTCATCAGCGTGTTCTGTGCGCTCATGACGATGATCGGCAGCTCCGGCCGCGCTTTCTTGATGCGCGGGATGAGGTCGAAGGCGTTCTCGTCGGGCATGACGACGTCGGTGATGACGACGTCGCCCTCCCCCTGGGCGACCCATCGCCAGAGCGTCGCCGCATTGCTGGTGGCCCGCGGAATGTAGCCGGCGCGGGCCAGCGCCTGGTTGAGCACGGTCCTGATGGCGCTGTCGTCGTCGGCGATGAGGATGGTGCCGCGTGCCATGGCTTAGCCCGATCGGTTGCTGGCGGAACTGGCGTCCTGCATGGGGAGCAGGATGCGGAAGACGGTGCGCCGCGGCTCCGACTCGCACTCGATCACGCCGCCGTGGTCGCCGATGATCTTGGCGACCAGCGCGAGGCCGAGCCCCGAGCCGCTGCGCTTGGTGGTGACGAACGGATCGAACAGGTGGGGCTTGAGGTGATCGGGCACGCCCGGGCCGTTGTCCTCGATCTCGATCATCAGCGGCAGGCTCACCCGGGCGCCGCTCCCCGGAACCGAAAGGCGCATGCCGGGGCGGAACGCCGTGGTGAGCACGAGGCGTCCGCTCTCGCCGCCCTCCTCGATGGCCTCGACGGCATTCTTCACGAGGTTCAGGAAGGCCTGCACCAGCTTGTCGCGGCTGGCCGGGACCGGGGGCAGCGACGGGTCGTAGCGGGCGAGGAACTTGACGCCGCGCCCGAAGCCGGTGCCCGCGAGCTGACATACGTGATCGAGCACGTCGTGGATGTTGACCGGGCTCTTGACCAGCGGGCGCTCGTCTCCGAACACCTCCATGCGGTCGACAAGGTTGCGGATGCGATCCGTCTCCGCACAAATGAGCTGGGCAAGCGGCCGGTCCGCAGATCCCAGTCCCGGCTCCAGGAGCTGCGCGGCGCCGCGGATGCCCGACAGCGGGTTCTTGATCTCGTGCGCCAGCATGGCCGCCATGCCCGAGACGGAGCGCGCGGCGGCGCGGTGGGTAAGCTGGCGCTCGATCATCTGCGCCATGGTGCGCTGCTGCAGCATCAGCACGATGAGGGACGGCTGCTCCGGCAGCGGCCCGCCGTGGGCGTCGACCAGCTTCGGCCCGTCTAGCCTTGGGATCATCACCTCGATCCCGTACTCGTTGACCGACACGCCGGTGCGGCGGACCTGCTCCACGAGCCCCACGAGCGGGCAGCCGAAGGCGAGGAGGTCGGCGAGCCGATGGCGCTTCAGCATGGCCTGACCGGCCGAGAAGAACTGCTCCGCCGCCGGGTTGGCGTAGACGATGCGCTCGCCCTCGGCGAGCGTCAGGATGGGATGCGGCAGCGCGGCGAGCAGCAGATCGTGCTGGATGTGGCGTGGTCCGCCGGTTGCAGGCGGGGCGCGGTCACGGACCAGACGCATGCTCATGCCGCAAGCTCCTCCGCCTGGTTGTAGAAGCTAGTCAGCCCGGCGAGCACGCGATCGGCGTCATCGTCCGGGCAAAGCCGCGCACGCCATCGCTTGACGCTTTCAGTGGCGAGCCCGCTCCGCTCCAGGTACCAGCCGATGTGCTTGCGCGCGTTGCGCAGACCCAGCGCGCTGCCGTAATGGGAGAGCATGTCGCTAATGTGCTCGACCGCAATACGGCCCTGCTCGGCGAGCGGGGGAGCACCGGCATCAGCACCCGTGCGCAGCGCGGCAGCGATGCGCCCCGGCTGCCATGGCGCGCCATAGGCGCCACGTCCGATCATGACGCCATCCGCTCCGGACTCCGCCAGCGCCGTTTCCGCATCCGCCACCGTGCATATATCGCCATTGACGATAACTGGAACAGAGACGGCTCCCTTGACCCGCCGCACGAAGCCCCAATCGGCCTTGCCTTTGAAGAACTGACAGCGGGTGCGACCATGCACCGAGATCAGCCGGACGCCCGCGGCGGCGGCCAGTCGGGCCAGCTCCGGAGCGTTGAGCTCGCCTTGTTCCCAGCCCATGCGCATCTTGAGCGTGACGGGCACGCGGACGCATCCCAGCACCGCCTCGATCAGGGACAAGGCGTGCGTCGGATCGCGCATCAGGGCCGAGCCGGACAGCTTGCCCGTGACCTGACGGGCCGGGCAGCCCATGTTGATGTCGATGATGTCGGCGCCGAGGCCCTCGGCGATGCGGGCGCCCTCGGCCATCCAGCGCGCCTCGCGGCCGGCGAGCTGGATCACGAACGGCGAGACGCCATGGCCGACGGCCTTGCGCAGCATGTCCGGCCGCTGCCGGGCGAGTTCCTCGCTGGCGACCATCTCCGAGACGACGAGACCGGCGCCGAGCCGCTGGGCAAGATGGCGGAACGGCAGGTCCGTGACGCCAGACATGGGAGCCAGGAGCACCGAATTCGCTGCGTGATGGGGTCCGATGGCGAGCGGAGAGCGGGGACCGAGCACGACCCAATTGCCTACTGTTTAACCAGAACGAACCATTGCTGAATGTTTGTGCAGGTTAGGCGAGTGCCAATTGCTTCGCAAGTGCGAGTTTGCCTGTTCCCCGTAGGGATTGCGCCGGAGAGGCGGGGCCGCTAAGCCTTCACGCCCAGTAATGCCCAAGGCCGACGCCCGAGGCTTGGGCGCGGGAACCGAACGTGGATCGAGTGAATGTGGCCGCACTGATCGTCGCCGCCGGTCGCGGCACCCGCGCCGATTCGGGCTCTCCCGTTCCAAAACAGTATCGCGAGCTCGGCGGCCGCCCCGTGCTCGCCCAGGTGGTGATGGCCTTTGCCGCACACCAGCGCTTCAGCGCGATTCAGGTCGTCATCCACCCCGAGGACCGCGCCCGCTACGACGAATGCTGTGCCGGATTGCCGGCTCCCCTCCGCCCCCCAGTGCACGGCGGGGCGAAGCGCCAGGATTCCGTGCGCGCCGGGTTGCATGCCCTTGCCTCCGCCAGCCCGGAATTGGTCCTCATTCATGATGCGGCGCGCGCGCTGATCGGCAGGGAGGTCATCAGCCGCGTGCTCGCGGCGCTCGGGACCCACGACGGCGCCATAGCCGCATTGCCCGTCGTCGACACGCTGAAGCGATCCGCCGCGGACGGCACCGTAGAAGGCACCGTGGCTCGCGACAGCCTGTGGCGGGCGCAGACCCCGCAGGGGTTCCGCTTCGCCAGGATCCTCGCGGCGCACCACGCTGCCCTGGCCGCGGGCCGGGACGACTTCACCGACGACGCCGGCATCGCGGAATGGGCAGGACTGCGGGTCGCCCTCGTCGACGGTAGCGAGCGCAACCTCAAGCTCACGGATCAGGAGGACTTCGCGTTGGCAGAGCGGCTGATCAAAGCGCCGCCGGAAGCCTGCGAGGCTCGCACCGGCAGCGGTTTCGACGTGCATCGCTTCCGGGAGGGGGATCACGTCTGGCTGTGCGGGGTCCGCATCGATCACGATAGGGGCCTCGAGGGGCACTCCGACGCCGACGTCGGGCTGCATGCGCTGACCGACGCGATCCTCGGGGCCATCGCCGACGGCGACATCGGCCAGCATTTTCCCCCGACCGACGCACGCTGGGCCGGCGCCTCGTCTCACGTTTTCCTGCGCGACGCCGGGCGCCGCGTGGGCGAGCGCGGCGGCCGGATCGTCAATGTCGACGTGACGGTATTGTGCGAGGCGCCGAGGATCTCGCCGCACCGCGACGCGATGCGCAGGGCCGTCGCCGACATCCTGCAGATCGGCATCGACCGCGTCAGCGTCAAAGCCACGACGACGGAGCGCCTGGGTTTCACCGGCCGGCGCGAGGGCATCGCCGCCATGGCCAGCGCCACGGTGCTGCTGCCCGCGTGCAACCGGGGCGACTGAATCGACAGACGTGGGAGCAGCCTTGCCTTGCATCGGCGCCGAGAATCGCAGATCAAGGACGAAGCGTTGTATCTCCACTGGCGATTCCGGGAGCCTCCGATGAATATCATGACCCAGGAGCCGGACTCCGCGACGGCCGAGCTGGCGAGCATCGCGGAGATCACGTCGTCGAGCTGCATCGCGACGCGCGTGCGTCAGCTCAGCCGCATCATCACGCGCGTCTATGACGACGCCATGCGTCCGCTCGGCATCACGGCCAGCCAATTCACCCTGCTCACGCAGCTCGCCCAGCAGGACGGGATCACGGCCGTCGAGATCGGCTTCACTCTGGACATCGAGAAGTCGACACTGTCGCGCAACCTGAAGCGGCTGCTGGCGCTCAGCATGATCACCATGGACCCGCCGGCGGGCCGGCGCGGCCGCGGGCTGCACCTGACCGCCAAGGGCCGCGGCGTGATCAAAGAGGCCTATCCGGTGTGGCTGGCCGCCCAGCAGCGCGCCGTGAGCGTTATGGGCCCGGAGAGCCGGGCGACGCTCGACAGCCTGCTGCACCAGGCCGAGAAGCTGGCCGCGGCCTGAGTCTGGCCGTTCTGCCGGCCTGCGGCTAGTCTGTTTGGCTGAGTTTCAAACAGCAGCGACAAACACGTCTCCCCTCCCCCTTGCGGGGAGGGGTTGGGGGTGGGGGTGCCCGGATTTGGACGTTGCATTCGTGGCCCCACCCCACCCGCGCGGCTCCGCCGCGCCGCCCTCCCCGTCAAGGGGAGGGCGGCGTATTGCCGCCCGATGACCATCACCCTAGCCCTCTCTCCCGCTGGCAAGGGAGAATAGGCGTAGCCTGAAATGCTTCGATTAAAACCGAACACGTTGTAGAGTCCGCCCGAACCTTTCCCGAACCGCGAGCGGCAGAGGATCGCATGTTTCCCGCGGACCTGCTCGACGAGGCCCGGCGTCTGATCGAGCTGATGCGGGCTCGAAGGATGTTGCTGGTGACGGCCGAGAGCTGCACCGGCGGGCTCGTCTCGGCCCTGCTGACGGAGGTGCCGGGCTCCTCGGACGTGCTGGAGCGCGGCTTCGTCACCTACTCCAATGCCGCCAAGGCGGATTGCCTGGGCGTGGATGCGCAGATCATCACGGCGCACGGGGCCGTCAGCGAGGAGGTGGCCCGGGCCATGGCCGAAGGCGCGCTCGCCCGTTCCGCTGCCGACATCGCCGTCTCCGTCACGGGGGTGGCAGGCCCGGGCGGCGGCTCGGCGGAGAAGCCGGTCGGGCTCGTGCACTTCGCGGCAGCCCGCAAGGGACAGCCGACGATCCACCTCGAGCGCAGGTTCGCAGATCTGGGCCGCACCGCCATCCGGCTGGAGAGCGTACGGGCGGCGCTGGACCTCGTCGCCGCCGCGGTCAGGCTCGATTGAAGGCGGCGTCCTGGCCGCCGTAGATGGCGTCGGCGCGCGCCTCGAATGCCTCCGCGAATTTCCGGAAGGCGCGGTCGAACAGCGCACCCATGGCCATCCCGAGCGCTATCGACCGGAACTCGTAGATGATCGAGAACTCCACCCGGCAGCCTTCTGCATGCGGATGAAAGGTCCACGTGTTCTCGAGACGGCGGAACGGGCCGTCGATGTAACTGACCAGGATCGTGTGCTGTGGCTGGAAGAGCCGGACCCGGGTCGTGAAGGACTCCCTGATCGGGCCATAGCCCACGGTCATGGAGGCGACGACCTCCTCCGCAGCCTCGCCCCTCGGCGCACGCGAACGCACGACGAGCCGCTCGCACAGCGGCAGGAACTCGGGATAGCGCTCGACATCGGAAACGAGGTCGTACATCGCCCGGGGAGGGTGCTTCACGATGCGATGTGTTCGGAAGGAAGGCATCTCGGCCGTTCAGTGGCGGACTCGTCAGTATGAACTATCACAAGCCCGCGTCGCGGCCGCATTGCGACCAAACATCACGCGGGCACGGAACGTCGATGCTCACCCGCCGCGGCCCATGGCTGCGAGCCGGGCTGCGCGCAGACGCGCGAAATCGTCGCCGGCATGATAGGACGAGCGCGTCAGCGGGCTGGCGGACACCAGCAGGAACCCCTTGGCGTAGGCGATGCGCTCGTAGGACTTGAACTCCTCCGGCGGCACGAAGCTCTTGACCTCGGCGTGCTTGCGCGTCGGCTGCAGGTACTGCCCGATCGTCAGGAAATCGACGTTGGCGCTGCGCAGGTCGTCCATGAGTTGCAGCACCTCCTCGCGCCGCTCGCCCAGGCCCACCATGATTCCCGACTTGGTGAACATCGCCGGGTCGAGCTCCTTGACGCGCTGCAGCAGGCGCAGCGAGTGGAAATAGCGCGCCCCGGGGCGGATCTCGAGATAGAGCCCCGGCACCGTCTCGAGGTTGTGGTTGAACACGTCGGGGCGCGCCTCGACCACCACCTCGAGCGCGCCGTCCTTGCGCAGGAAGTCGGGCGTCAGCACCTCGATGGTCGTCGCGGGCGTGCGCATGCGGATCGCGCGGATCACGGAGGCGAAATGCCCGGCGCCGCCGTCGGCGAGGTCGTCGCGATCGACCGAGGTGACGACGACGTGCTCGAGGCCGAGCTTTGCCACCGCCTCGGCGACGCTCGCGGGCTCCTGCGGGTCGAGCGGCTGCGGCAGCCCCGTGCGCACGTTGCAGAAGGCGCAGGCGCGGGTGCAGGTGTCGCCCATGATCATCATGGTCGCGTGCTTCTTGGACCAGCACTCGCCGATGTTGGGACAGCCGGCCTCCTCGCACACGGTGTGCAGGCCGTGCTCGCGCATGATGCGCCTGGTCTCGCCATAAACCGACGAGCCGGGCGCTTTGACGCGGATCCAGTCAGGCTTGCGGAGCACCGGGCTGTCCGGCTTCTGCGCCTTCTCGGGATGCCTGGGGCGCGAATCTAGGATCGTGACCATGCGCGGGCTCGTATAGCGTGGCACGGGCGTCAACTCGGCGCCCGCGACACACTACAAGTGGCTCGCCTGAATGCAAGGATCAACCGGCATGTCGCCGCGGCGGCGGCGGCAACCTCGCTGGCCGTCGCGCTCGCCGCTCGTGTCAGCGGGCGATGGCGCGGGCGAGCAGCGTCACGACGAACGCGCCGATGGTGGCGATGGCCACCTGGTCGGCGAAGGCGCTGCCCAGTCCGAGACTGATATTCAGCACCTGGTGGACAAGGTAGCCGCCCACGAATGCCCCCAGGACGCCGACGATCAGGTAACGGATCAGTCCGCGCTGTCCGAAGAGCAGCCCGACGATCCAGCCGGCGATGAGGCCGATGACGGCGAGCATGGCAAACGGCATGTAAGCACTGTAGTCCACGATCCCCTCCTCTCGCTGCTTCCCGGCTCGCGAAAATTCGAGCCTCAAGCGATCAGGCGCGCCAGCACGATCACCACGACGGCGCCGATCGTCGCCGTCACCACCTGTGAGGCCAGCGGGTGCTGGATGCCGAGATTGAGACCGAGGCTCCCGAGCAGCAGGCCGCCGACGACCCCCCCCAGCAGCCCCACGAACAGGTACCAGACGAGCCCGCCACCGCCGCCGACGAGCAGCGAGGCCAGGAAGCCGGCGACGATGCCGATGCCTGCCATGACCAGGAGCGACTGCAGATCAGTCTTCATTGCACGTCTCCTCTGAAACCGGGTTGAAGCCATGCAACAGAACGAGAACACGCGATCATTGTGGACGACTCGCGCACGGCCGTCGAGTGAGTCGCGCGTGATTCGCAATAACGCCTGTGCACGGAGTTGGGCGGTTGCCGGCGAGAGGTATCGGCTCGCGTCAGATGTGGATCGCCCGTCCGTAGGCGTCGAGAACGCTTTCGTGCATGGTCTCCGAGAGCGTCGGGTGCGGGAAGATCGCGTGCATCAGGTCCTCCTCCGTCGTCTCGAGTTGCATGGCGATGACGAAACCCTGAATCAACTCCGTCACCTCGGCGCCGACCATGTGAGCGCCGAGGAGCTGACCGGTCCTGGAGTCGAACACCGTCTTCACCAGCCCCTCCGGCTCGCCGAGCGCGATGGCCTTGCCGTTGCCGCGGAACGGGAAGCGGCCGACCTTCACCTCGTAGCCCGCCTCCCTGGCCTTGGCCTCGGTCAGCCCCACGGACGCGATCTGCGGATGGCAATAGGTGCAGCCCGGAATTTTGCGCTTGTCCATCGGGTGCGTGGGCAGGCCTTTGATGGTCTCGACGCACAGCACGCCCTCGTGCTCGGCCTTGTGGGCGAGCAGCGGTGCACCGGCCACGTCGCCGATGGCGTAGACGCCGGGCACGCTGGTGCGGCCGAAGCCGTCGGTGACGACCGCGCCGCGCTCGACCTTCACGCCGAGCTGCTCGAGTCCGAGGTTCTCCACGTTGCCGACCACGCCCACCGCGGAGATGAGCCGCTCGGCCTTGATCGTCTCCGTCTTGCCGTCCCCCGTATCGATGCTGGCCGCCACACCCCCGCCGCCTTTCTCGACCCGGGTGACGGTGGCGCCGGTCAGGATGCGCATTCCCTGCTTCTCGAGCTGCTTGCGCGCATGGGATGCGATCTCGGCGTCTTCGACGGGCAGGATCTGCGGCAATAGCTCGACGACGGTCACGTCCACGCTGAAAGCACGGTAGAAGGAGGCGAACTCGATGCCGATGGCGCCCGATCCCATCACCAGGAGCGACTTCGGCATGGCGGGCGGCACCATGGCCTCGAAATAGGTCCAGATCAGATCGCCGTCGGGCTCGATGCCGGGCAGCACGCGCGGGCGGGCGCCTGTGGCGAGGATCGTATGCTTCGCCTTGTAGGCGCCTGGGCCGAGCACTCCTTTCGGGGGCGGAACGGCCGGCTGCATGGGTTTCTTCCTGGACTGGGCGACGGTGATCTCGCCCGGCTTGGCAAGTCTCGCCTCGCCCCAGATCACGTCGACCTTGTTCTTCTTCATGAGGAACCCGACGCCGCCGTTGAGCTGGCCTGAGACGCCGCGCGAGCGCTTGACGATGGCAGCCGCGTCGAAGCCCAGCCCCCCATCGATGCTGAGGCCGTAGCTCTTGGCGTGCTCGGCGTTGCGATAGACCTCCGCCGATCTGAGCAGCGCCTTGGTCGGGATACAGCCCCAGTTGAGGCAGATGCCGCCCAGGTGCTCGCGCTCCACGACCGCAGTCCGCAGGCCGAGCTGGGCGGCGCGGATCGCCGCCACGTAGCCGCCGGGGCCGGCGCCGATCACGACGACATCGTAGCTGTTGTCCGGCATGACGTTCCCATGGCTGACGGCGTAGCGGCGGAGTGCCGGGCGGCGATGGACCGGTCCCGCTCACGCGTGACAGCGGGCGCCCAGATAGACGTTGAGCAGATGGTTGTAGCGATCGACGTCCGCCTGGGCCTGCGCGGACAGCTTCTGGCCGCGGCCGGCGGCCTCCACCTTGGGCTGGGTGCCCTTCGCGTCGAGCCGGTTCAGCTCTGTGCGGACGGATTGGCAGCTATATCCGGCCGGCATCGCCCGGGCTCCCGGGTCGCCGTAAGTGCCGGCATCGCTGGCGCAGCCGGCCAGCGCGATGACCAGTCCCAGCAAGGCCGTGCGCCCGACAATGATGACCGTTGGCCTACGAACCAAGATCGCCTCCCAGTCGTCTGACGTAACACCCGCTCGTGTTCATCACAGACTGCCCGGTTTCGCAACCCCCAATGGGAGCGCGCCGCTCGGCAGGGCTACCTCCGGATCAGGCGCGACCCGCCTCAAGGGCGGCCGCGGCTCGGCTCGCCCTCGCCCCGATCGACGCGCCTGGCGAACTCCGTCTGCCCGCCCGAAGCCAGGATGCGCGCCTGCTCCACCCAGTTCTCCCGCTCGATGCGGCCGCGGAAATCGAGGGCCTGGCTGACGCGATCGACATCGGCGGCCGTCCAGTTCGCCACCTGCTCGTAGGTGCGGTAGCCCATGCCGTTGAGCCGCTTCTCGATCAGCACGCCGACGCCGCGGATGCGTTTGAGGTCGTCCGGCCGCGCGCGTGGCGCCTCCGAGGCGGCCGCGTCGGCCCCGTCGGACTCGCCGCCACGCAGCGCCTCCGAGCGCACCGACCGCAGCCCCGCGAGATCCACCTTCCGCGGCGCTCCCGCCTGCGAGCGGATGGCTTCGGCGAGCTGTGTTGGCCGCGGCGGCACTGCGACACTGGCGGCAGTCCTCCTGTCGAACTCCCGCGAGTAGGCCGTCTCGCCGTCGCGGGCCAGGATCTGCGCCTGCTCGATCCAGTTCTCGCGCGAGATGCGCCCTTCGCTCCCCAGCAGGCGCTCGAACCGCCTCACGTCGGATTCGGTCCAATGGGCGATCTGATCGTAGCGGCTGATGCCCTGGACGTTGAGCAGGCGCTCCACCTCCTCGCTTACCCCACTGAGGCGCTGCAGGTTGTCGCGGCCGAGCCCCATGCCGGAGCGGCGCGGCTGCGCGGCAGGGGCGGAGGCGGCCATCGCCGCCGCCAGACCGCCGCTCGTCGCCGCCTGCTGACCGGCCGCCGTCGCGGGCGGCCGGGGCGGCGTGGACGGCTTGCGGTGCTCGCCCTCGTCCGCAGTCGGCCTCGCCAGCGGCCCCACGCCGAGCCGGCTCCGGCGCGAGAAGGCCGTCTCGCCGCCGCCGGCCAGGATCTGCGCCTGCTCGATCCAGTTCTCCTGCGCAATACGGCCCCCCGCCCCCAGCGCGCGGCTGACCTGGCGCACGTCCTCCATCCGCCACGCGGCGATTTCCGTGAAGCGGCGGATTCCGAGCTTGTTCAAACGAGCTTGCAGCTCGGCATCGATGGCCCGGATCCGCGTGAGATCGTCAGGGGGAGTTGCATCGGCCGGTGCGACCGTGGCGCTGGGGGATGGCGCGGCCGGCGCATGCACGATGGGCGCCGACGTGCTGGCCTG
Source organism: Hyphomicrobiaceae bacterium (assembly GCA_023384095.1). Taxonomy (GTDB): domain Bacteria; phylum Pseudomonadota; class Alphaproteobacteria; order Rhizobiales; family Hyphomicrobiaceae; genus ZC4RG25. The sequence goes on from JAHDXT010000036.1 coordinate 29,125, forward strand.
CCCGGAGGTGCCGGAGGCGGCCGGCAGATCGGGCTGCCTCTGATCGGCCCGCAACAGAGCAGCCTGGGCGGCCTGATGCCGCGTCGCGGCCGTGGCGAGCGCCGCCGCGGCCGCCGCGGAGGTCGCAGCGGAGCGCACCTGGGTCGACACGCGCTCGTCCCGCGGCGGCGGCGAGGCTTCCGGGACCGGTGAGGGGGTGCCGGCGGCTGATGCGGCTGCGGTGGCAGCCGGCGGCGCAGACCGGACCGGCGCCGGCGGCTCGGCTGGCTGCTCGTTCGAGGCGGGCACGCCCGCCGGCGTCGGCGGCATGCCTTCTCCGCTCAGGGCGCGCTGAAAACGGGCGGCCGCGGGCGCGCCGGGTTCCAGCGCCGCGTGCGCGACCGCCGGCTCACGCGCCGCGGCGGCGAGCCCGATCGGCTCCGGGTCGGGCAGGCGCCGGGGAGGCGACGGCGCGGTGGCGAGCTGCGGCCGCGCCAGCCCGGCCGGCGCCAGGGCGAAGAAGGTGCGGCGTATCAGGCACCCGGCGAAAGCTCCGACGAAATAGGCTCCGAGGAGCAGCAATCCGGTCTGCCAGAGCAGAGCAGTCATCCGTGGTCCCCCCCTCGGCGCAACTCACATGTCTCGCCCGCGATGCGTCGTCAGTCCCCGGTGCGATTGCACGAGACCCAGCCGACGAACACTCCCATGGAGAACGCCAGCAGCACGTACCAGAAGAGCTTTGCAATCAGAAAATCCATGGTGCCCTCGTACCTCAGCAGTCGGACTCTGGTGCTCCGATTCCGAAGCCCGCCCGTGTTCGATGTTGGGCTCGTGAGCGAAATTCGGAGTCACAAGGGACACTAGAATCATGGAGTTGCTTGTGAGCAGATCGAGAAATCCGCTCGGAGCCTCGCCGCCAGCACAAGCGAGCTTCTCGTTCATGACACTAGTCCGTTTTCACGATGAACTCGATTCGTCGGTTCATGGCCCGGCTGTCGGGAGAATCGTTTGGGGCCACCGGACGTGACGCGCCGTAGCCGACCGCCTTTAGCCTGCCGGCTGGAATGCCGCGGGCGACCAGATAGTCGACGACCGCCTCGGCGCGGCGCTCCGAGAGCTGTTGGTTGCGATCCGGCGAGCCCTCAGCGTCCGTATGGCCTTCGATCGCGATCTGCGCCTGCGGGCAGGCGGCGGCGACCTCGAGCACCCTCGACAGGGTCTCGAGGGCTTCCTTGTGCAGCGACGAGCTGGCGCGGTCGAAGCTGATCGTGCCGTGCAGGGTCGCCGCGGCGATGGCCGCCTGGCACCCGTCGCCGCCGGCCTGCTGCTCGCGAGCCAGCGCCGCATGGCGCTCCTGCGCCGCCTGTTCGGCCTGCCTGGCCAGCGCCGCCTCGGCAGCGCGGCGCGCCTCTTCCGCGGCCCGCGCCTCGGCCTCCGCCTGTCGCGCCGCCTCGGCGGCGGCAGCCTGCCGGAGCTGCTCCTCGTCCGCCTTTTGCCGGGCCTCCTCGTCGCGCCTGCGACGCGCCTCCTCCTCGACCTTGCGGCGGGCCTCCGCCTCGGCCTTGCGCTTCGCCTCCTGCTCCGCCCAGATCATCGCGTCGGAGCGCACCTCGACCACGTCGCGGCCCTTGTAGCCTTTGGGCAGGTCGCGGAGCTGCTGGCGCACGACCGTGGCCACGGCCGTATCCGGGGCCTGCCCGCTGACGACCAGCTCCAGCCCGGCGAGGCGGACCTCGCCGGTACGCAGCCGCGCCAGCAGCTTGAGGCCCGTCTCGGTCACCTTCGGCCACTTCTTCGAGTAGGCGGCCGTGACCTCCATGCGATCGACGAGACGCGCGTTGGGGAACAGCTTGGCCGCCGCCAGCGCCAGGTTCGACTTGGTCGCCTCGTCCGGCACCTCCCCCTCGAGCAGCACCTCGCCCTCGCTCGTCGACGCCCGCCAGTTGAGCTCGGGCTCCGGGGGAACGTTGACGACGATCCTGAAGTCCAGCTCGCAGGCCCTGTTGGCTGCGGCGCGCAGCTCGCTGCGGATCGCCTCGGCTGCGTCCTCGTCATCGGTAACCGCCGCGAAGCGCAGCATTCGGTCCTCCATCTCGATGCGGCCGTTGCCGAGCTTGGCCAGTCCCGACATGCCCGCCACCATGCAGGCCTGCCAGCCCTCCGGGGCGCCGGAGCCGAGCCGCAGCCCATCGGAAATCTTCCGTTCCGGAAAACGCGACTGTGCCGCATTGGTCAGGGCAGCGCGCGCCGGCTCGCTCGGCACGTACCCGGTCAGGGCCAACGTCTCGCGATCGATCGCGGCTGCGATCGTGTAGGGGCTGACCGCCTTGATCGTCGGTTCCCGGAACTGGATCTGCTCCGTCACCCGGATCGAGTCCGGCATGCCGGCGGCGAGCGTGCTGCGCAGCGCCTCCGCAGTCTCCTGCTTGACGGCGAGCCCCGACAGCAGAAGCTGGTCGTCCTTGAGCTCGGCCGCGCCCTCCTCGAGCTGCGCCAGCTTGTGGAGCGCGCCTGTCGCCGCCGGCAGCATGTCGGCAGGCTCGCCCGACGCGATCTGCATGCGATCGACGATGACCCGCTGCGCGAAAGCCTTCTGGGCTGCCGCGAACACCTCCTCGCGGGCGCGCTCGCTCGGCACGAAGCCGCCGAGCTGGACCTGGGCGCCCGAAAGGCGCGCGGTCCACACATACGGCCTCGCGACCGGCGGGACTACCTTGTCGCCCTTCAGCCTCACGCCTTGCGGCATGCTGTTCGCCATGGCTGACTTGATCCCGCGGTAGGCGGCGAAATTCTCGGCTTCGCCCGCCACGGCCAGCCCCGCGGAGTCGAGGTCGACGCGTGCGCCCGCCTTGAGACCGGAGAGCTGCTTCAGGCCGAAGCTCACCGCACCGAGCCAAATCTCGGTCTCCGGGGCGCCGCGCGCGCGCTTCATGCGGTCGTCGATCTCGAGCTGCGGGAACGTCGCCTTGGCAGCCCCGACGATTGCCTTGCGGGTGGCATCGTTGGGCACGAACCCGGTCAGCCGCAGCCTGTTCTCGCGCAGGGACGCCGACCAGACATAGTTCGTCTGCTCCTCAACGAGCTCCGTGCGGTTCCGAACGGTGCGGACGCCCCATATGGAACGGGCGATGTCGAAGGCCTGGCGCTGCTCCTTCTCGTCGGCGGCCTTTCCAGTCAGGTTGCCGTCGCGCCCTGAAAATCCCACGCTCGCCCAACCCAATCCCGCCTGCGCGAGAGCTGTCCGGGAGCGCTGCTCCAGCTCGGCCTCGATCTGGACGAGAACGCCCTCGAGATTCATGATGCCGAGCAGGCCGACGACCAGGACGACTCCCGACAGCCAGCGCAAGGGATTGCATCTCATGCCGCTCTCTTCTCCCTCGTCCCCGGCGACGGGCGCGCGAGCCTGTCCGTTGCTTTTCACCTCGTCATCGGGACCAGGAGTCCCCGCGCGCGCCAAGCCGCGTCGACCGTGTTGCAGACGCCCACCATTCGCCGTGCGGAACTATAGTCAACTGGTTCGCTCATTGGAAGCTGGACGGAAGGTGGCGGAACCGGCGATGGCTCTGACAGTGGCACGGCCGCCAGCACCGCACTGACGGGCACTCGTATTGACAACGACCGTCGCCCACCTATCGTGCCCTCCACCCCCACGCCCGCATATCGGCATCGGCCTGCGACGGCGCAACTCATGGAGCAGATCCCGTGCAAGACGTTCCGAACACGCTCAAGGCGTACAAGACTTACATCGACGGCCAATGGTGCGATGCCGCCTCGGGCAAGACGTTCCAAACCTTCGATCCCTACACCGGCGAGCCGTGGGCATTGATCCCGGAATGCGACGCTGCCGACGTCGACCGCGCCTGCAATGCCGCCTATCGAGCGTTCGAAAGCGGCCCGTGGGCGTCGATGACGCAGACGGCGCGGGGCAGGATGCTGCGCCGGATCGCAAGCCTCGTCGAGAAGCACGCGGAGCACCTCGCCAGGATCGAGGTGCAGGACAACGGCAAGCTCATCTCGGAGATGTCGGCGCAGCTCAAGTACCTGCCGGAGTGGTACTATTACTTCGGCGGGCTGGCCGACAAGATCACCGGTGCGGTGGTGCCTGTCGACAAGCCGGACACCTTCACCTACACGCTGCGCGAGCCGGCCGGCGTCTGCGGCCTGATCATTCCCTGGAACTCGCCGCTGCTGCTGGTCGGATGGAAGCTGGCGCCGGCGCTGGCGGCAGGCTGCACCGTCGTCATCAAGCCGTCCGAGTACACGTCCGCCTCGCTGCTCGAGTTCATGAAGCTGGTGATCGAGGAGGCCGGCGTGCCGCCCGGGGTCGTCAACGTGGTGACCGGGTACGGCGCGACGGCGGGCGAGGCGCTCGTCACGCACCCGAAGGTCGCCAAGATCGCCTTCACAGGCGGCAGCGCGACGGGCTCGCGCGTCGCCTCGCTGGCGGCGGCGAGCTTCAAGAAGGTGTCGCTGGAGCTCGGCGGCAAGTCGCCGAACATCGTGTTCGACGACTGCGTTCTCGACGATGCCGTCAACGGCGCCATCTCCGGCATTTTCGCGGCCACCGGGCAGACCTGCGTCGCCGGCTCACGCCTGCTGGTGCAGGAGAGCATCCACGATGCGTTCGTCGAGAAGCTCCTGGCGACGGCCCGGACGGCGAAGCTAGGCAACCCGATGAGCTTCGAGACCCAGGTCGGCCCCGTGACGACGCCGCCGCAGTATCAGAAAGTGCTCTCCTACATCGACGTCGCCAAGGGCGAGGGCGCCAGATGCGTCCTGGGCGGCGGGGCGGCGGGCCCGGAGATGGGCGGCGGCAAGTACTTCGTGCAGCCGACCGTCTTCACCGGCGTCGACAACAGGATGCGCATTGCCCAGGAGGAGGTGTTCGGCCCGGTGCTCTCGGTCATCCGGTTCAAGGACGAGGAGGACGCCATCCGCATCGCCAACGACGTGATCTATGGCCTGGCCGCCGGCGTGTGGACCCAGTCCGTCAAGCGGGCGACCATCATGCCGCGCCGGATCCGGGCGGGCACGGTGTGGGTCAACACCTACCGGGCGGTGAGCTTCACGATGCCGTTCGGCGGCTTCAAGAGCTCGGGCGTCGGCCGCGAGAACGGCCAGGACGCCATCGGCGAATACCTGGAGACGAAGAGCGTCTGGATCTCGACGGCCGCCAGCGCCGGCAACCCGTTCGTGATGAAAACATCGCCGCAGTCCTGACGGCCGGCGCCCCGGGACCTGATCTCGAGCGAGCTGGAAGCGATCAGTTCGCCCGACCGGGCGTGCGCAGCGGACAGAGCGCCATGGCCTCGCAGATCGAGGCGGACGACAGGATCCTGTCGCAGCTCCGCAGGGTTGCGCCCAGACATTGCGCCCCCTCGACGACCTCGTCGATGGTCGAGCTTTCGAGCAGTGCCCAGGCGCAGGCGCGCAGCGCTGGGCAGGCCCCGTGCTGGCTGGCAGCGACCATGGCGATGGCCATGCACTCGTCCCGGCAGAACCCGGCGCATTGCGCGGGATAGACCTCGATCGAGCGGCAGGCGGCATTCTGGATCGCTCGTACCCAGCAGGCCAGGTCCGTCATTGCCGGCCTGGCCTGCTGCGGCCCGAGCGCGTTCGAGTAGACGGCCCATGCCTGCTCCCAACAGGCGATGTCGCCCGTCTGGTAGCCGGCGAGCCACGACCGGAACCCGAGGCCGACGAGCCGTTCCGGCTCGCGAAGCCCGGGCGATGGAGCCGCCTCAGCGCCGCGATCGGCGTGCGGGGCCCCTGACGACCTCCTGCGAAGCATGGGCCTCGATCCGTTCCGGTGATGCCGAGCTGGTGGAGGAAGCGGCCGGCGCGGGCGCACGTCCGCTTCGGATCCCGCGAGGCGCGGCGATCAGGACGACGGCCCAGCGTCGAAGTTGGCCTTGTCGACGATCTCCGACGCCTTCTTGCGCAGCTTGGCGATCTCTTCCAGCGGCAGCTTGTCGGGGTTCAGCTTGCCCCACGACTGCACCACTTTCGAGGGCGCCACCTCGGAGCTGATCGGATACTCGTTGTTGGCCTGCGCATAGATGCCCTGTGCCTCCGGCGAGGCCAGGAATTCCATCAGCTTGAGGGCGTTCTCCTTGTTGGGCGCATGCTTGGCCAGCGCCATGCCGGAAATGTTGACGTGGCTGCCGCGATCCTTGGCGTTGGGGAACAGGACCTTGACCGAGTCGGCCCAGGGCTTCTGCTCGGGGTTCTTCAGCATCAGCGCCATGTAGTACGTGTTGCCGATGGCGAGATCGCACTTGCCAGCGTGCACGTCGCGGATCTGCTCGCGATCGCCGCCCGCCGGCCGGTGCGCCAGATTGGCCTTCAGGCCCTGCAGCCAGGCCTCGGCTCCGGCCTCGCCTTTGTGGGCGATCATGGAAGCGATCAGCGAAACATTATAGGCGTGCTGACCGGAGCGCGTGCAGATGCGGCCCTTCCACTTCGGGTCGGCCAGCTCCTCGTAGGTGATGCTGTCCTGCTTGACGCGCTCCTTCGAGGCGTAGACGACGCGCGAGCGCAAGGTGAGACCATACCAATGGCCCTCCGCATCGCGGTAGGAGCCGGGGATGGCGTCCTCGAGCGCCTTCGACTTCACCGGCTGGGTGACGCCCATCGACTTGGCTTCGCTGAGGCGCCCGATATCGACCGTGAAGATGAGATCGGCCGGGCTGTTGCGGCCCTCCGCCGCCAGACGCTCGTTGAGGCCGCTCTGGGCGAAGACGACGTTCGCCTTGATGCCGGTCTTGTCGGTGAACGCCTTCACCAGCGGCTCGATGAGTTGCGGCTCCCGGTAGGAGTAGATGTTCACCTCGCCGCCGGCGTGAGCCGCGAGTGGGGAGAAGGCCAGGGCTGCGAGCGGGAGGGAAAGCGAGAGACGTGCGCGAGCGCGCGGGGCGCGGGGGCCCCTGGTCGAATGGATCATCGATATCTCCAATGAGCGGGGTTCAAAGCCCCGGATCGGAACCAGGCGCAGGATTGCTCCGGCGCGGGATCAAATCAACCGAGCAATGCGGGCTTGTCAAGATGCCGCAGTAATAGAAATTCGGAATTACTCAAATGCCGCACGCGTTTCAGTTCTTTTAAAATTAGAACTATTCTTAATCGAACTCTCTATTGTTGTGTATCTTATGCCTGATACCTGCGGTCATCTCGGACGACGAGTCACGCTTCAGTGGCGAGGAGATCCGGGATCCAGCATGAGAAGTGCCGAAGGCCCGATCATTTCGTGTCCTCCGGACGCTTCTCGCGCTGGATCCCGGATCTGCGGTCGCTTCGCTTCCTGGTCCGGGATGACGGGAAGCTAGCGGTTCACTTGCTCTCCGCGAGGGTACGACCATCCCAGCCGGGCGGCGGCGGATGAGCCTTGTACTCCGCGACGCGCGCTTCATAGAGGTCGTAAAGGGCCGACAGCTTGCCGCCCGCCGCAGCCCTCGCCTCGACCAGCAATGCGCCGGCCTCATCGAAGCGCCCGCGGCGGAATGCTTCGAGCACCGCCTTGTGCCTTCCCCGCAGCTCGCCCGCGGCGGCGTCCGATACCCGGCCGGCATCGCCGAGCAGTCCGAAAACATGCAGCGCTTCCGAGCGCCCGTGCACGCTGACGAAGTCGAGCTCGACGAAGCCGAGTTGAGGCGCCCGCCTCGCCGTCGCCTCGCCGACCACGATCGGCACGCCGTAGGTCTTGCTGCGCCCCTCCAGCCGGGCGGCGATATTCACGCCGTCGCCGACGACTGAATAGTCGAAGCGGTGCTCCGAGCCGAGATTGCCGACGCAGCACACCGCGGTGTTGATGCCGATCCCGATGCGCACCGGCTCGTGCGCCCTGCCCTCCGCCGCCGCTTCCGCCGCCCACTCCCGGTTCAGCCGCTCGAGCTCGGCCAGCATGGCGAGCGCCGAGCGGCAGGCGTTGAGCGCATGGTCGGGATCGTCGAGCGGGGCGTTCCAGAACGCCATGATGCCGTCGCCCATGTACTTGTCGATGGTGCCGCGGCCGGCCATGATCTCGTCGCTGAGCGGCGTCAACAGGCGGTTGAGGAAGCGCGTCACCTGCTCGGCGTCGAGCTTCTCCGAGAGCGCCGTGAAGCCGCGCACGTCGCAGAACATCAGCGTCACCTCGCGCATCTCGCCGCCGAGCTTCAGCTTGGACGGATCGGCCGCGAGCTCGGCGACGAGCGCAGGCGCCATGTAATGGCTGAAGGCGTTGCGCACGCGCCGCCGCTCGCGCTCCGTGCGCAGATAAAGGTAGACGGTGGTCGAGATGTAGAGAAACGTCAGGGCGATGCCTGGATAGACGGGGTCGAGCAGCCAGCCGAAGCCGCGGTAGGCCGCCCAGGAGCTGCCGACGGAGATGGCGAGCGCGGCGGCGCCGACGAACGCGCTCAAAAGGGCGCCGGTGGCATGGACGGCCGCCGCCAGCAGCCCGCCGAAGACCACCAGGACGAACAGCTCCGCGCCCGTCGCGAAGTCGGGCCTGCGCAGGTGCGTCCCGAGTACGATCTGCTCGATCGCCTGCGCGTGCACCTCCACGCCCGGCACGGCCGGGTCGAGCGGCGTCGTCCTGAGATCGAACAGGCCGGCGGCGCTGGTGCCGATGAGAATGATGCGGCCCTCGATCTCGGAGCGGTCGACCTTGCCCTCCAGCAGGTCGACGGCGGAGATGAAGCGGCGCGGGTCGGTGCGCGTGAACTGGATCCAGACCTGGCCGTTGCCGTCGGTCGGGATCTCGAGGGCGCCCGCCCTGAGCGCGACGACGCCCGTCTTGCTCCCGAACGCCTCCTCGCCGCTGGCGCCCGAGGCCTTGACCACGAACGTGCTGGCGCCTTGCGCCACGCGCACCGCCTCGGCGGCGAGCGAGGGATAGACCGTGGCGCCGATGCGCACGAGCAGCGGCAGCCGCCGGATGATCTGGTCGTGCTCGGGCACCCAGTTGAGCGAGCCCGAGCCCTTGGCCCGCTCCTGCAGGACGGGAAGGCTCGCGACGGCCCCGCGGAAGCCGGGAACGAACTGCCCCGGCGGGTCGCCGGCATAGGCGAAGCCGGCGCGCTCGACCGGCGCGGCGCCATCCCGGTCGGCACCGATGAACCCGAGCACGACCGGCGCGCCGCCGATGGCCGCCGCCAGGGCCTCGTCGCCTGACGGGAGCTGCTCGACCATGGCCAGCACCTGGTCGACGGCGGCGTTGCGCGGCAACCGCCTGATGGCGTCCGCGACCGGCCGGTCGGGCTCGGCCATGATGATGTCGTAGCCGACGACCGCGGCGCCGCTGTCGGCCAGCTTCCTCGTCAGCTCGGCGAGTATGCTGCGCGGCCACGGCCACTGGCCGACCTCCTCGAGCGATTTGTCGTCGATGTCGACGATACGGACCGGCAGTCCGGGATCGTAGTCACGCGGCGCCAGGAGCTGGAAGGTGTCGAACCCGAGCAGCCGCAGCCGCGCGATCGGGACCGGATCGGCGATCCGAACAATGACGATCAGTGCGAGCAGGATCAGCACCGCTCCGGCATAGATCGTGCGCGAACCCATGCGCCTCGCTCCTCGCACCGGCCCTGGACAAGCGGGCCACGCTGTCGTGTATAGCATCCGGACCAGGAGAATTCCCGATGCAGAACCCGTCTTCCATCGTGCCCGGCTTCGCCACCGGCTGGCAGCCGTCGACGCGCTATCCCGACCCGGCCATCGTCGCCCTCGATCCGCGATTCGAGACGTACTGGCTGAAGCAGTCGGCGGTGGAGCGCATCGCCACCGGCTGCCGCTGGGCGGAAGGGCCCGTGTGGTTCGGCGACGGACGCTTCCTGCTGTGGAGCGACATCCCGAACAACCGCATCCTCAAATGGGAGGAGGAGACGGGCGCCGTCAGCGTGTACCGCAAGCCCTCGGATTTCGCGAACGGCAACACGCGGGACCGGCAGGGCCGCCTCGTCACGTGCGAGCACGGAGGCCGGCGCGTGACGCGCACCGAGTACGACGGCAGCGTCACCGTGCTGATCGACAGCTTCGATGGCAAGCGCCTCAACTCTCCCAACGACGTCGTCGTGAAGTCGGACGGCTCGATCTGGTTCACCGACCCGGTATTCGGGATCCTCGGGAACTACGAGGGCCACAAGGCGACGCCGGAGATCGAGGCCAACGTCTACCGCCTCGATCCGGACAGCCGCCAGGCTGCGATCGTCGCCGAGGGCGTGCTCGGTCCCAATGGGCTCTGCTTCTCGCCCGACGAGAGGGTCCTCTACATCGTCGAGAGCCGCGGCGTCCCGAACCGGAAGATTCTCGCCTGCGAGCTTGCGGACGGGGGGCGCAGAATCGCGAGCCGGCGCGTGCTGATCGACGCCGGCCCCGGAACGCCCGACGGTATGCGCACGGACATCGACGGCAACCTGTGGTGCGGCTGGGGCATGGGCTCGCCGGACCTCGACGGCGTGATGGTGTTCGCGCCGGACGGCAAGCCCATCGGCCGCATCGCACTGCCGGAGCGGTGCGCCAACCTGTGCTTCGGCGGCCTGAAGCGCAACCGCCTGTTCATGGCGGCGAGCCAGTCGGTCTACGCGCTTTACGTCAACACGCAAGGGGCGCCCGGCGGCTAGAGCAGATTCAGGCTGAGCGTACATAGCCCGAGTGGCGGAGGTAGTTTTCG
>JAHDXT010000037.1 GCA_023384095.1 Hyphomicrobiaceae bacterium
AGGTGGGCATCCAGGTCACAGCGCCACGCGGGTGCCTTCGGCAATGAGGCTCGCGCTCTCATCTCGCTGCCGTCGCTCCTGCCGAGACGTGTCCTGGATTCCCGTCTCCGCGGGAATGACGGAAATGATGAACGGCGCCGCAGCGTCCTGCGCTTGAGAGGTTCCGCACTGAAATGACCACCAACGCAGCCGCCACCTTCATCAACATCGGCGAACGCACGAACGTCACCGGGTCGGCGAAGTTTCGCAAGCTGATCGAGGCGGGCGACTACCAGGCAGCGGTGGCCATCGCGCTGAGCCAGGTCGAGAACGGCGCGCAGATCATCGACGTCAACATGGACGAGGGGCTGCTCGACAGCGAGCAGGCCATGCGCACGTTCCTGAACCTTATCGCGACCGAGCCGGCCATCGCGCGCGTGCCGGTGATGGTCGACTCGTCGAAATGGTCGGTGATCGAGGCGGGGCTTAAGTGCGTGCAGGGCAAGGGCATCGTCAACTCGATCAGCCTGAAGGAGGGCGAGGGGCCTTTCCTCGAGCAGGCGCGCAAGGTCCTGCGCTATGGCGCCGCCGTCGTCGTCATGGCCTTCGACGAGCAGGGCCAGGCCGACACGGTCGAGCGCAAGGCCGCGATCTGCGAGCGGGCCTACGGGCTGTTGACCGAAAGAATCGGGTTTCCGCCCGAGGACATCATCTTCGACCCCAACATCTTCGCCGTCGCGACCGGCATGGAGGAGCACAACGACTACGGCGTCGCCTTCATCGAGGCGGCGCGCCGGATCAGGCAGCGGATGCCGTACGTCCACATCTCGGGCGGGGTCTCGAACCTGTCGTTCGCGTTCCGCGGCAACGAGCCGGTGCGCGAGGCCATGCACTCCGTGTTCCTCTATCATGCCATCCAGGCCGGCATGGACATGGGCATCGTCAATGCCGGTCAGCTCGCGCTCTACGACGACATCCCGCCCGAGCTGCGCGAGCTGTGCGAGGACGTGGTGCTGAACCGCCGGCCCGATGCTACCGACCGGCTGCTGGAGGCAGCCCCGCGCTTCAAGGGCGGCGGAGCGAAGAAAGTCGAGCAGGATCTCGTCTGGCGCGATGCACCCGTCGAGGAGCGGCTGAGCCACGCGCTGGTGCACGGCATCACCGAGTTCATCGAGGCCGACACCGAGGAGGCGCGCCGGCATGCGGCCAAGCCGCTCGACGTGATCGAGGGTCCGCTGATGGCCGGCATGAACGCGGTGGGCGACCTGTTCGGCGCCGGCAAGATGTTCCTGCCGCAGGTGGTGAAGTCGGCGCGCGTCATGAAGCAGGCCGTCGCCTACCTGCAGCCGTTCCTCGAGGCTGAGAAAAAGGCATCGGGGCTCGAGGCCCTGCCGTCCGCCGGCAAGGTGGTGATGGCGACGGTCAAAGGCGATGTGCACGATATCGGCAAGAGCATCGTCGGCGTCGTGCTGCAGTGCAATAATTATGAGGTGATCGACCTCGGCGTGATGGTGCCAGCGGCCAGGATCCTCGAGGCCGCACGCGTACACAAGGCAGACATCATCGGGTTGTCCGGCCTCATTACGCCGTCGCTCGACGAGATGTGCAATGTGGCGGCGGAGATGGAACGCGAGGGCTTTTCATGCCCGCTGCTGATCGGCGGAGCCACGACGAGCCGCGTGCATACGGCAGTGAAGATCGGCCCCAACTACAAGCGCGGCGACGCCGTCTACGTGACCGATGCCAGCCGCGCGGTCGGCGTCGTCTCGACGCTGCTCTCCGAGAGCGAGCGGGAAAGCTTTCTTGCCCGGACGCGCGCGGAGTATGCGAAGGTCCGCGACGGCCATATCAGGAACGAGGCGCGCAAGAGCCGCATCACGCTCGCCGCGGCGCGCTCCAACAGGTTCGCCTGCGACTGGTCGAGCTACGAGCCGCCGGCGCCGCGGTTCCTCGGCACGCGCGCCTTCCGCGGCTACGATCTCGACGAGCTGATCCCGTACATCGACTGGACGCCCTTCTTTTCGACATGGGAGCTCGCGGGCCGGTTTCCGGCGATCCTCGACGACAACAAGGTCGGGGCCGAGGCGCGCCGGCTCCATGCGGACGCCACGGCGCTGCTGGCGCGCATGACCGGGGAGCGTTGGCTCTCGGCCGGCGCCGTGGTCGGCTTCTGGCCGGCGAACGCGATGGGCGACGATATCGAGCTCTACGCGGACGAGACACGGCGGCAGCGGATCGCGGTGCTGCACACCTTGCGCCAGCAGATCGCCCGAGATCCGGGACGCAACCGCGCGCACACGGCGCTCGCCGACTTCGTCGCGCCGCGCGACACGGGCCTTGCTGACTACATCGGCGCCTTCGCCGTGACGGCCGGGCTCGGCGAGGAGGCGGCCATCGCGGCTCATGTCAAGCCGCACGACGACTACACCCGTATCATGGTCAAGGCCCTGGCCGACCGCCTGGCCGAGGCGTTCGCCGAGCGCATGCACCAGCGCGTGCGCATGGAGCTGTGGGGCTATGCGCAGAACGAGCGGCTTACCAACGAGGAGCTGATCGCGGAGAAGTACCGCGGCATCAGGCCGGCACCGGGCTATCCGGCGCAGCCCGATCACACGGAGAAGGGCACGCTGTTCCGCCTGCTCGATGCCACCCGGGCGGCAGGGATCGAGCTCACCGAGAGCTTCGCCATGTGGCCGGGCGCGTCCGTGAGCGGCGTCTACTTCTCGCACCCCGATAGCCACTACTTCGGCGTCGGCAAGGTCGAGCGCGACCAGGTCGAGGACTATGCACGCCGCAAGGACTGGCCGGTGGCCGAGGCCGAGCGCTGGCTTTCACCTGTGCTCAACTACATCCCCGAGGTCGCAGGAGACGCGGCGGCGTGATAAGGCTGGTCCGACCCGGGCAAATGGGGCCGACGGCTCCCTTCGGCCCGGGAAACGCCAGTTGGGGAGGGGTCGATGCTCGGACGTCTGGTGCTGATTCTGCTGCAGCTTGCGGTCGGCTGGTTCGGCGCGCCGCAGGTGCTGCGTTACGTTCCGGTCGGGGGTGACGCGCAGATCTTCGTCTATGCCGTCGCCGCCGCCATCATCGTCTGGCTGGTCGGCATGATCGGCGCGCAGGTCCTCAAGGACGTGGCGACACCGTCGGCCGGCACGCTCGCCGCGGCGCTGCTCGGCGGCCTGATCGGAGCGGCGCTGGTCGTGTTCAAGATCAACGCGATGGTGCCCGTCAATGTCCCGCCGCTGCTCTGGCCGCTCGGGCTCGCGACGCTCGGCTATGCGCTGAAGAAGTAGCGGCGCCCGCCTGGACATGCAGTCAGGAATCGGAAGAGGCGCGGGTGTGTTCCGCGCCTCTTCCTTCTCAACTCCAATTCACACTGGCTCTTTCGAGAGCCCCTGCTCATTCTTGTTTCCGATCGGAAGATCGGCTTTGGAGAGGGCTCCCGCTCAGATAATGCCGAACACGATTGCAGCGAGGAATCCGAACGACATGATCGCGGCAAGCACGTTCAGTCTCATCCTCAATTCCATCGGTGCCTCCTTTGCCGGACTTCCAGCGGTTAGGCAGCGCAGGCGAACCTGTGCGATGAACGAATTGTAATGGAGCGGTTCGGTCAGAGACAAGCCGAATTCGTTGCTGCAGTGCAATAGAACTCGCTGTCTTGATCAGTCCCCAGAGCCCGATTCTCTGATCAGGGCGCAGTCGCAACAGTGGTGCCGAACAATCACGATAGTGCATGCAAAGATCTTAACGAGACAACACGGTAGATGACTTAAAGATGACGCTAGTTTCGCTCAAATTCCTCCCAAATATGGCTAAGCACACGGCGAATGACTTGGGAGTATTCAATGTCCCTGAATCGGCTGAACCGATGCGTAGGCGGGGCAATTTTGCAACATGCCGAATTCGCCTTCTGCGGGAGGCGAGTGCGGGTCAGGGCTGCTCAGGTGCGCCTGTCCGTGCTTGAATGATTCGCGATAGAGGCGGAGGAAACGACCATGCAGTTCAAGGCCCTGGTCCTGACGAAGAGCCCCGAGGGGCAGCGCGCGGAATGGTCCGACCTGACCGAGGCGGAACTGATGCCGGGCAACGTGCTGGTGCGGGTCAGTCATACCACGCTCAATTACAAGGATGCCCTTGCATTGACTGGCAAGGCGCCGGTCGTGCGTCGCTGGCCCATGGTGCCCGGGATCGATTTCGCAGGCATTGTCGAGACCTCGACCGACCCCGGCATCAAACCTGGGGATAACGTCATCTTGAACGGCTGGGGCGCCGGCGAGACGCATTTCGGCGGCTACGCGCAGTATGCCCGCGTGGACGGCCGGTGGCTGGTCGAGCGGCCGGCGGCGTTCTCCGCCGCTGAGGCGATGGCCATCGGCACGGCGGGTTTCACGGCGATGCTGGCCGTCATGGCCCTGGAGGACCATGGCGTCGCGCCCGACCGCGGGCCGGTGCTCGTCACCGGGGCGGCGGGCGGCGTGGGCAGCATCGCCGTCAGCCTGCTGTCGCATCTCGGCCATCACGTGATCGCCGCCACCGGCCGGGTCCAGGAGGAGGGCTTCCTGAAGAGCCTCGGAGCAGCCGAGGTGATCGATCGCGCCGAGCTGACAGGTCCCGCGAAGCCGCTCGGCCGCGAGCGCTGGGCCGGCGCCGTCGATGTCGCCGGCAGTCAGACGCTCGCCAACGTTCTGAGCATGACCCGTTACGGCGGCACGGTCGCGGCGTGCGGCCTGGCGCAGGGCCTCGATCTTCCGGGCAGCGTCGCTCCCTTCATCCTGCGCGGCGTCACCCTGGCCGGCATCGACAGCGTCATGTGCCCGAAGCCGCGCCGTATCGCCGCCTGGCAGCGGCTCGCCAGCGATCTCGACCCCGGCCGGCTCGCCGCGCTCAGCCGGACGGAGCCGCTCGAGAACGTGCTGACGCTCGCGCCCGAGATGCTCGTCGGCAGGATCAGGGGCCGCGTGGTGCTGGACGTGGGTCAGCGCGCGGGCTGATGCGTCAGCGGCCGCGGAAAACCGGCTTCCGCTTCTGCAGGAAGGCGCGCCGGCCCTCGATGTAATCCTCGCTGGCGAAGCAGGCCTCCACCAGCCGGTCGAGTGCGGCCAGATCCGGGTTCTCGGGGTGCTCGATGATCTCGTCGATCGATCGCTTGGCCGCCAGGATCGAGAGCGGAGCATTGGCGGCGATCTCGCCGGCGAGCGCGGTGACGGCGCCCATGATCGCACCCGGCGCATGAACGCTGTTGACGAGGCCCATGGCCAGGGCCTCCGCGGCATCGAACCGGCGGCCGGTGTAGAGCAGCTCGCGGGCGCGCGCCGGGCTGACGACGGCCAGCAGTGGTTTGATCCAGCGCGGGTTGTAGCCGATGCCGAGCTTGGCCGCGGGCACCGCGAACAGCGCCGACTCGGAGGCCAGCCGCAGGTCGCAGCAGGCGGCGAGCTCCAGGCCGCCGCCCATGCAGTATCCCTGAATGGCCGCGATGGTCGGCTTCGCACAGCGGGCGACCGCCTGGAAAGCCTCGTTGTTCACCCGATCGTACTCGGCCGCTGTCTCGACGGTGCGCGCCGTATCGAATTCGGAGATGTCGGCGCCGGCGGAGAACGCCTTCTCACCAGTTCCGGTCAGCACCACGACGCGGACATCGTGGTCCTGCTCGGCCTCGGCGATCCGCCGGGGCAGCGCCGCCCACATCCCCCGCGTGAAGGCGTTGAGCCGTGCGGGGTTGTCGGCCACGAGCCAGCGCACGCCGCCGCGGTCCTCCGTCCTGAGCTGCGGCGCGCCGTCCCTGCCGTCCGCCATCCTGGTCTTGCCTCCGCTCGATCCCGTTCCCAGGTCTTTTAGTCGGGTCGCGCGGATCGGCGCAAACCATAAGCGCCGCGCCGCGGGCGAACGCCGCTCGGGCGCCCGCATTTCCGGCCGGCGTTGACTAAGGTATCCGTGCTGGTTACGGCTTTATTCGAGGCAACCGGCGGGACCAAGTCAGCTTGACAGGAGTTCGATCATGGCACCGACGTCCCAGTCCCTGGCCCAGAGCAGGATCGCCCAGGTCGATCCGATCTGGGCCGAGGTGCGCCGCGAGGCAGAGGAGGCGATCCGGGCGGAGCCTGCGCTCGGCGGCTTCATCTTCGCCACCGTGCTGAGCCACGACCGGCTCGAGGATGCGGTCTGCCACCGGCTCGCGCAGCGCCTCAACCACTCCGACGTCGATGCGGGTCTGATCAGGCAGATGTTCCAGGACGTGCTCGCCCGGCGCAGTGAGCTCGGGCAGGGCTTCCGTGCCGATCTGGCGGCCGTCTTCGACCGTGACCCGGCTTGCAGCCGCTATCTGGAGCCGCTGCTCTATTTCAAGGGGTTCCATGCCCTCGTCACCCATCGATTCGCCCATGAGCTGTGGAGAGCGGGGCGGCGGGACTTTGCGCTCTACATGCAGAGCCAGTCGTCGCGCATTTTCGCTGTGGACATCCATCCGGCCGCCCGCATCGGCATCGGGATCATGCTCGACCACGGCACCGGCATCGTGATCGGCGAGACCGCCTCCATCGGCGACAACACCTCGCTGCTCCATGGCGTGACGCTCGGTGGCAGCGGCAAGGAGAGCGGCGACCGGCACCCGAAGATCGGCGCCAGTGTCATGATCGGCGCCGGCGCCAAGGTGCTGGGCAACATCACCGTCGGCAACTGCTCCCGCATCGCCGCCGGCAGCGTCGTGCTGAAGGACGTCCCCCCGAACACCACGGTGGCGGGCGTGCCGGCCAAGGTGATCGGCCCTGCCGGCTGCCCGGAGCCGGCCCGCAGCATGGATCAGCGGCTCAACCCGGACGATTGCGGCTGCGGAAGCTGATCGCCGGCGGCTCACCGGCCGCCGCAGAGATCGCGTCAGGAGAAGACCTCGACATGAAGAAAGACATACCGCGCCTGCAGAAGTACCTGCGCAAGCTGTTCCGCACGGACCAGCTCCGCGTGGTGCCGCACGCACGGAAGAAGGACATGGCCGAGGTCTTCGTCGGGGAGGATTACATGGCCCCCCTCTACCGCGAGGAGGAGGACGGCGAGGTCTCCTACCAGTTGCAGGTCGTCATTCTCGACGTCGACCTCGAGGAAGCTTGAGGCGCAGGGAGAACCCGATGGGGCTGTTCGTGCTCGATGCGGTGGGCGTGAAAACGCCCGGCGACGGCCGCTACTGGGTGGCGCCCAACGCCGCCGTGATCGGCAATGTCCGCATCGGGGAGAATGCGAGCATCTGGTTCAACACGGTCGTGCGCGGCGACAACGACCCCATCGAGATCGGCGACGGCAGCAACGTGCAGGACGGCTGTGTGCTGCATGCCGACCCCGGCTTCCCGACGATCATCGGCGCCGACTGCACCGTGGGACACATGGTGATGCTGCACGGGTGCAGGATCGGGCGCGGCAGCCTCGTCGGCATCGGCTCGATCATCCTCAACGGCGCCGTCATCGGCGAGGAGTGCCTGATCGGGGCGCATTCGCTGGTCCCGGAGGGCAAGGAGATCCCGCCGCGCTCGGTCGTGATGGGCTCGCCGTGCAAGATCGTTCGCCAGGTCACGGAGGCCGATCTCGCCCTCATGCAGGTGGCGGCCGCCAACTACCGGCGCCACTGGCGGCGGTACGCGGCGGGAATGACCGTCCAGCCGTGAGCGCATTCGGTCTGTCGACTGACCGGCGCCCGTCCCCAGCCGTGGGATCCGGCCGCGCGACGCTCAATGGCGGCTGCGTACGACCGCGATCGAGACGGGCGAATAGGCCTGCGGGTTGAGCGACACCCAGACCTTCGGGTCCAGGAACGACTGGCGCATGACGTAGTCGTAAGGCGTCAGATACCAGAGCTTCACCGCATCGACCTTGTTGTCGAGGACGAAGTCGCCCTGCGCGGTGCGCGCGGTGAGCACGGCATGGCCTTCGCCGAGCTCGTCGCGCACGACCGTCATCAACAGCGCGCTCGGCGGCCAGCCGCGGCGGATCAGGATCTGTCGCTTCAGCAGCGCGTAGTCCTCGCAATCGCCCCTGCTCACCGGGATCACCCATCGCTCGGTCGTGCCGTAGAGATCGAGGTCCGTGGCCGGCAGTATCGCCCTGTTCACGTACCGGTTGATCTCGTCGAGCTCGCTCAGCCGTTCCGGTGTCGCCAGGAACCGCTGCTCGCGCCCGGGGCCGGGCCGGCAATCGTCCGGCGAGGCGTCGCAGAACTGCACGAAGCCGAAGGGGGCTATCGCCTGTCCGAACACCCGCATGTAGAGCGAAGCATGATCCGCGGCTCTGGACCGGGAGTTGTCGGCGGCGGCGCTGCCGGCATGCAACAACCCGGAAACGACTATCAGTACGAGAGCATTCACTCGCATGGCACGCAACCCCACCTGATACTCGCAGTACGCTCCGAGGGACCCTCTGATTTCCCGGATGGCCTGCTCGACTTTTTTCCCACTACCTGCCGCGTCTTTGCGACGAAATCGTGTTGAGCGGCGCCATCGAGGCTGCCGCCATGGGCTCGCCCGCGCCCGGCGCGGCTCAGCGGAAGTAGGGCCGCAGGGCATCGGGGTTCTGGATATCGATGAATTCGAGCCCGAGGCCCTCGACGTGATGGCGGATGACCTTGGCACGGAGCTTGCCCAGCACGACCTCGCTGCCGATAGCCGGCCGCGCCTCGGTCTCGACCGATGCGCCCGATATCGAGACGTCGAGCACGGCGACCTGAATGGAGATGTCCTCGTCGAGGCGCAGCGTCGCGGTCCTGCTGCCGAGCGTGAAGCGCTCGTGCCGGCGCTGGGGAGCGCTGTGGTTGTGAGTGCGGTTGGTCAGCCATGCGAGCTGTGCGGCGATCTTCTCGCGCTTGTGCTGCGTGACGCGCAGCTCGATCGCGAAGCCGCCCTCGAACGATCGCGCGACCACGCCCTCGAGGCCGCCGATGTGGTCGAAGTAGGCGACGATGCGCTCGCCGGTGACGGGCTCGACCGGCGACATGATCGCCGCGCCGCTACCGGAGATGTCGCGCAGCTTGCAGGGATGCTCCTGCTTGTTCTCGCGCATGAAACGGCCGGGCAGGACGACGTTGGTCCGCCGGTAGAGCCGCCGCTCGGAAGCCGCCGCGGATGGCCCTTCCGCGGCCTGGTCCGACGTGCCGGCGAGAGCAGTTGCGGTGGTCGTCGTCGAAACCATGTGCAACCCTGTGACTGCGCTTCCGGTGCGGCTACCGAGGGCGCGGGAGCCGAGGGCCTTGGAGTGTGCCTCTCGAATATCGGCGCGAGCGGTTAAGGAAAGGTAATCCCAGCCCAAATTGCGCCGGCCTGGCCCAGGCGGCGATGCAGGGCCTCGCAGCAGCGCGGCCGAGCGGGACAGCCCGAATTCGGGGCCGATGCAACCTTCCTCATTCGGGCAGGAGGCACCATCTATGGGGCAGGGCATGCTCGCGCCAGGGTTGATCCACCCTCGCGCATCGCGCGCGCCCGTTCCCTGGACAGGGACTTGGCGCACCGGTAAAACACGGGCGTTCGAAGACTGCCGGCGCGGGGTGGGCGCGGTTTCGGGCGTGAGCCGTCGGGTTCGCCACGCGCCGCGCCGGGACCCCCGACGGCGCTTCGGCAGCCGTCTCCTGCAAGGCGCTCCGGGCTGACGGCAGCCAGGCGGGCCGCCATGCGCCAAAGCCGACAACCGGACAGCATTTCGACGAGACCGCACACATGACCGGCGTCAACGAGATCCGCAGCGCCTTTCTCGATTTCTTCCGCAAGGAGGGCCACGAGGTCGTGCCCTCCTCGCCGCTGGTGCCGCGCAACGACCCGACGCTGATGTTCACCAACGCCGGCATGGTGCAGTTCAAGAACGTGTTCACCGGCCAGGAGGTGCGGTCCTACAAGCGGGCGGCCACGTCGCAGAAGTGCGTGCGCGCGGGCGGCAAGCACAACGACCTCGACAACGTCGGCTACACGGCCCGCCACCACACCTTTTTCGAGATGCTGGGCAACTTCTCGTTCGGCGACTACTTCAAGGAGCTCGCCATCGAGCTCGCGTGGCGGCTCGTCACCAAGGAGTTCGGGCTCGATCCGAAGCGGCTGCTGGTGACCGTCTATCACGAGGACGAGGACGCGCACCGGATCTGGAAGAAGGTCAGCGATTTCCCGGACGAGAAGATCATCCGCATCCCCACCTCGGACAACTTCTGGGCCATGGGCGACACCGGCCCCTGCGGTCCCTGCTCCGAAATCTTCTACGATCACGGCCCGAAGATCCCGGGCGGGCCGCCCGGCTCGCGGGACGCGGACGGCGACCGCTTCATCGAAATCTGGAACCTCGTGTTCATGCAGTTCGAGCAGCGCGGCCCCGGCGACCGGGTCGGGCTGCCGCGCCCGTCGATCGACACCGGCATGGGCCTCGAGCGCATCTCGGCGGTGCTGCAGGGGACGCACGACAACTACGAGACGGACCTGTTCAAGGCGCTGATCGCGGCGTCGGTGGATGCCACCGGCGTCGAGGCCAAGGGCGAGCACAAGGCGAGCCACCGGGTCATCGCCGACCATCTGCGCGCGACGAGCTTCCTCATCGCCGACGGCGTGCTGCCGTCGAACGAGGGGCGCGGCTACGTGCTGCGCCGGATCATGCGGCGCGCGATGCGCCATGCGCACCTCATCGGCGCGCGCGAGCCGCTGATGCACCGGCTGGTGCCGGCTCTCGTGCGCCAGATGGGCGAGACCTACCAGGAGCTGATCCGGGCGCAGCCGCTGATCACCGAGACGCTGAAGCTCGAGGAGACGCGCTTCCGCCGTACACTGGAGAAGGGCATCGGCCTGCTCAACGAGGCGAGCGCCGGGATGCAGCACGGCGACGTGCTGGCGGGCGACGTCGCGTTCAAGCTCTACGACACCTTCGGCTTCCCGCTCGACCTGACGCAGGACGCGCTGAGGCCGCGCGGCATCGCAGTCGACACCGACGCCTTCAACGAGGCCATGGCGCGCCAGAAGGAAGAGGCGCGCAAGGCCTGGAAGGGCTCGGGCGAGGCGGCCACCGAGACCGTCTGGTTCGAGATGCGCGAGGAGGCGGGCGCCACCGAGTTCCTCGGCTACGAGACCGAGACGGCGGAGGGCGTCGTACGCGGCATCGTCACGGACACCCGCCGCGTGGAGAGCCTGAAGGCGGGCGACGCGGCGGCGCTGGTTCTCAACCAGACGCCGTTCTACGGCGAGTCGGGTGGCCAGGTCGGCGACACCGGCGTCATCCGCGGGCCGCACGGTGCGCTGTTCCGGGTCACCGACACGCAAAAGAAGCTCGGCGATCTCTTCGTCCATTACGGCATCGTGGAGAAGGGCAGGCTCGGCATCGGCGATGCCGTCGAGCTCGAGGTCGATCATGCGCGGCGTACAGCGATCCGCGCCAATCACTCCGCGACACACCTCCTGCACGAGGCGCTGCGGCAGGTGCTGGGGACCCATGTCGCGCAGAAAGGCTCGCTGGTGGCGCCGGACCGGCTGCGCTTCGACTTCTCCCACCCGAAGCCGATGAGCGCCGACGAAGTCAGAACCGTCGAGGATCTCGCCAACGAGGTGGTGGCCCAGAACGTGCCCGTCGAGACGCGCCTGATGTCGATCGAGGAGGCGATGGAGAGCGGCGCCATGGCGCTGTTCGGCGAGAAGTACGGCGACGAGGTCCGAGTCGTTGCGATGGGCGAGGCGCCGGCCGGCGCCAACAAGCCATGGTCGATGGAGCTGTGCGGCGGAACACACGTCAAACGCACCGGCGACATCCGCATCATACGAGTCCTATCTGAGAGTGCTTCGGCCGCCGGTGTGCGCCGCATCGAGGCGCTGACCGCCGAGGACGCGCGTGGCTACCTCGACCAGCAGGACGACCGCGTGCGCGAGACCGCGAGCATTCTGCGCGCGCGCCCCGAAGAGGTGGTCGACCGCATCAAGGCTCTCGTGGAGGAGCGCCGGACGCTCGAGCGCCAGATCGCCGAAGCCAGACGCCAGCTCGCGCTGGGCGGCGGCGGCAACGGCGCGGCTGCCGCGGCAGACAGCGTTCGCACCGTGGGCAGAGTGAAGCTGCTGGCGCGCACCGTGGAGGGTCTCAACCCGAAGGACCTGCGCGGCCTCGTCGATGACGGCAAGAAGCAGGTCGGCTCGGGCATCGTCGCCATCGTCGGCGTCACCGAGGACGGCAAGGCCGGCCTCGCCGTCGGAGTCACCGACGACCTGACGACGACCTGGAACGCCGTCGATCTCGTCAAGGCCGGCGCCGA
Source organism: Hyphomicrobiaceae bacterium (assembly GCA_023384095.1). Taxonomy (GTDB): domain Bacteria; phylum Pseudomonadota; class Alphaproteobacteria; order Rhizobiales; family Hyphomicrobiaceae; genus ZC4RG25. The sequence continues at coordinate 12,224 of JAHDXT010000037.1, forward strand.
AATGCTGGGCGGCAAGGGCGGCGGCGGGCGGCCCGACATGGCGCAGGCCGGCGGGCCGGACGGCAGCAAGGCGGGATTGGCGCTGCAGGCCATCGAGCGCCGTCTCAGCGGCTCCGCATAGTCCTTCTCGCTCAGGCTTCCGACGCGGGCGCTCTCGGCAGCGGCTCGAGCACCTTCAGCGCGCCCCGCCTGACCCGGAAAACGAGCGGCGAGCGCTCGTAGACGACCTCGCCGTCGATCGAGACGGCGACGCGCGGGCGGCGGGTGCTGATGACCACCTCGCGCGCCAGGATCGACTCGATCCGTCCCGACTGCCGCCACCTGCCGAGGACCACATCGAAGCCGGCCCAGGCCAGCGGCGGCCAGGCCCAGCCGCTCACGATGTGCACCTCCAGCAGGCCATCGCTCATTCGCCTGCGCGTCCATTCCGTCTCACGATAGATGTTGTTGGTGACGAGCAGGGCCGAGCAGCGCCGTGCCACCCGGCCGGTCCCGGTCTCGATGACGAGCGACATGCGGTCGATGCGCGCCAGCGCCCGGATGAGCGCCAGCAGGAACGCGAGCCATCGCGCGAAAGGGATGGCGCGGCGCGCACGCTGCCGCTCGCGCGCCATGCGGGCGGGGAATCCGAGACCTGCGATGGAATGGAACGTGCGGCCGTTCAGCTCGCCGAGGTCGACTTGAGCCACGCGGGCGTGCGCCAGCGCATCGACAGCGTCGGTCATGTCGAGGGGGACATCGAGATCGCGGGCCAGCAGATTGACCGTGCCGAGAGGAAGCACGCCGAGCGCCTTGCCGGTGCCGGCCAGCAGCGACGCGGCGAGGCTCTGGGAGCCGTCGCCGCCGCCGACGATGACGGCGTCGATGTCGTGGCGTGCCGCGGCGCGCCGGACCGCGTTCCCGATCTCCCCCGGTCCGGCGAGCAGCAGCTCCAGGGCGGTGCCCTGGTCGAGGAACCGGCGGGCGATGTCCTCGGCGAGCGACGGGCCTGCCTCCAGCACCGCGCTGGCCTCGGCGTTGACGATGGCGACGGCACGCATCCGGGAGCTCCTGCCGGGCTGCCTCCGTCGGCCGATGCGCGGAAGATGGCCTCAGACCTGAGAAACGCCTCTCTGGCCGCCCGGTTCGATCGCCGGACGCCCATCACGTGCGGCTTCGGCCCTCCCCTCGAAGGGGAAGGCGGCGCGCTGAGAGGCGCGTGGTGGGGCGAAACCGCAGACAAGGCTACGGCAGAAACTCGCGCTGTGCTCGCGGCTATCCCTCGTCAGCGGGGACCGGCGACGGACTTGCTCTCGACCAGCGCGATCAGTCCCTCGAGCAGCGCCTTCGGGCTCGGTGGGCAGCCCCGTATGTGCAAGTCGACGGGAACGACGGCCGAGACGCCGCCGACGACGGCGTAGCTGCCGGCGAAAGGGCCGCCGTCGAGCGCGCAGTCGCCGACGGCCACGACCCACTTCGGATCGGGCGTGGCGTGCCAGGTCCGCTCCAGCGCCTCGCGCATGTTCTTGGTGACAGGGCCCGTCACCAGCAGCACGTCGGCGTGGCGCGGCGAGGCGACGAAGCGGAGCCCGAAACGCTCCAGGTCGTAGTAGACGTTGGCGAGCGCGTGGATTTCGAGCTCGCACCCGTTGCAGGACCCCGCGTCCACCTCGCGGATCGACAGGCTGCGGCCGAGGGCCCGGCGCGAGGAGGTCGCGAGCCGTTCGGCGAGATCGGCCAGCAAGGCGTCGTCGGCGGGAGGTCGCGGCTCCGTCAGCGGGCGCTGGATCAGGTTCTTGAACAGTAGCTTGCGCATTTCGCGATCACGCTAAAGGTCGTGCCCGGAGTACGAGCAGTTGAACGACTTGTTGATGAGCGGGAAGTCGGCGACGATGTTGCCCTCGACGACCGCCTCGAGCAGCGGCCACTGGAACCACGACGGGTCGCGCAGGTGGCAGCGCGCGATGGCGCCGTCTCCGGCGACGCGCACCCAGGCCAGTATGTCGCCGCGGAAGCCCTCGACGAGTGAAACGCCTTCGCCGGGTCCTGCCACGATCTTGCCCGAGAGCACGCGGCCGCGGGGCAATCTCGCGAGACACTGCTCGAGAAGCGCCAGGCTCTGGTAGACCTCGTGAATGCGGATCCAGACGCGGGCATCGACATCGCCTTCGGAGCGGACAGGGACCTCGAATGCGAGCTCCGGATACGGCGGATAGCCGGGCCAGCGCCGCGCGTCGAAGGTGCGGCCCGTGGCGCGGCCGACGTATCCGCCGGCCCCGTACCGGCGGGCGAGGCCCGGGTCGAGCGTGCCGGTCGTGACCGTGCGGTCCTGCAGCGACGTGGTGTTCTCGTAAAGCTCGACCAGCTCGGGAAAATGCCGGCGCATGTCGGCGATCAGCGAGCTTATCGCGGCCGCCCCTCCGTCATCGAGGTCGCAGGCGACGCCGCCGGGCACGACGCGATCCATCATCAGCCGATGGCCGAAAGAGACCGCGGCGGCGCGCAGCACGCGCTCGCGCAATGCTCCGCAGTGGGCGTGAAGCAGGGCGAAAGCCGCATCGTTGCAAATGGCGCCGATGTCGCCGAGGTGATTGGCGAGCCGCTCCAGCTCGGCCATGACGGCGCGCAGCCACACCGCCCGCGGCGGCGCCTCGAGGCCGGTCGCACTCTCGACGGCCATCGCGAACGCGAGCGCATAGGCCACCGTGCTGTCGCCGGAGACGCGCCCCGCGAGCCTGGCGGCGCGCTCGACAGTCGCCCCGGCCATCAGTGACTCGGTTCCCTTATGTGTGAAGCCGAGGCGCTGCTCGAGCCGCACGACCGTTTCGCCGCTGGCTGTGAAGCGGAAGTGCCCCGGCTCGATGATGCCGGCGTGCACGGGGCCGACCGCGATCTCGTGCATGGGCGGCCCTTCGACGGGGAGGAACGTGTAGCCGAGGCCGTCCGCCGGCGCCTCCTGCCGCGCGCCGAGCGGGTGCCGGCCCCAGCGGCCATGGTCGAGCCACGGCCGCGCGTCCGGCAGGCCGACCGGGGTCAGGCCATGGAGGTCGTGGATGGCGCGCTCGAGGCGCAGCGCCGGCGGATGTGCGCCGGCGACCGAGGGATAGCGCCCGTCCGGGCAGGGCAGGCTGACGACGAACGGAGTGAACGGCTGTGGCTCGGCGGCCTCCGGCTCGATGAGCGCCATGTGAACGGCCTCGCCGTCGCTCCAGTATCCGAGCAGGGTGGCGTTGCCCGCGGCAAGCTCCCGTATGCACCGCCGCCACGCGTCCTTTGTGACGACTGCACGCGGCCACGGCCGCTGCGGGGCCGGCGTGCCGCTCTCCAGAAGCTCCGATTGCAGGCTCATGTGCACCCTCGCCCCGTCAACCGAGCAGCCGCGCGACGTTCTGGAACCAGGCGACGAGCGGGCCGGGCAGGTAGATGCCGGCGGCGAGCACCAGGGCCAGATGCGCGAACAGCGGCACATAGGACGATTCCACCGCCGCCATGCTGCCGGTCGGCTTGCCGAAGGCGATGTCGCTCATCCGCAGGATCAGCGCCCCGAACGCCACCAGCAGCCCGAATACCAGCAGGACGGCGAGCAGCGGCTCGCGGGCGAAGGTCGAGCTGACGATCAGGAACTCGCTCATGAAGATGCCGAGCGGCGGCAGGCCGGCGATGGCGACGACACCGGTCACCAGGCCCCATCCGAGGACGGGATGGCTTTCGGTCAGTCCACGGATCTCGGACAGCTTCTGCGTCCCCTTCACCTGCGCGACGTGGCCGACGGCGAAGAAGATCGCCGACTTGGTCAGGCTATGCATGGTCATGTGCAGCAGGCCGGCGAAGTTGGCGAGCGGCCCGCCCATCCCGAACGCGAATGTGATGAGGCCCATGTGCTCGATCGAGGAGTAGGCGAACATGCGCTTGATGTCCCGCCGCCGGTAGAGCATGAAGGCCGCGAAGATGAGCGAGACGAGGCCCAGCACCACCATCAGTGGCCCGGGCGAGATGGCATCGGGATTGGCCGCCAGCAGCATCTTGAAGCGCAGGACGGCATAGAGCGCCACGTTCAGCAGCAGGCCCGAAAGCACCGCCGAGATCGGCGTCGGGCCTTCCGCATGGGCGTCCGGCAGCCAGGCGTGCAGGGGGGCGAGCCCGACCTTGGTCCCGTAGCCCAGCATGAGGAACACGAAGGCCACGTTGAGCAGCTCGGGGTTGAAGTCCCGCGCCTTGTCGATGAGCTCCGTCCACACCATCGCGTCGTGCCCCTCCCCGATCACCGGGCGCGCCGCCATGTAGACGAGGATGGTGCCGAACAGCGCGAGCGCGATGCCGACGCTGCCGAGGATGAAGTATTTCCAAGCCGCCTCCAGCGCCTCGTGCGTGCGGTAGATGCCGACCATCAGCACGGTGGTGAGCGTCGCAAGCTCGACGGCCACCCACATCAGGCCGATGTTGTTGGCCAGCAGCGCGAGGTTCATGGCGAACATCAGCGCCTGGTACATGGCGTGGTAGAAGCGCAGGTTGGCGGTCGTCAGCCGGCCGATCTCGAGCTCGTGGGCGATGTAGCTGGCGCTGAAGGCGCTGGTGGTGAAACCGACGAAGGTGCCGAGCACCACGAAGACGACGTTGAGGTCGTCGACGAACAGATATCCCCCGACCTCCGGGCGCGCCACCAGCAGCGACAGCGATGCGAGGAACGTCAGCAGGGTCGAGAGCACGTTGAGTCGCGCCGTCAGCCGATAGCCCGGCAGCACGGCCAGCAGGATGGCCGACACGCCCGGGATCAGCAGCAGCGCCGCGACAGGCTGGACGGCCAGTTCGGAAAGCAGGAGCTCGCTCATTGCCGCTCACCCCGGAACTCGTCGAGTGCCTGGAGATCGACGGTGTCGAAGCGCTCCCGGATGCGGAACAGGAACACGCCGATCACGATGAAGGCGACGATCACCGAGAAGGCCACGCTGATCTCGACCACGAGCGGCATGCCCTTGGCGCCGGTGGCGGCGAGGATCAATCCGTTCTCGATGGACAGGAAGCCGACGACCTGGCTGACGGCGTTGCGCCGCGTCACCATCATCAGCAGACCGAGCAGGATGACCGACAGCGCAAAGGCCAGATCCTGGCGGGCGAGAGGATCGGCGGCCGCCGTCGCGCGCAGCATCACCACCATCGACAGGGCGACAAGCCCGATCCCGGCGAGCATGGTCGGGCCGATGCCGCCGACCGTCTCGATCTCGCGGTGGATGCCGAGCTTCACCACCACCCGATGCAGGGCGACCGGGATGATGATGCCCTTGAGGATGAGCGCGATCGCCCCCGGGATGAACAGGTGCGGCGCGTTCTGCACATAGGCCTGCCAGGCGATGGAGAGCGACAGCACCACCGCGTGCAGTGCAAAGATGTTCAGCAGCCCGAACATGCGGTCCTGGTAGAGCAGCATGAAGCTCACCAGCACCAGCCCGCCGGCGAGCATGTGGGCGACATCGAGGGCGAGCGGCTGCATCTAAAAGCTCCGCGATACGAACAGCAGCAGTGTGCCGAGCAGGCCGAGCATCAGCCCCGCGCCGAGGAACTCGGGGACCCGGAAGACCCGCATCTTGGCGATCGAGGTCTCGAACAATGCGAGCAGGAAGCCGCCGACGGCGAGCTTGCAAATGTAGGTGGCGAGTCCGAGCGCATGGGCCGGGATACCCGACCCGTTGGTGGCCAGCCCCCAGGGGACGAAGACGCAGGCGATGATCGAGATGTAGAGCAGCAGCTTCAGCGCCGCCGCCAGCTCGATCACCGCGAGGTGGCGGCCGGAGTACTCCAGCACCATGGCCTCGTGCACCATCGTCAGCTCGAGGTGGGTGGCGGGGTTGTCCACCGGGATGCGCGCGTTCTCGGCGATGGCGACGATGATCAGGCCGACGAGCGCCAGACCGAGCGACACGCGCAGGCCGACGTCCGCGGTCAGCATCGTGTCGGCTATGGTCGAAAGCTGGGTCGAGCCGGCAACCAGCGCGATGGTGAATACGATCATGATCATCGCCGGCTCGGCGATGGAGGAGAACATCATCTCGCGGCTTGAGCCGATGCCGCCGAAGCTGGTGCCGACGTCCATGCCGACGAGCGCCAGGAACAGCCGCGCGCTGCCGAGCAGCGCCGTGATCGCGATGAGGTCCGCCGTCCAGCTGAAATGGAGGCCCGTCGCGAACGTCGGCACGAGGGCCGCGGCGACCCAGGTCGCGGCGAAGATCATGTAGGGCGCGGTGCGGAACAGCCAGGATGCGTTCTCAGCCAGCACCACCTCCTTGCGGCAGAGCCGGAGGAGGTCGCGATAGGGCTGCAGGAGGGGCGGCCCGCGCCGCCGCAGCATCCGCGCCTTGATCCTGCGGATGAAGCCGACCAGCAGCGGCGCCAGCAGCAGCACCAGCGCCATCTGCGCGCCCTGGACGGCGAGATCGAGGATCACGGCCATATCGCGACCATCAGCAGCAGGGCGACCAGCGCCAGGAACACCAGGCTCAGATAACGGCGGATGGTCAGGAACTGGAGATGATTGAGCTTCTCGGCGCCGAGCTGGATCCAGCCCTGGATCGGGGCATAGAGCACCTGCCAGACGAGGTCGTGCATCCGCACCTCGAGCCTGGCCGGGCGTGCATCGCCCGGTGGCGGCATCTCCACGCGCTCGCGCGCCAGGAAGGCGATTTCGCCGAACACGCGCCGGATGGGCTGCGCGAAGCTGTCGGCGGTGTACTGCGTGACGGGGCTCGGCTGCGGATAGCCGCAGTCCCATGGCGCCGCGCGCCTCAGCGCCCGGGAGGCGAAGCGGTGGATGACCTCGACGGCAAGCAGCGTCGAAAAGACGATGAAGGAGAAGACCAGGAGGCCGTTGTACGAGCTGCGGCTCTCGGCAATCGGGATGATCGACAGCCAGGCGTTCGACGTCTGCGGCGGCATCTTGAGGCCGACCTGGGCTTCGACCACCGGCGCGATTGCATCGATGACGACGCCCGGCAGAATGCCGGCGACGAGGCACGCGGCCAGCAGCAGGAACATGCCGGCGCGCGAAAGCGGGTCCGTCTCGACGGCCGCTTGCGCCTCCATCGAGCGCGGCCGGCCCAGGAACGTGATCCCGAAGGCGCGCACGAAGCAGGCGGCCGACAGCGCGGCAGCAAGGGCCAGCATGGCGCCGGCGGCCGGTATCGTGAGCTTCAGGCCCCATTGCGGCAGATCGGGGCTGAGCAGGATCGCCTGGAACAGCAGCCATTCCGAGACGAAGCCGTTGAGCGGCGGCAGGGCGGAGATGGCGAGGCAGCCGCCGAGGAACAGGAACGCCACCTGCGGCATCCGCCGGATGAGCCCGCCGAGCTTCTCGATGTCGCGCTCGCCCGTGCTGGTGAGCACAGCGCCGGCGCCGAAGAACAGCAGGCTCTTGAAGAAAGAGTGGTTGAGCACGTGGAACAGGGCCGCCGTCAGCGCGAGGGCGGCAGGGGCCGCCAGGCCGGACGCCTTGAACGCCAGGGCGAGGCCCAGCCCGATGAAGATGATGCCGACGTTCTCGACCGTGCTGTAGGCGAGCAGCCGCTTCAGGTCGCGCTGCATGAGAGCATAGAGCACGCCGAGCACGGCCGTGAGGCTGCCGAGCCCCAGCACCGCCAAGCCCCACCACCAGGACGGCGTGCCGAGGAGATCGAACGTGATGCGCACGAAGCCGTAGACCGCCACCTTCGTCATGACACCGCTCATCAGCGCCGACACGTGGCTTGGCGCCGCCGGGTGGGCGAGCGGCAGCCAGACGTGCAGCGGCACCAGGCCGGCCTTCGAGCCCGTCCCGACGAGGGCCAGCAGCAGAACGAGGCCGGCCAGCCATTCCGCGTGCTCGGCGGCGCGGATGTCGCCGAAGGCATAGCTGCCGGCGGGCCCTGCGAGCAGGCCGAACGCGAGCAGCAGCATCAGCGTGCCGAAGCTGGCCATCAGCAGGTAGATGTAGCCGGCGCGGACATTGTCGGCCTCGCGGTGGTGCGCGACGACGAGCGCCCAGGACGCCAGCGACATGAACTCCCAGGCGACGAGGAAGCTGAAGGCATCGTCGGCGAGAACGACGAGGTTCATGCCGGCGAGGAAGGCGGGGTAGAACGGCAGCACGCGGCCCGGGTGCTCCTCGTGCTCGCCGTATCCGAGCGCATAGAGGCTCGCAGCGGCGGCGCCGAAGTTGATGACCGCCAGGAAGAACGCGGTCAGGGCATCGATGCGGAAGCGCGCGCCGATCCAAGGCAAGCCGACAGGAAGCGTCAGCGCCGGCTCCGGTCCTGGCGCTGCCACCAGCCGCGACAGTGCCACGGCCAGGATGACGCCGCAGAGCGCAAGGCACGCGGAGTAGACGAGCCGGCTGGCGCCGGATCTGCTTTGCGCGATGACGCCGACCCCGGCGAGCGCAAGCAGTGCTGCGACGCACGTGAGCACCGCACCGACCGCCATCGGAACCTATCTCCGCGTTCTGGGCTGTTGCCCGGCCGTCGATCGGCGCGCCTGGCCCGTCGCCCCCTGGATTGCCATCACGCGATGAGGCGGACGCCTCGGCCGCTGCCCGTGCTGGGGGCGCCCTCGCCGATCAGCTCGATGCCGGCGGCGCTGAGCGCAGAGACGAGCTTGGTGAGGGAATCCACATTGCCGCGGATCACCCCGTCGCTGGTCTCCATCCGCTGGATGGTCGGCAGCGACAAACCCGCCATTTCGGCCAGCTTGCGCTGGTCGATCCCGAGCAGAGCCCGTGCCGCACGGAGCTGTGCCGCCGAGATCATGCGTGAAGCATCATAAATTGGCCTCTGAACCTCAGTTTCGGGTTATGGACCCGTAAACTTGACTCGTCAAGCTCCACCCAGCGGGCGCGCCGGTCGACCGCGGACCAGCGGTGGACCGATCGCCCGGCCGGCGCACGTTTGAGCCTGGGCCTTGCATCGCGCGCGGAGCGGCGGCCGCCGCTCGGCTCGGCCGGAAATGCAGCCCGAGGCACGAAAATGGCTGGCCTCGGCTGCGTCCGGCTTCCGATCTGCCTGAGAATGCTCTTCGGGCGTCAGGCGCTGGCTCGTCGCGCCGGCCTACGGCCGTCTCGCCCTGCCCCCTGCGTGCGCGGCCTGTTGCGATCTGACGGGCGAGGCGCCCAGCGCTGCTCGCCGGAGCGACCGGCGCCCGGGCTGCCCTGACGCTCACGTCCGGAGGCCGCATCCGCCGCGAGCCCGGCATCGCCGCGGCGATCCTCTGCCGCAATCGACTGCCGGGTCAGCCGCTCGATGTCGCGCAGCAGGCTGCGCTCGGCCGCATCGCAGAGCGAGATGGCGCTGCCCGAGGCGCCCGCGCGCGCCGTGCGGCCGATGCGGTGAACGTAGTCCTCGGGCACCTCCGGCAGCTCGTAGTTGACGACGTGCGACACGCCGTCGACGTCGATACCCCGCGCGGCGATGTCGGTCGCGACCAGCACTCTGATCTTAGCGTTCCGGAAGTCGTCGAGCGCCAGCTCGCGCTGGCGCTGGCTCTTGTTGCCGTGAATGGCCGCGACGCGGATGCCGGCGGTCTCGAGATGCTTGGCGACGCGATCGGCGCCCCGCTTGGTGCGGGTGAACACCAGCGCGCGCGACATGCCTGGGTCGGAAAGGAGGTCGGCGAGCAGGGCGCGCTTCTTCTGACTTTCGATGTGGATCACGCGCTGGATGACGCGCTCCACCGTCGATGCGACGGGGGTCACCGCGACCTTCACGGGATCGCGCAGGAAGGCGGCGGCGAGAGCGGCGATCTCCTGCGGCATGGTCGCGGAAAAGAGGAGCGTCTGCCGTCGCGCGGGGAGATGCGAGACGATCTGGCGGATCGGCTTGACGAAACCCATGTCCAGCATCCGGTCGGCTTCATCGAGGACCAGTACTTCGGTCTCCTGCAGACTGACCGCCCGGGCCCCCATGTGATCGATGAGCCGCCCCGGCGTGGCGATGAGGATGTCGACGCCGCCGGCGAGCGCCTGGATCTGCGGCCGATGGCCGACGCCGCCGAAGACGACGGTTACGGACAAACGCAGATGGCGCCCGTAGGTGCGGAAGCTTTCGGCGATCTGCGAGGCGAGCTCGCGAGTTGGCGCGAGCACCAGAACCCGGCAGCCCTTGCGCGGCGCCGACCGGCGGTCTGCCGCGAGGCGGTGCAGGATCGGCAGCGCGAACGCCGCCGTCTTGCCGGTCCCGGTCTGGGCGATGCCGAGCAGGTCGGAGCCTGCGAGCACGGCCGGGACGGCCTTGGCCTGAATGGGCGTGGGCGTGGTGTAGCCTTCGCCTGCGAGCGCCTTCAGGATGGGCGCGGCGAGGCCGAGATCAGTGAATTGGGTCACAGAGGTTCTTTCTCATGCGGCCGGACTCGAGCGGCCGCCGACGCACACGTCCGCTGGTCTCGCAAGGCACGGCCTTGTTCGGAGACGCCCCGCGTGGCCTGGGCTGTCGGATGGGAAAATTCGGGGCGCTCAACAGGGGAACGAGTTGCGGCTAGCGACCGGAGGTCTCGAGCCAGAAAAGTCCCTTCACGCGGCTGGAGCGCCGGAAACCGCTCGACGAGCGATGCGGACCAATCGCATGTTGCACTGCAAAAGTCAATTGGTCATTCCACCGAGAGCGGGACGGGTCGCGTAATCGGTCATCGACAGCAGTATCAGGATCAGCAGCCAGGCGCCCGCGCCGATCGCGACGAGGCGCACGAGGCCCGCCTCCTCCCGCAGATGCATGAAGAACCAGAAAATGAGCGCCGCCTTTGCAAGCGCGATGGCGAGGCTCGTCACAATGCTCCAGGGTCCGGTCAGCACGAAGCTCGCGCCGACCGTGGCGAAGAGAAGGCACATGAGCGCCGACCAGGCCAGGACGAGTGTGCGTGTAGCGCTCATCGCTCACCGCGCGAGATAGAGCACCGGATACAGAAAGACCCAGATCACGTCGACGAGGTGCCAGTAAAGCCCGCAGGCTTCGACCACGATGACCCGGTCCGGCAGGCGCAACGCGCCGCCGGTGAGGCGGAGAGCGAGGCCGCCAAGCAGCAGAACGCCGATCGTGACGTGAATGGCATGGAGCCCGGTCGAGATGAGATAGAGGTTCATGAACAGATGCTCGACAGGTCCGGAGAAACGGCCCGGGTCGCTGAACACCGGTAACAGACCCTCGTCATACTCCTTGGAATATTCCAGGGCTTTCAGGCCGAGAAAGGCGACGCCGAGAGCCGCGGCGGCGACAAGGAACAGAGCCGCACGTCGCGCCAAGGCGGCGCGCGCCGCCTGGACGGCCAGCGCGACGGCGAGGCTCGAGGACAATAGAATTCCCGTGTTGATCGCGCCGATGAAGTAATGCAAGCGCCTCGACGCTTCCACCACCTCGATCGGGTGCAGCACGCGAACGACGAAGATTGCCGCAAAGAGGCCGCCGAACAGCATGATCTCGGTGGCGAGGAAAATATACATGCCCAGCATGTCCGCTTCGTGCTGCTGGCGAATCTCGCGAAACGGCTCGCGAACGAAGCCTGGCTCAGCCATCGCGGCTCTCCAGTTCCATGGGATAGTCGTATGGTCCGGTCGTCACGACCGGTATCTCGGCGAAATTCTCCTTTGGAGGCGGCGACGGCACGGTCCATTCGAGCCCCGTCACGCCCCAGGGGTTCGGTCCCGCCGGATCGCCGTAGCGCATGGAATAGATGAGATAGGCGAACGGCAAGACATACGCGATGGCGAGAATCGATGCGCCCGCCGACGAGAGGACGTTGAGGACCTGAAAAGCGGGATCGTAGACGTGATAGCGTCGCGGCATCCCGAGATAGCCCAGGATGTACTGCGGGAAGAAGGTCAGGTTGAAGCCGAGGAAAATGAAAATCGCCGTGAGCCTGCCCCAAACGAGAAAATAGGTCCGCCCGACCATCTTCGGCCACCAGAAGTGCAGCGCGCCAAAATAGGCCGAAACCGTTCCGCCAACCATGATGTAATGGAAATGGGCGATGACGAAATAGGTGTCGTGGACGTGGACGTCGACCGCCATCATGGCGACGACGAGGCCCGTCAGTCCGCCGACGACAAATAGACCGATGAAGCTCGCTGCGAAAAAGAAGGGCGGATCGAGTGCAATATGGCCTTTGTAGAGCGTGGCCGTCCAGTTGTAGATCTTGATCCCCGACGGCACCGCGACGGCCAGACTGAGAAACGAGAAGACCGCGCTCGCATACATGGACTGGCCGGCGACGAACATATGGTGGCCCCAGACCAGGAAGCTGATGATGGCGATCGCGATGGAGGAGCCGGCGACGAACCAGTAGCCGAAGATCGGCTTGTGCGCGGCTGCGGCGACGAGCTCGCTTGCGACGCCAATGGCCGGCAGCACCATGATGTAGACGGCGGGATGGCTGTAGAACCAGAACAGGTGCTGGAAGAGAATCGGGTCTCCCCCGAGCTTCGGGTCGAAAACGCCGATACCGAACAGCCGTTCGGCCGCCATCAGCACCAGCGTCATAGAAAGCACCGGAGTCGCGAGCACGAGGATCAGAGAGGTCGCGTAATGCGACCAGATGAACAGTCTGAGCCGCCCCCAGGTCATGCCCGGCGCTCGCAGCTTGTGGACTGTCACAATGAAATTCAGACCGGTGAAAATCGACGAGAAGCCGACGATGAAGACGGCGACGGCGACCAGCACGACGTGGCCGTTGGCGAACATGGATGAAAGGGGCGTGTAGAAGGTCCAGCCCGTGTCGACGCCGCCGGCGATCAGCACATAGATCGTGAAGAGCCCACCCAGCATGTAAATGTACCAACTGAGCAGGTTGAGCCGCGGGAACGCCAGGTCCCTCGCGCCGATCATCAAGGGTATCAGGAAGTTGCCGAACGTAGTCGGAATCGACGGTATCAAAAAGAACCAGACCATGATCACGCCGTGCAGCGTGAAGGCGCGGTTATAGCCCTCGTTGCTCAGGAGGTCGCCTTGCGGCGTGACCAGATCCGCTCGCATCAGCACCGCCGCGGCGCCGCCGATGAAGAAGAACACGGTGACCGTGATGAGATAGAGGATGGCGATGCGCTTATGGTCGGTCGTGAGCAGCCAAGATCTCAGGGTGTGACCGGCGCGGAGATAGCTCTCTCGCTCCGTCATGGTCTCCGATAAGCCCGGATCGTGGGGATCGTTACGGTCCGGACGGGAATCGAGCGCATTGGAGTCCGTCATTGCCGGTCTTTCCATGGCGCCGCACGAAGCGACTTGATATAGGCGACGAGCTTCAGGACCTCCTCCTCGCCGAGCACGTTCGCAAACGTCGGCATGATGCGCGGATAGCCAGCGGCGATGTGCTGTCGTGGAAGGAGAATGCTGTCCCGGATGTACTGCTCGTCGGCCGTCACGATCTGCCCGCCCTCGATCGGCACGGGACGGCCGTAAAGGCCATCGAGGGAGGGGGCATGCACGGTTGCCCCCGGGCTGTGACAACCGCTGCAGCCGTAGGTCCGGAACAGCACAGCGCCCTGAACCGCGAGCGAGGCGTCGACCTCGGTCTGCTCCAGCCAGAGCGCATAATCGGCCTGTTGCATCACGACGAACCGGCCGCCCATCATCGAGTGGTCGGCGCCGCAGAACTCGGCGCAGGTGAGCCGGTACACCCCCGGCTTGTCGGCCGTGAACCACATCCGCGTATAGCGGCCCGGAACGACGTCGCGCTTGAGCCTGAGGCCGGGAATGTAGAGGCTGTGGATCACGTCCTGGGAGGCCATCGTGAGCACTACCGGCTGGCCGGCAGGGACATGGAGCTCGTCGATCTCCCGCTGGCCGCCGGGATGCTGGAATTTCCACATCCACTGCTTTGCGACGACACCGATTTCGAGCGCGTCCGCGGGCAGCTCGTACAGGTTCGCGTAAAGCCGCGTCGCCCAGATATAGAAGGCGATGGCGAGCGCGAAGGGGATGATGGCCCAGGAGACCTCGAGCCAGACGTTCCGGTCGATCGGATGCACGCGGTCGGCCGGTTTTCCCCGCCGATACCTGACGGCGAAAACGGCCATCAGGATGAACACCGGCGCCGACAGCGACAGGACGAGCAGAAAGAAGCTCATCGCGAGCAGGTCGACCTCGGCTGCATGCGCCGAGATCTCGCTTGCCCAAGCCGACAGCCCGTCCATCACGCGTTCCCTTTCCGCGCCGACCGTCGCTCGCGGACGACGGCGACGCCGATGAGACCGATCATGAGCGCCACCGTGAGGCCGCCCCCGAGGCGCAGGAGCCAAGTGATGAGAGAGCCATAGCGGCCGGTTTCGGGATCGTACTGGTAGCAGAGCAGCAGGAGCTGATCGCGCCAGCCGCCGAGCCTGCCCTTTCCCGCTTCGGTGAGCGCGAGCTCGAGGTCCGTCGGATCGGGCGCGAGCCCATAGAGCCAGCGCGCCAGACGCCCGTCCGCCGTCAGCACGGCGACGGCGGCGAAGTGAGCGAATTGACCGATCCGCTCGTCCCAGGCGTAGCGGTAGCCGAGTGCCCCTGTCACGGCCGCAATGTCACCGGAACGGCCGGTGAGCGCATGGATGCCGCTTGTCGGCAGGTCCGGAAACGACGCTTCGATTTTATGAAGAGACTCGCGCGCCGCAGCCGGTCCCTCATTCGGATCGATGCCGAACGCGACGATCGTGAAGTCCTTACCGGGCACGAAGCTCTGTCCACGGACCGCCTCGACAAGGCCCGCGAGCGTGACGCCGCAGATGTTCGGGCAGTCATGAAGTACGGGTGCGAGAACGATGGGCCTGCCCCTGACGAGATCGCGCAGGGTGACGGATGCGCCGGTTTCGTCGCGGAAGGCGAGGTCGAGGGGCACGCGAGCGCCGCGACGACTGTCGATGCCCGCTTGCTGAAATGGGTCGAACGCAAGCGCCTGGCCGCCGGCCAATAGGACGAGGACAAACGCAAAGACCCGGATCATCGCTGGTCAGCTCCGTTCTCGGGCGCATCGGGCCATCCATGCCCAGTGAGCAGCTTCATGGCCCGTTCGATCGGAATGCGGGCGCGACCGGCCTCGCGGTCGGTCCAGGCATAGCCTTCGAGCCTCGCGCGGGCGGCCGCCTGCACGGCTGCTCCACTTGCCCGGGGCGAGACTTCCAGCCGCGGCTTGGGGGGCGCCTCTCGGATCGTTTCGAGCGGCGTCGCCTGGGAGAGACTTTCGGGGAACCACGCGAGAACAGCGGCGACAAATGCGGCCGCAAGACCGATGCTGACGAGAATACCGAGCACGGCGAGGGCCACCCCGGGCGCAGGGACGTCGCGCGGCTCGAAGCCTCTCCTCTTCGCCTCCTGCATCGGATCGCGCGGCGCCTGATCCACGGTCACGGCGAGGCCCCCCCTTCTGCCCGCTCGGCGAGCAGGCTTGCGAGCGCATGCATCGCCCAGACGAATGCGGCTACGGAGAGAAGCCCCAGGCCCGCGAAGGCGAGCATCGTCACGACGAGCGTCAGCGCGAGGGCTGCTGAAACGGTCGGAAGAACGAGCCAGGCCATCTCGAGCGCCTTGCCCGAGAGGACGGCGACAGACAGCGCGATGAGCCATCCCGGGCCGCGCCGGACCGGCGAGAACAGGAGGAGAAAGGCCGGTGCGAGGGCGAGCGCTCCGATCGCATATTCGGCGAGCGACCAGACACCACCCGCCCGGCGCTGATACCAGAGCACGTTGCTCGGGAAATTGCCCGACCAGCTGATGAGATACTGCATGAAGGCGAAATAGGCCCAGAGCAAGAGCGCCGTCAGCAGAAGGCTGCCGAGGACTACCGTGCTCTCGCTCGGCTCCGCCCGCAGAAGGCGCACGAGAATGAGCGCGGCCAGCGCGACGGTCGTCTGGATCGACAGGACGTAAAGTCCGAAGCCGGAGGAATGGAACTCGGGGTCGAGTGACATCAGCCAGTCGATTACGACCGTCGTGTCGATGAGGACGAAGACGATGAGCCCGGCCGAGGCGACGGGCGTCGACCAATCCCGTCGCCGAACCAGAAGAAACGCGAGCGTGCCCGAAACCGCGTAAAAGAGGAGCGTCCTGGCGACGAAGAACCACGGCGTGAGATAGTGACCGCGGAAACCTCCTCCGCTCACGCCGCCAACCCAGTCGTAAAGTGCGGGTAGCCCTGCGAAAATCGGGAGAGCCGCGATGAGCGCGAGCGGCAACAGGAGCAGCGCACTTTCGCCGGCAGGCGCCAGCTCCTCGCGCCAGGCGCCCGGGATCAGCCGCATCATCATGACGAGGCACAGCGCCCCGATGGGCAGGCTCGTCCAGAACGCGTAGGCCGCCAGCCACCCGCCGAGCGCGCGGGGCTCGATCGCTGCGAGGGCGAGCGCAAGCACCGAGCTTGCGCCTCCGAGGATGATCATCTCCCGGAGCCAGCGACGGAGCGGGCGCACACGGTCGCTCACGGGGCAACCTCCCCGAGCTTGGCGAGCTCGTCCGGCGAGAGCGCGGCTGCGGGCACATTCTGGCTGATCTGAAGGGCGCGGATGTAGGCGGCAATGGCCCAGCGGTCTGCGGGTGCGACGCGAGCGGCGTAGGAGTACATGACGCCGTGGCCGCGCGTGATCACGTCGACGAAATGTGAGGACGGGCCTGCGCGCAGGCGCGAAATATGAAAGCTCGGCGGCCTTGGAAAGCCGCGGGCCGGCACCGTGCCACGACCATGGCCGGAGGCGTCATGGCACGGAGAGCAGTAGATGCCGTAGCGCTCGCGGCCGCGTTGCAGCAGCTCGAAGCCCATGGCGGGCCTGTTCTCGAGCGCCGCCGACCATGCCGGATCGTCCAGTGCAACGGCCCCCTGGGGTGGGGCCTGCATCGACTTGCCGTCCGGGAACAGACTGCTGCGCTCGTAAGAGTCATAGCGGGGCTGATGGTCCATGCCGCCACACGCGGCGAGCGCGACCGGGATGAGGCAGGCGAGGAGCAGTCGAGTCATTCCGGCTCCTCCGTATGCTCGACGACGTCGATCCGTACCGGCGCAAAGCCCTCGAGAAAGCCGCGGGTTTTCCCGGGATCGAACATCGCGTCGTTGCTGAAGATGACCAGGAAGAACTTGTCCGCGCTCGCCAGATGGAACGCCTCGACATCGAACAGCGGATGATGAAGCCGCGGCAGACGGTTGAGCGCGAGCATGCCGCCGATGGCGAAGAGAACCGCGAACAGGACCGTCAGCTCGAACGTGATGAGCATGAAGGCCTGCGTGGCAATGAGCGGCCGGCCGCCAATTTCGATCGGGAAAGCGAGGTTCGTATAGACCTGCATTCCGTATCCCACGGCTGCGCCGAAAACGCCGCCGAACAGCGTCAGCCGAGGCACGCGCCGGTCGCGGAAGCCGAGCTCCTCGGCAAGCCCATCGATGGGAAACGGCGAGTAGGCGTCCATGCGGCGGAAGCCGGCCTCGCGCGCCCGGCGCACGCTTTCCATGAGGCGTTCCGGGCGATCGAACTCGGCCATGAGACCGAAACTGGGGGTGGTGGGGGCCGGCTCACGCATCCCGCTCCTCCTCGAACAGCGTCTCCTTGACCTCGAAGGAGGAGATGACGGGGAGGAAACGAACGAAGAGCAGGAACGGCACCAGAAAGACGCCGAGCATGCCGGCGAAGAGCGACAGCTCCCAGAAGCTCGCGTGATACTCGCCCCAGGACGAGACGAGCCAGTCGCGATAAAGGGAGGTCACGAGCAGCATGTAGCGCTCGAACCACATTCCGATCGTCACCGACAGGGCGATCAGGAAGAGGAGAAACGGATTCGTCCGGACCTGCCGGAACCAGAGGAGCTGCAGCGGCAGGAAATTGCCGACGACGGCGCCCCAGTAGCTCCAGGCGTAGATGCCGGTGAGGCGATCCAGCAGCGTCCCTATCTCCTGCTTTCCGCCGGAATAGAGCGCGTCGAAAACCTCGGCCCAGTAGCCGTAAGCGGTCATGAGCCCCGTTGCGAGCAGGAAAATGCCGAGGAGATCGAGATGGCGCTCGCGCACGATATCGCCGAGCCCGAGCGCATGACGCAGCAAGATGGCGATCATCGAGACCACGGCGAAGCCCGAGAACGCGGCGCCCAGAACGAAATAGGGCGGGAACACGGTCGACGCCCACCCGGGGATGGGCCCCGCCGCGAAGAGCAGCGAGACCTCGGAGTGGACGGAGACGACGAGCGGCACCGCTATGGCTGCCGTGAGCCGGTAGGACTGCCTCCAGCGCGCCCAGTGCCAGGCCGAGCCGCGCCAGCCGAGCGCTGCAATCCCGTAGAAGACCTGCTGGCGACGCTTCCTGGCGCGGTCACGCACGGCAGCGAGGTCCGGCACGATCCCGATGTACCAGAAGAGCAGCGAGACGGTGAGATAGGTGAGGACGGCGAAGAAGTCCCACGTGAGCGGGCTCTTGAACTGCGGCCATATCGTCATCGTGTTGGGATAGGGCGCAATCCAGTAGAAGAACCAGGGGCGGCCGAGGTGCAGGATGGGGTAGAGCCCGGCGCAGACGACGGCGAACAGCGTCATCGCCTCGGCGAAACGGTTGAGCGAGTTGCGCCAGTGCGCATGCAGGAGGAGAAACATCGCCGAGATCAGCGTTCCGGCATGGCCGATGCCGAGAAACCAGATGTAGTTGGAGATAGCGATGCCCCAATTGACGGGGATGTTGTTGCCCCACACGCCGACGCCGTACCAGAACAGCACGCCCGCCGAGATGAAGAACATCAGCAGGAGGAGCAGGGCGAAGCCGAAGCAGATCCACCAGGCAAGCCGGTTGGGATAGTTGAGGGGAATTCGGATGATCTCCTCGCCCACCGCCGCATAGCGGTCGCGAGGTGTGGCGGCGAGCTCGGTCATTCCATTCCGCCCTCCTCGTCGGAGCGCGCCGTCTCGATGCGCGCGAGATAGGTCGTGCGCGGCCAGGTGTTGGCTTCCTCGAGAAGGCTGTAGTTGCGCGGGCTGGCCTTGCGGCGGCTGACCTCGCTTTGGTCGTCGATGATGTCGCCGAAGGTGATCGCCCGCGTCGGACAGGCCTGCTGGCAGGCGGTCCTGACCTCGCCGTCGCGGATGGGCCGCCCCGCAATCTTGGCGGCGATCCGCGCCTCGCTGATGCGCTGCACGCAATACGTGCACTTTTCCATGACGCCGCGGCTGCGGACCGTGACGTCCGGATTGCGCATGGCGCGAATCGGTTCCGGATCGTCGCCGGTATAGTCGTACCAGTTGAAGCGGCGGACCTTGTAGGGGCAGTACGACGAGCAGGTGCGCGTGCCGACGCAGCGGTTGTAGACCTGCAGGTTCAGGCCGTCGAAGCTGTGCACGGCGGCATTCACCGGGCAGCCCATCTCGCAGGGCGCCTGCTCGCAGTGCATGCAGGGCACCGGCTGGAAGTGGGACTTCGGATCTGCCGGATCGCCCTCGTGATAGAGATCGACGCGCAGCCAGTGCATCTCGCGGCCTTGCGCTACCAGGCTCTTGCCGACGACCGGCACGTTGTTCTCGGCGACGCAGGCGACGACGCAGGCATTGCAGCCGATGCAGAGATCGAGGTCGATCGCCATGCCCCAGGAGGGGCTGTCCCACTGTCGTGGTGGATAGAACGTGGGCTGGCGGGGACGCGGCTGGCCGGTCTCCTGGCCCGGCGTGGCGCCCCGCTTCGCCGCCTCGAAATCGGAAGCGTCGACCGTGCGCACGAAATCGAAGCCGTCCATCGCCTGGTGGCGCTGCGTGCTCGCGACCTCCAGCTTCGCACCTGTCGCCCTGATCGCCGCGCCGCCGAGACGCCAGGGCGAATCGCGCAGGCGGATGGCGAAGGCGTCGTAGCCGAGCCCCTCGGCGACACGCCCCGCGCGCCTCCGGCCGTAGCCGAGCGTGAGGGCCACCGTATCCGTTTCCTGGCCGGGATGGATCCAGGCGGGGCCGGTGATGGTCCGGCCTCCGGCCGTCAGCGCCACCTCATCGCCGTTGGCGAGGCCACGGTGCTTGGCGAGCTGCGGGCTCACCAGGATTACGTTGTCCCAGGTCACCTTCGTCAGGGGCTTCGGCGTCTCCTGCAGCCAGGCGTTGTTGGCGAAGCGGCCGTCCCATATCGTCGGATCCGGCCGCAGGACTACGGTCAAGCCCTCCGTTCTGGGCTCGTCCGGCGGCGAGACCGTTCGGCCGGCGACCGTGGGCGTGACGAAGGGCGCGGCGCTCTCCGGCACGAATCCGCGCACGAGCGCATCGCGCCAGCGCACCTCGAGCTGGTCGCCCCACAGCGCCCGCCAGGTCGCCTGCACGCTCTCGAGGTCGGAGGCCGTCTTACCCGAGATGTTGCCGAGAACGGCATGAAGCGGGCGCACTGCATAAAGCGGCCGGATCAGCGGCTGTATGAGGCTCACCGTGCCGTCCACCGCACGCGCATCGCTCCAGCTCTCGAGCTCGTGCGCAAGCGGCGAGTGCCAATGGCACAGGCTCGCCGTCTCGTCGTAATAGAGCCCGGCGTGCAGCCGGAACGGCACCGTCTCCATGGCTGCCCTGAAATCTACGTCAGCTGGCATCGCATAGGCCGGGTTGGCGCCGATGATCGCCAGTGTCGTCACGCGCCCGGCGGCCATGTCTCCGGCGAGCGCCTCGGCCGACCGCAGGCCGTCGGCCGGCAGCGATACCGGCTCGGTGAACCGCAGCGTGGCGCCGAGAGCCCCGATGCGCTCGTTGACAATCAGCCCGAGCGCCTGGGTCTCCGGGTCATGGTGAGTGCCCAACGTAAACAGCGCCCGGCCCGGGCGGGCACGAAGGGCGGCGACGGCGCGGCCGATCCAGCCCCTCTCCCGCTCCGCAAGCTCCGGGGCGCTCGCCGTCTCGACCCCCAGGGCATGCGCGACGGCCTGAGCCAGAGCTGCAATTCGTGAATGGGATGCGATGAAGCGGTCGCCGGCCATCGACCCCGTGATCGACGGCGTCGGCTCGGCGACGAAGAGGCGACATTCTCCCTCGCCCTGCTGGAACGCGCGTCGGCGCTCCGACCAGCGGCGGCCGTGCACGGCCTGCCGCGGCCCGGGGCCGAGGATATCGTCGTCGAGGCTGACGATGAGCTCAGCTTGATCGAGCATCAGATGACGGTCGAGCGGCCGCCCGAATACGCGTTGCGTGGCGTTCGCCGCCAGGTCGTCGTTGACGGGCTCCAGCGCATGCCACCGCGCCTCCGGCCAGCGTTGGAGGAGCGCGTCGATCTGGCGGACGAGCGTGGGCGAGGTGACGGCCCCTGTCAGCAGCCTGAAACCCTCGCCGCGCCGACGCTCGACCTCGGCCATACGGCTGCTCATCGCCGCGTCGAGCGCGCTCCAGGTCGCCGGCCGCCCGAGGTGGCGGGGCGATTGCGAACGGTCGGGATCGTAGAGCCCGATGAGCGAGGCCTGAAGGAATGCATCCGTGGCGCCTCGCGTGGCGGGATGGGCGGGATTGCCCTCCAGCTTCACCGGCCGCCCGACATGGGTCTTGCCGAGCGCTGGCAATGCGAAGCCCGCGAGGGTGACGGCGGTGGCATACCATTTCGGCCTGCCGGGAACGACGTGCTCGGGCGCTTCGACATAAGGGAGCGCGGCCTCGTCCGCCTCGCCGCTGCAGCCCGTCAGCCCGGCGAGCGCCAGCGAGGCCGCCATGACCTTCAACAGGGCGCGGCGGTCGACGTCGAAAGGTCCCGGGGCAAGGGCCGGGAACTCGGCCTCGAGGTAGGCCCGGAAGGCCGGCGTTCCGGCAAGCTCGTCGAGGCTGCGCCAGAACGAGCGTCCGGACTTGCCCTTCAGGCCGGCGCGGATGATCTCGGCCGGACGGGATTGCCTTGCATTCGCCATTCCGTCACCTGTGACAGATGTTGCAGTCGTCGAGCTTCGAAGGCTCGATGCCGTAAGCTTTCACCGCCAGGTCGCCGTAGAGCCTGTGCTCCTCCGGACGCCGGTTCCAGTCCGACCAGTCCATGCGGGTCACCTGCTCGGGAGGACGCAGGTGGGGCGCCGGATTGCGATGGCATTCGAGGCACCACCCCATCTGAAACGGCTTGGCGCGCACCGTCAGCGGCATCCGGTCGATCCGGCCATGGCAGGTGACGCACGGGACGCCGCGGGCGACATGAATGGCGTGGTTGAAATAGACGTAGTCGGGCAGGCGAGCGACCCGCTGCCAGGCGATCGGCCTGCCGGAGGCCAGGCTGTCGCGCACCGGCGCTAGCATCGGAGCACCGGTCCAGACCTGGGAGTGGCAGGTCATGCAGACATGCGTGGCCGGCAGCCCGGCATGCTTGCTCACCTCGACGGTCGTGTGGCAGTAGCGGCAGTCGATCCCCAAGCCGCCGACATGGTGCTCGTGGCTGAACGGCACCGGCTGGTGCCGCACCCAGCCGACCAGCGTGGCGTAGCTCGAGTCCATGTAGCCTCCGACGAGCAGACCGGCGCCGAGGACGGCGAGCACGACGAGCAGGAGCGCGGCCCTCAATCGCGTGTCAGCGGACGCCGTAAAGATCTGCGGCATGGGAGTTGCCCACGCGTTCGAGAGCCGGTTTCAACTGGAACACACTGGCAGGGTAGAAGTTGCATGCCGACCGGCGGTCGAGCGCGCGGCCCGGCACGGGCAATCGGCCCGACTTTATCCCTGGTCCCGAAAAAATGGCGCAGACGGCATTGACGAGCCGGGGGGGCAGACGTGATAGTTTTTGCAGGTCAGGCCGCGGCGAGCAGACTGGAGAGCTATGACTTCACCTTCGCTGCCGAAGCGATCGATGTTGCCGAGCCGCTGGGTTCTGCTCGCGCTGGCTGTCATCACGGCATGGGCCTTCGCCAGCCGGTCCGGCCTGGCGCAGGGCACCGCCTTCACGACACAGGCCAGGCAGGCGATCCTGATCGACGCCGACACCAGCGCCGTCCTCCTCCAGCACAACGCCGACGAGCTCATGCATCCGGCCAGCATGAGCAAGCTGATGACCCTGGTCATGATGTTCAGGGCCATCAAGGCGGGCCAGCTCAAGATGGAGGACGAGTTCCTGATGAGCGTCAACGCCTGGCGCAGGGGCGGCGCGCCGTCGGGCACTTCGGCCATGATGGTGCCGGTCGGCAGCAAGGCGACCATCTCCGATCTGCTGCAGGGCATCATCGTCCAGTCGGGCAACGACGCGGCGATCGCCGTGGCCGAGAACATGGCCGGGTCGGAGGATGCCTTTGCCCAGCTCATGACCGCGTACGGGCGCGAGCTCGGACTGAAGTCGACCACGTTCAAGAATGCCACCGGGCTCCATCACGCGGAGCACCTGACGACGGCGCGCGACCTTGCGCTTCTAGCCCAGCACATCATCCGGGAATACCCGGACTTCTACAGGATGTTCGCGCAGCCGGACTTCCGCTACCGCAAGCACCGGTTCGTCAACCGCAATCCGCTGCTGTCGGCCGACCTGGGCGTCGATGGGCTGAAGACGGGCTACATCAAGGAGGGCGGCTATGGCATGGTGGCCTCCGCCAAGCAGGGCGAGCGGCGGCTGATCGTCGTCGTCAACGGGCTGCCGACGGCGGCGAGACGGCGGGAGGAGGCGGCGCGGGTCCTCGAGTGGGGGTTCCGCAGCTTCACCGAGTTCAGGATTTTCGACGAAGGCGAGGTGGTCGGGCGCGCGCGCGTGTGGGGCGGCAGCCAGTTCTACCTCCCGCTCACGGGAGACGGCGACGTCAGCGTGCTGCTGCCGCGGGCCGCGGCGGGCCAGCGGCTCAGGGCCGAGATCATCTACAACAGTCCGCTGAAGCCGCCGATCAGGAAGGGCGACGCCGTCGCCAGGCTGCGGGTCACGAGCGCCATGAACACGACCAACGAGGTACCGCTCTACGCTGCCCAGGACATCGCGGCGGCCGGCACCATGCGCCGCGGCCTTGACTCGCTCGCCTATATGGCCTTCCGCTGGATCCCCTGAAGCGCCCTCCTGCCGCGGGCCGGGCGCGCCAAGCGCGAGAGAGACCGTGCCATGGCGAGAGGTAAGCTCATAACGTTCGAAGGAGGCGAGGGGGCCGGCAAGTCCACGCAGGCCCGGCTGCTGGCGGAACGGCTGCGGGCCGAGGGTGTCGGCGCCGTGCTCACCCGTGAGCCAGGCGGCTCGGCCTTTGCCGAGCAGGTGCGCGCTCTCATCCTCGGCCCCAGCACCGCCGACCGCGGGGCGCTGGCCGAGGCGCTGCTGTTCTCCGCCGCGCGCGCCGATCATCTCGAGCGCACCATCCGGCCGGCGTTGGAAGCCGGGCAATGGGTGATCTGCGACCGTTTCTCCGACTCCACCCGGGTCTATCAGGGCGTCGCGGGGGGCCTGCCGAAGGCCGTCATCGAGGCGCTGGAGCGGCTCGTCGTCGCCGAGACGGCTCCTGACGTCACGGTCGTTCTCGACCTGCCGGCGGCCGACGGGCTGGCGCGCGCCCGCTCGCGCAGCGAGCCCGGGGGGCCGGGCGGCCGCGGCAGCGACGCCGATGCCTTCGAGGGGCGGCCGCTGTCCTATCACGAGCGGTTGCGCGATGGCTTCCTCATGATCGCGACGGCCGAGCCCGAGCGCTGCGTCGTCATCGACGCGCTGCAGCCCGAGGCGGAGGTCGCGCAGCAGGTTTGGGCCGCCATCGTCGCCCGCGGCCTGCGGCAGGGCGGCTGATGGCGCGAGCTCCCGTCCTGCTGGAGATGGAGCCGCTGCCCGAGGCCGACCGGCTCGAGGGCTTCCCGCATCCTCGCCAGACCCGGCGGCTTTTCGGCCACGCTCCGGCCGAGCGCGAGCTGGCCAAGGCACTGGCCTCGGGGCGCATCCATCACGCCTGGCTGCTGGCCGGCCCGGAGGGAGTCGGCAAGGCGACGCTCGCCTACCGGTTCGCGGCCTATGCGCTCGCCAGCGCCGGGGAGCGGGACCCCGCGAGGGAATTGCTGGCTCTTCCCGAGCAGGCCCCGGCGGCACGGATGGTGCGGGCGCTGTCGCATCCCGGGCTGCTCGTCATCCGGCGCCCGTGGATTCAGAAAGACAAGCGATTCGCTGCCACCATCACCATCGACGAGGTGCGCAGGCTGCGCGCATTCCTCGCCCATACCGCGGGGGGCGGCGAACGGCAGGGGGAGCCCGTGCAGCGCGTGATCATCGTCGATCAGGCCGACGAGCTCAACCTCTCCTCCGCCAATGCGCTGCTGAAGTCGCTCGAGGAGCCGCCGCCCCGCACGCTGTTCCTGCTCGTCACGTCGCAGCCGGGCCGTCTGCTGCCGACGATTCGCTCCCGTTGTCGCATGCTGGCGCTGGCGCCGCTCGGGGGCGGGGATCTGCGCCAGTCCGCAGAGCAGGCGCTCGCCGCCACCGAGATCGAGCCGCCCCGGGAGGCGGACTGGCCGCGGCTTATGCATCACGCCCACGGCAGCGTGCGGCGCCTGCTGAGCCTCGCGACCGGCGATGGCCTGAAGCTTGTGCAGCGCATCGACGCGATCCTGACGAACCTGCCGAAGGTGGATTGGGCGGCCGCGCACGGCCTCGCAGACGACCTGGCGGGCGCGGTGAACGAGCAGCGGTTCGAGACCTTCTTCGACCTCCTTCTCGATCTGGCGGCGCGGATCGTCCGCGCTGCGGCAACGGGCGAGGGCGAGCCCGACGAGGTCGAGCTGGCGAGACGGCTGATCCCCGAGGGCAGGCTTGCCTCATGGGCGGAGCTGTGGGAAACAGTCGTGCGCGAGAAGGCCGAGGCCGTCGCGCTCAATCTCGACCGCAAGTCACTCGTTCTGGAGACTCTCTCCCGCCTCGAGGGCGTCTCCCGCCGCTGATCTCATTGCGACAGTGCCAGGGGCGTGGCTCGTCTCGGACTCCAAGCAAAGCTCATGGCTGCGCCCGACAACTTCTACATTACCACGGCCATCTCCTACCCCAACGGCGCGCCCCACATCGGTCATGCCTACGAGGCCATCGCGACCGATGCGATCGCCCGATTCGAGCGGCTCGACGGCAAGGACGTTTTTTTCCTGACGGGCACCGACGAGCACGGGCTCAAGATGAAGCAGACGGCGGTCAGGGAGGGCGTGACCCCGCGCCAGCTCGCCGACCGCAACACGCCCCGCTTCGAGGCCATGGCGAAGGCGCTGGCGCTCTCCAACGACGACTTCATCCGCACCACCGAGCCGCGCCACTACCGCGCCTCGGAGGAGATCTGGCGGCGGATGGAGCAGGCCGGCGACGTCTATCTGGCCAAGTACGCGGGCTGGTACTCGGTCCGCGACGAGGCCTTCTATGCCGAGAGCGAGACGACCGTCGGGGAGGACGGCGTGCGGCGCGGCGCGCAGGGCACGCCGGTCGAGTGGACGGAGGAGGAATCCTATTTCTTCCGCCTCTCCGCCTACCAGGACCGGCTGCTCGCGCACTACGGCGCCCATCCCGATTTCATCCTGCCGCCGGAGCGAAGGAACGAGGTCGCCAGCTTCGCCAGGGGCGGGCTGGAGGACCTGTCGATCTCGCGCACCACGCTCGACTGGGGCATCCCGGTGCCGGGCGCACCGCGGCACGTCATGTACGTGTGGGTCGACGCGCTGACGAACTACATCACCGCGGCCGGCTTCCCGGACGAGGGCCACCCGCGCTGGCGCTACTGGCCGGCCGACGTGCACGTCATCGGCAAGGACATCGTGCGCTTCCACGCGGTCTACTGGCCGGCCTTCCTGATGTCGGCCGGCATTCCCGTGCAGCACCGCGTGTTCGCGCACGGGTTCCTGTTCAACCGCGGCGAGAAGATGTCGAAGTCGGTCGGCAACGTCATCGACCC
>JAHDXT010000038.1 GCA_023384095.1 Hyphomicrobiaceae bacterium
ACCTTCAGAATCCTGTTCGAGCCGTTAGGCTATGCGGTGAATTGAATCACCCTGCTTGAGCCCTGGCCCCTGGCCCTCCCCATTTCAATCGGGAGAGGGGACTTGGACAGTTCCATTGGAATAAAAAGCCCAACGGCGCGTCGGTTCGGCGTTGCGGCGCGTCACATCGGGGGGCGCGTCCGCAGCCCTCGACGCGCCCTTGTGACGGAGGGCTTTTTCGTCTAGACGGCAATGCGGCCCGTGATCTGGTCGGGCGAGCGTCCCAATGCCGACACCCGAGACATTCGCGCGTGTCCGACTCTGTGGGGAGCAGCGGTTGACCGGCGGCCTGTCCCTGCGAGAGTGAGCAGATGGAACACCCTGGATTCTTCGAGCGCGCCGGCCCGTTCCCGCTGGCGGAGGTGGCCCGCGCCGCGGGGGCGGAGCTGGCCCGAGGCGCTGACGGCTCGCGGCCCATCGGCAACGTTCGCAGCCTGGCGGATGCAGGCAGCGGTCACGTCTCCTTCCTCGACAACCGCAAGTATCTGCCCCAGCTCCAGACCACCCGCGCCGGTGCGTGCCTTGTGGCTCCCGCTTTCGCGGCCCGGGTCCCCGCCGGCACGGCCGCGCTGCTGACCAGGACGCCCTACCGCGGTTTCGCGCTGGCCCTGCAGCTCTTCTACCCCGATGCCATGCGGCCGAAGGTGGCTCGCGCCGGCGGCGCCTCGCTGATCGACCCGAGCGCGCGGCTCGAGGAGGGCGTATCCGTCGAGCCCGGAGCGGTCGTCGGGCCGGAGGCGCAGATCGGCCGCGGCACCGTCGTCGCCGCCGGCGCCGTGGTCGGCTACCGGTGCGCGATCGGGCGCGGCTGCTTCGTCGGCCCACAGGCGACCGTAACGCATGCGCTCATCGGCGACCGCGTCATTCTGCATGCGGGCGTGCGCGTCGGCCAGGACGGCTTCGGCTTCGCGATGGGGCCGCAGGGCCACCTCAAGGTGCCGCAGATCGGGCGCGTCATCATCCAGGACGACGTCGAGGTCGGCGCCAACACCGCGATCGACCGCGGCGCCCTTAATGATACGATCATCGGCGAAGGCACGAAAATTGATAATCTCGTGCAGATCGGGCACAACGTGGTGATCGGAAGACATTGCGTCATCGTGGGCCAATGCGGCATCTCGGGCTCGACCGAGCTCGGCGACTTCGTCGTCATGGGCGGCCAGTCGGGGCTCGTGGGGCACCTCAGGGTCGGGGCCGGCGCGCAGATCGCCGGCGCCTCCCACCCCAAGGACGACGTGCCTGCCGGGGCGCGGGTCGGCGGCACGCCGGCGCGCCCGTTCCGGGACTGGGCGCGCGAGCTCGCCGTGCTGAGCCGGCTCGCGAAGCAGGGTGCTGTCACGCGGGGAACTGAAGAGGACGAGGGCGAAAAGTAGGGAAATGCAGGCGATTGCGCTGGTGCGCAGGCGAGCGTGGGACGGAGTGCAGGTGTCATGAATGACGCGACAGCCAAGGCGCAGCTCGGCACGGCCGATATCGCGCGCCTGCTCAAGCTGCTGCCGCACCGCTATCCGTTCCTGCTGGTCGACCGCATGTTCGACATGGATCGCGACGAGTCCGCCGTCGGGATCAAGAATGTGACCGTGAACGAGCCGTTCTTCCAGGGGCACTTCCCGAGCTTTCCCGTAATGCCGGGCGTGCTCATCATCGAAGGTCTGGCGCAGACGGCGGGTGCGCTCTGCGTGCACAGCCTGGGCGAGACCTACCGGCCGCAGCTCGTCTACTTCATGGGCATCGACAGGGCCAAGTTCCGCAAGCCGGTGGTGCCGGGGGACCAGCTCCGTTTCCACGTCCGCAAGATCCGCAGCCGCGGCCGCGCCTGGCGCTTCTACGGCGAGGCGAAGGTCGACGGGCAGGTGGTGGCGGAGGCGGAGATCAGCGCCATGATCGTCGACACGCCCGAGACCCAGGACATCGTGGGCCAGAATGGCTGACGCCGAGGTTCATCCCACCGCCATCGTCGAGCCCGGGGCGCGGCTCGGGGCCGGCGTGAAGATCGGCCCCTACTGCATGGTCGGACCGCAGGTGAGCCTGGGCGACGGCTGCGAGCTCGTCAGTCACGCGGTGGTGGCCGGCCGCACCGACATCGGTCCGCGCACGCGCATCTTTCCCTTCGCGTCGATCGGGCACCAGCCGCAGGACCTGAAGTACAAGGGCGAATCCTCCACTCTGACGATCGGCTCCGACTGCCTCATCCGCGAAGGGGTGACGATGAACCCCGGCACCGCGGGCGGCGGGCTCGAGACCGTGGTCGGAAGCCGCTGCGCGTTCCTCGCCAACTCGCACGTCGGGCACGACTGCCGGGTCGGCGACAGCGTGATCTTCTCCAACAACGTCATGCTGGCGGGCCACTGCACCATCGGCGACTTCGCCATCCTGGGTGGCGGGGCGGCGGTCATCCAGTTCGCACGGGTCGGCGCTCACGCCTTTCTCGGCGGCATGTCGGGGCTCGAGAACGACCTCATCCCGTACGGCATGGCGCTCGGCAACCGCGCCCATCTGTCGGGCCTCAACATCGTCGGCCTGCAGCGGCGCGGCTTCCAGCGCGAGTCGATCCACGACCTGCGGCGCGCCTACCGGTTGCTGTTCGCGGCGGAAGGCACGCTCAAGGAGCGCGTCGACGACGTCGCCGCTGAATTCGCGAGCCATGTCCTGGTGCAGGAGATCGTCGCCTTCATCCGGGCCGGCGGCAAGCGCTCCTTGTGCACACCGCGCGAGATCGAGGGTTGAAGGTGGGCGCGGACGGCGGTCCGCTCGGGATCCTGGCCGGCAGCGGCGGTCTGCCGCTGGAGGTGGCGGACGCGGTCAGCGCGGGGGGCCGGGCGGTGCATCTGGTCGGCATCGCGGGCGAGGCGGATCATGGCATCGCCCGCCATGCCCACACCTGGATCGGGCTTGGGCAGGTCGGCGCCATGCTGCGGGCGTTCCGCACCGCCGGCTGCCGCGACCTCGTCATCCTCGGCGGTGTGCGACGGCCGGACCTCGCCGCGCTGCGGCCCGACGCGGGCTTCTTTCTCAACCTGCCTCTGATCCTGAGCCTGATGGCGGGTGGAGACGACAGCGTGCTGCGCCGCATCGTCTCCTTCTTCCAGCGCCGCGGGTTCCGCGTGCTCGGGGCGCACGAGGTGGCCCCCGCGCTCGTCGCTGCGGAGGGCGTGATCGGCGGCCGCGAGCCGGGCGAGGCGCAGCGGCGCGACATCGCGGCCGGTCTTTCGCTCATCGAGGCGCTGGGCCCTGCGGACGTGGGGCAGGCGGTCGTGATCGCGGATGGCCGCCCCGTGGCCATCGAGGCGGCAGAGGGCACGGACAGGATGCTGGCCCGCCTCGCGGAGTTGCGCCACGAGGGCCGCTGCAGGACCGGCGGGGTGCTCGTCAAGTCGCCGAAGCCGGGGCAGGAGCTCAGGATCGATCTCCCGGCCGTCGGCGCCCGCACCGTCGAAGCGGCTGCGGCGGCGGGGCTCGCCGGCATCGCGGTCGCGGCCGGCCGGGTGCTGCTGGCCGAGCGCGGTCGTGTGGAGCAGCTCCTGCGCGACATGGGCCTGTTCCTGGTCGGCGTCGATGCGCAGACCCGGAATGAATTCTCATCCGGCGGTGGGCAGGCCACTCCTGCAGCCAGATGGAGCCGGCTGAAATGGGTCAGGGGCAAGCTGAAATCCCGTGACATCCGCGATGCGGAGCGGGCGCTCGAGGCGATGTCCGCAGTCCTCCCGTTCGGAGCGGGTCAGGCAGCGGTCGCCGCTCGTCAGCACGTGCTGGCCGTCGAGGCCGGAGAGCGGGCAAACGCCATGCTGGAGCGCGTCGCGGGTCTGCGGCAGTGGGGCGACCGCGCCTCCCGCCACCGGCGCGGGGTCGCGGCTTTGCTGCCCGATTCGTCCGATCCGGAAGGCCTTGCCGAGTGGGCTGCTGCCGCCGGCCTGGCCGGTTTCGTCCTGGCGGGCCCCTGGGCTGAGCGCAAGCGATGGGAGCTCGCGGCAGCGGCGGCAAAGCGCGGCCTTTTCGTTTTGACCTGCGAGGACGGCAGATGAGCGAAGGCCGGGAGCCGATGCGGGTATTCCTCGTCGCCGGCGAGCACTCCGGAGACGCACTCGGCGCCAGGCTCATGGCCGCGCTGCGTGCGCGGCGGGGGAGCGCGGTCTCCTTCTCGGGCGTCGGCGGCGAGCTGATGCGGGAGGAGGGGCTCGAGAGCCTGTTTCCGCTGGCCGATGTCGCCGTCATGGGCCCCGTCTCGATCCTGCCGCGGCTGCCGCGCATCGTGGCTCGGGTCTACCGAACGGTCGACGCCGCCGTCGCCCGGGATCCCGATGTCGTCGTGATCATCGACAGCCCGGAGCTCACGCACGCGATCGCCAGGCGCATCCGCCGCCGCCGCCCCGACATCCCGATCGTCGATTACGTCAGCCCGTCGGTGTGGGCCTGGCGGCCGGGACGAGCGCCCCGGATGCGGCGCTACGTCGACCATGTCCTGGCGCTGCTCCCTTTCGAGCCTGACGCGCACCGGCGGCTCGGGGGGCCGCCCTGCACCTACGTCGGTCATCCGCTGATCGAGCGGCGGGCATGGCTCGATGCCCTCGATCCGGCGCCGCTTGCGCGGCGGCTCGGCCTCGAGCCGGGTCGGCCGGTGCTCGTCGTGCTGCCTGGCAGCCGATCCTCCGAGGTCGGCCGGCTGATGCAACCTTTCGGGGATGCAGTGCGGCTCTTGCGCGAGCGCGGGCCGGAGCCGCTGGTGATCGTCCCCGCGGTTCCCCATCTGCGTGGCCAGATCGAGGCGGCGCTGGCGGACTGGCAGGCTCGACCGCATGTCGTGGAAGGCGAGGAGGACAAGTTCCGGGCCTTCAAGCTCGCCACCGCGGCGCTCGCGGCGTCGGGCACGGTGACCCTCGAGCTGGCGCTGGCCGGAACGCCGGCCGTCGTGGCCTATCGGGTCGATCCGATCGCGGCGCGGCTGCGGTTCCTGGTCAAGGTGCCGTCGATCGTCCTCGCTAACCTGGTGCTCGGCGAGAACGTCTATCCCGAGCTCGTCCAGGAACACTGCGCTCCCCCCAAGCTCGCCGCCTCGCTCGCCCCGCTGCTCGCCGACACGCCCGAGCGCCGCCGCCAGCTCGAGCTGCTGGCGCGGGTGCCTGCACGCATGGCGCTGGCGGCCGCCACGCCCGGCGACGCCGCAGCCGGGATCGTTCTCGACTACGCCGGAGCCGAACGCATACGCTCTGCTTGAAGGATCGAGCATCTCACCTGCGGCCCCACCCCACCCGCGCGGCTTTCGCCGCGCCGCCCTCCCCGTCAAGGGGAGGGCTTGAAGGGTAACGGGCTCCCCTCCCACTTGCGGGAAGGGGTTGGGGGTGCTCTTGCGCCGACATTCGCCTGCGGCCCGTCCACTCGCTGCGCCGCCCTCCGTCGAGGGGAGGGCAGGGATGGCGCCTGGCTCAGCCGCGATTGCCGATGGGCTGGTAATCGCGCTCGGTGGAGCCGATGTAGAGCTGCCGGGGCCGGCCGATTTTCTGCTCGGGGTCCTCGATCATCTCCTTCCACTGGGCGATCCAGCCGACGGTGCGCGCCACCGCGAACAGGACAGTAAACATCGAGGTCGGAAAGCCGAGCGCGCGCAACGTGATGCCCGAGTAGAAGTCGATGTTGGGATAGAGCTTCTTCTCGACGAAATAGTCGTCCTCGAGCGCGATGCGCTCCAGCTCCATCGCCACTTTCAACAGCGGCGTGTTCTTGAGGCCCAGCCTCTCCAGCACCTCGTGGCAGGTCTTCTGCATGACGCGGGCGCGCGGGTCGTAGTTCTTGTAAACGCGATGCCCGAAGCCCATCAGGCGGAAGCCGGAGTTCTTGTCCTTGGCCTTCTGGATGTACTCGGGGATGCGATCGACGGAGCCGATCTCCTGCAGCATGTTGAGCGCCGCCTCGTTGGCGCCGCCGTGCGCCGGCCCCCACAGGCAGGCGATGCCGGCCGCGATGCAGGCGAACGGGTTGGCCCCGGAGGACCCCGCCAGCCGCACCGTCGAGGTCGAGGCGTTCTGCTCATGGTCGGCGTGCAGGATGAAGATGCGGTCGAGCGCACGCGCGAGCACGGGATCGACGACATAGGGCTCGCAGGGCACCGCGAAGCTCATCTGCAGGAAGTTCGCCGAGTAGTCGAGATCGTTGCGCGGGTAGATGAACGGCTGCCCGACGGAATACTTGTAGGCCATCGCCGCGATCGTCGGCATCTTGGCGATCATGCGGTGCGAGGCGATCATGCGCTGCTTCGGATCGCTGATGTCGGTCGAGTCGTGATAGAAGGCCGACAGCGCGCCGACGATCCCCACCATGACGGACATCGGGTGCGCATCGCGCCGGAACCCGGTGAAGAAACGGGTCATCTGCTCGTGCACCATGGTGTGGCGCGTGATCGTGGTCCGGAACGCCTCGAGCTCCGGGCCCGTCGGCAGCTCGCCGTAGAGCAGCAGGTGGCAGACCTCGACGAAGTTCGACTGCTCGGCGAGTTGCTCGATCGGGTAGCCGCGGTACAGCAGAACGCCCTCGTCGCCGTCGATATAGGTGATCTTCGAGGAGCAGTTCGCGGTCGAGGTGAAGCCCGGGTCGTAGGTGAAGCACCCGGTCTCGCGATAGAGGCGGGTCACGTCGATCACGTCAGGCCCAACGGAGCCGGCGCGAACGGGCAGGCTCACTTGCTTGCCGTTGTGGGTGAGGGTGACGGCCCTGGTGGCATCGGCCTTGCCCGACGCGCTGTCGTGCACGTTCATCGGCGTTCCTTTCGATCGTCTCGACGACTGCCCCGGGCGGCGGCAAGTCGGGCCCGGAACGAGCATCCCGGCGCCTCTGCCTATTACACAACCGGTTGTGCGGCAAGACGGACGATGGGCGAAGCCGCGGGGCCTTGTCGCCGGCACAACCCTCTCAACGCCGGAGCCTCACGTGTCGTTCGCCGGGGCTGACGGCGCGCCGCCGGATCCGGCCTGATCGCGGATGCGCGCCAGAGCCTCCTCGCGCCCCAGCACGGCCATGACATCGAAGACCGGCGGTGAAACCGACCGCCCGGTCAGTGCCGCACGCAGCGGCTGGGCGACGCCGCCGAGCTTGACGCCCTGCGCCTCCGCAAACCCGCGCACCTCCGACTCCAGGGCCGCCGGGATCCAGTCCGAAGCCTCCAGCCGGGGGAGCAGCCGGCAGAGCAGGGCCCGCGCCTCGAAGCCGAGCAGCTTTGCCGCCTTTTCGTCCAGCGCCAGTGGCCGCTCCGCGATCAGGTAGGCAGCCCCGTCGACGAGCTCTTTGAGCGTCTTGGCCCGTTCCTTGAGGCTCGGCAGCGCCCGGGCCAGCCTGTCCCAGCCGGCGGCGGCGAACCTCGCCTCGAGCGCGGCGCCGTTCTCCATCTCGGGCAGCGCCTGCCTGATGCGGGCCAGCAGCTCCGCGTCGGCGGTGTTGCGGATGTAGTAGCCGTTCAGGTCCTCGAGCTTGGCGAAATCGAAGCGGGCCGGCGATCGCCCGACGGCATCGAGATCGAACCAATCGATCATGCGCTCGGTGGGGATGATCTCCTCGTTCCCATGGCTCCAGCCGAGGCGCACCAGGTAGTTGCGGAGCGCCGCCGGCAGATAGCCCATGGCCCGGTAGGCCTCGACTCCGAGCGCCTCGTGCCGCTTGGAAAGCTTGCCGCCGTCGGGTCCGTGGATCAGCGGCACGTGCGCGAACCCAGGCACGTCCCAGCCCATGCCGTTGTAGATATGCGTCTGGCGCGCTGCGTTGGTCAGGTGGTCGACGCCTCGGATGACGTGGGTGACGCCCATGTCGTGGTCGTCGACGACGACGGCGAGATTGTAGGTCGGCGTGCCGTCGCTGCGCAGGATGATGAGGTCGTCGAGGTTCTCGTTCTGGAGCACGACCCGGCCCTGCACGCGGTCCTCGATCGCGGTCTCTCCCGTGCGCGGCGTCTTGAGGCGGATGGCGGGCTTCACGCCCGATGGCGCCTCCGCCGGGTCGCGGTCGCGCCAGATGCCGCCATAGACGGGCGGGCGCCCCTCCGCTTCCGCCTGGCGGCGCATCGCATCGAGCTCCTCGGGAGTGCAATAGCAGGCATAGGCGTCGCCTCTCCGCAGCAGCTCCCCGGCGACCTCGCGATGCCGCTCGACTCGGGCCGACTGGAACAGCGGCTCGCCGTCCCAGTCGAGCTCAAGCCATTGCAGCCCGTCGAGGATCGCCCGGATCGCGGGCTCGGTCGACCGCTCGCGGTCGGTATCCTCGATGCGCAGCAGGAACTGCCCGCCGGTATGCCTGGCGTAGAGCCAATTGAAGAGGGCCGTCCGCGCGCCTCCGATGTGCAGGAAGCCCGTCGGCGAAGGCGCGAAGCGCGTGACGACTTTCGACTCGTGGCCCGCTGTCCCGGTGCTCATGATTTGCGTTAGTCTCGCGTGCCGATGTTGTCGTGCGCGGGGGTGTAGCACAGGCGCGCGGCCGGGGTAAGCGGGGCGGGGGCGCGGGGGAGCGTGGTCTGGGGGGCGGGAACGGCCGGCGCAGCCGGGAGCCGGCGCGAGGCGGCGGGCGCGGCCGCATTCCGGGAGCGGCTGGCCGGCGTGCTTCAGGCCGAGCAGGACCGCTGGTTCCTGTGGACCCCGGTGCTCTTCGGGATCGGGATCTTCGCCTACTTCAGGCTGCCCGGGGAGCCGCATCTGGCGGCAGCCCTCATGCCGGTCCTCATGGTGCTGGCGCTGGCGTCGGTGCTGCGGCGCGGCGCACTGGCGCTGGTCGCGCTCAACGCCGCCATCGCAGTGGCGCTGGGCTTCGCGGCGGCCAAGGTGAGGACCGATTGGGTGGCGGCGCCGGTGCTCGAGCGGCAGCTCTACCGCGTCGAGGTTGCTGGTTTCGTGGAGATCGTCGAGCCTCGGCCGACCCGCGGCCAGCGGATCACCTTGCGCGTGACACGGCTCGGGCGGCTCGCGCCTGAAGAGCGGCCCCGCCGCGTGCGCGTCAGGATCATGAGCGCCATGCCGGACCTCAGGCCCGGCGACGCCATCCGCATCAAGGCGACGCTCGCGCCGCCGTCGATGCCGGCGCTGCCCGGCGACTACGACTTCGCCCGAGCCGCCTGGTTCTCGGGACTGGGCGGCGTCGGCTACGCCACTGCGCGTCCCGAGATCGACCGGGAGGCGGCTGCGGCGCCTTGGGCGCTCCGGGCGGCGGCAATGACGCAGCGGCTCAGGCAGGCGATAGGCGCGCGCATCGCGGCCGCGCTGCCCGGCGAGGCAGGGGCAATCGCGACCGCTCTCATCACCGGCGAGCGCGGCGGCATCACTGCGGCGACCACCGACGCCTTCCGCGACTCCGGGCTCGTCCATATCCTGTCGATCTCGGGTCTGCACATGGTCGTCATGGCGGGCTCGGTGTTCTTCGCGGTACGGCTGGCGCTGGCGGCGATACCGGTGCTTGCGCTGCGCTTTCCGATCAAGAAGTGGGCGGCCGCCGCCGCCATCCTGGGCGCGCTCGGATATCTCCTCATCTCCGGCAACTCGTTCCCGACCATCCGCGCCTGGATCACCATCTCCATCGTGTTCGGCGCCATCATCCTCGACCGCCCTGCCATCGCGATGCGCAACGTGGCACTGGCGGCGCTCACAGTGCTCGCGCTGGTGCCCGAGAGCCTGTTCGACGCGGGCTTCCAGATGTCCTTCGCGGCGGTCGTGGCGCTGGTCGCGGCCTATGAAATGATCCGCGACCGGGCCGAGCGCCGGCGCGGCGAGCGGGGATTCATGCTCGGGCCGCTGCTGGGGTTCCTGCTGTTCTTCGGCGGCATCGTGCTGACGACGGTCGTCGCCAGCCTCGCCGTCGCGCCGTTCTCGGCCTTTCATTTCCATCAGAGCCAGCAGTACGCCGTGCTCGCCAACCTGATCGCCGTGCCGATCTGCAACATCGTCGTCATGCCGGCCGCCCTCGCAACGCTCGTCGCGATGCCGCTGGGCCTCGAGGCCGGCCCGCTGTGGGTCATGGGCCAGGGCATCGAGGGCATGCTGTGGTGCGCCTTCGCGGTTGCCCGGCTGCCCGGCGCCGTCGGCCGCATCCCGGCCTTCAACGAGCTGGCCTTCGGGCTCATGGTCGCAGGCGGATTGTGGCTCTGCCTGTGGCGCGCGCGCTGGCGCCTCCTCGGCCTTGCCGGACTCGCGGCCGGGCTGGCGGCGGCGCCGATGATCTCACGCTCGGACATCCTCGTCGGCGATGATGCTCAGCTCGTCGCGATCCGCGGCCCTGACGGCCGGCTCACCGCGCTGGCCGGCTCCGGCTCGAGCTACGAGCTGCAGCGCTGGCTCGACTACGACGGCGACGAACGCTCGGCCGGGCAGGCCACCTCCGCGTCGCCCGGTTTCCGTTGCGATGCGGCCGGCTGCACGGCGAAGGTCGAGGGACGGGCGATCGCGGTGACGCGCCACCCCGCTGCGCTGGCGGACGACTGCCGGCGCGCCGACGTGCTCGTCATCCCATTTCCGAAGCCGAGAGGCTGCAACCCGCCGGGCCTGGTGGTCGACTTCCATGCGGTGCGCAGCCGGGGGACGCATGCCATCCGCCTCGACGGCGGCGCAGTCGATGTGACCACGGTCGCTCAGAGCCGCGGCGACCGGCCATGGTCGGGGCGTCAGGAACGGCGGCGGCGGTCCGTCCGGCCGGGATACCGCGACGGCGCCTCCCGCCTGAAGGCGTTCGCCGCACCGAGCGAGCTCGCCGACGCCCTGCTCCGGCTGCGGCCCGAGATCGAGGATGGCACCGAGCTGAAACCCGAGCTGAAAGAGGGCGAGACCGATCAATAACGGCGGATAAGTCCCACCAGCCGGCCCTGGATGTCGATCTGGTCGGGGCCGAAGATGCGGGTCTCGTAGTTCGGGTTGGCGGCTTCCAGCGCGATAGCCGAGCCACGCTTGCGCAGGCGCTTGAGCGTCGCCTCCTCCTTCTCGACGAGCGCCACGACGATGTCGCCGTTCTCTGCCGTGTCGCAGCACCGGATGATGACGATGTCGCCGTCCTGAATGCCGACGTCGACCATCGAGTCGCCGCGCACCTCGAGCGCGAAATGCTCACCGCTGGTCAGCAGGTCCGGCGGGCAGGCGATGTCGTGCGTGTGCGACTGGATGGCGCTGATCGGCACGCCGGCGGCGATGCGGCCCATCACGGGTACGGAGACCGTGCGAGCGTCGACCATGCTCGAAGGCGGCACTGCGAGCTGGGAGTGCTTGCCCAGGCTGCCCTCGATCACGCTCGGCGTGAAGCCCGCCCGCCGCGGCTGTGCCGACTCGGCGTTCTCCGGCAGCTTGATGACCTCCAGAGCGCGCGCCCGATGCGGCAGGCGGCGGATGAAGCCGCGCTCCTCGAGCGCGGTGATCAGTCGGTGGATCCCAGATTTCGACTTGAGCTCCAGCGCGTCCTTCATCTCGTCGAAGGAAGGCGGAACGCCGCTCTCCTGCAGACGCGCGTGAATGAACAGCAGCAGCTCTTTCTGTTTCTGCGTCAGCATCTGCCCTGGTGCCCCATCAGCAAAATGAATTGCGGCCCCGTGCGCGCCCGTGAAACGCGTGCGCTGTACAAATCATGAACAACAATAGCCGTTCCGGACTTGTTCTGCAAGCGGTTCGTGGCGAGCGAGTCGGCTTAGAAGTCGAGCAGCAGCACGGGGACGTCCGCTCCGGCGGGCAAGGCAGGGGCGCCGGGCGGGCGCACGAGCAGCACATCGGCGGCTGCCAGCGGCGCCAGCAGCGAGCTGTCCTGAGAGCGGGCGAGCCGCACCTGCCGGCGGCCGTCGGAGCGGCGCTCGAGCATGGCGCGCATGTAGTGCTGGCGCGGGCCGTTGGCCTCGACGGGCTCGGCCAGGGGCGCCGTCGCCGCCGCCGCCTCTTGCTCCGGCATTCCCAGCAGGGCGCGGACCAGCGGCACCAGGAACACGCGGGCGCAGACGAGGGCCGAGACCGGATTGCCCGGCAGCCCGAGCACGCGCTGTCCGCCGAGCCGGCCATGCAGCATGGGCTTGCCGGGCCGCATGTCGATCTTCCAGAACGCCAGCGTCATGCCGAGGCTCTCGAGCACTGGGCCGACGAGGTCATGCTCGCCGACCGAGGCGCCGCCGATGGTGACGAGGACATCGGCATCGCGCCCGGCTTCGATGTGCCGGACGAGGCTGTCGCGGCTGTCGCGGGCGATGCCGAGCAGCCGCGTCCCGGCGCCGGCCTGATCGAGCAGGGCGGCCACGCCGAGGGGATTGGACGAGACGATCTCGCCGGGGCCGGGCCGCGTACCGGGCGGCACCAGCTCGTCGCCGGTCGCGAGAATGGCGACCAGGGGCCTGCGGCGCACGGAGACCTCGCCGTGCCCCGCCGCGGCCGCCAGCGTGACCTCGCGCGGCCCGAGCCGGCGCCCGGCCGCCAGCAGCTCGTCCGACTGGCGGAAATCGAAGCCGCGACGGCGGATGTGGGCCCGGTCCGGCTGGCCCTCGCGCACCTCGACCACGCCGTCCGAGGCGGTCGTGTGCTCCTGGATGACGATGGCGTCGGCGCCGGCGGGGACCGGCGCGCCGGTGAAGATCCGCGCGGCCTCGCCCGGCCCGATGCTGCCCGCGAACGGGTGGCCGGCTGCAGCCTGACCGACGACCTTGAGCCGCGACGGCAGCCGCGCCACGTCGGCCGTGCGGACCGCATAGCCGTCCATGGCCGAGGCGTCGAACGGCGGTTGTGTCAGGCGGGCGGCGAGCGGTTCGGCGAGGATGCGGCCCGCGGCCCGCTCGATCGGCACCAGCTCCGGGGCTGTCGGAGCGGCATCTGCGATGATCCTCTGCAGCGCCTCCTCGACCGACAGCGCCATCACGTCACTCCCCTGAAGGATCATCGGCCCGGTAGCGGCCCGAGCGCCCGCCGGCTTTCTCGACGAGGCGGATGCCGCTGAAGCTCATAGCCTTGTCGGCCGCCTTCAGCATGTCGTAGATGGTGAGGCATGCGACCGACACTGCGGTCAACGCCTCCATCTCGACGCCGGTCTGGCCCGTGACCTTCACCTCCGCCGTGACCAGGATGCCGGGCGGCTGGTGCGAGGCGTCGAAGTCGACGGTGGCCTTGGTGATGGGCAAGGGATGGCAAAGCGGGATCAGCTCGTGCGTCCTCTTCGCGGCCATGATGCCGGCGATCCGTGCCGTCGCCAGCACGTCCCCCTTGCTCGCCTGCCCGGTCTCGATCAGGGCCAGGGTCGCCGGCTGCATGGCGACGAAGCCCTCGGCCCGCGCGGTGCGTTGTGTCGCCGCCTTGTCGGAGACGTCGACCATGCGCGCCGCTCCCTTCTCGTCGAGATGCGTGAGCGGGCCGCGGCTCATGACGCCGCTCCCTGCTCGGCATCGAGGCCCAGCAGCTCGCGGGTCGCGGCGGCGACGTCCGCCTGCCGCATCAGGCTCTCGCCGACGAGGAACGTGCCGACTCCCGCCGCAGCCAGGCAGTCGATGTCGGAATGACTGGAGATGCCGCTCTCGGCGACGGCGATGCGGTCGCGCGGCACCATCGGCGCCAGCCGCTCGGTGGTCGCAAGGTCCGTCTCGAAGGTCTTCAGGTTGCGGTTGTTGATGCCGATCAGACGGCAGTCGAGCCTGAGCGCGCGCTCCATCTCGGCCTCGTCATGGACCTCGGCGATGGCGTCCATGCCCCACGTCCGCGCCGCATCGGCCAGCTCGCGCGCGACGCCGTCGTCGATCTGAGCAAGGATCAGGAGGACACAGTCGGCCCCCCACGCCCGTGCCTCGGCCACCTGATAAGGGTCGAGCATGAAGTCCTTGCGCAGGGCGGGCAGCCGCGTGCTGTCCCGCGCCTCGGTGAGGTACTCCGGCGCGCCCTGGAAGGAGGGGCCGTCAGTCAGCACCGAGAGGCACGCCGCCCCGCCCGCCTCGTAGGCGCGGGCGATCCGGGCGGGCGCGAAGTCGGCGCGGATCAGGCCCCTCGACGGGCTCGCCTTCTTGATCTCCGCGATCAGAGCGGTGCGGCCGGCGGCGAGGCGGGCCGCGATGGCTCCGGCGAAGGGGCGCACCGGTCCGGCGCGGCGGGCCGCCGCTTCCACCTCGGCCAGCGGCCGCTCGGCCTTGGCGGCCCGAATCTCCTCGAGCTTGTAGCGCGTGATCCTGTCGAGGATGTCAGTCATCGATCCCCGTCAACCCCTGCCGTTGCTGATGGCCACCAGCCGCTCGAGCGCGCGCTGCGCGGCTCCCGTGTCGATCGATCGCGCGGCGAGCGCCACGCCTTCGGTGAGCGTCCCGGCCTTGCCGCCGACGATCAGCGCCGCCGCCGCGTTGAGCAGCACGATGTCCCGGAACGGCCCCGGCTCGCCGGCGAGCACCTTGCGGATGGCGGCGGCGTTGTAGGCGGCGTCGCCGCCCTTGAGGTCGGAGAGCTTCGCCGGCGGCAGGCCGGCATCGGCGGGCGTCACCTCGAAGACCTCCATCCTGCCGTCCTTCAGCTCGGCCACGTCGGTGGCGCCGGTCGTGGTCAGCTCGTCGAGCCCGTCATGGCCGTGCACCACCCAGACATGCTCGGCGCCGAGCTTCTTCAGGACCTGCGCGATCGGCTCCACCCACTGCCAGGAGAACACGCCGACGACCTGCCGCCGCACGCCGGCCGGGTTCGACAGCGGCCCCAGCAGGTTGAAGATGTTACGGATGCCGAGCTCGGCGCGGACCGGCGCCCAGTGCTTCATCGCCGAGTGGTGCATCGGCGCCCACATGAACCCGACGCCGGCCTTGACGATGCAGTCGGTGATGATCGGCGGCGGCACGTCGAGCTTGACCCCGAGCGCCGCCAGCACGTCTGATGCTCCCGAGATCGACGAGACGGAACGGTTGCCGTGCTTGGCGACCGGCAGCCCGGCGCCGGCCGCGACCAGCGAGGCGCAGGTGGAGACATTGTACGTGCCGTGACCGTCGCCGCCGGTGCCGACGATATCGACCGCGCCGGCGGGCGCCTCGACGCGGGTCATCTTGGCCCGCATCAGCTCGGCGGCGCCGGTGATCTCCTCCACCGTCTCGCCGCGCACGCGCAGCGCCATCAGGAACGCGCCCATCTGCGCAGGAGTCGCCACTCCCGACATCATGATCTCGAGCGCGGTGCGGATCTCGGCCACGTCGAGCGTGGCTCCCGTCGAGACCTTCTGGATCAGTCGCCGCAGTTCGTTTTCAGGCATTCGAGTGCACCGATGCAGAAGATCAGGCGGCCGCGGCCGATGTCAGGTTGCGCCGGCGGGGGCTGAGGCCGGCGAGCTGGAGGAAGTTGGCGAGCAGGTCGTGCCCGTGCTCGGAGGCGATGCTCTCGGGGTGGAACTGCACGCCGTGAACAGGATGGGTCCTGTGCTGCAGGCCCATGACGATAGCGTCAGCCGTCTCCGCCGTGACCTCCAGGCTCGCCGGCAGGCTCGCCCGCTCCACGATCAGCGAATGGTAGCGGGTGACCTCGAACCTCGGCGGCAGACCGGCGAACAGGCCCTTGCCGCCATGGCGCACCGCGGACAGCTTGCCGTGCATCGGCACCGGCGATCGCACCACCTTGCCCCCGAAAGCCTGCGCGATGGCCTGGTGCCCGAGGCAGACGCCGAGCACCGGCAGCCCGGAGCGGGCCGCAGCCGCGACGAGGTCGAGGCAGATGCCCGCCTCGTTGGGCGTGCACGGCCCCGGCGACAGCACGACCGCCTTCGGCTTCAGCCGCAGCGCCTCCTCGATGGTGATCGCGTCGTTCCGATGGACCTCGCACGTTGCGCCGAGCTCGCCCAGGAAGTGGACGAGATTGTAGGTGAAGCTGTCGTAGTTATCGATGAGAAGCAGCATGGGTGAACGTGTAGGGGAGCGCCCCCGAGCCCGTCAAGCGAGCCAGCCGGGATGCAGGAACAGCGCGAGCCGGCCCGCGGCAGGCCGGACGAGCGCCCAATCCTCGGTTTCGAACGTCAGCACCGCCAGCCCGCAGGTCGGAAACTTCGTCGCCATGGACGCGATGTCGCGGCGCAGGCCGCTGCCGGTCAGCTCGAGGGCAAGCGCGTGCATGCCGGGATTGTGGCCGACGAGCAGCACGCTGCGCACCTGCCCGGCCGTCTGACGAAGACAGGCGAGCATCGCGGTCGCCGGCGCCAGATAGAGCGCTGGCTCCAGGACGACGTCCACCGCCGGCGCGCCGAGCTCTTGCAGTACGATCTCGAGCGTCTGGCGGGCGCGGATGGCGCTCGAGCAGAGCATCAGCTCAGGTCTCGGGCCGTGCGCGGCGATGTAGGCGCCGACCGCCTCGGCGTCGGCCCTGCCGTGACTGGCCAGCGGCCGCTGGTGGTCGTCGGGCTCGGGATCGTCCCGGGACGACTTGCCGTGGCGGAGCAGCGAGAGCGTCAGCATGCGGCGTTACCGGTCTGCCGGTCGACGGATGGTCTCGCATGAGTAGCACAATTACCGGCCGGCTGCTCGCGGGTTGCCGCCATCCGTCGCCGGAGCTCGTCTTGTAGTGCGCCGGATGCCGCCCTGATATACTCCGTGCAAGGCGAGTGCCGACCGGATCCGCCGCAAGGGTCGGCCGTCGAGATCGCAAACGGGGGGCGTCATGGCGCTGAGCTTGGCCCGGTGGTTCGTAATCGTTCTCTTCACCCTCGCCGCCGGCCTCGGCACGGTCTGGGCCATCATGCAGGTCGTCGAGCCCGCCCCTGCAGGACGGATCGTCATGGCCACGGGCGGCGCGGCCGGCACCTATCACGAGCTGGCGGAAAGCTTCCGGCAGGAGCTGGAGCGGAACGGGGTCAGTTTCGAGCTCCGCCAGACCTCGGAGGGCTTCGCCACGCTGCGCGCCCTGCTCGACAAGACCTCGGGACTCGACGCCGGCTTCGTTAAGGGCGGTCTCGTCGGCAGCCTGCAGGGCCGTCTGGCGAGCACGCGCGCCCGCGAGTGGCACGACCGCGAGCTCGGCAAGCTGCGCTCCGTCGGCCGGATGTTCCATGAGCCGATCTGGGTGTTCACCCGCGGCTCGCTGCCGATAGAGAGCCTGCGCGAGCTGGAAGGGCGGCGCATCCTCATCGGCTCCCGCGGCAGCGGGGCGCGCCGGGTCGTCAGGCAGCTCCTCAAGGCCAACGGAGTTGATCAGGAGAACGCGACCTTCGTCGACGAGGATCTCCCGGAGGATGCAGCGCCGATCGTCACCGGCGACGCCGATGCCGCCATCCTCATCATTCCGGCCGATACCGACAGGATCCAGA
Organism: Hyphomicrobiaceae bacterium; assembly: GCA_023384095.1. Classification (GTDB taxonomy): domain Bacteria; phylum Pseudomonadota; class Alphaproteobacteria; order Rhizobiales; family Hyphomicrobiaceae; genus ZC4RG25. The sequence continues at coordinate 17,257 of JAHDXT010000038.1, forward strand.
AGCTCCTGCGCGTTCCGAACATCCGGCTGATGAATTTCGAGCCCGAGGCAGCCGCCTACACCAACCGGTTCCCGGCGCTCAGCCGGGTCGTGCTGCGGCGGGGCGGGGTCGAGTTCGACCCGCTGATTCCGTCGGCGGACATCACCCTTCTGGCCACCTCCGCCGCGCTCGTCGTGCGCGCCGACCTGCACCCGGCGCTGGTCAGCCTGCTCACCTATGCCGTGGTGCAGAACCCGAGGTCCGGGTTCGACAAGGCCGGCGATCCGGTGCTCTTCTTCCGCGCCGGCGAGTTCCCCTCCCTCAACGACCCCGAGTTCGAGCTCGCCAGGGATTCGCGGCATGTCTACAAAACGGGCGACCTGCCGTTCCTACTCGGCATGCTGGCGCCGTTGAACAACCGCCTGCGCATCCCGTTCTCGATCACCGCCTTCGGCAACGCTCACGGCCTGCAGACGATATTGCTGCTGATCCCGCTACTCACCATCCTGGTCCCGCTGATGAAGCTGGTGCCGATCGTCTACACCTGGAGCATGCGCCGCCGGCTGCTCTACTGGTACCGGCAGCTCAAGGCGCTCGAGAAGAGCTTGCAGGGCGCGCGCACGCCCGGAGAGCTGGCCGCGCAGCACGCGGAGATCGAGCGCATCGATGCGGGGGTGCAGCGCATCCGGGTGCCGCTCGCGTTCTCCGACCAGTTCTACGACCTGCGCGGCCACATCGATCTCGTCCGGCAGCGGCTAGGTCATCGTTCGCCTGCCGTGCGCATGGCGGCGGAGTAGGATAGGCTCGCATAGAGCCTTTTCCGTTGTGATTGAAACGGCAGCACTTCTCACCTCCCCCTTGCGGGGAGGGGTCGGGGGTGGGGGCGCTCTCGCGCCGACGTTTCGTCCGTGGCCCCACCCCACCCGCGCATCGCGCCTGCGGCCCGATGCGCCGCCCTCCCCGTCAAGGGGAGGGCATCGTACCGCCCGACTGCTATCCGAGCCCTTTTCCCGCTGGAAAAGGGGAGAATTGGCGTAGAACACGTCGATTCAAGTCGTGCACACCCTAGCCGAAGGGGCCGCCGTTGCCGCGGGCTCCCGCGCGCGCTCCCCTGGCGGTGCGCACGGCCTCCTCGGCGGCCCGCACCAGCGCCTTGGCTTTGTTGATGCACTCCTGCTGCTCGTTCTCGGGGATCGAGTCGTAGACGAGCCCCGCGCCCGCCTGGACGTGCATGACGCCATCCTTGACGATGGCGGTCCTGAGCACGATGCAGGTGTCCATCTGACCGTCCGCCGAGAAGTAGCCGACGCAGCCGGCATAGGGTCCGCGCTTGTCCTTCTCGACCTCGTCGATGATCTCCATGGCGCGCACCTTGGGCGCGCCCGAGACGGTGCCGGCGGGGAAGCCCGCCATCAGGGCGTCGATGGCGTCCTTGCCGGGGTCGAGCCGGCCGATCACGTTGGAGACGATGTGCATGACGTGGCTGTAGCGCTCGATGACGAAGCGCTCGGTGACCTCGACCGAGCCGATCTCCGCGACGCGGCCGACGTCGTTGCGGCCGAGATCGAGCAGCATCAGGTGCTCGGCGCGCTCCTTGGGGTCGGCGAGCAGCGCTTCCGCCAGCGCCTGGTCCTCGGCCGCCGTCGCCCCGCGCCTCGCGGTGCCGGCGATGGGTCGGATCGTCACCTCGCCGCGGCGCATGCGCACCAGGATCTCCGGGCTCGAGCCGACGAGCTGGAAGCCGCCGAAGTCGAGGTGGAACAGGAACGGCGACGGGTTGGTGCGGCGCAGGGCCCGGTAGAGCGCGAACGGCGGCAGCGCGAAGGGTGTCGAGAAGCGCTGCGAGAGCACGACCTGGAACACGTCGCCGGCCGCGATGTACTCCTTCGCCTTGCCGACCATGGCCATGAACTCGGCCGCCGTCGTATTCGAGACCGGGTCGGGCAGCTCCTGCGCCGGCGGCGCGGCGGCGGCCGGGCGCGGCAGCGGGGTGTCGAGCGCGGCGGCGACGCCGGCCAGCCTGTCCCGGGCGCCACGATAGGCTTCGCGGGCGCCGACGCCCTCGGCGGGCCGCACCGGCGTCACCAGCGTCATCTCGTCCTTCACCGCGTCGAATATGACCATCAGCGTCGGGCGCATCAGGATGGCATCGGGGACGCCGAGGACGTCGGGGCGCGGGTCGGGCAGACGCTCGATCAGCCGCACGGTGTCGTAGCCCATGTAGCCGAACACGCCGGCCGCCATCGGCGGCAGATCCTCCGGCAGCACGATCGCCGAGCGGGCGAGCAGCGCGCGCAGGGCAGCGAGCGTCGCCAGCGGCTCGCGCGCGAAGCCATCGGGGCGCGGGCCCGGGTCGAGGTTGACCTCGGCCGTCTCGCCGAAGGCTCGCCACACGAGATCCGGCTCCAGGCCGATGATGGAATAACGGCCACGGACCGCGCCGCCTTCGACCGATTCCAGAAGAAAGCTCATCGACGAGCCGCGGCGGGCGCCGGTGAGCTTCAGATAGGCCGAGACGGGCGTCTCGAGGTCCGCCACCAGCCTGGCGGAGACGACCTGCGCCTCGCCTCTTTCGTACCGCTCTGCGAAGGCCTCGAGGCGCGGCGACACGTCGAGGTCGGCCGTAGCAGGCGTGCTCACCGCGCGATCCCTCTATTGCTGCTGCTGCTGATCGGCGCCCACGGCGCGCCGGTAGGCGGCCTCGTTGATGCTGACGCCGATACGCTCCTGTAGCGCCGCGAGGTATCCGGCGACGACATCGCTCTCGATCTGGCGGCCGACGTCGGTGCGCAGCCGCTCGCGCTCCGCGGCGGTCGGCGCCGGCGCGGGGGTCGCCTCGGTCACTTTGAATACGATCCGCGAGGCGCCGTCGCGCGTCTCGGCCGAGGCGGCGCCGCCCTGTGGCGTGATGAACGCCTGGCCCACCGCGCTGTCGGGCAGGCCCGGCGAGCCGCCGATCCGCTTGATGTCGCGTGCCGTCTCGACCTTGCCTCCGGTCTCCTTCGCCAGCGCCTCCATGCTCTCGCCCTGGCTCGCGCGCTCGGCCAGCTTCGCCCCGAGATCGGACAGGACCTGCCGCGTCTCCTGCTCGCGCCAGAGCCGGGCGACGTCGGTGCGCGCCTCCTCGAACGTGCGCTGCCTCGCCTCGGTGACCGCGATGACGTCGACCCAGCCATAGCCGCCGTCCGCCAGCTCGATCGAATCGCTCTCGGTATCGACCCGGCCCTGGAACGCGGCATTCAGGATGCGCTGCAGGTCCGGCCCTTCGATGGCCGGCGTGCCGTCCGGAGCCTTCCCGGTCCGGTCCGTCGCCGCGATCTCGGCGAAAGGCAGCTTGAGCTCGGCAGCAATCTCCTTCAGCGGCTTGCCGGCGGCCCGTCCGTCGTCGACCTCGTCGTGCAGCCGCTGCAGCTCCGGGCCGGCGTTCTCCTGAGCCAGCCGGTCGCGCACCTGGCCCCTGACCTCGTCGAGGGTGCGCTGCTTGCCGGGCTGGATCTCCGTCACCTTCACCAGCACGGGCGCAAAGCGACCTTCGACCACGCCCGAAACGGCGCCGCTCCCGAGCCCGAAAGCGGCCTCGGCGACCGTCGGGTCGATCAACTCGCTTCGCGACAGCAAGCCGAGCGTGTAGTCGGACTCGCCGATCCCGGCCTCCTTTGCGATCTCCTCGAAACTGCGGCCCGCCGCGATGCCGGCAGCCGCCTTCTCGGCCTCGGCCCGGTCCCTGAACGCGAGCTGCAGGACGCGGCGGCGCTCAGGCAGCTCATAGCGCGCCTTGTCGTGCTCGTAGGCCGCCGCGATCTCCTCGTCGGAAACCGGCACGCGCTTCTTCACCTCCTCGATGGTGAGCCCGACGACCGCCAGCTTGCGGTACTCGGGCGTCATGAAGCGCTGCTTGTTGGCCTCGTAGGTCTCCTCGAGCTTGGCCGGATCGGGGTCCTGCAGCGTCACGGCGACAGCGGGATCGATCGTGAAATGCTCGACGGCGCGCGTCTCGTTGCGATAGGCGTGCAGCGCGTCGAGCAGGGTCGAGGGCACGAAGGCACCCGAGGTGAGGGCGTCCGTGAGCTGGCCGCGAACCTCCTCCTTGCGGCGCAACGCGATCAGGCCGTGCTCGTTGACGCCGAGCTCGCGCGCCACGCTCTCGAGGGCGATGCGGTTGAAAGTGCCGTCGGGATTCTGGAACGCCGGGTCCTTGCGGATCGAATCCGCGATGGCCTCGTCGGAGATGCCCAGCCGCATGTCCTCGGCGTGCGCCTCGATGGCGGCAGAGCCGATCAGCCGCGCCAGCACCCGGGAATCGAGGCCCCAGGCGCGCGCCTGCTCGAGCGTCGGCCGCCGCCCGATCTGGCGAGCCAGGATTTCGAGCTCTGTCTGCAGCGCGCGCTGGAACTCGGCCGTCGAGATCTCGCGCTTGCCGACGCGCGCCAGCGCGCCCTCATTGTAGCCGGTGAACACGTCGGCGACGCCCCACACGGCGAAGCTGAGGATCAGGAGACCCAGAAAGATCTTGGCCACCCAGCCGGTGGCGCCTCGGCGCAGTGAATCCAGCATCTGTTCAGATGTATCCTTGCACTGGTGCGTGGCTAGCGTTCGGCAGCCGCGAATGGAATACGGCGCACTGACGCGACCACGACCCGGATCGAGCTCGATGTGATAAGAAGCCCAGCCCGGCCTTGAATGCAAGGCGGGATCGCTCGTACATAGCGACGCGCGGGCGTCGAGCCTACGCGTCGAAGGGACCGCATCGGAGCCGACATGACCTCCAGCAGGACCGATCCCGCGCCGATCCGGCCGCTCGTGGCGGGCAACTGGAAGATGCACGGGCTCAAGGCGCAGCTCGCCGAGGCGGCAACCCTGCGGGCCGCGCTAGAGGGCGCGCTGGTGCCGCACGGCATCGACGTGATGATCTGCCCGCCCGCCACGCTGATTATGGAGCTGGCCAGGCTTGCGGCGGGCACGCGGCTCGCCGTCGGCGCTCAGGACTGCCACTGGCTGCCCGCCGGCGCCCACACCGGCGACATCTCGGCCGAGATGCTGCACGACGCCGGCGCCAGCGCGGTGATCGTCGGCCACTCGGAGCGGCGGGCGGGGTACGGCGAGCTCGACCACATCGTCAAGGCCAAGGCGGAGGCGGCGCTCCGGGCCGGGCTCGCGGCCATCGTCTGCATCGGCGAGACGGCGGGGCAGCGGCGGGCGGGGCTGACGCTCGACGTCGCCGCGCGCCAGCTCGCCGGATCGTTGCCCGAGGCTTCGACTGCGGCCGACACGATCATCGCCTACGAGCCCGTCTGGGCGATCGGCACCGGGCTGACGCCGACCACGGGGGAGGTGGCCGAGGTCCACGCCTTCATCAGAACGGCGCTGATCGACCAGCTCGGCGTCCAGGGGCGGGAGATGCGAATCCTCTACGGCGGCTCCGTGAAGCCGTCGAATGCCGCCGAGCTTTTGGCCGTGCCCAGCGTGAACGGCGCGCTGGTGGGCGGCGCCAGCCTCAAGGCGGTCGATCTCATGGGCATCATCGCCGCCTGCAAGGTTTGAGAGGGGCTATGCGAGCCACGAGAACTGGGCGCGAAGCAGGCGGTGCTGTGAGATGCGGTTGAGCTGTTCCGGACTTTCCATCTTCCCGGCGCTGCTGGCCGGGTGCGCCATGCTGCTGGCGGGCGGGAGCGCGGGCGCGACGCCCCTCGACGAGCCGGCCTGCGCCGCGCTCGAGGACGAGCAGTCGAAGCTCGTGCTGGCCGGCGTCAAGTCGAGCATGGAGCGCGGGCCGGAGTGGGCCAGGGCCAATCTGCCGGCGGCCAGGCTGAAGGAAATCGAGCGGCTGATCCAGGTCGAGGAGCAGATCGCGTTCCGCTGCCCGCAGCCGAAGCCCGTAAGGGAAGCGCGCGAGCCCGCGGGAGGGAACGGCGCCGCGTCGGAGAAAGGGGCGGCCGCGGAGGGCGCCAAGGGCAAGGCGCCGCCCAAGCCGCCGTCCAGCGCCGGATCGGCTAGCCCCGCGCCGGGGCAGAAGCCGAAGGCCAAGGCAAAGGCCAAGCCCGAAGATGCCTACGTGCCGCCGCCAAAGGCGAAGCCCCGGCCCGAGCCGACGGCGCAATGACGGGCGGCGGTCGCGGGCATTGCGCCGCGGCGTGCCGCGGCGGCGCAGGGCTGGCGGCGCCGGGTGCATTGGTGTAGAAGCCGCTGATCTCCGAGTTCATCGCCTCGCCGGAAGCGAACCGAAATGGTCACCGTCATCCTCCTCATTCACATCATGGTCGCCGCCGCGCTGGTCGCGGTGGTGCTGCTGCAGCGCTCGGAAGGCGGCGCGCTCGGCATCGGCGGAGGCGGGGGCGCCGGCGGCTTCCTGACCGGGCGGGGCACCGCCAACCTCCTGACCCGGGTGACGGCGGGGCTGGCGGCGGCTTTCTTCGTGACGAGCACGATCCTGTCGCTGATGGCGCAGCGCGGCGTGGCGCCGGCGTCCGTCTTCGACGAGCCCGCGGGCCAGCGGCCGGCGTCCGAGGGCCCTGCCACGCCGGGGAAGGACGGCGGCACGCCGCGCGGCGGCATTCTCGACCGCCTGCAGCCCCCTGGCACGCCAACCGTCCCGCAAACCCGCTGACCGGGAGGCGATCGACGCGACGCAGCTCACGGCTGCCGTCTCGCCGCAAACGGGGAGAGGGACGCAAGGGGAGAGGCGCCGATTCGCGCTACGCTGCGCTCACCCCGACCTGACGAGCTCACGACTTCACCAACTTGCGACTTCACCCCTCCACGTCGCCCCGGCCCGGGACAGCGGCGTGGATGAGACGAGATGGCCGCTTCGAATCGCGGCCGCCTCGTGTATTCTGCAGGCCCATGCAGCGGTACATCTTCATTACCGGCGGCGTGGTCTCCTCCCTCGGCAAAGGCCTCGCATCGGCGGCGCTCGGCGCGCTTCTCCAGGCTCGCGGCTATTCCGTGCGCCTGCGCAAGCTCGACCCCTATCTCAACGTCGATCCGGGCACCATGAGCCCGTATCAGCACGGCGAGGTTTTCGTCACCGACGACGGCGCCGAGACAGACCTCGACCTCGGCCATTACGAGCGCTTCACCGGCGTGCCGGCGAAGCGCACCGACAACGTCACCACCGGCCGCATCTACCAGGAGATCCTGGCCAAGGAGCGCCGCGGGGACTATCTCGGCGCCACCGTGCAGGTGATCCCGCACGTCACCGACGCCATCAAGGAGTTCGTGACCGCCGGCAACGAGGGCATCGACTTCGTGCTGGTGGAGATCGGCGGCACGGTGGGCGACATCGAGGGCCTGCCGTTCTTCGAGGCGATCCGCCAGCTCGGCAACGACCTGGCACGCGGCTCGTCCATCTTCATCCACCTGACCCTGCTGCCCTACATCCCGAGCGCCGGCGAGCTCAAGACGAAGCCGACGCAGCACTCGGTCAAGGAGCTGCGCTCGATCGGCATCCAGCCCGATATCCTGCTGTGCCGCACGGACCGCGGCATCCCGGGCTCCGAACGGCGCAAGATCGCGCTCTTCTGCAACGTGCGCGAGGAAGCGGTCATCGAGGCCCGCGACGTGGCCTCGATCTACGACGTGCCGCTCGCCTATCACCGGGAGGGGCTCGACCGCGAGGTGCTTGCCGCCTTCGGCATCGCCGATGCGCCGCCGCCCGATCTCTCCCGCTGGGAGACCATCAGCCACGCCATCACCAACCCGGAAGGCGAGGTGACGATCGCTGTGGTGGGCAAGTACACGGAGCTCAAGGACGCCTACAAATCGCTGATCGAGGCTCTCGTCCACGGCGGCATCGCCAACAAGGTCAAGGTCAGAATCGACTGGATCGAAAGCGAGACCTTCGAGCGGGAGGACCCGGCGCCGTTCCTCGAGCACGTGCACGGCATCCTGGTGCCGGGCGGCTTCGGCGAGCGCGGATCGGAAGGCAAGATCCTGGCGGCCCGCTTCGCGCGCGAGCGCAAGGTGCCCTATTTCGGCATCTGCTTCGGCATGCAGATGGCCTGCATCGAGGCGGCACGCAGCCTGGCGGGCGTCCCAGCGGCGAGCTCGACCGAGTTCGGGCCGACGGGCGAGCCCGTCGTCGGCATGATGACGGAGTGGATGCGCGGCGAGCAGCTCGAGCAGCGCCGGGCGGGCGGCGATCTCGGCGGCACCATGCGGCTCGGCGCCTACGAGGCGCGGCTCAAGGGGAATTCCAGGATCGCGTCGATCTACGGCGAGACGACGATCTCGGAACGGCACCGCCACCGCTACGAGGTCAATCCCAGCTATCGCGAGCGGCTGGAGGAGGCGGGCCTGACGTTCTCGGGCCTGTCGCCGGACGGACTGCTGCCGGAGACGATAGAATACCCGGACCATCCCTGGTTCGTCGGCGTGCAGTTCCACCCCGAGCTGAAGTCGCGGCCGTTCGACCCGCATCCTCTGTTCCGAAGCTTCGTCGCCGCCACCGTGGATCAGTCGCGGCTGGTCTAGCAGCGGGTGCCCGGCGATCCGGCGGCTCAGCCGTTCAGCGCGCCGTTGCAAATTAACCACATTCAGTCCACGACTTGATGCGCGGGCCAGGCGGAGCGCTTGCGCGCGAATCGATTGTAGCGCTAACTCCTAAAACCTGTGGAGAAGCTGTGGAAAAGAGTCGCCGCAGCGAACGCCGTGGTGGTCAAAGCGGGCTCCACAGGACTGAGCTTCGGGGGACAGACGGGCCGGCTGCCGGGGGGCGGCCGGTCCGGGGGCGGTAAAGGCCGGGCAAGCGCCAGGGGCGCAGCTCGGCCTTCGCGCGTATGGCACCCGTATCACTCGCGGTCCCTGCCGCCGATCGCGGGCTTTCAGTACGCTGCCGGTGGTGTAAGCTGCCCGCTGGCATCTCAATCTCAGCGGGAAAAAGCCAATGCCCACGACACGCGGCCATTGCCTGTGCCGGGCGCTCGCCTACGAGTTCGACGGCGCGCCCAAGTGGGTGGCCCACTGCCATTGCGAGAGCTGCCGGCGGGCGAACTCGGCCGCGGTCGCCACCTATCTGGGGGTCGCGCTGGAGCAGTTCCGCTATCTTCAGGGCGAGCCCGCCGCATATCAATCCTCTCCCGGCGTCTGGCGCTACTTCTGCCCGCGCTGCGGCTCGCCGATGGCCTATACCGCGGACCGGTTCCCAGGCGAGGTCCACCTGCACATCGGCACGCTGGCCGACCCGAGCCAGTTCACGCCGCGCGGCCACGTCTACGCCGCCGAGCAGCTCGCCTGGTTCGAGGTGGCCGACGACCTGCCTCGCTACGCCGAGCTGGGCGGCAAGGGTGTGGCGCCGCTGAGGCGCGGCGCGCGCGTGGCGGAGAGCTGACCGATGCCGCCGGCCTGCGGCGAGCCGGCCGTCGCGGCCGCCGGCTTGAGGCCTTATGAGCCAGTTCCATGACCCAGACCGATTCGCCTGCCCCTGATCCCGCCGTCACGGTCGGCTCCGTGACCTTCGCCAACGACCGGCCGCTCGCCGTCTTCGCCGGCCCGTGCCAGATGGAAAGCCGCGCCCACGCGCTCGAGATGGCGGCGGCGCTCAAGGAGACCTGCGCCCGGCTCGGCGTCGGGCTCGTCTACAAGACGTCGTTCGACAAGGCGAACCGGACCAGCCTCGCCGGCCGGCGCGGCATGGGCCTCGCCGCGGCCCTGCCGGTGTTCGCCGAGATCAGGGACAGCCTGGGGCTGCCTTGCGTCACCGACGTCCACGAGGCGGCCCAGTGCGCCCCTGTCGCCGAGGCGGTGGACGTGCTGCAGATCCCGGCCTTTCTGTGCCGGCAGACGGACCTGCTGGTCGCAGCGGCGATGACCGGTCGCGCCGTGAAGGTCAAGAAGGGCCAGTTCCTGGCGCCCTGGGACATGAAGAACGTCGTCGCCAAGATCACCGGCAGCGGCAACCGCCGCGTGCTGGTGACGGAGCGCGGCGTCAGCTTCGGCTACAACACGCTGGTGGTCGACATGCGTGCCTTGCCGATCCTGGCGGAGACCGGGGCGCCGGTGATCTTCGACGCCACGCACGCGGTGCAGCAGCCGGGCGGGCAGGGGACGGCGTCCGGCGGCGACCGGCGTTTCGTGCCGGTGCTGGCGCGGGCGGCCGTCGCGGCCGGCGTGGCGGGGCTCTTCATCGAGACGCACCAGGACCCGGACCGGGCGCCATCCGACGGGCCGAACATGGTGCCGCTCGACCGGTTCGAGGCGCTGATGTCGGAGCTGGTCGAGATCGACCGGGTGACGAAGCGGCAGAGGAGCGCCGGCTAGGACTGCATCGGCGGGGCGCTCCGTCTCCTCGTGCTCTTGCTGCCCCGCGGCCTGCGCCGCTGCCATAGCCTCATCGGCGGGGCGCTCCATCTCCCCTCCCCCATGCGGGGAGGGGTCGGGGGTGGGGGTTCTTTTTGCGGTAAGGTTCGCGTCCATCGCTCCACATCACCCGCGCGCCAGCGCCGCCCTCGCCGTCAAAGGGGAGGGCTGGATCAAGCGTCTCCCCTGCCCCTTGCGGGGAGGCTTGGGGGCTCTTGTGCCGGCATTGCTGGGACAGCGTGCGCCCGAAACCACGGACGCCAGGGCTTGACGCGTGACCCCCGCCCCCCAATAGCTGGCTGAACCGGGGGAACTGCCATGAAGCGGATCATCTGTGTCGGCCATTCTGCGCTCGACCGCATCTACCGGGTCGAGGCCTTTCCGCGCGCGCCGTCCAAGGTGCGCGCGATGGAGCACGTGGAAAGCGGCGGCGGCATGGCTGCCAACGCCGCGGCTGCCATCGCGCGCCTCGGCGGCAGGGCGGAGCTGTGGAGCCGCGTCGGCGACGACGACGCCGGCGCCAGGGTGAAGGCCGGGCTCAAGAGCGCCGGCGTCGATGTCCGCTCGTTGCAGTCGTTCGAGGAGGGGCGCACCTCGACGTCGGCGATCATCGTCGATGACGCCGGCGAGCGCCTGATCGTCGGCGCGCGGGACATCAACATGCCTGCCGGCACGAGCTGGCTGCCGCTGGAGCGGATCAAGGGCGCCGCCGCGGTGCTGGGTGACGTGCGCTGGCTCGAGGCGCTGCGGGTATCGTTCGCCCGCGCGCGCCGGGAGGGGATCATCACCGTGCTGGACGCCGACCTGGGCGCCCGCGAGGCGCTCGCGGAAGTGCTGGCGCTCACCGACTACGCGATCTTCTCGGCGCCGGCGCTCAAGGATTTCGCGCCGCAGCCCGGCACCGGCGCCCGGCTGCGGCGGGTGCTGCAGCTCGGGCCGCGACACGCGGGCGTCACGCTCGGAGTCGGCGGCTACCGCTGGGCCGATGCCGCGGGCGGCGGATCGCAGCCAGCTTTCCCCGTCGATGCCGTCGATACCACGGGCGCGGGCGATGCATTCCACGGCGCCTTCACGCTGGCGCTCGTCGAGGGGCAGCCGGTCGAGAGCTGCGCCCGCTTCGCTTGTGCGGTAGCGGCCATGAAGTGCACCCGCCTCGGCTCCCGCTCCGGTCTGCCGACCCGGGCTGAGGTCGAGGCTTTCCTTGCCAGAAACTGAATGCGCGCGTCGCTGTCGTGCGACGGTCCTCCGGGTAGACGACATCGGCCGCCGCCGCTAAATGGGTCGCGCGACACCGCCCGGGCCCGGCGCGGCAGCGCCAGTGACGAGGCGCGGCAGCGCCAGTGACGAGGCGCGGCAGCGCCAGGACCGACAGGGAAGAGGAAGACTGATGCCACGTTCGCAACCCGCGGCTGCTGACAGCGCCGGCGTGAGCCATGCCGAGATGGCCAACGCCATCCGCGCGCTGGCCATGGACGCAGTCGAGAATGCGAAGTCGGGGCATCCCGGCATGCCTATGGGCATGGCCGACGTCGCCACGGTGCTGTTCACCCGGTTCCTGCGCTACGACGCAGCCGATCCCGAATGGCCGAACCGCGACCGCTTCGTCCTGTCGGCCGGCCACGGCTCCATGCTGCTTTACGCGCTGCTCTATCTGACCGGCTATCCGGGGATGGACATCGATGAGATAAAGCGCTTCCGCCAGCTCGGCTCGAAGACGGCCGGTCACCCCGAGCACGGGCACGCGCCCGGCATCGAGACCACGACCGGGCCGCTGGGGCAGGGGCTTGCGACAGCAGTCGGAATGGCGATCGCCGAGCGCATCTGGAACGCGCGGCTCGGGGCCGATGTCATCCAGCACCACACCTACGTCATCGCCGGCGACGGCTGCCTGATGGAGGGCATCAGTCAGGAGGCGATCACGCTGGCGGGCCACCTCGGGCTGGGCAGGCTGATCGTGCTGTTCGACGACAACGGCATATCGATCGACGGACCGACGGCGCTCTCGACCTCCGAGGACCAGATCCGCCGCTTCGAGGCTGCCGGCTGGAATGCGGCTTCTGTCGACGGGCACGACCCCGCCGCCGTCGCCGCCGCGATCTCCCGCGCCCATGCCGACACCAGCAGGCCGTGGCTCCTCGCCTGCAAGACGGTGATCGGCTTCGGCGCTCCGAAGAAGCAGGGCACGGCCTCGACACACGGCTCGCCGCTCGGTGCCGACGAGATCACCGCCGCCCGCGAGCGGCTCGGCTGGCCCTATCCGCCGTTCGAGGTGCCGGAGCCGGTGCTGTCCGCCTGGCGGGCGGCGGGACGGCGCGGCGCGGGCGAGCGCGCGCAATGGCAGGCGCGCTGGGAGGCGCTCGACGGCGGCGTCAGAGCCCGCTTCGAGCATCCGGCCGGCGCGGTGCGCGAAGCGCTGCGCGGCGCCATCGACGAGGCCAAGCGCAAGGCAGCGGCCGAAACTGCCAGGAGGGCCATCAGGCAGTGGTCCGAGCTCGCACTCGAGCACCTGGTGCCGGTGCTGCCGGGGCTGATCGGGGGCTCCGCCGACCTCACCGGCTCCAACAACACGAAGACCAGATCGCAGGCCGTCATCGGCAAAGGCGATTTCAGCGGCAGCTATATCCACTACGGCATCCGCGAGCACGGCATGGCGGCAGCCATGAACGGGCTGGCGCTCTACGGCGGCCTCATCCCTTACGGCGGCACGTTCCTCGTGTTCACGGACTACTGCCGTCCCGCGATCCGCCTGTCCGCACTGATGCGCCAGCGCGTCGTCTACGTCATGACGCACGACTCGATCGGCCTCGGCGAGGACGGGCCAACGCACCAGCCCATCGAGCATCTGGCGAGCCTGCGGGCGATGCCTGACCTCAACGTCATGCGGCCGGCGGACGGCGTCGAGACCGCCGAGTGCTGGGAGCTTGCAGTTGAGCCCGGAGATACGCCGACGATCCTGGCGCTGACCCGGCAGGCCGTGCCCAATCTGCGGACGACCCACACGGATGAGAACCTCTGCGCCAGGGGCGCTTACGTGCTGCGCGAGCCAGAGGGCAGGCGCGATGTCACGTTGCTGGCCACGGGTTCCGAGGTCGGACTCGCCGTCGAGGCCGCCGAGGCGCTGGCCCGCGAAGGCATCGCCGCGGCGGTAGTCTCCATGCCCTGCTTCGAGCTGTTCCGGCAGGAGCCGGAGAGCTACCGGCTCGCAGTGCTCGGCGAGGCGCCGCGGATCGGAATCGAAGCCGCGGTGGCCCAGGGCTGGCACGAATGGCTCGGGGACGGGGGCGTGTTCGTCGGCCTCTCCGGCTTCGGGGCGTCGGCGCCTGCGCCGGCCCTGTTCCAGCATTTCGGATTGACGGGCGATCGCGTCGTCGAAACGGCCAGGACGATCGTTGCCAAGAGCGGTTGATCAGGCCGCTTTCTCGCGGGAGGACACCCATGGACCTCGACAAGCTGAAGACGACCGCAGGCCTCGACGTCCACGGCAAGCGCGTGCTGGTGCGCGCAGACCTCAACGTGCCGGTGCGCGAGGGCCGAGTGACGGACGCCACGCGCCTGGAGCGGCTGGCGCCCGGCATCCTCGATCTGGCGGGACGGGGCGCGCGCGTCGTAGTGATCTCGCATTTCGGCCGGCCCAAGGCAGCGTCTGACCCGGAGTTCACGCTGAAGCCGGTCGCCTCGAAGCTCGCCGGATTGCTGAACACGCCCGTCGCGTTCGTCGAAGACTGCATCGGTCCCAGGGCTCGGGCGGCGGTCAATGCGCTCGCGCCGGGCCAGATCGCGGTGCTCGAGAACCTGCGCTTCCACGCTGGCGAGGAGAAGAACGACCCGGCCTTCGCCAAGGAGCTCGCCGCCCTGGGCGACATCTACGTCGACGACGCCTTCTCCAGCGCACACCGGGCGCATGCCTCGACCGAGGGCGTAACGCACTTCCTGCCCTCCTACGCCGGTCCGCTGATGATGGAGGAGATCGAGGCGCTGCGCTCCGCGCTCGACCGGCCCGACCCGCCGACCGCGGCGATCGTGGGAGGGGCCAAGGTTTCGACCAAGATTCCGGTGCTGATGAACCTCGTCGCCAAGGTGGACAAGCTCATCATCGCCGGCGGCATGGCCAACACCTTCTATCTCGCGCAGGGCGTCGAGATCGGCCGCTCGATGGCCGAGCCGGACTTCCGCGAGACGGCCCTCGACGTGATGAAAGCCGCCAAGGCCAAGAGTTGCGAGGTGGTGCTGCCGCCGGACGCGGTTGTCGCGAAGGCGCTCGAGGCGGGCGTTCCCACCAAGGTCGTTCCGATCCTGGAGGTGCCGCCGGATAGCATGGTCCTCGACGTCGGGCCGAAATCGGTGGAGCACTTCACCGATGTCATCACCCGCTGCCGGACCCTGCTCTGGAACGGACCGCTCGGCGCCTTCGAGACCCCGCCCTTCGGAGAGGGGACGTTCGCGCTGGCGCGCGAGGCGGCCCGCCTCACCAAGGCGCGCAGGCTCGTCTCGATCGCCGGGGGCGGCGATACCGTGGCCGCGCTCAACGACGCCGGTGTGGCGGACCAGCTCTCCTATGTCTCCACGGCGGGGGGCGCCTTCCTGGAATGGCTCGAAGGCCGCGAGCTCCCGGGCGTGGCGGCGCTCACCCGTGGCTGAGCCCTGGCCGCAGGCCGTCCTCTTCGATCTCGACGGAACTCTGATCGATAGCGCGGGCGACATCGCGGACGCGCTGAATCCGGTGCTCGCGCGCGCAGGCCTGGCCCCGTTCTCCGACGCGGAGGTGCGCAAGATGGTCGGGGGTGGCACGCGGGTGCTGATCGAGAGGGCGATGGCAGCGCGCGGCACTGCGGCCGACACCGAGCTGGCACAACGTCTCCATGCGGACTACATGGCGGCGTTCCGGCGCGCATCCGTGGCGCGAACGCTCGTCCACGAGCATGCAGGCGAGCTGCTGGAGCAGTTGCGCGGGCAGGACGTCAGGCTCGCCGTCTGCACCAACAAGCCCCAGGCGATCACGGAGGACGTTCTGGCGAAACTCGGGCTCGGCACGAGCTTTCAGGCGGTGGTCGGCGGGCTCGAGACGCGCCCCTTGAAGCCGCACCCGGCCATGCTGGAGGTGGCGCTGGACTTGCTTGGCGTTACGGCGAATCAAGCAGTGATGGTCGGCGACAGCGGCGCCGACGTGGCTGCAGCACGCGCCGCCGGCCTCCCCGTGGTCCTGGTCAGCTTCGGTTATTCCCGCGTTCCGGCACGCGAGCTCGGTGCCGACCTCGTCATCGAGACGCTGGCCGAGACGATCGCGGCGGTGGAGAAATTGCGGTTGCAGCGCGGCTGATCGAACGGCCGTGCGCCAGAGCGCGACGCAACGCTTGCTCAATGTCCGCATCGCTCATATTCTGACATTTGAATGTTTCATCCGGGGGCGGTGCGCAGTCCCCTCGCGACAAATCTTGAAGAAGCGCTGGACGTCAGGGAGGAAACCAATCGTGCGAACGGGCAACACTCGCCTGCTGCTTGCTGCGATGGCAGCAGCTCTGCTAGCGGGCACTGCGCCGCTCGGTGCCCAGGATGCGGCGACGGAGAGGGGTCTCGAGCAATACCGGAAGATGCTCAAGGCGGACCCCTGGGCCAATCCGGGCAATCTGGACGTCGACCGCGGCGAGACGCTCTGGAAGACCAAGGCGGGACCGAGCAACGCCTCGCTCGAGCAATGCGATCTCGGCAAGGGGCCGGGCGTGCTGGATGGCGCGTTCGCGGAGCTGCCGCGCTACTTCGCCGACGCAGACCGCGTCATGGACGCCGAGGCGCGCGTCGTCTGGTGCATCGAGAAGCTGCAGGGCATCGCCCGCAAGGACGCGGTGAAGCCGTTCCCGGGCGGCGGCCGGCCGGCCACCGACATCGGTGCGATCGCGACCTACATCGCCTCCAAGTCGAGCGGCATGAAGTTCGCGCCGCACGTCGAGCATGCCAAGGAGAAGGAGATGCTGGCCCTCGGCGAGGCGATCTTCTTCCGCCGTCAGGGCCCGATGGATTTCTCCTGCTCCACCTGCCATGCGGACGACGGCAAGCGCATCCGGCTGCAGGAGCTGCCTTATCTCTCGAAGCCGGCGGAAGCCCGCAAGGTCGTCGGCGAGTGGCCGGCCTACCGCGTGTCGTCCACCCACGTCATGACCATGCAGCACCGCATCTACGACTGCTACTGGCAGATGCGGCTGCCGCGCGTCGACTATGGGTCCGATGCGACCGTGGCTCTCACCATGTACCTCAATCACAAGGCCGCCGGCGGCGAGATCAGCGCCCCCGCGATCAAGCGCTAGGCGAGTGGGAGGAGTGTCATGAGGAAAGGCATCGCTGCCCTCGTTGCGGTCAGCCTCGCGGGTGGAGCCGCAGCCTACGCCCAGCAGAAGCCGGCGGTCGACGCGGCCAAGGTCGATCAGGTCATGAAGGCGAGCTGGAAGAGCGCCGCGCCGGAATGGCAGGCGCGGCTCGAGCAGGACCAGACGATGAAGGAATGCACCACGAGCCATAATACGCCGTCGAACGCGGTGGCGAACGCGATCATCGCGCGCGAGAAGGCCAATATCGTCTATCCCGCCGACGGCAAGTTCATCGGCGACTGGAAGAAGGGCGAGAAGCTGGCGCAGTCCGGCTATGGACTGCGCTTCAGCGATTATCCGGCAGCGCGCGAGAACGGCGGCAACTGCTACGCCTGCCATCAGCTCGACAAGAAGGAGGCGAGCTTCGGCACTCTCGGCCCCAGCCTCCACGCGTACGGCAAGAGCCGCAATTTCGCCGAACGGGAGGCGAAGGTCGTCTACGAGCGGATCTACAACCCGCAGGCGCATGTCGCTTGCGCGAACATGCCGCGATTCGGGACGAACAAGGTTCTCACCGTCGAGCAGATCAAGGACATCGTCGCGCTGCTTATGGACCCGGAGAGTCCCGTCAACAAGTGACGGGACGGCTCGGGCCGCAACTCGGCCAGGAATGAGCAGGCGAGCTGAAGCCCGCAATCCGGGCCGGGTGGCGCTTCGAGGATGTCCGAATGACGACGCGACGCGCGTTCATCCAGGTCGCGGCGGCCGCCGCCGTGGTGACGGGCCTCGGAGGCAAGCTCCCGCGGGCGGCCGCGCGGCAGCGGCTCGATGAGCGGGACCTGCTCCGGTTCACGCCCAAGGGGCAGGTGACGCTGCTGCACATCGCGGACCTGCACGCCCAGCTCGTCCCCGTCTACTTCCGCGAGCCGTCGATCAATCTCGGCGTCGGCGAGATGCAGGGGCTATTCCCGCACATCAGCGGCGGCGAGTTCCTGAAGGCCGCCGGTATCGAGCCCGGCTCGCACGCCGCCTACATGCTGTCTGCGAGCGGTTTCGAGGCGCTCGCCCGGACCTATGGCCGGGTCGGCGGCATCGACCGGATCGCAA
This sequence comes from Hyphomicrobiaceae bacterium, assembly GCA_023384095.1. GTDB lineage: Bacteria > Pseudomonadota > Alphaproteobacteria > Rhizobiales > Hyphomicrobiaceae > ZC4RG25. The sequence goes on from JAHDXT010000038.1 coordinate 34,935, forward strand.
CGCTCGTCAAGGCGGTGCGCGCGGAGCGGGGGCCGGAGCGCACGCTGCTGCTCGACGGCGGCGATGCGCTGCAAGGCTCCTACACGGCGCTGGCGTCGAAGGGCGGCGACATGGTCGAGGTCCTCGCACAGCTCGGCGTCGAGGCGACCACGGGTCATTGGGAGTTCACGCTCGGGGCCGCCCGCGTCGCCGAGCTGTTCGGCAGCCGCGAGCGTCCGGGCACGGCGCCGCTGGCCTTCCTCGCCGGCAATATCGTCGAGACGGACTTCGAGGAGCCGGTGTTCCACGCCGCCAAGGTGTTCGAGCGCGGCGGTCTGAAGATCGCGGTCATCGGCCAGGCCTTCCCCTACACGCCGATCGCCAACCCTCGCTGGATGATGCCCCACTGGTCGTTCGGCATCCGCGAGGAGGACGTGCGGCGACAGGTCCAGGCGGCGCGGGCCGGCGGCGCCGATCTCGTCGTGCTGCTCTCCCACAACGGCTTCGACGTCGACCGCAAGCTGGCCGCGCGGGTGGACGGCATCAACGTCATCCTGGCTGCCCACACGCACGACGCCCTGCCGTTCCCGGTCAGGGTCGGCAAGACGCTGCTGGTGGCCTCGGGCTCGCACGCCAAGTTCCTGTCGCGGCTCGATCTCGACGTGCGGCAGGGCGAGATCGTGGACTACAGCTACGCATTGATCCCGGTGCTCGCGGACGCGATTGCGCCCGATGCCGAGATGGCAGCGCTCGTGCAGGAGATCAGAGCGCCGCACGCGGCCATGCTGGGGAGCGAGCTCGCCCGCACCGAGTCGCTGCTCTACCGTCGCGGCAACTTCAACGGCACGCTCGACGACGTGATCTGCGAGGCAATGCTGGCCGAGCGCGACGCCGAGATCAGCCTGTCGCCCGGCTTCCGCTGGGGCGCGACGCTGCTGCCCGGACAGGCGATCACCTGGGAGGACGTCTACAACTCCACGGCGATGACCTATCCGGCCTGCTATCGCGTCACGTTCTCGGGGCAGATGCTCAAGGACGTCCTGGAGGACGTCGCCGACAACCTGTTCAACCCAGACCCCTACTACCAGCAGGGCGGCGATATGGTGCGCGTCGGCGGGCTCGGGTTCACGATCGCCATCGATGCCGGCATGGGCCGGCGGATCTCGAACCTGACGCTGCTGCGGACGGGCGAGGCCATCGAGGCAGGACGTACCTACGTCGTCGCGGGCTGGGCCTCGGTGAACCAGGCGACCGAGGGTCCGCCGATCTGGGACGTCGTCGCCGCCCACCTCCAGCGGCAGAAGACGGTCCGGGCGGTGCCGACCGACAGCGTCAAGGTCGTCCGCAGCGGCGGCTAGGTCCAAGCAGGTCCAAGGGTCAGACCCCGACGAAGGCGTCGCTCAGGGTGGCGAGGAGGCGTGTCTCAGCCTTTTTCCGGCGTCTGGTGCGAGAGGCCGCCCTCGTAAACGCGGAAGCTGCGGCGATCGGAGCGGACGAGGCGCGCGTCTCGGACCTGCGGCAGCGGCACCGGCCTGAACAGGCGGGCCCCGGGCGGCAGCCCGTCGGGCCAGATCAGCTCATGCCGCAGGAGCTGTCGCCTGTCGAGGCGTTCCGTGCCGAGCCACGCCGGCTCGTCGTTGGTGCTCATCGCGCCGAGAAACCGGTCGATGACGGCATCGCGCTGCACGAGCGGCACCATCAGCACCTCGAAATGCACGGCGCGTTGCGCCGGCCCGTAGGCCTCGAACTCGAACAGGCACACGGCTCCCTGCTCGGCCATGGCCGCAAGCCGCCGCCGCAGCGCCGACCGGTCCTGCTCATCCCAGGGTTCGAGGAAGTTGCGGCCGCGGAGCTCCACGCCGAACTGCTCGCAGAGCCTGGTGCCGGCGAGCCGGAAGCGGTAGGCATCCGCGCCCGCCTGCTCGAGAATGAAGCTCTCGGGCAGGATGCCGGCGAGGCGGGCCGGCTCGATCTCGAAACGGCGCGGGGCCTTGCGGGCGCCGCGGACCTTGTTCCAGTAGTCGAAAAGCGTTCTGCTTGTGGCGTGCTTCATTCCATCACCTGGACGACGACCTGTACGGCTCACGCGAGACGACGTGTCTCCCGGACCTGCCGGCGGCTTCCTCGCTCCCACAGCAGGTTTCGTGCCAGCGCAGGCCCCCTGCGGCGCTTTCCCTGCGGCGCATGGGCCCGGGCGGTTGCCGCCGTGGGGCTGGGCCTATAGATGGAACACCCGCAGCGAAGGATCGGCACGTGCGCCGTGAGCCCATCGTTAATGCGCCTCTGGTTGTCCTGGGCCTCATCGCCGCGTTCGCCCTGGTCCATGTCGTGCGCATCTTCCTCACCGAGATCGAGGACGCCTACGTGGTGCTGGGCCTCGGCTTCATCCCGGCGCGATACGGGCCCGGGCTCCTCGAGCTGCCCGGCGGGGCCGTGACGACCGTCACGTCGTTCTTCACGCACATGTTCGTGCACGGGGATCCGCTGCACCTGCTGATCAACAGCGCCTGGCTGCTCGCGTTCGGCACCCCCATCGCGCGGCGCATCGGCAGCCTGCGCTTCCTCCTGTTCGGCCTTCTCAGCGGCATCGCCGGCGCGCTGATGTTCCTGGCGTTCAATCCCGGGCTGCTGGCGCCGATGGTCGGGGCGTCTGGCGCGGTTTCCGGCCTGATGGGCGGACTGATGCGGTTCCTGTTCAACGCCATGGACCGCGGCGGCGCCGGGCTGATCCCGGAAGGCGCGCGCGAGGTGCCGCGAATGGACCTCGGCGAGATGCTGCAGGACCGGCGGGTGCAGCTCACGGTGGGCCTCTGGGTGCTGCTGAACTTCCTGTTCTCCCTCGGGTTCGGCGGGCTCACGGAGCCGGAGGCTATCGCCTGGGAGGCGCATCTGGGCGGCTTCTTCGCGGGACTCCTCGCCTTCGGGGCGTTCGACCGGCAATCGGTGGGGCCCGGGTCGCCGCCGCTCGGCAGGGGAATCGGGTGAACGCTACGTGCGCGTGATCAGGCTCACCAAGTAATCG
>JAHDXT010000004.1 GCA_023384095.1 Hyphomicrobiaceae bacterium
GCCCCATGTGAATCCAGCACATAGCGTGAATCAATCAGCCGGAGTCGGTATCAGAGGTAATTTCGGAGACGTAGGACGCCTTCTCTAGAAGATCATAGACCTTGAGAAGATCGGCTTTGCCGCCTCCGCCAGGGTGCGCCAGGATCTCAAAGGCCGATACCCAAAGCGCTATCGACCTGCCGTAGTCATAGTCCGTCGCATCTGCACCAGCCGGGATAGTGCCGGCTCGAAACGCCATATTGAGCGAACGAAACAGCGCCACGTCTGAATGAGTATCGGACCCATCGATGTAGACATCACACCACTTTTGACGCAGCGCAACGAAGAGTGGTCGATCGAGATCGCTGCTGTAGAGCGATCGATGCACGAGTTCGGGCGACGATTGTCCGCGAAAGCTCTTGATATCGTGCATGCCGCGGACGGCAGGTGTCCGGCAGACGATGTGCTCGTGATCGCGCGTAAGCATCCAGGGGAATATGCTGAAGCTGTCCATCCACTGAGTAGAAGGCGGAAAGCTACCACCTATCGCCCGAGCTCGAGCTATCAGGACATGGGAGGTGGCAACGGCGTCGCGAAAACTGCACATGGCATCGAACCGAGGGAACTCAGGCTCAATCGACGAATCCCAGAGTATGACGCTTGGCGCGATCGGATTGTTGTGAGTGTCGTAGAAGCGAGAAAGAAAGTCTCGAAGCACAGGCTGCTGCACGATGGCGGCGTCGACACGCCGATCCTGCGTCGATGCTATGGCGATGCGTCCGCCCCCAATCGGATTCTCGAGACCAATGTTGGGTAACACGGCAATGCAAGTCCAGCTCAATGCTTCCTCATGGGGGTCAGTTCGCACCGAGATGGCAGTGCTCGGAGCACAGATGATGGATTCATGTGCGCGGAACGTCCAGTGCCTGGGCACCGAAGTTCAGGCGCTTCAGTTTCTGAGCTGCTCTCAGCATCAATGAAAATCCCGTGATCGATAGCCGTTACCCCGCCGGCTGCGTGAGCGGTCGCCGGCGTCGCGCGGATCGTGGCTGCTGTTCTTGACATGATCGGCCCGCGCCAGCGGCGCATTGAGGGTGTCGCGGTCGCCGAGCGTGCCGAGCAGATGGCTGAGATCGACGAGGCGTTGTGCGACGACATGGATGACAATGCCCTCGCGCTGCAGCGGCCCCTCGACGCCGAGCAGGCTCGCGGAGAGCACGACGCGGCGGTATTTCTCGAAGACCTTCGGCCAGACGATAATGTTGGCAATGTCGGTCTCATCCTCGAGCGTCGCGAAGATCACGCCGCTCGCCGTGGCGGGCCGCTGCCGTACCAGCACCAGGCCCGCCACCTTCAGACGGCGATTGTTCGGGCGTGTGGCGAGTTCCTAGCAGCGCACGCAACCCAGCTCCGTCATGTCGTGGCGCAAAAGCGCCATGGGGTGGGCCTTCAGGGAGAGATGCAGGGTCTGGTAGTCCTCGACCACGTGCTCGCCGAGCGAGATGGGGGTGAGATTGGCGTCGGGCTCGTCGAACATCTCGTCCTCGCCGATCGCCGCGAACAGCGGCAGCGGCGGTGCCGCCGGCAGCGCCTTGATGTCCCACAATGCCGTGCGGCGGTCGAGGCCCATCGAGCGAAACGCATCGGCATTGGCCAGGTGCTCGAGCGAAGCCGCACGCAGGCCGGCACGGCGCCAGAGCTGCGGGATGTCCGCATAGCCATTGCTACGGGCGGCCACGAGTTTCTGGGCGTCGGCGGTATTGACGCCGGAAACCTGGCGCAGGCCGAGACGGAGGGCGAAGCGGTCCGGTGTCTCGGGGGCGGGCTCCAGCGTGCAGTCGTGCTCTGAGTGATTGATGTCGACGGACAGTACCTTCACATCGTGATCACGTGCATCACGCACGAGTTGCGCCGGCGCGTAGAATCCCATGGGCTGGGAGTTGAGCAGCGCGCAGGCGAACGCTGCCGGATAGTGCTTCTTGATCCAGGCCGAGACGTAGGCGAGTTGAGCGAAGCTTGCCGCGTGGCTCTCCGGAAAGCCGTACTCGCCAAAGCCCTCGATCTGATTGAAGCAACGCTCGGCGAAGGCCGGATCGCAACCGTTGCGCGCCATGCCGGCGATGAACTTCTCGCGGAACGTATGGATCGTACCGGTATGCCGGAACGTCGCCATGGCGCGGCGCAGTCCGTCGGCCTCGTCGGCCGAGAAGCCCGCCGCCACGATGGCGATCTTCATGGCCTGCTCCTGGAACAGCGGCACGCCGAGCGTTTTCCCGAGCACATCTTTCAATGCCGGCGAGGCATAGGTCACGGCCTCCTCGCCATTGGGGCGCCGCAGGTAGGGATGGACCATGTCGCCCTGTATCGGGCCGGGACGGACGATCGCCACCTCGATGACGAGATCGTAGAAGCAGCGTGGCTTGAGCCGCGGCAGCATGGTCATCTGCGCCCGGCTTTCGACCTGGAACACACCGACGGAATCAGCCTGGCACAACATGTCGTAGACGGCCGGATCGTCACGCGGCACCGAGGCGAGATCGAAGTCCTTGGCATAGTGGTTCTTGATGAGATCGAACGCCTTCCGGATGCAGGTCAGCATGCCGAGTGCCAACACATCCACCTTCATCAAGCCGACAGCCTGCAAGTCGTCCTTGTCCCATTCGATCACCGTGCGGTCGACCATGGCGGCATTCTCGATCGGCACGAGATCGGCCAGCGGCCGCCAGGTCATCACGAAGCCGCCGACGTGCTGGGACAAGTGCCTCGGGAACCCGACGAGCTCCTGCGCCAGCGCCAGGGTCATGGCGAGCCGACCGTCGGTCGGATCGAGGCCGATCCCGCCGACCTGCTTGTTGGAGACAACCTTGCTGCTCCAGCCCCAGGTGCCCTTGGCGAGGCCGCTCACCACATCCCCGGACAGGCCCATGGCCTTGCCGACCTCGCGCACAGCCGAGCGTGCCCGGTAGCGGATTACGGTCGCGGCGAGGCCGGCGCGCTCGCGCGTGTACTTGCCGTAGATGTACTGGATGACCTCTTCGCGCCGCTCGTGCTCGAAATCGACGTCGATGTCCGGTGGCTCGTTGCGGGCGGCGGAGATGAAACGCTCGAACAAGAGATCGTGTTGCGCGGGATCGACAGCGGTGATGGCGAGGCAGTAGCACACGGAGCTGTTGGCCGCCGAGCCGCGGCCCTGACAGAGAATCTCCTTGCTGCGTGCGAAGCGCACGATGTCATGCACGGTCAGGAAGTAGGGCGCGTACTCGAGCTCGGCGATCAACGCGAGCTCGTGCGTGAGGTTGGCGCGGACCTTGTTGGGCACGCCGTCGGGATAGCGCTCGCGCGCGCCAATCCACGTCAGGCGCTCGAGCTCCTGCTGCGGAGCGCGGCCCTCTGTCGTCAGCTCGATCGGGTATTCGTAGCGCAGTTCGTCGAGTGAGAAGCGGCAGCGCTCGGCGATCTCAATGGTGCGTGCCAGCGCATCGGGAAATCCATCGAACAGCCGTGCCATCTGCTCGGGCGACTTCAGATACTGCTCGGCATTGGGCGCGAGCCTCAAGCCGGCATTGTCGATGGTGCAGTGCTCGCGAATACAGGTGAGAATGTCATGGAGCTGTTTGCGTGCTGGATCGTGGCACTGCACATCGTTGGTCGCGACCAGCGGCGTGCCGCACGGCTCGGCCAGTTCGGCGAGCAGCGCGATCCGATGCCGGTCATTGCCGCTGAGGCGATGCGTGCCGGCAAGATAGGCCGCGCCGGGAAAAGCGTCGGCGAGCTTGAGCAGAAAGGACGCGAAGCTCTCGCCGCCGTCCGGTGTCGGATGGAGGCCGCGCTCCGCCGACAGCGCGATCGCGATCTGGCCTTCGGCGTGTCCGAGCACGTCCTCGAGCGTCAGATGGCATTCGCCCTTCGGCGCCCGGCGGCGGCCGACCGTGATCAGCCGCGAGAGCCGTCCGTAGGCCTCACGGTCGGTCGGATACAAGAGTAGGCTCGGTGCGTCTTGCAGATCGATGCGCGCGCCGACGACAAGCCGGAGCTTCGCGTCCTTGGCAGCCACGTGCGCCCGGACGATGCCGGCAAGCGTATTGCGGTCGGTGATGGCGATCGCGCGATGGCCGAGCCTGGCGGCGGTGGCGACCAGCTCGAGGACGTGCGACGCGCCCCGCAAGAAGCTGAAATTGCTCGTGACTTGCAGCTCGGCGTAACCGGGACGCGACATGACAACTTCCACCTGAAAGCCCGCGACAGGGGCGGCACAGGGGATCTTGTCTAGGAACAAAATAGGAACATTATCAATGGACGGCGCGCAGCCTTGAATGTAGACACATTGCTACATATATTCCGTGGCGGAGGACACCATGACCGTCACGACAATCACCAGCCGAGAGTTCAACCAGGATACCAGCGGCGCCAAGAAGGCTGCCGCCAATGGCCCCGTGTTCATCACCGATCGGGGGAAGCCGGCGCATGTCCTGTTGACGATCGAGGACTACCAGCGCCTTGCCGGCGGACACATGTCTCTGCTCGAGGCCGTGACGCAGTCAGGTGATGAGGCGGACTTCGACTTTGAGCCGCCTCGCGTCGGCAGCGGGATTTTCAAGCCGGCTGACCTCGAGTGATGTTCCTCCTCGACACGAATGTCATCTTCGAGCTGAGACGTCCCGCAAAGGCCGAAGCCGCCGTCGTCGCCTGGGCCAATAGTACACCTGCGGCCAGCATGTTTTTGTCGGCGATCTCGGTGCTCGAGATCGAGCTCGGCGCCCGGCTCATTGAGCGCCGGGACGTGGCGCAGGGTGTGGTGCTGCGGGCCTGGATCGATCATCAGATCCTGCCGCGCTTCGATGGACGCATTCTACCGATCGACACCGCCGTGGCTCTTCGCTGCGCCGGGCTCCACGTTCCCGACCCGCGCTCGGAGCGCGACGCGCTCATCGCAGCAACTGCCCTGGTTCATGGCCTGACCGTCGCGACCCGCAACATCAGCGACTTCCAGCCGATGGGCGTCAGCATCCTCAATCCCTGGTCCCCCCACTGAGCTCAGGTGCCGCAACGGAGGGCTCAGGAAATATCCGTCCGATCGATCGGCAGGTCGGTCGGTTAGTCGGCAGGTCGGTCGGTTAGTTAGTTAGTTAGTTTGTTAGTTAGTTCTAACAGATGGCCGGGGCCGCAGACGTCTCCGCCTCATGCGAGCGTCATTTCTCTGCTTTTCCGCATGTTCTGGCTGATGATCACCGGTAGCAGTGCGGCTATTTGGGCGCCTTCGCGGCCGCCAGCGGCCGCTATCGGGCCCTACCGCGCGGCCTGCGGCCGCTCGCCCGAGCCCCGCACGGCGGGTCTCGGCCCATTCGGGTTACGGTCAGCCGGGCGCGGACCACGACGTCGCGAAGTTGCGATGCGCCACAATCCATGTCGTTGACCAACGCGGCAGGCCGCGAACGCAACGCGCCCGTTCGACGGCCAGCGGCCGGCTGCCGTGGAGAGAGTCAGAGGAAGGCGGCGGTCGGCGCGACGGGCTGAAGAGGTGAGAGAGGGTCTCTCGCCGGCCCGTCGCGGAGATACTGCCGTGGCCAAAGCTGAGCCAAAGATCACTCTGTCGTCATCGCGCGACATTCCCTTCAACAAGCTCGTTCTCTCACAGGCGAATGTTCGCCGCGTGAAAGCCGACATCTCGATCGAGGAGCTCGCCGAGGACATCGCGCGACGCTCCCTGCTCCAGGGACTTACTGTCCGTCCGCAACTCGACGACAACGGCAACGAGACCGGCATGTACGAGGTGCCGGCCGGCGGACGCCGCTACCGTGCCCTGCAGCTTCTCGTCAAACAGAAGCGCCTTGCGAAGACTGCTGCGGTTCCCTGCGTAATCCGCGACACCGACGCCACCACCCTGGCAGAGGAGGACTCGCTCGCCGAGAACGTCCAACGCGCACCACTGCATCCGCTCGACCAGTTCCGTGCCTTCCAGACGTTACGAGAGAAGGGGCTCGGCGAGGAGGAGATCGCCGCCACCTTCTTCATCGGCGTCAACGTCGTCCGCCAGCGTCTGCGCCTGGCCGGGGTGTCGGAGAAGCTGCTCGAGATCTATGCCGACGATGGCATGTCCTTGGAGCAGCTCATGGCGTTCACCGTGAGCATCGATCATGCGCGGCAGGAGGAAGTGTGGGCGACGGTGGCCGACTCCTATAACGACGCGCCCCATCAGATCCGCAGGATGCTGACCGAACGGACCGTACGCGCCTCCGACAAGCGTGCGCGGTTCGTCGGCCTCGAGGCCTGCCAGACGGCCGGCGGTGTCGTCCTGCGCGATCTGTTCGAAGCCGACGATGGCGGCTGGCTGCAGGACGCGGCGCTTCTCGACCGCCTGGTTGCCGGCAAGCTGAAGGCGGCGGCCGAGAGCGTCGCCGCCGAAGGCTGGAAGTGGATCGAGGTCGCCGTCGATTTCCCCTATGGCCATACGCGCGCTCTGCGCGAGCTCGATGGCGTCGAGACGGAGATGACGGCCAAGGAGAAGAAGGCGCTTCAGGCCTTGAACACGGAGCAGGCCAAGCTCGAAGCCGAATACCAGGATGCCGAGGAGGTGCCGGACGATGTCGACCGGCGGCTCGGCGAAATCCAGGAAGCGATCGAGGCGCTCGAGGAACGGCCACTGACTTATGACGCGGACGAGGTCAAGCGTGCCGGCGCCTTCGTCAGCATCGGTGCCGACGGACGGCTGCGCGTCGAGCGCGGCTTCGTCCGACTGGAGGACGAGGCGCCGGAGCCGGTCGAAAATTGCGACGAGATTGAATTTAACGCTGGCAATGACGTCGATCCCGGCGCTGCTGCCGTCCAGCCCACGGTCATCACGCTCGGCGGCAAGCCCGCCCAGGTCGACGACGAGGAAGAGGAGGATGGCATCAAGCCGCTGCCGGAGCGCCTCGTGACGGAGCTGACCGTCTACCGCACACTCGCGTTGCGCGACGCCGTTGCCGGCAATCCACACATTGCCATGACGGTCCTTCTCTACAAGCTGGTGCGCGACACGTTCCGTGTTCGCACCTCGACCTCGTGCCTCGACGCATCCGTCCGCGAAGTCTACTTCCCCGCGCAGCCCGATGGCCTGAACGACAGCGCCGCGGCAAAGGCCGTCGAGGACCGTCATGCGGGATGGAAGCGTGACCTCCCTGATGACGATGACGCGCTCTGGGATTGGCTCAACGCCCTCGATGAAGCGAGCCGCATGGCGCTGCTCGCCCATTGCGTCAGCTATGGCATCAATGCCCTCTACGAGCGCGGCGACCGCTATGGCAGCGGCGCGCTCTCGCCGCATGGTGTCCGGCAGCGCATCGCCGAGGCCGACCGTCTCGCCCACGCGCTCGGGCTCGATATGGCTGAGGCGGGTTGGCGGCCGACCGTCGCCAACTATTTCGGACGCGTCAGCAAGGCGCGCATTCTCGAAGCCGTGCGCGAGGCGAAGGGCGAGCCGGCAGCGCAGTTGATCGATCACCTGAAGAAGCCGGACATGGCCAAGGAGGCCGAGCGGCTTCTCGCCGATTCCGACTGGCTCCCCGAGCCCTTGCGCGGCCTCGATCTCGATGCCGGCGCCGATGGCGAACCAACAGACGACACCGGTAAGCTTCCGGCTTTCCTCAACGAGGACGCGGACGAAGCAGACGAGCCTGACCTTCAGACGACTGTGCTTGCGGCCGAGTGAGCCGCAACAGCGGAGCGGCGCCTGAGCCGCTCCACCCCGTTCCCATCAGCCCGGCTTCGCAGTCCCGCCGACCTTGGCGGGCGCCGATCCTTGGAGTGTCCGCAATGCCGATTTTCATCATCGAGACAACGTTCCGGCTTCCCGTCTATCGACGCCGTCGCTACGAGGCCGATACGCTCGCACAAGCCTGCCGCCTCGCCATCGCGGACGACAACTGGTCCCAGCAGAAGGAGGACGTCGACGGTTCGGGCGATACCTATGTGACGGGCATCTGGCCGGAACACACCGACCCCTATGACGTGCCGACGCTGGCGATTCCCTCGGAGTTCGACGAGAGCGTGCAGCGCAAGGCCGATCACTTCGACGTTCTTCTCGCCCGGGCGACCGGTGAAACGATCGACGGGATCGGCATCGATGGCTGGCTCGCCATCGTGCCGAACGGAGGTGATCCGTATGCCTGAGATCATCGAAACCACCGTCTTTCACCTCGACGAGCTCTCGGACGCAGCGAAAGAAAAGGCCCGCGCCTGGTACCGCAACGGCGCCTTCGACGACGACTGGTTCGAGTGCGTCTACGACGACTTCGGGCGCATCTGCAAAATCCTCGGCGTCCGCCTCGACACGCGCGCCGTCGGCCTCTATGGCGGCGGCACGCGGCGCAAGCCCTGCATCTGGTTTTCGGGATTCTGGAGCCAGGGCGATGGCGCCTGCTTTGAAGGACATTATAGCCACGCGAAGGCGGCATCCCGCAACATTCGCGAGCACGCGCCGAAGGATGACGACCTCCACCGCATCGCCGATGTGCTTCAGGCCATCCAGCGCCGGAACTTCTATCAGCTCCACGCCGTCGTGGCCCACCGCGGTCATTACGACCACGAGCTCAGCATGGCGATCTCGGTCGAACGCGACAGCCCTGTCTCGCAGGAGATGACCGCTGACGCCGAAGACGCCGTCATCGAAGCGCTGCGCGACCTCGACCGCTGCCTCTATCGCCAGCTCGAGCGGGAATACGACTATCTGACCTCAGATGAAGTCGTCGACGAAGCGATCGTCGCCAACGGCTACACGTTCACGGAAGACGGCCATCGGTTCGGCTGATGGCGGGCGGCGCGGGCGTGAGCCGAGGGAGAGGTTGGCTGCGGCTGGGTTGAGCCGGCGCGGTCGAGAGAGAGCACCGGCCGGCTCGCCCGTCCTTCGCTCTCCTTAAGGCTCCTCCCCATGACATCTTTGTCCAACCGGGCCGACACAGCGCCCGCACGTCCGTCCGACGACAACGTCTGCGCTTGCCTCACCGAGGCAGCCCGTCTCCTCCTTGCACATCTCGAATCCGGCCGCCGCGTCGATGCCGCGATGCTGCGGGCGGCCATGGAACGGGCCTTCGGCGCGTCCGACACGTCCGGCGCCTGGACGTGGAAGAGGAGCCTATGACGCCTGCGAAGCCGCCACAGTGCTGTTCCTGCGCAAGTACGGCAGGGTCATCCTGCGCAAGGCCGGGATGCCTGGCGCCGCCCTGCCGCCGCTCACAAAAATCGCTAATCTCCTTCCCACACATACGCGGCGATCGGAAGAAGCCCAGGCTTTCCAGCAGTTCTCGACGCCGCTGCCTCTGGGCCTTGCCGCACTCACCGCGGCTGCGATCGTGCCCGGCGACCGCGTGCTCGAGCCGTCCGCCGGCACAGGATTGCTCGCCGTCCTGGCCGAGACCGCCGGCAGCGCGCTCATCTTGAACGAGCTCGCGGAAACCCGCGCCGACCTGCTCACCCACCTCTTTCCGGACAGTCCCGTCACGCGCTTCGACGCGACGCAGATCGATGATCATCTCGATAGCGCGATCACGCCGACGGTCGTCCTCATGAACCCGCCGTTCTCGGTGCTCGCCAACGTCAGCGGCCGGGTGGCCGATGCCGCCTGCCGTCATCTCGCCTCGGCGCTGGCCCGGCTCGGCGATGGTGGTCGGCTCGTCGCCATTACCGGCGCCGGCTTCGCAGCTGATGCGCCGTCGTGGCGCGCAGCTTTCGAGCGGCTGCAAGCCCGTGGCCGCGTCGTCTTCACCGCCGCCATCGACGGCTCGGTCTATGCCAAGCACGGCACGAGCATCGAGACGCGCCTCACCGTCATCGACAAGGTGCCGGCCGGCGATCCGACGCAGGTCCCGACGTCAATTGGCATGGCACCCGATGTTGCGACGCTCCTCAGCTGGATCGCGGCACACGTCCCGCCGCGTCCTCCATGCTCGGCGCAACGCCTCTCGCGTACACGGCCCGTGGCCGCTCCACGAGCGAAGCGCGGCAGCACGGGGCGCGTGCCGACACGCGCCACCACTGTTGCCAGCAATGCCCCCGAAGCCGTCGAGATCGCCTACGAGACGGTGGATTGGACACCGCCTGATGGCGCCCGCCTCTCGGACGCGATCTATGAGGACTATGCGCTGCAATCGATCCGGATCCCCGGGGCGCAGCGGCATCCGACCAAGCTCGTCCAGTCGGCGGCCATGGCGTCGGTCGCTCCGCCGAAGCCGAGCTATCGGCCACGCTTGCCGGCACAAGTGATAGCTGACGGGCTCCTCTCGGACGCCCAGCTCGAGACAGTCATTTATGCCGGCGAAACGCACAGCGAACATCTCGCTGGCGCCTGGACTGTGGACGCCACCTTCGACGCCGTCGCCGCGGCAGCGGATGAGGCGCCCAATGCCGTCCGGTTCCGGCGCGGCTTCATGCTCGGCGATGGCACGGGCGCCGGCAAAGGACGCCAGGTCGCCGGCATTCTCCTCGACAACTGGTTGCAGGGACGGCGCCGCGCCATCTGGGTCAGCAAGTCCGACAAGCTGCTCGAGGACGCACAGCGCGACTGGTCCGCACTCGGCATGGAACGTTTGCTGGTCACGCCGCTCTCGCGCTTTCCGCAGGGCAAGGCGATCCGCCTTCACGAGGGCATTCTGTTCCTCACCTACGCCACACTGCGCACGGATGATCGCGGCGACAAGCAATCGCGTGTTCGCCAGATCGTCGACTGGCTCGGCGCGGACTTCGATGGCGCCATCATCTTCGATGAATCGCACGCCATGCAGAATGCCGCTTCGGCCAAGGGCGAACGCGGCGAGCAGGAGGCCTCGCAGCAGGGACGCGCCGGTCTCAGGTTGCAGCACGCTTTGCCCAATGCCCGCGTCGTCTATGTCTCGGCCACTGGCGCGACCACCGTCCACAACCTCGCCTATGCGCAACGCCTCGGTCTCTGGGGCGGCGAAGATTTTCCGTTCGCCAATCGGGCCGGGTTCGTCCAGGCCATCGAGGCCGGCGGCGTCGCGGCGATGGAGGTGCTGGCGCGGGATCTCAAGGCGCTCGGCCTCTATACGTCGCGCTCGCTCAGCTACGACGGCGTTGAATACGAGCTCGTCGAGCATCAGCTCACCCCGGAGCAGACGCGCATCTACGATGCCTACGCCGCAGCGTTCGCCATCATCCATAACAACCTCGACGCCGCCTTGCGCGCCACGAACATTACGGGAGAGTCGGGCACGCTCAATGCCCAGGCGAAGTCTGCCGCCCGTTCGGCCTTCGAAAGCGCCAAGCAGCGCTTCTTCGGTCACCTGCTGACGTCTATGAAGACGCCGACGCTCGTCAGATCGATCGAGCGTGATCTCGAGAAGGGCCATGCCGCCGTCGTGCAGATCGTCTCGACCGGCGAAGCGCTGATGGAACGGCGGCTGGCCGAGATCCCGACCGAGGAATGGAGCGACATCCAGGTCGACATCACGCCGCGCGAGTACGTGCTCGACTATCTGCTGCACTCCTTTCCGGTGCAGCTCCACGAGCCCTACACGGATAGCGAGGGCAATCTCTCAACGCGTCCCGTGCTCCGCGACGGTCAGCCCGTCGAAAGCCGCGAGGCCGTCGCTCGCCGCGATGATCTGATCGAGCGGCTGGCGTCGTTGCCGCCGGTGCCGGGCGCACTCGACCAGATCGTGCAGCGCTTCGGCACCGACCTCGTTGCCGAGGTGACGGGACGCTCCCGCCGCATCATCCGCAAGGGCCAGCGGCTTGTGGTCGAAAGCCGTGTGGGCTCGGCGAACCTTTCCGAGGCAGCGGCCTTCATGGACGATGAGAAGCGCATTCTCGTCTTCAGTGACGCCGGCGGCACGGGCAGGAGCTACCACGCCGAGCTCTCGGCCAGGAACCAGCGCCTGCGCATTCACTATCTCCTCGAGCCGGGCTGGAAGGCGGATGCCGCCATTCAGGGCCTGGGTCGCACCAACCGGACGAACCAGGCGCAACCACCGCTATTCCGTCCGATCTCGACGGATGTGAAGGCGGAGAAGCGCTTCCTCAGCACCATCGCCCGCCGTCTCGACACGCTGGGTGCCATCACCCGCGGTCAGCGTCAGACGGGCGGCCAGGGTCTGTTCCGTCCGGAGGACAATCTCGAGAGCCCCTACGCGCGCGATGCCTTGCGCCAGCTCTACACGCTGATTGTCCGCGGCAAGGTCGACGGCTGCTCGCTTCAGACCTTCGAGCAGGCGACGGGCCTGTCGCTGATGGACTCCAATGGCATGAAGGACGGCCTGCCGCCGATCACCACTTTCCTCAACCGGTTACTGGCGCTGACCCTAGAGCTCCAGGGCGTGCTCTTCACGGCCTTCGAGCAGTTGCTGAACGCCCGTGTCGAGGGCGCCATCGCCTCCGGCACCTATGATGTCGGCCTCGAGACGCTGCGGGCGGAGAGCTTCGCGATCACCGACCGGCGCACGATCCATGTCCACTCCGGCACGGGTGCCGAAACGCGGCTCCTGACGATCACGCAACGCTTACGCAACCGGCCCGTGACGCTCGATGAGGCCCTCGCGCATCTTTCCGACCGCGGCGGCCGGCTGCTCGTCAATGCGCGCTCGGGCCGTGCGGCCGTGCAGGTCGCCGCACCGAGCATCATGCTCGATGACGGTGAGATGGAGCGTCGCGTCCGCCTCATCCGGCCCATGGAGACGGTATCGGTACCCCTCAGCGCCATGGCGGAAAGCAATTGGTCCGATGCCGACCATGATCCGTTTCGGCAAAGCTGGACCACGGAGCTCGCGCAAGTGCCCGAGTTCTCCGAGAGCACCCTGCACATCGTCGCCGGTCTGCTGCTGCCCATCTGGAAGCGACTGCCGGGCGAGTCGACGCGGGTCTACCGGCTTCAGACCAACGACGGCGAGCGCGTGATCGGACGCCGCGTCTCCCCAGCCTGGGTCGCCGGTGTGCTCGCCACCGACCGCTCCACGCTGACGCCGCAGGACGCTTTCTCGGCGCTGATGGACGGCAGAACCGTTCTTGACCTGGCCGAAGGCCTCCAGCTCCGCCGTGTCCGCGCCATGGGCGCCTACCGCATCGAATTGCTGGGCTTCTCCGATGCAATGCGGAACCGTCTGTCTGCGTATGGCCTCTTTCATGAGATCATTTCGTGGAAACTCCGGATGTTCGTGCCGACCGACGCCACCGGTCCAGCGATCATTGCCAGGCTGATGGAGCGCTACGCGCTCGAAGCTATCGTCGAGCGAGAGGCCGCCTGATGGCCCAATGTAATGCGTCCGAGCTCGCACACCGCCTCGCGCGCGAGGCCGAGGCGGTGTGCCGTCAGTACCTCTCCAATGGCCGCCGCGTTGGTCGCTATTGGATCGTCGGTGACGTTCATAACACACGCGGCCGCTCCATGTACGTCCGTCTGTTCGGCCCGGAGAGCGGTCCGGGCGCTGCCGGGAAATGGACCGATGCTGCCACCGGAGAACACGGTGACCTGCTCGACGTCATCCGTGAGAGCTTAGGGCTAGTCGACTTCCGCGATGCCGCCAACGAGGCACGCCGCTTCCTCAGCTTGCCGCGCCCCGGACCGGAGTTGCCGCACAGGATCCATACGACGACGGCGCCGACCGGCTCGCCTGAAGCGGCGCGGCGTCTGTTCGCCGCCTCGCAGCCGATCTCAGGCACGCTCGCCGAGACCTATCTCCACAACCGTCGCATTGACGTTCTGCGCGATGTTGGACCGCTGCGCTTCCACCCGCGCTGCTACTATCGTGCGCATGAGAATGCACCGCGCGAAAGCTGGCCGGCGATGATCGCAAGTCACCGATCCCGGTGGACTCATCACCGGCGTGCAGCGCACATGGCTGGACCCCTCCGGCCTCGGCAAGGCGCCGATTGACGAGCCTCGCCGCGCGATGGGCTCGCTTCTCGGCCACGCCGTCCGGTTCGGTCCGCCTGCTGACGTCATGGCCGCCGGCGAAGGCATTGAGACGGTCCTGTCGCTGCGCATGGTGTTACCGGCAATGCCGATGATGGCGGGCCTGTCGGCTGCGCATCTGTCCGCCATCCTCTTTCCGGACACCCTGCGGCGGCTCTATATCGCCCGCGATGCGGACACCGCCGGTGATGGTGCCGTCGCGACTCTCACCGCACGCGCCGAGGCCGCCCGGATCGAAGCGATCCCACTGTCGCCACGCCTCGGCGACTTCAACGAGGATCTCATCGCCTTCGGCCTGGACGACGTGCGGGCGATCTTACGACCGCAAATCATGCCGGGGGACGTCGGCCGATTCCTTCTCGCAGGACCGTCAGGGCGTGTGTGACCCGTGCCGCCGCGCGGTCGAGCGGCACGGACCGGTCTCTCTGCAAGCAGTGCCGCGCCCGGCCTTCTAAAGGGCGATCGAACGGCAGCCCTCCCGGTCCCGCAACGGTTGCGCGCGACTTTCTTCCCCTGGCGGCGCTGCGCGCCGCCATTCCTCGCGCGCAAGAAAGCCGTGCTCACCGTCCTCCGCTCACGCTCCGGCCGCGGTCGCTGCGCGCCCGCGGTGCAGGCCCGGTCCGCCCGCCGTGAAGGGATCGCCGGAAGGCCGCGATGGGCGCGGCCCCGCACAGGAGGACTTGTTCCATGACCTTCGACCATCTCACCGACACTGCCGCGTCACCGACCGCCCATCTGCTCGACGAGCTCGCACTCTATGGCCATCGGCCTTTTGACGATGAGGCCGATCCGCGTCCGCTGCCCGAGCCGGCCAAGCTCCAAGGTGCATTGGCCGATATCTTCGATGCGCTGGTCGCAAGCCTTTCCGATACCCGTCTGGAACCCGATCTCGAGACCATGCTGTGGTCGATCGTCAACGTCTTCCATCGTCGGATCGACCGCATTGAGCGGGAGCTCGACAGCAACGAGACTGCGCAGCGCGCGAGCCAACGCGATCAGGACGGCTCCGAAGTCCGCTCCGTTGAGCTCGAGCGGCTCATCCGCGAAGGCATGACGCTGATTGAACGCCGCAACAGCTTTGAGTTCCTGCGTGACGGCGCTGCCGAGTTGTTCGGCATCCACACCGGTTCCGCTTGGCGGCCCCGTGCCGGATCGGTCGTCAACCGCGCAACGCTGACCGCTGCGATGATCGATAGCCGGGAGTTCATCAATGCACGTCGCCGTGCCGATAGCGAGACGTTGCTGCCGAAGGGCACCAGGATTGCCTTTGCCGGTGGCGTCGATTGCAATGACCACTATGGCATCTGGGCAGTGCTCGACAAGGTCCATGCCAAGCATCCCGATATGGTGCTGCTGCACGGCGGCGCGCCACGCGGCGCCGAGAAAATCGCCGCCTGCTGGGCCGATCAGCGTAAGGTGACGCAGATCGTCTTCAAGCCCGATTGGGCGCGCCATGCGAAGGCTGCACCGTTCAAGCGCAACGACCAGCTTCTGGAGGCTATGCCGATCGGGTTGATCGTGTTTCCAGGATCTGGCGTGACCAATAACATCGCCGACAAGGCGAAAGTGCGCGGCATTCCGCTTTGCGACTTCCGCAACCGCGGCGGCGCTTAGGCGCCGCTTCTCATTCTTTCATCGACAATTATGATCGGAGCGATCACTGCTCCGCGGCACGCACGCTGCTGCGCGATGCCGAATACAAATAGCGTGCGCCATCACACCAGTTCAGCATTTCTCATTTGAATTCATCGTGCGTTCGCATACGAAGATTGGAGTTTCTAACGCGATCAGCGTCGACCAATTTTCGAGTGCCATTTTCGCGCACAAACGGCTCTGCCGCCATTTCGCCGCAAAGCCTTCACGGCCTTTCACGATTCTACGTAATCGTGCGCAATTTACCGGATTGAAGGCACACGCACCGTCTTGCGACCCTTTCGAGGCGACGATCATTCCGCCCGAAAGGTTCGCCGACCATGCTCTCGCTTCGCTCCGCGATCATTCAAGGCCTCATCGCTGCAGCGCTCATCACGACGTCGCTCGTCATTGCCACGCAATGGGCCGCGGCGATGCTCGGCCATCAGCCCGCTCTGGGTCCCGCGTGGTCTGACCTATTCGGACTGAAGCTTTACGCGCCATGGAAGCTCTTCGTCTGGTGGCTGGCTTTCGACAGCCAGGCGCCGGACGTCTTCGCACGCGCCGGTGCCGTTGCCGCTTTCGGGGGGATTGCCGGCGGCGCCGTCGCTGTTGGTGGAGCCGCCCGGCGGGCCAGCCGCAAGAATACCATAACGACATACGGCTCGGCCCGCTGGGCGGACGACACCGATGTGCGCGAAGCCGGCCTTCTCAGCGAGAAGGGCATCGTGCGCGGTCTGCGGCATGACCAATACCTGCGCCACAATGGCCCCGAGCATGTGCTCGCCATCGCCCCGACACGTACCGGCAAGGGCGTCGGCCTCGTCGTGCCGACGCTTCTGACCTGGCCCCATTCCGCCGTCATCCATGACATCAAGGGCGAGAACTGGACCCTGACCGCCGGATGGCGCTCGCGGTTCTCCCACTGCCTGCTGTTCGATCCAACCAATCCCTTGTCAGCCCGTTTCAACCCGTTGCTGGAAGTGCGCAAGGGGGCGATGGAAGTGCGCGATGTGCAGAACATCGCCGACATCCTCGTCGACCCGGAAGGCGCTCGCGAGCAGCGCGACCACTGGGAGAAGACCGCGCACGCGCTGCTGGTCGGCGCCATCCTGCATGTCCTCTATGCAGAGCAAGAGAAGACGCTCGCCCGCGTCGCCACTTTCCTCGCCGATCCCGCGCGCTCGATCCGTCGCACGCTGTGGATCATGCTGACGACGAACCACATCGGCACGGATGCGACTCCCATCGTGCACCCGGTCGTTGCATCGGTGGCGCGCGAGCTCCTGAACAAGACTGACAACGAGCGCTCCGGTGTCGTCTCGACGGCCATGAGCCTGCTCGGGCTCTATCGCGATCCGATCATTGCCGCGACGACGGCGGCATCCGACTGGTCGATCAGTGACCTCATGAGCGCTGAGCACCCGGTATCGCTCTACCTCGTGGTACCGCCGTCGGACATCTCACGCACACGGCCACTCGTGCGCCTGATCCTGAACCAGATCGGCCGGCGTCTGACCGAGGCGCTGCCGGGAGATGCTGTCAACGAGCACCGCCTCCTCCTGATGCTCGACGAGTTCCCCGCCCTCGGCCGTCTCGACTTCTTCGAGTCCTCGCTCGCCTTCCTTGCCGGCTACGGCGTGCGCGCCTTCCTCGTCGCCCAATCTCTCCATCAGATCGACAAGGCCTACGGCCCGAATCACGCCATCCTCGACAACTGCCACGTCCGCGTCGCCTTTGCGCCTAACGACGAACGCACAGCGCGGCGTCTCTCCGATGCCCTCGGCACCGCGACCGAGCTCAGGGCACAGAAAAACCTCTCCGGCCGGCGTCTCGCAGCTTGGCTGTCACATGTCACGGTTTCCCAGCAGGAGACCGCACGACCGCTGCTGACGCCGGGTGAGATCCTGCAGCTCCCCGAGAATGAGGAACTGGTCTTCGTCTCCGGCGTGCCGCCGATCCGCGCCCAGAAGCTCCAATATTACGCCGACCGCAATTTCCTCGCCCGCCGGCTGGCGCCACCTGTGCTCGTGTCCGGCCGCTATGCCGATGCACCGCCGCCGCGTGCCCACGACTGGCCGAGCGAACCGCGCACCACGCACCCGAAGCTCGACAAGCCCTGGTCCGAGATGGTGACGGGTGAGGAGGATGCGCCGCGCGCCCGGCAGATCACACGCGCCAAGATTAAGCCGCGACAGCTTCATGACCTGCCGCTCTTCGCCGATCACCCGATCGAGGCGGAGATCGCGCCACGGGCCGATGACGGTCCATCCATCGGCGCCGATGACGACACCATCGTGCAGTTTCCGGGAGGCGTGCGCGTGTGATGGCCAAGAAACGCTACGCGCTCTACATCTCGCGCCCGCTCGCCAACAAGTTCGAGCTCGTGGCCCGGCAGCGGCACGGCTCCAAGTCCGCCATGCTCGAGGAGGCCCTGCGGGTGAGCCTCGAGCCACAGCGGGTGCCCGGCGTCGAGGAGGTCCTGGTGCGCCGCCTCGACGAGCTGCACAAGGTTGTCGGCATCGTCAACCGCGATGTCGCCATCGTCACTGAGGTGCTGGCGCTGTTCGTCCGCTATTTCCTGACGATCACACCGCCGCTGCCCATGGCTGATCTTCTATCGCTCCATGCCAGCCAGGAGGCACAGGGTCGCCGCCGGCAGATGCTGCGCACCGCTTTCGGACCCGCGATTGCCGCCGCCTTGGCCGATCCGACAGTGATCGAGGTGATGGTCAACCCGGACGGCCGCTTGTGGATCGATCGCGCCAGCATCGGCCGTCAGGACAGCGGTGAGCAGATCGGCAGTGCCGAGGTCGAGCGCATTATCCGCCTCGTCGCGGCACATGTGCACCGCGAAGTGCACGCGGGCGCACCGATCGTCTCGGCCGAGCTGCCCGAGACCGGCGAGCGCTTCGAAGGCATCATGCCGCCGGTCGCTCCGGCGCCATGCTTCGCGGTGCGCAAGCCGGCCGACTTGCTCTACCGGCTCGCCGATTACGTTACAGCGCGCATCATGACGTCGCTGCAGGCCGAGGCTCTGGCGACAGCCATACGCGAGCGCCACAATATCCTCGTCGTCGGCGGCACGTCGTCCGGCAAGACCACGCTCGTCAACGCCCTCCTCGCTGAGGTCGCCGATTGCGACGAGCGCGTCGTCATCCTCGAGGACACGCGCGAACTCAAATGCGCCGCCATCGATTGCGTCGCGCTGCGCACCAAGCCCGGAGTCGCCTCGCTGGCCGATCTGGTCCGCTCGACGCTGCGGCTCAGGCCCGACCGCATCGTCGTCGGCGAGGTGCGCGGGCCGGAAGCGCTCGACATGCTGAAAGCCTGGAACACCGGACACCCCGGCGGCATCACCACCGTGCACGCCAACTCGGCCGAGGCCGGCCTCTACCGGCTCGAGCAGCTCGTGCAGGAGGCTGTCGTCACCGTCCCGCGTGATCTCATTCTGGAGGCCATCGACGTCATCGCCTTTCTGGCGGGTCGCGGCCCTGACCGCCGGCTCGCCGCGCTGGTCGAGCTCACGGGGCTGGATGACAGCGGCGATTACCAGCTCAGGCCGCTCGGCACACCGATCCTGCGGCCCGTCGGACCAAATGGAGCATGACGATGCGCGCGCTTGCACATACTGACTGCTGCGCAGCAGAGCTGCCGCTCCCGGATCAAGTCCGGGACAGGCTCTGCAACCTGCCCGACGGGACACCCGCGGGACCGCCCGCCTTTCATGAAGCAAAAAAAGAAGGGGGTTTGGGGGACACGTCCCCCAGGCGGGTGCGGGCCCGCGGCCCGCTCGCGCAGCGACTTGTGATCCTCGCCACCGTCGCATTGATCTGCGGCCCCGCCATCGCCGCCGGCTCTGGTATGCCATGGGAGGCCCCGTTGCAGCGCATCCTCGAGTCGATCGAGGGCCCGGTCGCCAAGGTTATCGCCGTCGTCATCATCATCGTCACGGGTCTCAGCCTCGCCTTCGGCGACATGGGGGCGGACTGCGGCGGCTGCTGCAGATCGTGTTCGGCCTGTCCATCGCCTTCGCCGCCACGTCGTTCTTCCTGACGTTCTTCTCGTTCGCCGGTGGTGCGCTGATCGACTGACGCTCACGGAGCTCCAATCACCATGCTCGAACAACCGACCTCCCTTCCCGGCTTCGAAGTCGCCCTGCACCGTTCCCTGACGGAGCCGATCCTGCTCGCCGGTGCACCGCGCAGCTTCGCGATCCTCAATGGCACGCTCGCCGCCGCGATCGGCCTCGGCCTGCGGCTGTGGATCGCCGGTCTCGTCATCTGGCTCGTCGGCCACGCCTTCGCCGTCTGGGTCACGCGCAAGGATCCCGAATTTCTCACCGTTCTGTCCCGCCACGCTCGCCACAAAGGAGTACTCTCATGCTGAACCTCGCCGAATACCGTAAGACCGCCACCGGGCTTGCCGACTATCTGCCCTGGGCCTGCCTCGTCGCGCCCGGCATCGTGCTGAACAAGGACGGCTCCTTCCAGCGCACGATCCGCTACCGCGGTCCCGATCTCGACAGCGCGACAGACGCCGAGTTCGTCGCGGTCTCGGCGCGCCTCAACAACGTGCTGCGCCGCTTCGGCGAAGGCTGGGCGCTGTTCTTTGAGGCGGAGCGCGTGCCGGCCAACCAGTATCCCAGCCATCGCTTCGCCGATGCCGCCTCCTGGCTCGTCGATCAGGAGCGCTATGCCGCCTACTCGGCCGACGGGGCGCATCATGAGAGCCGATATTATCTGACGCTTCTCTATCTGCCGCCGCCCGAGCATCAGGGCCGTGCCGAGCGGCTGCTCTATGAGCGTCAGGACGGCTACAGCGACGAGGCCGATGTCTGGGGCCAACTCGCTTGGTTCGAGACCGAGACGACGCGCGTGCTGGAGCTGTTGTCGTCGATCCTTCCCGAGGCCGAAGCGCTCGGCGATGCCGAGACGCTCGCCTATCTGCACGGTACGATCTCGGACAAGCGGCACCCAGTTGCGGTGCCAACGATCCCGACGCACCTCGATGCCATCCTGTGCGACACGCCCTTCTACGGCGGCATCGAGCCGAAGCTCGGGCGCCAGCATCTGCGCCTGCTGACCGTGACGGGGTTCCCGAATACGACGACGCCGGGCCTGCTCGATGCCCTCAATGATCTCGGCTTTGCCTATCGCTGGACGACGCGCTGGATCGCGCTCGACAAGATCCAGGCGAACCGCCAGCTCACGAAGCTCAGGCGGCAGTGGTTCGCCAAGCGCAAATCCGTGGCCGCGATCTTGCGCGAAGTCATGTTCAACCGTGAGACGGCGCTGGTCGACTCTGATGCCGACAACAAAGCCGCCGACGCCGACGCGGCGCTGCAGGAGCTCGGCGCGGACGATGTCGCCTTCGGCTATCTGACGACCACCATCGTCGTCGGCGATGCCGATCCCAAGCACGCCGACGAGAAGCTGCTGGCACTGGAGCGCATCATCAATGGCCGCGGCTTCACCACCATCCGCGAGTCCCTGAACGCCGTCGAGGCCTGGCTGGGCTCGCTGCCCGGCAACCCTTATGCCAACGTGCGCCAACCGATCGTGCACACCTTAAACCTGGCGCACATGATGCCGGTCTCGGCCGTATGGGCCGGACCCGAGCGCAACCGCCATCTCGACGCGCCGCCGCTGATGATTACGGAGACGCGCGGTGCCACGCCTTTCCGGCTCGATCTGCACAGTGGCGATGTCGGCCATGCCTTCGTCGTCGGCCCGACCGGATCCGGCAAATCCGTGCTGCTCTCCCTCCTGGCGCTGCAGTTCCGGCGCTTCATCGGCGCTCAGGTCGCGATCTTCGACCGTGGCCGCTCGGCGCGCGCCGCATCCCTCGCCATGGGTGGTGAAAGCATCGAGCTCGGTCTTGAAGGTACACTGTCGCTGCAGCCGCTGGCCCGTATCGACGAGACCGGCGAACTTGCCTTCGCACTCGAATGGGTCAGTGGCCTCGTCACCAATGAGGGCGTGGCGATCACGCCCGAGGTCAAGGATGCGCTGTGGACCGCCTTGAAGAGCCTCGCCTCGGCGCCGAAGGCGGAGCGCACGCTCACCGGCCTCGCCGTGCTGGTCCAGTCCAGTGCCTTGAGCCAGGCGCTGGCGCCCTACACGCTCGAGGGCCCTTACGGCCACCTGCTCGATGGCGCGACGGAGAACCTCGCGCTGGAAGACGTGCTGCATGTCGAAATGGAACCGCTCATGCAGCACAAGCGGCTGATCCCACCCGTGCTCACCTACCTCTTCCACCGGCTCGAAGCCCGCTTCAATGGCCGACCGACACTGCTCGTCCTCGACGAAGCCTGGACGTTCCTCGACGAACCGTTGTTTGCGGCGCGCATCCGCGAATGGCTGAAAACGCTGCGCAAGAAGAACGTCGCCGTGCTGTTCGCCACCCAATCGCTCGCCGACATTGAGCGCTCGGCGATCGCACCGGCGCTCATCGAAAGCTGCCCGACGCGCATCTTCCTGCCCAATGATCGCGCGCTCGAGCCACAGGCGCGCGCCGTCTACGAACGCGTCGGTCTCAACGGGCGGCAGATCGAGATCCTTGGCCTCGCCACGCCGAAGCGCGACTACTACGTGCAGTCGGCGCAGGGCAACCGGCTGTTCGAGCTCGGTCTCGGCCCCGTGGCGCTGGCGTTCACGGCTACCTCCTCACTCGACGACCAGAAGCTGATCGATCGCGTTATCGCGGAAGCCTCCGATGCCGGGTTCGCCGATGCCTTCCTCCGCGCTAAGGGCCACGCCTGGGCGGCCGATCTGCTCACGTCATTCCCCGGTGCGCAAAGCCCGCGGACCACGCCGCCGCCCCTGCCGGGCGGCTTGGAGACGACGCCGGTATCGCGATCAGACGGACCGGAAGCACCCAAACCGGCGTCCGCCACCAGCACCGGCGACGACCTGTTGGAGCGCCTGGCGCCGTTTCCCTTGCCGGCCAAGCCCAACCGCGCCGCACGACGCCGCGCGGCACGCGGGGCTCTCACCGCGCTCGCTTTGGCACTCCTAACGAGCACCGCTATGCCGCCGAGCGCCGATGCGCTCACCGTGTTCGATCCGATGAACTACCAGGAGAACTTGTTGTCGGCCGCGCGCGCCCTGGAGCAGATCAACAACCAGGTCCGAGCCTTGCAGAATCAGGCACAGATGATCCTCCGCATGGATCAGAACCTGATGCGCCTCGGTTCGAGTCTCTCTCCGGATCTTCAACGCACGCTCACCGATATCCAGGCTCAGCTCCGTGCCGGCGAAGGCATCGCGCTGAAACTGCAGCAAACGCAACGCACCTACGAACGCCTGTTCCCCGCCCAGGTCTCGGCTGCGCTCTCATCCGACGACGTGCTGCGCAATGCCAAAACTCGATGGGACGAGGAATACTCTGGCCTTAAGCGCGCCGCCCTCCTACAGGGCCAAATCGCCGACGGCATCGAGACCGATACGCGCCTCCTCGGCGACGCCATGACACGCTCGCGCAACGCCGTCGGCGCGCTCGAAGCCACCCAGGCCGGCAACGAGCTCACCGGCCTCGCCGTCAAGCAGTCCCTCGCATTACAGGGCCTGCTTGCCGCGCAACATCGCGCCGAGACCGTCAGCCGCGCCCGCGACCTCGCCACCGAGGACGAAGCTCGCCAACGCTTCAAATCCTTCGTCGGCACCGGAGCCGCCTACACGGCAAGTCGATGAGAATGGGAGGCAAAACTATGTGCAGGTCTTGCTTCGCAAGCCGCCGCAAACCCCGCGCGAGGGCCGCCCTTCGCGCTCCACGCTTTTGCAGTTTCAAAAAGAAGCGGGTTTGGGGTCTCCCCGAACGGGCGCGGGCAGTAGCCCGCTCGCGAAGCGACCATACCGAGACCGCTATCGACGACGATAGCCGCAGCCTGACTGCTCACCCCTGATCACAAGTTACGGCGAACGCGATTTCCGCCGTCGGCGGAGCCTTGTCTGGAGTTCGAGGATCACGTGGAGTAGAGATGAAGCGCTACATCCCCTTTCGGAGACAAGTTTCTCCACCCCTCTCCCCGAACCGGACGTGCAAGTTTCCAAGCATCCGGCTCTCTATGCACGAGCGCCTGCGCGCCCGCGGGTGGGCCTCAGATAGTCCTGAGGCGTCCGAACGCATCCCAGAAGTCAAGCAGGCTCTCGCGCTGCTTTTTCCCCCAGGTCGCGTTCCATCCGTTCGGTTTCTCGATTCGCAGGTCCGGGTGACGCATGGTGCCTCCATCGCAGAGGAGCCTCAGACGTTTGGTCCTTTCGGTCCATTGCCGTCGTTTCCCGGGGGCGCTGAGATGATAGCGCCGACGCAGCGTCGGCCACGTCGCATTGCGGTGCTTCATCTTCAGCCAGCGCCCGACGCGCTGCCATATCCAGAAGTCGAGGTGACTGAACTTACCGTATGCGCCACTGGCATAACGGTAGTAGTTCCCCCACCCCGAGAGGATCGGATTGAGCTTGCCGATGACGTCGGCGAGTTGACATCCCGAAGGGATGCCTTTCACCGTTGCCTTGATCCTGTAGCGCAGATCATTCAGCTTGCCCTTCGGAATGAAGAGTTTGCCAACCCATCGGCCTGTCCGATAGGCTTTGGACTGCACCACCCGATAGCCAAGGAAGTCGAAGCCTTCCCTGACGTCGGTGATCCGGGTCTTTTCCATCGACAGCTCCATGCGAAGCTCCGTTTTCAGGAACTCCGCCAGCGCGAGCTTTTCAGCTTCCGCTTGCTCCCTCGTGCCGTCCACGAGAACGACGAAGTCGTCCGCATAGCGCACCATGTAGAACACCGGCCTGCCCCGCTTGTGGTCTTTGACCCGGCGGGCAGCGGCATTGATACTTGGTTCACGTGGGTGCATGGACCATCGCCCGTACCGTTCGTCGATGCCTGTCAGGTAGATGTTCGACAGCATCGGCGAGATGATCCCGCCTTGCGGCGAGCCGGTTACGGAGTGGCGAAGTGTCCCCTCGATCATCACACCGGCCTTCAGGAACGAGAGGATCAGCCTCAGGACCTTGCGGTCGCTGATGCGCTTCCGGACCCGCTCCATCATAACGTGGTGATCGATCGCGTCGAAACAGCCCTTGATGTCGCCTTCTATGACATAGCGGTAGACCGAAGGCCCACGCCTTGTCGGGTGAAGGAACTTCTGGATTCTCGCCAGAGCATCATGAGTGCTTCGGCCTCGTCGAAACCCATAAGAGGTCGGATAGAAGTCCGCCTCGAAAATGGGCTCCAAGACCAGCTTCAAAGCCATCTGCACCAAACGATCGATCAGCGTGGGAATGCCGAGTGGCCGGAACTTCCCCGGTTTGCCAGGCTTCGGGATAAGCCGTTGCCTGACAGGTTCCGGGCGATAGGTTCCGTTGCGAAGCGCCTCGCGTATTTCATCGAGAAGCCTCGCTGCGCCACCGGGACGCTGTTCGACCAAGCGTCGTGTCATCCCGTCCGTGCCCGGTGTACGGCTGCCGCTGTTGCGAGCAAGCCTTCGCCAAGCCTCTTCCAGGGTTCTGCGATCGCATACGAGATTGAACAGATCAGCGAAAACCTTATCAGGGTCTTCGTTGCTCCACCGATACAGCTTGCGCTGCATGTCGAGGACGAGCGAGGTATTCACCGCGCTGGACAAAAGTCCACCTCCTGCTTGCATGCTGTATCCACTGCCCTCCTTCGCCATGTGGACGGCTTTCCCGTCCTCGGACTACTACGAAGGCTCCGCCCCCTGCCATCACGGTCGCTGGTCGCTTCAGCCATCCGGAGACCGACTTCTTCGGAAGTGACGGCAAGGTTCTTAGGTTTCGTAACTGATCTCTCGCCTGCTTTAGGCGCCGACTTTACCCCGTGTGGATTCCGGTCCCGATACCGCGCAAGCTCATATCGAGATTGGCGCACGGCACGCCGCGCACCCCCAGTCCGAGTATCCATAGCCTGGACCAACGCTCCACAGATCCGCGGCTCGCACCGCAGACCGACCCGCCCACTTCCGAGTTGACGAGCGTGCACAGGTAACGAGGCGTCCGCCATCGGTTTGGTTTCCCTCGCCATGGCAGGCTCGCTGGCCGGACCAGCCACGGGATCGGAAGTCCCCGTCTGCCCGGCTTTGATGGGTTCTGCTGATTTATGGCTCCTCGGAAGCACCCGGTTCGCCTCACCCATCTGCTCATCGCCGCATGTTGCGCCACGCGGCGTGCGGGGTCTCTCACCCCACGAGATCAGAAACGACTGTGAAATCAAAGCACTCCTCTCTTTGACTAGGACCTAACGCGCATGGACGATCTCGCCATCATCGACCGGTTTACGGAGACGTTCTCCCGCTACATCGACAGTGGCTTCGGCTTGCTTGCCGGCGACGTGGCATTCCTGACAAGCATTCTTGTGGCGATCGACATCACGCTTGCCGGCCTGTTCTGGGCGCTGATGGGCGAGGACAATGTCATCGCGCAGCTCATCCGCAAGGTGCTCTATGTGGGGTTCTTTGCCATGCTGCTGTCCAACTTCCAGAGCCTCGCCGACATCATCTTCCAGTCCTTTGCAGGTCTGGGGTTGAAGGCGTCGGGCGCATCGCTGACGGCAGCCGATCTGATGCGGCCGGGGTTCGTGGCCTCGACCGGGTTTACGGCATCGAAGCCGCTCTTGGAGAAAGCCGGCGAGCTGATCGGCGTTACGACGTTCTTCGCCAATTTCGTAACAATTGCGGTGCTGATGCTCGCGTGGGTGGTTGTGCTGCTCGCCTTCTTCGTGCTGTCGGTGCAGCTCTTCATCACCATTATCGAGTTCAAGCTGACGGTGCTGGCAGGTTTCGTACTGGTGCCGTTCGCGCTGTTCGGTCAGACGGCGTTTCTCGCCGAGCGCGTGCTGGGCAACGTCATCTCGTCGGGCATCAAGCTGATGGTGCTGGCGATTGTGGTCGGCATCGGCTCGTCGCTGTTCGGCACGGTCATGCGCCCGACCGGCGAGGTGACGCTGACACAGGCGGCCTCCTGCATCCTCGGCGCCATCGCCGTGTTTGGCCTCGCCATCTTCGTGCCTGGCACCGCCGCCGGGCTGATCACTGGCGCACCGCAATTGGGGGCTGGCGCGGCAGTTGCCACCACGGCCGCGCTCGGCGGCACCGCCGTTGCCGGCAGCATGGCGACGGCAGGTGCTACGCGACTGGCTGGGCGCACGGCCGGCGGCGCGATCAAGTCGGCCGCCTCACTCTCCGGCCGTGTCGGTGCCGCCTATACGGCAGACGGCATGGCTGGTGTGGGACGCGCGACCGTCACGAAGCCCGCGTCACGCCTGGCCGCCTCTGCAACGGCACCCGTGCGCGATGCCTACCGCTATGGCGCGGCCCAGGGCTACCGCGATGCGGCCCCGCCTGCGAGCTCGGGCGACAAAGGTGCCGACGTCAAGTCTTTGGCGGCCGGCGCGAATGCATCCGGCCCGCCGGCATGGGCACAAAGCCTCGCCCGCCGGCAGCGCGCCACCCAGGCCGGATTGATGGCCGCGCAGGCCCTGCGCGAGGGCGACCGTCCCGGCATGAGCAGCGGCCCCGATCTCAAGAGCAAGAGCTAACAGGAGATGTCACTCATGGCGTTCAAGCGATCGACCTTGCGCTACGGCGAGACGCCGCAACCGGTGACGCCCTACCAGAAGGCCGCGCAGGCGTGGGATGAGCGCATCGGCAGTGCACGGGTGCAAGCACACAACTGGCGGCTGATGGCGGTCGGCAGCCTCGCTCTGGCGCTCTTGCTCGTAGCCATCCTGCTCTGGCTCGGGCGGAGCGGCGCTGTGGTGCCCTATATTGTCGAGGTCGACTCGCGCGGCGGCGCGCGTGCTGTCGGCCCAGCTGCCGAGACCTATACGCCGAGCGACGCGCAGATCGCCTATCACCTGGCCCGCTTCGTCGACAACGTGCGTGCCCTCTCCATTGATCCCGTCGTCGTCCGGCAGAACTGGCTCAAGGCCTACGACTTCGTGACTGACAAGGCCGCCGTCAAACTCAACGAGTACGCCCGCGAGAATGATCCGTTCGCGCGCGTCGGCCGCCAGACCGTTGCCGTTGAGGTGACCAGCGTCGTGCGCGCCTCCGACACATCGTTCCAGGTGCGCTGGCAGGAACAGACGTTCGAAGGCGGCGCGCTCAAAGGCACGAAACGGCTCACCGGCCTCTTCTCGATCATCATCACGCCACCCAGGACTGTCGACGCGGTGCGCAAGAACCCGCTCGGCATCTACGTGCACGCCTTCAACTGGTCGCAGGACGCCACCACCGGAGAGTCCAAATGAGCAAGTTGTGCACCGTCGCGATCGTTGCCGCGGCCTCGAGCGGGCTCGGCGCCTGCGCCACCAGCGTCAAGGTGCCGGAGATCCCGATCCTCGACAGCCCGGCAATGGCGGCCGCGCGACGCGAGCCGCATCCGCAGTTTCCCGTCCGCTATGTCGAGGTGCCGACACCGCTTCCACTTCCCGGCCAGCTCAAGCCCGTCGGCAAGGAGGCCGATAAGAAGAAGGACACGCGCCCGCCGTCAGAACGCGTGAGCGGCGCCAATGCCGCGGCGCGCATGGAGCCGGTCAAGGACGGCTACATCAATGCCATTCAGGTCTATCCCTATACCAAGGGCGCACTCTACCAGCTCTACGCCGCCGTCAACCAGGTGACCGACATCGCCCTCGAGCCCGGCGAGAAGCTCGTCTCCGTCTCCGCCGGCGACACCGTCAGATGGGTGGTCGGCGACACGACCAGCGGCGAGGGCGAGGGTGCCCAGGTCCATATTCTCGTGAAGCCAGTCGGCGCCGACCTCGAGACCAATCTCGTCATCACCACCGACCGGCGAACCTATCATCTGGAGATGCGCTCCAGTAACAAGACCTACATGGCCTCGGTGTCGTGGACCTTTCCCGCCGCCGAGCTCGTCTCCTTGCGCAAGCAGCGCGACGAGGCCGCTGCTTCGCTGGCCTCGATTGCGGATACCGCTGTCAACATCGACCAGCTGCGGTTCCGCTATCGCATCGAGGGCGATGCGCCCTGGAAGCCACGGCAGGTGTTCGACGATGGCGCCAAGGTCTATATCCAGTTTCCGTCGGGCCTGGCCCAGAGCGAGGCGCCGCCGCTGTTCGTCATGGGCCCCGACGGCAAGGCGGCTCTCGTCAACTACCGTGTACGCGGCACCACCTACATCGTCGACCGGCTGTTCGCCGCCGCTGAGCTTCGCCTTGGCACAGCCCCGCAACGTGTCGTTCGCATCGTGCGCACCGACGCCGTGTGGCGGGAGACGCGGTCATGACGGACACGGATCACAGCAACAAGGCAGAGAACAAGGTCGCGCCGGAGACGCTGGAGCTGCGCGCCCGGCCGCAGCCGGTCACCCGCATCAATCGCAGGATCGTGTTTGGCGGAGTTGCCGTTGTGCTTCTGTTCGTTGCCAGCCTAGTTCTCATCGCGTTGCAGCCGCCGAAACTCAATGTCGACACACCGCGCGAGCTCATCAACGTCGAGCACAAGCGGATCACAGATGGATTGCAGCGGCTGCCGGCCACCTACGACAGCCTCCCTGTGGACCCGCGCGACGAACCACCCAATTCGCCAGCAGTAGTTCCTCAGTTGCGGAAGGCAAGCAGCGATCTCGCCGACGAGGGGGAGCAGATCGAGAGAACACGTCTCGCCCGTATGGTCGGTCAGGCGCGGGAATCGCCGGTGTTCTTCCGGCTTCAGTTGAAAGCACCGCGCGATGGTGCGGCCAACACCGAGCCGAGCAATCAATCGCGATCGACAACGGCCACAAGACAGTGGGCGCGCCCGCTCGCACCAAGCGATCTCGCCGGGACCAGCACCGATGTGACAGAGGGCCGGCGCAAGCTGCTGTTCCTCAGGTCGGAACCCGAGAAGGACATCTACAACCCGCACGCCTTGCAGACGCCGGCCTCGCCCTATCAGTTGATGGCCGGCACGGTCATCGCCGCGAGCCTTGTCAGCGGGCTCAATTCGGATCTCCCGGGTTTCGTCATCGCTCAGGTGACCGAGAACGTCTACGACACCGTCTCGGGCCGCTTCTTGCTGATCCCGCAAGGCGCGCGGCTGATCGGCAAGTACGACAATGTCGTCGCCTTCGGCCAGGAGCGCGCGCTCGTGGTGTGGCAGCGCATCATCTTACCCGACGGCTCCTCCGTTGTGATCGACAACCTCCCGGCCACGGACACGGGCGGCTATTCCGGGTTGGCCGATCAGGTGGACCTTCATACCTGGCAATTGCTCAACGGCGTTGCGCTGGCGACCGTGCTCGGGGCGGGGAGCGAACTCGTCTACGGTTCCTCCGACAACGATCTCGTCCGCGCCCTGCAGCTCTCAACGCAGTCGACCTCCAACCGCGCGGGCCAGCGCCTCATTGAGCGCAACCTCAATGTCCAGCCGACCATCACCGTGCGCCCCGGCTGGCCGCTGCGCGTCATCGTCCACAAGGACATCATCCTGCGCCCCTACCAGGGCGCCACTACCCTCACAGCCAACTGACGAAGGGCGTACACCGCATGGCCGTTATCGGAACCTTCTCGGCCGTCAAGGACGGCTACGCCGGCAGCATCCGCACGCTCACCATCAACGGACGGGTGAAGATCCTCGCCAATGACCGCAAGGACACCGAAGGGGCGCCGGATTTCCGGGTTTCGCTCGGCCCCACCGAAATCGGTGCGGCCTGGCGCCGGATCAAGCAGGGTACGGATCAGAGCTATCTGCGTGTGAGGCTCGACGATCCAGCCTGGCCGCAACCCATATGGGCTATTCTTATAGAAGCGACGGACGACGGCATCATTCGGCTGATCTGGCGCCGTGAAAAGCCGGAGGGCGTCTGAGCAATGTCGTCCTCCGATGCACTTAAGACGGACCTCGAGTGGCCAGCGCCGGCAAGACGGCGCGCGCGCGCAGCTCCTCGTCTCGAGGACTATCCCGTGCACACGACGGAAAAACTGCGCTTCGCTGACACCGATTGCAACGGGCACATCTCTAATGCCGTGTTCGCCGTCTGCTGCCAGAACGCGCGCATGGAGCTGTTGCACGATCCGCGCTGCGTCCCGCTGCCGATCGATGCCCAGTTCGTAATCGCACGGCTCGAGATCGACTTCCTCGGCGAGATGCATTGGCCGAATAGCGTCGTGATCGGCACACGGTGTGAGCACGTTGGCCGCGCCTCGCTGGTGATGGCGCAGGCTCTATTCATTGCGGGTCGCTGCGCTGCCATCGCCATGTCGACGGTCGTCCTCATGGACCGTGTAACGCGGCGCGCCACGTCGTTGCCGTCGGAGACGGCCTCTGCGCTTCGAGCTTTTATCGTCCCACCAATCGACGGATCGTTGCTGGCACGGCGGCAGGGGTGGGAGGGCTGAGCCTATGCGAACAGCGGTCGCCTCAGTTGATCGGTATCTCGATGCATCGAATGGCTTGGCAGTGCATCCGGACGACGCGCTGCCGCGCTTTCTGAGCGGCCCGAAGGGTAGACAAGACGAGGCACACCAGCTCGCCGGCATCTGGCGCGTTGTCTTCGCCGTGCTGCTGCCGTTCGCTGCCGGCTATTGTCTCAGCTACTTCTATCGCACCATCAATGCGCTCATCTCTCACAGGCTCGGCGAGGACTTGGCTCTCTCTGCGGCCGATCTCGGCATTCTCACGGCCGTCCTGTTCCTGACGTTCGCGCTGATCCAGCTGCCGCTTGGCGTTTGGCTCGACCGCTACGGGCCGCGCCCCGTGCAGGTGGTCCTGCTATTCATCGCGGCAGTCGGAGCTGCTGTGTTTGCCTGTGCACAGAGCCTTGTTGGATTGGTCATCGGGCGAGCTCTGATCGGTGTCGGCGTGGCCGGCGCGCTGATGGCCGGCCTCAAAGGCCTCGCGCTGTGGTGGCCGCCCGAGCGGATCGCGTTGGCCAATGGCTTGCTAATCACATTGGGAACGCTCGGCGCGGTCATCGCAACGGCACCCGCCGAGCTGCTGATGGCATCCATCGGCTGGCGTGGACTGTTCCTGCTACTGGCTGCGCTGACGGCAGCATCGGCGCTGCTGATTCTGTGCGTCGTGCCCCATCGCCCGGCCCCCGGAAAAACGGCGTCGATGGTGGCCGGCCCGACCATTCGCGCCATCTACCGCGACGCACGCTTCTGGCGTCTCGCGCCACTCTCGGCAACGAGCATCGGCTCAGCGTGGGCATTACAGGGATTGTGGGCCGCCCCGTGGCTCGCCGACGTCGAAGGGCTGCAGCGGGATGACGTCGTCGCGCATCTGCTGGTGATGGCGATCGCCCTCAGCGCATCAGCGCTGGCATTTGGTGTGGCCGCCGATCAGCTTCGTTGCCGCGGCGTATCACTGTCGACGAGCTTTGCGTTCTCCACGGGCTTCGCCCTGTTGGCGCAGCTCTCGCTCGTAATGAGCTGGCCGGTCCCGACCTGGCTGCCCTGGATTGCTATCTCCGGGGTCGGCGCTGCAACGGTATTGAGCTATGCGATCCTCGCCGAATTGTTCCCGAAGTCGGCAGCGGGTCGTGCAAACGGCGCACTCAATCTGCTCCATATCGGCAGCGCGTTCCTGGTGCAGGTTGGCATTGGCTTCATCGTAGAATTTTGGCCGGTGGAGACCGGACGCCATCCGCCAATCGCCTATCAGACCGCGTTCAGCCTCAACCTTGCCCTCCAGGCAGCGGCGTTTGCGTGGTTTGTCTGGCCACGGCAGGGCACGCAGGTCAAAGAGTTCTCGGCTCACCCCGTCCACGCGCTGGCCGCGACGCTCCGTGTCTCGCCAGCTGCCGCCGCTCCTTACTTGCGCGGCTGGCAGGATTGGCGGTCGCGGCAGCAGATAGCGCGCCAACAAGCGAACGCATGGCGCTTGGTGGCACTGGTCTCGTTTGCAGTGGCGATTGCAATCGGTTCTTCGCTCGCGATTCCACCTAAGAGGGATCCGGCCTCACCTCATTCGTCGTCCTCTCAGCTCGCCACGTCTCCGGCTCCAGACGCGGCGGCAGCGCACATCACGCCTCAGCGAATGAGTGTTCAGCTGAGGCAATCGCATCGAAAGGAGTAATCATGACCACGACAACCGACCCAGTCTTCGGCACAACAGCCAATTCTCCTTCCGACGACATTTTCTGGAATCTCAAGACCGTCCGGCAGAAGACCGGTCTGTCGTCGGCCTCAATCTATCGCTATATGGCCCTCGATCTCTTTCCGGCCCGGCGCAAGATAGGTCCGAATCGCGTCGCTTGGCTCGCGTCGGAAGTGAAGGCCTGGAGCGAAAGCCGTCCCGAGCCGAAGGGATAGGGAGGGCCATCTGCGGCTTAGCCCCTGCTGACCATTTCGATTAACGGCCACGATGATCGCCTTGGACGAACCATCAGCCGCATCATCAAAGTGCAGCTTGGATCAGCAGTTTGGGTTGACAAACATCTTCGCTGTGTTGGCCAACTGGAGATAGCGCCGCCTCACACAACACATCAACTTACCATGCCGGCCCACGCCGGCTTGTCGGTACGGAATCTGTCGGTTCGCGAAGGTAGTTCACGCGCGATCCAGCCGCCAGCAAGCGTCAACCCGCAGTGTCAACAAATATGTGTCAAAAGCAACCTTGTCGGTTGCAGATGCGCCTCGGCGCAACAACCAGGTGCTCCTCGCTCCTGCCACTCAAATCAGCCCACCGCAGTCGCAGGACACGCTCACCACTCCGCTTGGGCTCAACAGTGCGCCGTCCTTGGCTGAATTATTCACAAGCTCCTGGACGGTGAGAGAGAGGCTCCGGACTGACGAAGACCTTTGCTATGCTGATTTATAAGCGGCAGCAAGCGCCCCCCGGATGGCAGGGAGACTTCGCTTCCGCCCGTTTCAGTATTATGCCCGCGACTGGACAACGGGGATGTGGCGGACCGCGTTTAGCCCAGATTCTTCCGATCTAACAGTAACTCTTCTGCGGTGTAGTTGCGGTGCAGCTTGATCAGCTTAGACCGAATACTCGCCTGAACGGCAACCGCAACGTACTGAGTATTCTGGGTTTTTGATTGGTGGAGCCGAGGGGAATCGAACACAATCCCTCAAGTTCTCTCAGCATCTGTCATGGAGCCCACAAAATTTTGATGTAGTTCAACAATATGCCGCAATTCTCTGGTAGCGTTTTCCCCAGTCGCCCCACGCCTTCTCTCGACATCTCAGAGAAAATGTGGGGTAAAATGTGGGGTGGAAAGCTCGAAAGAGGATCGCGTGAAACAGCGGCGTTCGCACCCCGTCAATGCGCTGACGCCCGCCGCCGTCCGGCAGCTGAAGAAGCCGGGGCGTCACGCCGATGGCAATGGCCTCTATCTCGAAATCGATCCGTCCGGGGCGCGGCGATGGATATTGCGCGTGGTCGTCCATGGCCGCCGGCGCGACATCGGGCTTGGCAGCGCGCGCACCGTTCCGCTGGGTGACGCTCGCAGTACCGCTGCCACAATGCGTCGGCTTGCACGCGAAGGCGGTGACCCACTTGCCGAGCGGCGGAAGGCCCAGACGATCATTCCCTCGTTCAAGAAAGCTGCCGAGACGGTGCACGCCGAAACTCTCAGCAGCTGGAAGAACGAGAAGCACGCCGCGTCCTGGCTCACGTCGCTGGAGACGCACGCCTACCCAGTGCTTGGCAACCGTCGCGCTGACCAGATTGAGACCGCAGACATCCTGAAGGTCTTGGCACCGATCTGGCTTACGAAAGCGGAAACGGCGCGCCGGGTGCGGCAGCGCATCCGCACTGTCCTCGATTGGGTGCGGGTGGCTTACAGCCTGCCCGCTGCGAACCCTGTCGACGGCGTCGAACGCGGATTGCCGAAGCAACCGGAGCGCAACGCGCACTTTGCGGCGATGGCCTATACCGAAGTCCCAAACTTCATCAAGCGGCTCCAACTCCGCTCGGATGCGGACATGGCCGCGCTCGCATTTGAGTTTCTCATTTTGACCGCGGCGCGCACCAACGAGGTCCTTCCTGCCCGTCGGGAAGAGATCGACTTCAGCCGTGAGGTTTGGACCGTTCCGCCCGAGCGCATGAAAGCCGGCGTCGAGCACATCGTCCCCTTGTCCAAGCGGGCGGTGGCCATCTTGAAGCGGGGGCTGGAGCTCGGCGGCAAGCACGAGGAGCTGGTGTTTCCGAGTCGGCGTCGTGGCAAGCCGTTGTCCAACATGGTCTTTCTCATGGCGTTGCGGCGTATGAAGCTTGAAGTTACGGCGCACGGATTTCGCTCGTCCTTCCGCGACTGGGCGGCGGAAGAGACGGCCTTCCCCGATTTCGTCGTCGAGAAGGCTTTGGCGCACACCATCGACAATAAGGTCGAGGCGGCGTATCGCCGGGGCGATCTGCTCAAGAAACGGCGCGAATTGATGAACGCATGGGCGGCATATTGTGCCGGGGATCCAACCCCCAGGACGGAAGCCGACGGCAAGAGCCCCGAACTCAAGCCGCGGGCTCATTTCGATGTGGATCCCAATGAACTGACCAAGCCGACGGCTCAGGGGCACTGATCTCTGACAGCGTGCGCGAGCTGTTCGTCCAGGGCTCGCCAATAGGTCCACGAAGTCGGTGCTCGAGCCATTCGAAGGGAGAGCGGCGCTCCCCTACTGTCACCGACCAAGCTCCGGACGATTCTCACTCCACGCTTTCACCTCTGATGCCAGCCAGCCCACGCGATTGGGGCCGAGCTTGCGCCGGGGCGGAAACAGATCGCGAGCCATGTAGCGATAGATGGTGGCCGACGAGAGACCGGTCTTCTGCCGGACCGTCTTGAGGCTCCAGAAGATGTCGTCGGACGCGGTGTCGGCAGCCGTGCCAACGGCGCGGTTGGTGGTCATTGTCATGATTACTCCTCTCGATGCACTGGTTCCATATGAGCGATCATGCGCGCAGGCCGGATCTGCGCCGTCACCGTGGTGGAGCGCTCGTTTGAGGTGAATTGTGCGTGCGGCGGCCGTGTCGGCGAGGCCGGCAATAGAAGTGATGCGAGCGCGGCCATGGTCGCCACCGAGGCCAGCGCCGCCGCACGCCATGTCGATGCCTGGCGCTGCGCGAGCAGCTGCCGTGAGTGCCAATCCTGGCGGGCCTGGAGATAGGGAACGGCCGCGGCGGCCGGAACACCGAGCGTCACGACCAGCGCATGAATGGGATGGGCAGAAAGATCCTTGGCAAAAACTGCGCGTTGCCTTGGCCGCACGAACCATAGGAACGCCGCGATCTGCAGTGCAAGATTGATGCCGAGCGCGGTCTGATACGCCACTGGCGGATAGCGGCCGGCGTCGACCGGCCAGAGCCCGATAATGAATCCGATGCCAACCTGCACGGCGAACGCGCTGCCGATATGGAGAAGATTGAGCGCGCCGTTGGCGCGGCCCGATGCCGCCTTCGGGAACAGCTCGGCAAGAATTGCATAGCTCAAGACGGTGCCCGCACCCATGCCAGCGATGGCGATCCAGGGGAGCCATGTTGGGACCGGCCAGCGCAGGACGAGCGCCAGCTGTGCCAGCAAGGCGAACCCGGCGGCGACGGCAAAGCTCGTCGATAGGCTGACGCCGCGCCTGCGGAGCAGGTCGCCCGCGGTTCCGAGAATGAGGGCTGATGCACTGAGCGCGATCGCCATCGCCAGCAGAGTTGAGACGACATCGTGGCGCTGCAATCCTTCGACGTCAGCGAGCCACGGGCCGGCCCACAACCCCTGCAGCGCCCAGGCCGAGCCGATGGTCGTCGCCGAGAGAGGCGCGCGACGCCAGAAGCGTGCATCCCGGTAGATGGCGCGGAGGGTCATGTCGGCAGACGCGACTTCGCTTTGTCGGCGCGCGGGTCGGTCCGGCACGAACCGCAGGATCAGCAGTGCGGCTGCCGCCGTCAGACTGGCCAAGAGCCAGAACAGGCCGCGCCAGCCGATCGACGCGATCAGAAGCTCGGCCGGGGCGGTTGCCGTGACGGCACCGAGGGCGCCCAGGGTGATGAGCCAGCCATTGGCCAGTGCGATCCGCTCCGCCGGCCACCACAGCACGATGGCCTTGAGACCGGCCATCAGTGCGCCGGCGATACCGAGACCGATCAAGGCTCTGCCGACAATCAACCCGGTCAGCCCCTGCGCGCCGGCAAAGGTGGCGGCGCCAAGCGCCGCAATGGACAAGAGGACGGCCTGCACGCGACGCGGCCCGAAGCGATCGAGCCAGGCGCCGAGCGGGAGCTGAATGGCGGCGAACGTCAGGAACAGGACAGCGGTGAGCACACCGAGGTCGGCGGCGGAGAGGCCGAACGCGCTGATGAGCGTGCCGGAGATCAGCGCGTTGATGGTGCGATAGAGATAGCCGAGATAGTAGCCGGCGGCGAACGGCAGGAGCACCGTCGCAAGGAGATGCCAGATGCGCTTGCTCTCGCCTGTCTTCGCTTCCTCCTCGTCCGGTTTGCGCAAGACGCGCGGCAGCGCATCATCCGGGTCAGCGGCGAACCCATAGGAGGCAGGGAGATATGGATTGTGCGGCAGTCGCATCGCGGTTGCCATCGGGGATCACTCCTCACGTCCATGCAAGCAGGATGGCAGCACGCCATTGCCGATCTGGGCAGTACGGAATGCTTCGAGCGCGCAGGCTGTTTCCGGCGGCAGCGACCTCGCGCGCCGGGTCGCGCGATCCATGAGCGCCACGGTCGACCTGGCGCTGCCGGCACAGCGTCCATCGACGAACAGCGCTTGCGCCATCACCAGCGAAGCGCGGCCGATGTGCTCGCAGCGCGTGCCGATCACGACGGTGCCCGGCCAGCGCATCTCGCTGAGGAAGTCGATCTCGAGCCGTGCGATCACGAACTGGGCGTCGACCGGCAGCGGGACGCGGCTGGGATCATGGAGCAGCTCCATGCGCGCGTTCTGGCAGCAAACGGCGAACACGGCGTTGGAGATATGCCCGTTGCAGTCGGTGTCGGCGAATCGCAGTTTCTCCGTCGTCTGAACGGGATAGTCTTCGAGACGGGGACAGGCGCGGGGGCGCTGCCTTGCCGGTGCTGGCCATGGCGTGCCGGCGTTGCGTGCATCGGGGGGCGACATGGCTCAGGCCCCCTCCGGCTTGTCGCGGCGCCAGATCAGCCGGACGATGCCGTCGTCGGTTGCTTCCAGAAGGATCGCCCAGATCGGTTGCGGCCAGGCCGGATCGTCGAGCCGGACGCGCAGATAGCTCTGGTCGGTGCCCTGCTTGATCCGGCGCCACGCCGCACCGATCTCGGTCGTGCCGAGCGAGACGCGGAAATCCGGTGCGCCTTCTGTTTCCTTGCGGTCGTTGGCGAGGATCTTCACCCGCGCATTAACGGTGAGCGTGCGAATGCTGCCGGCGTAGCCGTCGTTGACGGCTGAGAAGGTTCCGATGACGGCCATGCTCTGTGCTCTCCTTGGTCAGTTGACAGTGAGGATGGTGGCGCCGCGGTACGGGCGCAGGATGATGTCCTTGTGGACGACGACGCGCAGCG
This sequence comes from Hyphomicrobiaceae bacterium, assembly GCA_023384095.1. GTDB lineage: Bacteria > Pseudomonadota > Alphaproteobacteria > Rhizobiales > Hyphomicrobiaceae > ZC4RG25. The sequence goes on from JAHDXT010000004.1 coordinate 37,956, forward strand.
GCCAGCCGGGGCGCACGGTGAGGGTCGGCTGGACGTTGAGATGGCGTTCGACGAGCCGTTGCCCGGCGCGGTTGGTCGTCGATTGCGTCGAGAGTTGCAGTGCGCGGATGAGGTCGCTGTCGCCAGCACCGCCAAAGACGAGCTCACTACCGACGCCGAGCACGGTCGCCAGCGCGACGCCCTTCAGCAATTGCCAGGTATGAAGATCGATCTGATCGGCGAGGCCGCCATAGCCGCCGGCGTCCGTGGCCGGGAGGTTGTCGATGAGAACGGAGGAGCCATCGGGAAGGATGATGCGCTGCCAGACGACGAGCGCGCGCTCCTGGCCGAACGCGACGACGTTGTCGTACGTGCCGATGAGGCGTGCGCCCTGCGGGATCAGCAGGAACCGGCCGGAGACGGTGTCGTAGATGTTCTCGGTTACCTGGGCGATGACGAAGCCCGGGAGATCCGAATTGAGGCCGGTGACGAGACTGGCGGCGATGATCGTTCCCGCCATCAATTGGTACGGCGACGCCGGCGTCTGCAGACCGTGCGGATTGTAGACCTCCTTCTCCGGTCCGGAGCGCAGGAACGTCAGCTTGCGCAGGCCTTCCGTCGCGTCGATGCTGGTATCCAGATCTCCACCTGTGAGCGCACGCATCCGATCCGCTGCACGAAGCGTGCTCAGGGTGGCTGAATCGCTTGTGCTCGCGGCGGATCGCGATTGAGAACTCGGTTCGGCGCGGGCGGCGCTGCCCTGTCGCGGAGCCTGTAATTGCAGCCGGAAGAAGACCTGAGACTCCCGTGCCTGCCCGGCCATGCGGACAAGCCGCGCCCGTTCCACCTGTTCTGCCTGGTCGATTGGCTCTCTACCAGCTTCGGTCAGTTGTGGGATTTCCGCTGGCGGCCGTACCGGCTCCGGTGGGCGGTCGGTGCGTACGCCGTCGTAGGTCGCCGGCAGTCGGGCGAGGCTCTCGGTGATCGGCTTGTGCTCGACGTTGATGAGCTCGCGCGGCGTGCCGACCTGCAATTCCGGCGGCTGCAGGGCGACGAGAACCAGAATGGCGACCAGCAGCAGCACGAGGGCCGCGCCGCCGAACACCACCTTGCGGTTGATGCGCGTGACCGGCTGCGGTCGGGCGCGCAGCTCGAGCGTCTCCGGCGAGACCTTCCCGCTCTCGGTCTCGGGCTTCTTGGCGGGATCGGCTTCGGTCATGACCGCGTCTCCCGCCAGACGGCATCCGTGCGGACGATGCGCACGACGCGCTGCGGCGCCGTGCCAAGGCGCAGCTCGGCGGCGGCGAACAGACGGTCGACGATGTAGGTCGTGCCGCGCACGCGGTAGTTGACGAGCGCAGTCTTGCCGTCCGGACCGATGACGAACAGCGGCGGGGCCTCGCTCTGGGCCAGGCCCGACGGGAACTGGATGTAGACCTTGGCGCCATCGTCGAAGACCTGCCGTGGCTTCCACGGCGCATCACCTTCGATGCGGTAGCGGAACCTCAGCCGATCGATGTTGACGCCGGTATCGGCGGTCGCCGCCAGCGAGGCGGCGGCCTCGTCGCGCTGCCTGCGCAAGGAGACGAGCTCGGCCGCGGGGTAGGTCCACGACACCGACGCCATGTAGGTCTTGTCGCTGGAGCGCATCTCGAGGTGATAGGTGCGCCGGTCGGTGGTGATGACGAGGTTGGTCTCAAGATCGGCGCCGACGGGCTTCACCAAAATGTGGACCTGGGCGTCCTGGCCCGCGCCGCTGGTCGTATCGCCGACCACCCAGCGCACGGTGTCGCCGGCGGAGACGGAGACGAGCCTCTCTCCCGCCTCGAGCGCGACATCGGTCACCTGGTTGACGGCCGCGTAGAGCTGATAGAGCGCCCCCTTGGTATAGGGATAGACCTGGATAGCATTGATGTAGCCGTCCTTGATCGGCTCAAGGCGCGCCGCGGCATTCGCGCCAGCGACGCGCTCCGACGGCGCGCGCGTGTCCTTCTTTTTATCGGCCGCTTTGCCAACCGGCTTGAGTTGGCCGGGAAGAGGCAGCGGCGTCGGCACCTCCACGTAGCGGACGGGCGGCTGCGGATCGGGAGCGCGTCGCGCGGCCACGGCGGGACTGTCGAGGATCGGGATCTCCGGCACCTTGGCGGTGCTGGCACAGGCGCCGAGGCCGCTCGACGTCAGCAGGACAATCATGGCGCGACGCAATTTGCTCATTTGGACTCTCCGGTGGTGACGTCCTGCGACCAGTTGAAGGCGTGCACGTAGATGCCGAGCGGGTTCTTGCGCACCGCGTCGACGGTCCGGGGTGGGGTGATGACAATGGAAAAAAGGCCGGTCAGGCGCTTGCTATCCTTGTGCGCGCCGCCTTCGAACGTGCGCTCCAGCCAGCGCACCTGGAAGGACGTGTCCGAGGCGCGGATAACGCTCGTCACCTCGACGGCGACCGTCTGCCGACCGACGCGCGCGAACGGGTCGTTGTCGCGGGCATACTCGTTGAGCGTGACCGCCGCCTTGTCGGTGACGAAGTCGTAGGCCTTGAGCCAGTTCTGCCTGACGACGACAGGATCGAGCGACAGCGCGCGCACGTTGTCGACGAAGCGCGCCAGGTGATAGGCGATCTGCGCATCGCTCGGCACGTAGGTCTCGGCTGCCGGGCCGACGGCACGGGCGCCGCCGTGAGGATCGACCTCGACGACGTAGGGCACGACCGCGCCGGTTCGTCCGATCCAGAGCAGGATGGCCGCGAGCAGAAGCGACAGACCGAGGCTGCCAACCGCGACCAACCGCCAATTGTGCGCCTGCACGCGCGCACTGCCGATGCGCTCGTCCCAGGCCTGCGCCGCCTTCTGGTAGGGCGTCACAGGCTCGGGCGTCTCGCCATAGCGCAAGGTCGATCGCTTGAAGGCCATGATCTCTTCCCCCTCTACGTCTTATTCTTGAGATCGGGACCGCTGCTGCTACCGGGGCGGTCGCCCTCGCGCAGTGCGTGCGCGGCCATCAGTCCGGCTTGCGTCAGGCGCTGCCGGCGCGCGAGGCTCTGTGCCCATGCCGGCGGGCCGGATGCCGCTGCACTGTCGGCCAAGGCATCGGGGCCTTTGCCGCCGGCATCTCCTGGCGCGGCGGCGTCCCGGTATCCTTGCGCAGCGCCGTGGCGATAGGCAGTGCGCACCGGAGCCGTCGCCGATGCTGCCGTGCGTGATACCGGCCCGGAGATGGTCGCGCGTGCAACACCGGCGACGCCACCTGCGCCATAGGCCGCGCCGACGCGACCGGAGAGCGAGGCGGCCGACTTGATCGCGCCGCCAGCCGTGCGCCCGGCCATGCGCGCCGCACCCGCCGTCGCGATGCCGCCGGCAACAGCCGTGCCGCCGAGTGCGGCTGTGGTCGCAATTGCTGCACCCGCACCGAGCTGCGGCGCGCCGGTGAGCAGGCCGGCGGCAATACCCGGCACGAAGATGGCGAGGCCGAACACGGCAATGGCGCCGAGGATGCAGGAGGCGGCCTGGGTCAGCGTCACCTCACCGGTCGGGCGCATGACCGTGCCGAACAGCGATGAGCCGATGCCGACCACGATGGCCAGCACCATCAGCTTGATGCCCGATGAGATGACATTGCCGAGCACGCGCTCGGCCAGGAATGCCGTCTGGCCGAACAGGGCGAATGGCACCAGCACGAAGCCGGCGAGCACCGTCAGCTTGAACTCGATGATGGTGATGAAGAGCTGGACGGACAGCACGAAGAAGGCGAGCAGCACGATTACCCAGGCGAGCATCAAGACGGCGATCGTCACGAAGTTGGAGAAGAACGTCGTGATGCCGATCAGCTCGCCGGCTTTCTCCAAGAGCGGCTTCGATGCCGTGAACCCGGTCGAGGCCACGAACCCCGGCCGCATCAGATCGGCTGCGGTCAGCGACGCGCCGGACGCCTTCAGGCCCAACCCCGCGAACGACTGGAAGATGATGTCAGCCAGGCTCTGGAAATTGGAGATCAGGAGCGCGAAGAAGCCGACGTAGAGCACCTTGCGGATGAGCTGCGCGATGACATTGTCCTCGCCCATCAAAGCCCAGAACAAGCCGGCAAGCGTGATGTCGATCGCGACCAGGATGCTCGTCAGGAATGCCACGTCGCCGGCGAGCAAGCCGAAGCCGCTGTCGATGTAGCGAGTGAAAGTCGATGTGAACTGATCGATAATCGCGAGGTCTTCCATCTGATCCTCAAACTTCGGCAAGGCTCCGCCGCCGGCGGAAATCGCGTTCGCCGTGTGTCGTGTCAGGTTTGGCGTGACAGGGGTGCGGCTATCGTCGTCGGCGACGGTCGCAGTAGGGTCGTTGTGCGAGCGGGGCCAGCCCCGCGCCCCAGCCGGCGGGACACCCGCCGGACCGCCCGTCTTTTGAAGTTTCAAAAAGAAGGGGGATCGGGGTCTCCCCGAACGGGTGCGGGCGGTAGCCCGTTCGCGAAGCGAGTATCATCTGCGCTGACATCTCAAATCTCCCATCATCATCGAGCTGCCGAGTAACCTGATCCGCTGCCGACGAAGGACTTGAAGCGCTGGCGGGCTTCGTCCTCGGTGGCGAGATCGCGGGCGCGACTGACGGTTTCGGCACGATGCTGCGCGGCGAGCAGGCCCTGCAGCGCGAGGGACTGCTTGACGGCGAGGCCGGTGAGCTCGTTGCCGGCCTGGGTAACTTCGAGCGCGCCGGCGGCATTGCGTGAGCGTGTCATGGCTTCGCCGAGGAGGCGCGTATCGGTTTCGATTCCGTCGGCGATCTGGCCTTGCAGGAGCGCGGCGCGTTTGAGGCCGGCGTATTCCTCCTCCCATCGAGTCTTCGCATTGCGCAGCACGTCGTCGGAGGAGAGCGCGGCCGAGACCTCGGCTGGAAACAGGCGCTCGTAGGTGGTTTGCGTCTCCTGGAGCTTCAGAGCGATGCCTTGGCCGGCGCGGAGCTGGGATTGGATGTCGGTCAGGGTGCGTTGGAGGTCGGGAGATAACGTGCTGCCGAGCCGCATGAGGTTCTGATCCATGCGCCAGATCATCTGCGCCTGGTGCTGCAGGACGCGCACCTGATTGTTGATCTGCTCCAGCGCACGGACGGCGGACAGCAGGTTCTGCTGGTAGTTCGCGGGATCGAACACGGTCAGTGCGTGCGCACCGGGCGGAATAGCGGTGCTGATCAGGAGCGCCAACGCAAGCGCGGTGAGCACGCCGCGTGCGGCCCGCCGGCGGGCGGCGCGATTGGGCTTGGCTGATTGGGGGAATAGCGCCAGTCGTTCCAGCAGAGCATCGTCGTTGGAGGTCGGTTCGGGACCTGCCACCGCATCCGGCGTGTGAGATTGCGGCGAGCGTGGCGTCTCCAGGATACGCGGCAGCGGCGGCGGCGTGGTCCGCGAGCGTTGTGCATCGGGGAATGAGGTGAGCAGGTTGGCTGCCCAGTCGAGACCTTTGGCGCGCAGGAAGGCGTCGGCGAAGCTCGCATTCGACGTGTCTGCAATGACACGATCGATGAGCTTCTGGTCGTCGGGCGATGAGGCGGCTGTGAGTGCCAGTGCCACAGGACCGAGGCCGAGCTCGAACAGCCGGTTGCCTTGCGCCGACTGCACGTAGTAATCGCGCTTGGGCGTGGCGAGACCGAGAATCTCGATCTGACGGCCGTTGAGGCCGAAGCGCTCGTAGACGGCGCGCGCTTGCGGCTCGCGTGCGCGGTCATTGGGCAGAAAGATGCGCGTCGGGCAACTCTCGATCAGCGACGGTGCGATTGCTGAGCGTTCGATGTCGGCGAGCGACTGTGTGGCGAACAGCACCGCGACGTTTTTCTTGCGCAAGGTTTTCAGCCATTCGCGAATGCGCGCAGCGAACAGCGGCTCGTCGAGGAAGGTCCAGGCTTCGTCGAGCACGAGCAGCGTCGGTCGGCCGTCGAAGCAGGCTTCGAGGCGATGGAACAGGTAGGTGAGCACGGGCGGGATCAGCCGCTTATGCTGCATCAGCGGTTCCATCTCCACATGCAGCACGTCGGTGAGCGCCAGGTTCTCGGTGGCGCCGTCGAGCAATCGGCCATAGGGGCCTTCGAGCGTGTAGGGCGCCAGCGCCTGACTGAGCGCATTGGACTGCACGAGCACGGCGAGGCCGGTCAGTGTGCGCTCGGCTTTCGGCGCAGAAGCGAGGCTCTTCAGGGCCGTCCACAGCGCATCCTTGATCTCGGGCGTAACCGTGATGCCCTCGCTCGTGACGAGACCGCTGACCCATTCCAGCGCGAAGGCGAGCTCGCCGGGCTCGTCGATGCGGGCCAGCGGCTGCAGCGACAGCGTGCCCTCGAGGCCGAGCTCGATTCTCTCTCCCCCCATGGCGAGCGATGCCGCGCGGGCCGACCGGCCCCGGTCGAAGATCGCAACCTGCGCGCCGATGAAGCGCCGGAACTGGAGGGCGAGGAGTGAAAGAAGAACGGACTTGCCGGAGCCGGTCGGGCCGACCACAAAGGCGTGCCCGACATCGCCGCAGTGCAGATCGAGCCGGAAGGGGGTGGCGCCGCGCGTTTCCGTCATCATCAGCGGTGGGGCGTCGAGATGACGGTTCCGGTCGGGCCCCGCCCAGACGGCCGAGACCGGCATCATGTGCGCGAGGTTCAGGGTATGCACGATCGGCTGGCGCACGTTGGCGTAAGGGTTGCCGGGCAGCGAGCCGAGCCAGGCCTCGACGGCATTCAGCCTCTCGCGGATCGTCGTGAAGCCGCGGCCATTGATGATGCGCTCCAGCGCCAGCAGCTTTTCGTCGGCGCGCTTGGGATCGGCATCGCCGATGACGAGCGTCGTCGTCAGATAGCCGAAGGCGACGTCGTCGGCGCCGAGCTCTTGCAGCGCCGCGTCGGCGTCGGCTGCCTTGTTGTCGGCATCGGAGTCGACCAGCGCCGTCTCGCGGTTGAACATCACCTCGCGCAGGATCGCGGCCACGGACTTGCGCTTGGCAAACCACTGCCGCCTCAGCTTCGTGAGCTGGCGATTGGCCTGGATCTTGTCGAGCGCGATCCAGCGCGTGGTCCAGCGATAGGCAAAGCCGAGATCATTGAGCGCATCGAGCAGGCCCGGCGTCGTCGTGCTCGGGAATCCCGTCACGGTCAGCAGGCGCAGATGATGGCGCCCGAGCTTTGGCTCGATGCCGCCGAGGAAGGGCGTGTCACACAGGATGGCATCGAGGTGCGTCGGAACGGTCGGCACAGCGACGGGATGGCGCTTGTCCGAGATCGTGCCATGTAGATAGGCGAGCGTCTCGGCATCATCGAGCGCTTCTGCTTCGGGAAGGATCGACGACAACAGCTCCAGCACGCGCGTCGTCTCGGTCTCGAACCAAGCGAGTTGGCCCCAGACATCGGCCTCGTCGCTGTAGCCGTCCTGACGCTCATAGAGCAGCCGCTCGGCACGGCCCTGATGCTCGGGCGGCGGCAGATAGAGAAGCGTCAGATAATAGCGGCTCTCATGATGCGCGCCGTCGGCCGAGAAGGAGGCATAGCGCTCCTGATCCACGAGCCAGGAAGCGGCATCGCCAAAGCGATGGCCGGGATACTGGTTGGCCGGCACGCGCTCGGCCTCAAAGAACAGCGCCCAACCTTCGCCGAAGCGGCGCAGCACGTTGTTGAGGCGCGCCGAAACCGCGACGAGCTCGGCGTCCGTCGCGCTGTCGAGATCGGGACCGCGGTAGCGGAGCGTGCGCTGGAAGGAGCCGTCCTTGTTCAGCACGATGCCGGGCGCGACGAGGCAGGCCCAGGGCAGATAGTCGGCAAGCCCGGTGGCGGTCTTACGGTATTCGGCGAGGTTCAGCATGAGAGTACTCCTTTGTGGCGAGCGTGGCGGGACAGAACGGTGAGAAATTCGGGATCCTTGCGCGTGACCCAGACGGCGAAGGCGTGGCCGACGAGCCAGATGACGAGACCGGCGATCCACAGCCGCAGGCCGAGGCCGATCGCGGCGGCGAGCGTGCCATTGAGGATCGCGAAGCTGCGCGGTGCACCGGCGAGCAGGATCGGCTCCGTCAGGGAACGGTGCAGGGCGACTTCGAAGCCGGGAAGGGAGGTCGGTTGTTCGAGCATGGTGATTGGAGCTCCGTGAGCGTCAGTCGATCAGCGCACCACCGGCGAACGAGAAGAACGTCAGGAAGAACGACGTGGCGGCGAAGGCGATGGACAGGCCGAACACGATCTGCAGCAGCCGCCGCAGTCCGCCCCCCATGTCGCCGAAGGCGAGGCTGAGACCCGTGACGATGATGATGACGACCGCGATGACCTTGGCGACCGGGCCCTCGATCGACTCGAGAATGCGCTGCAACGGCGCCTCCCAGGGCATGCCGGAGCCCGCGGCCATGGCCGGCGTGCAGATCAAAGTGGTGATGGCGAAGCAGGAAAGTCGCTGCGCGAGCGGGCTACCGCCCGCACCCGTTCGGGGAGACCCCGAACCCCCCTTCTTCTTTGGATCATAAAAGGCGGGTGGTCCGGCGGGTGTCCCGCCGGGCGGGTCGCAGGGCGGCAGCCCTGCTGCGCAGCAGTCAGTATGTGCACGCGCGCGCATCGTCATGCTCCATTCGGTCCGACAGGTCGCAGGATAGGTGTGCCAAGCGGCCCGAGCTGATAGTCGCCGCTGTCATCGAGGCCGGTCAGCTCGACCAGCGCGTCGAGCCGGCGGTTGGCGCCGCGGCCTGACAGAAAGGCGATGACGTCGATGGCTTCGACGATGAGGTCGCGTGGCACCGTGACCACGGCCTCCTGCACGAGCTGCTCGAGGCGGTAGAGGCCGGCCTCGGCCGAGTTGGCGTGGACGGTGGTGATGCCGCCGGGATGGCCGGTGTTCCAGGCTTTGAGCATGTCGAGCGCTTCCGGCCCGCGCACCTCGCCGACGACGATGCGATCGGGTCTGAGCCGCAGCGTCGAGCGGACCAGGTCGGCGAGCGAGGCGACGCCGGGCTTGGTGCGCAGCGCGACGCAATCGGTGGCGGCGCATTGGAGCTCGCGCGTGTCCTCGAGAATGACGACGCGCTCGTCGCAGTCTGCGACCTCGGCGAGGAGCGCGTTGACCAGTGTGGTCTTGCCCGAGCTTGTGCCGCCGACGACGAGGATGTTGCGGCGCTCGCGCACTGCGGCTGCCAAGGCCTCGGCGTGCAAGGGCGACATGATGCGGGCGGCCACGTAATCCGCGAGCCGGTAGAGGACGTCGGCCGGCTTGCGCACGGCAAAGCACGGCGCCTTGGCAACGGGCGGCAGGATGCCCTCGAAACGCTCGCCGGTCTCCGGCAGCTCGGCCGAGACGATCGGCGCACCGGCGTGCGCCTCGCGGTGCACGTGCGCGGCGACGAGGCGGATGATGCGCTCGACCTCGGCAGAACCGATGCGCTCGCCGCTGTCCTGACGGCCGACGCTGGCGCGATCGATCCACAAGCGGCCATCCGGATTGACCATCACCTCGATGACGGCCGAATCGGCCAAGGCGGCGGCAATCGCCGGCCCGAAGGCCGTGCGCAGCATCTGCCGGCGACGGCCTTGCGCCTCCTGGCTGGCGTGGAGCGGTAGAAGATCAGCCATGGCTGTTGCCCTCGTTGGATTCCGCCTTCGACACGCTTGCCGGCACGTCAGCCTGCGCTCTGCTCCCCTGGCCGGCCGCACGTGCGCGCAGCGGCGCGTCGTCGGTCGCTGTTGCGAACAGGTCTGGATTGTTGCTGGCGATGGTCTCGAGCACCTCGGACACGAGGCGGTGATCGGTGGCAAGACGCCGGCCGACTTGGGCGACGAACACCTGGAAGCGCTCCCGCCCGAGAAGCCGGGCCGGCTCCTGCTCGCTCTGCGGCAGCGGCGGCGTGATCGTCAGGAAGTAGCGCACGAACAGCGCCAGCACCTCGGTGACGATGGCGACATCGCGGTTGACGATGCCGACAACCTTGTGCAGCTCGTCGAGGCGGCGCACCAGGACCTCCTCGACGCCGGGCACCCGCTGTGGCTCGAGGCTCACCCGCAGGGCCTCCTCGAGCATGGCGGACTTGGAGCCGTGCCGCTGCCGGGCCACGAGCTCGAACTTGTTGGCGAGCGGGCGCGAGATGTAGAGCGCGTAGCGTTTCTTGGCCATCAGACGCGCACGCCTCCCGGAAACTGCACGATGGTGTCGTCATCGCCGAGGGATCGACCGGCATCGGCCCGTGGCGCGGACTCCGCCTCAATCGGGCGATCGGCGAACAAGGGCAGGTCGTGGAGCTGGCGCGGCTTGCTCTTGGCGGGTGTGATCTGCCGGGTACGTGGCGGATCCTCCGCGCCTATCACCATCTCCGACCAGGACTTGTCGAGCTCCGGGTGCGTGGTGCGCGCCTCGCCCGACCAGTCGTGAGCCCGTGCTGGCGGCGCATCGGCATAGCCGCCAGACGCCAGCACCGGCGGCGCCGCCCGCCGCGCGAGGAAGTTGCGGTCGCTATAGTACTGGAGCTTCTGCGCGCGGATCGGCGCCAGACCGGAGACGAGCACCAGGGCATCCTTGGCCGGCAGCTGCAGGATCTCACCGGGCGTCAGCAGCGGTCGCGCCGTCTCCTGCTCCGACAGCGTGACATGCGACAGCCAGGCGGCCAGACGTCGGCCGGACAGGTTCTTCTGTGCCCTAAGCTCCGTCGCGGTGCCGAGGGCATCGGAGAGGCGGCGCGCCGTGCGCTCGTCGTTCGGCGCGAAGACGACGCGGACGTGGCAGTTGTCGAGAATGGCATGGTTGGGACCGTACGCCTTGTCGATCTGATGCAGCGACTGGGCGACGAGGAAGGCGCGGACATTGTAGCCGGCAAGGAAGGCAAGTGCCGACTCGAAGAAATCAAGACGGCCGAGGGCCGGAAACTCGTCGAGCATGAGCAGCAGCCGGCGCCCGTTCGCGGTCCCTTTGGGCAACGTCTCGGTCAGGCGGCGGCCGATCTGGTTGAGGATCAGCCGCATCAGAGGCCGCGTCCGTGAGATGTCGGACGGCGGCACGACCAGGTACAGCGACACCGGGCGGTCAGCGTTCATGAGGTCGGTGATCGACCAGTCCGAGGTCGACGTCGTCGCGGCGATGATGGGGTCGCGATAGAGGCCGAGCAGACTCATGGCCGTCGAGACCACACCCGAGCGCTCGTTGTCGGTTTTGTTCAGGAGCTCGCGGGCCACCGATGCGACGACGGGATGCACGACGGGAGCCGTATCCGTGCCGAGGTGGTTGGTGGTCAGCATGATCCACAGCGTGCGGCGGATCGAGCGGGCCGGATCGGCGAGGAAGGTGGCGACGCGGGCGAGCGTCTTCTCCTTCTCGGCGTAGAGAACGTGCAGGATGGCGCCGACCAGCAGCGCGTGCGCCGTCTTTTCCCAGTGATCGCGCTGCTCGCGCGCGCCATCCGGATCGACGAGGATGTCGGCAATGTTCTGCACATCGCGGACTTCCATTGCTCCCTTACGCACCTCGAGCAGCGGATTGAAGCGCGCTGACAGCGGATTGGTCGGATCGAACAGCAGGCAATGGGAGAAGCGTGAGCGCCAGCCAGCCGTCAGCGTCCAGTTCTCGCCCTTGATGTCGTGGATGACGGCGGAGTGGCCCCAGCTGAGCAGGGTCGGCACGACGAGGCCGACGCCTTTGCCGGAGCGGGTCGGCGCCACGGCGATGACGTGCTCGGGACCGTCATGGCGCAAATACTGACCGTTCCACACGCCGAGGATCAGTCCCCTGTCGCCGAGCAATCCCGCATCGCGAATGTCGCTCCCGTCCGCCCAGCGGGCCGAGCCATAGGTTGTGCTGATGGTCTTGCGGCTGGCCCGCCGGGCGGCTCCCCCAACGGCGACGGCGCCGCCGGCAATCCCCCCGAAGGCGGCAACGGCACCGGCGCGTGCAAACACGTCCGGCGCCTGACTGTCGAAGGCCAGCCACCAGACGAAGAGCTTCCACGGCGCGTAGAGTTTCAGTCCGAGAAGTTCGCACCACGCAGGACCGAGCGCCGGCTGATGGCCGAGCATCGCGGCGGCCCACTGCGTCGCCATGACGAGCGATGCACTCACCAGCGCGAGGGCGATGAGGCCTTGGGTGAACGCGGCAGGAAGCGGATGCATGAGGAAAAACCTTTCGAGCGAGAAATTCGTCGCCTCGAAAGGGTGGCAAAAAGAGAAACGCGCCATCAATCGGGTAAATCACGCACGATTGTGCAGAAACGAGAAAAATCGGCGTGGGTTTGCGGCGGAATGGTGGCGGCGACGTTTTCGCGCGCGAATTGGATTCGAATGGCCGTCGGAAAATCGCGTCGTAAATCGCGATCTCCATAGGTCGACACACAGTGAAATGAAATGAGAAATGCTGATGAGCGGTGATGATTGCGTTTGGCATGGCGCAGCAGCGCGCGCGCTCGCGGAGCGGGGAATCGCTCCGATCGAGATCATCGGTGAAAGAGAATGAGAAGCGGCGGCTAAGCGCCGCCGCGGTTGCGCAAGTCGCACAGCGGAATGCCACGCACCTTCGCCTTATCGGCGAGATTGTCGGTCACGCCAGAACCCGGGAACAGGATCACGCCGATCGGCATGGCATCCAGGAGCTCATCATTGCGCTTGAAGGGTGCAGCCTTCGCATGACGAGCCCAATCGGGCTTGAAGACGATCTGCGTCACCTTGCGGTTGTCCGCCCAGCAGGCGGCGATTTTCTCGGCGCCGCGCGGCGTGCCGCCGTGGATGAGCACCATGTCGGGGTGCTTGGCCTGCGCCTTGTCGAGAACCGCCCAGATGCCATGATGATCATTGCAGTCAACGCCACCGGCAAAGGCAATTCTGGTGCCCTTCGGGAGCAACGTCTCGGTGTCGGCACGGCGCCGCGCATTGATGAACTCGCGGCTGTCGATCATCGCCGCCGTCAGCGTCGTCCGGTTGACCATCGATCCGGAGCGGGGACGCCATACCGAGCCGGTATGGAGGCTGAACAGCTCGGCCGCGCCATCGCGCATGAATTCCATGCTGTTGCGACGTTCGATCAGGGTCACGCCTTCCCGGATGAGGCGCTCGAGCTCGACGGAGCGCACTTCGGAGCCGTCCTGCTCGCGCTGGCTCACGCGCTGCGCGGTCTCGTTGCTGTCCAGCTCCCGCTCGATGCGGTCGATCCGGCGGTGGAAGACATTGACGAGGGACCACAGCATGGCCTCGAGATCGGGTTCCAGGCGGGTATCCGACAAGGTCGCGACCAGCGCATCGAAGATGTCGGCGAGAGCGCCTTGGAGCTTATGCGGCTCGGGCAACGGACGCGGATCGGCTTCATCGTCGAAGGGGCGATGAGCGTAGAGTGCCAGTTCATCGAGCAGATATGCCGTCGGTGATGCGGTGGCGGCAGTGGTGTGGTCGAAGGTCATGGAACACCTCTCCTCGGCGTGGCCGCGCCCATCGCGGCCTTCCGGCGACGGATCAGCCAGGGCCGGATGGGGCCTGCACCCAAAGGCGCAGCCTGCAGGGCCGAAGCGCAGCGGAGGACGGCAAGCGCGGCTCTAAAGCCGCGCGCCGCCGTTGCGGGACACAGCCGGCTCTGGCCCGATCGCCTCTTAGGAAGGCCGGGCGCGGCTTCGTCGGCACGGAGGTCGGTCCGTGCCGCCCGGCCGCGGACGCCGCGGGATCACAACCGGACGGCGCTGCGAGATGAAGCGGGTCAATGTCGCCCGGCTTGACCTGCGGACGTAGAATTGCGCGCCGCTCATCAATCCCGAAAGCGACGAGATCTTCGTTGAAGTCGCTGGGGCGTGGCGACGTCGCTTTGCCCCCGCGGCGTCTTTCGGTCGGGAACCTTGAGCATGGCGTCGATCTCCGCCTTGGTCAGCCAGCCGACCGGCTGCGGCATAGCCTTCCTCGTGGGGATAGCCCGGATGTGGCCGCACCATTCGATATGGGCTGGATCACGGCTGCCGACGAAGCGGGCCGCAGGCCGCTTTCGGCCGAGGGGCGCCCAAATGAGACGCACTGTCACTGGCCACCCGTGAAAGCATGCCAATGGGCGGCGAGATAGTGTACATGAAACGGCGACGTCTCCGGCGTTGTTTATTGCAACAGATAAGCCAACTAACGATGCCCTGATCCGGGCACCTTGCTGTGACGCTCTGCGATTGCGTCGCTTATGCTCTTGCGCGGCAGCTTGATGTGCCTCGGCTCGTCAGGGCGATGACTTTGCTGCAACCGACATAGCCAAGCCTTGTCAAAGTCAAGTTGACTTGCGACGCCTGGATGTTGATCTTTGTGGTCCAGGCCCACCCCCGGCCGCCTTCAGCGCGGCCATCTCGGCGACCAGGCTCTCGATGCGCCTTTGCAGATCTCGAATCTCATCGCGATCCTGACGCTGATGGCGTTCGAACGTTTCGATCACGCGCTGTGCGGCGCGAACATCGCTCTCGGCATTGCGCAGAGCCGATTGCAGGCTTTCACACCTCTCCAGGAGACTCGATCTTTCCTTGATGTGGGCATCGAGCGCGCGTGCCGTTTCATCACGCTGATCCTCCATCTGAGCGATCAGATCGGCCGAAGCACTGATATCCTTCTCGAGCTGTTCGATCTGTGTACGCTGCCGCACGGTCTCGTCGCGCAGAGCCTTGGCGGATTGGGCCCAGGCGGCAGCCCAGCATCTGGCCGCGACAGCAAGCATTTGCTGCCCAGCCTCGGCGGCAAGACGCTCGAAGTCGCGGGCAAGACCCTCAGGCAGTGGCGCGACCGCTTTGACACCCAGAGCGGGCTCGCTTGAGGTTCTCGCGATGACCGCCTTGATCCGGCCGACGTTGCCGCCGCCGAGACGCGTGCGCACGCGCATAGGGTTGATATCCTCACCCTCGGCGGCCAGCGCTTGGATCGCAGCCGCAATGTCGGTATCGGTATAGGTCGGTGGACGGGGCATTTCTCACGTCGCTCGTAAGTTAGTTAGTTTATAAGTTAGAACTTAACATATTAGCAAACGCCAGACGATGGGGGCCGGCAATGAGTTTTCTCGATGTCATTCCCTTCACACTGTTCCGCATGCTGTCGGCACCGTCTCGCGTGCGCTACGTGGCTGTGCTGGAGCGCGTCTTCGAGCAGTTCTTCGACGACTTCACCGGGGCTCCAAAACGGGCGGAGGTGCAGCAGGTCATTCGCCAGGTGCTCGATGATCCCAGCGTCGCGACGCTGCCGGGCGAGGACGATGTCGAGGCGGCTCAGGAGGCGATCGAGCACGGCGTCTACAGCCGGCTGCGGGATGACGGCTGGATCATGGAGGTGACGACACGGCGCGCCGTCGAGGTCTACATGCCGCGGGAGGCGCACGCGCTTCTGTCAGCGCTGATGACGCTGAAGGAGGAGCTCAAGGTCGACATTTCGGCCGAGGCGAGCCTCATCGATAGCGGCATCCTTGCCGCTTAC
This sequence comes from Hyphomicrobiaceae bacterium, assembly GCA_023384095.1. Taxonomy (GTDB): domain Bacteria; phylum Pseudomonadota; class Alphaproteobacteria; order Rhizobiales; family Hyphomicrobiaceae; genus ZC4RG25. Next base: position 53,309 of record JAHDXT010000004.1, read on the forward strand.
CAGGATCCTGCCGGCAAGGTCATGAATATTGCCGGTGCCCGGCGCCAGGCCGTACAGCTGCGGCGGTCGATCGACGGCGTGGTGACATCGCTGCATCGCATCGAGGAAGACCTGATGCGGTCGGACGGCCTGGCCGATCTGCTGGCGAAGTTCATGGACCGCTTTGTTGAGAAGCTGCTGCTGGAGAACTATCGCGCTCTCAAGGCCTCTGCCTTTAACCCCATGCGCTTCCAGCGCAGCATCCAGACCAACACCGAACGCTTCATGAATGATGACGGCCAGATCGCGCGGGCCGCCCTCGCGCTGGCCGATCAACGTCTGGCGAAGGATATCGATACGGCGCGCCTGCAGATCCTGCAGGATCTGGCGCGCATCCGAGATGTCTTTGCTGGGCTCGGCGAGAAGCTCGATGTGATCGATCGCTTCTCGTATAAACTGGAACGGCGCATCGCCACGACGGTGCGCTACCAGGAGACCGCGCGCAACGTTCGGCAGGAGACGCTGCGTAATAGCATCCGGATCGCCTTCACCGAGATGGATGCGGGCAACACCCACTGCATCACGCCCCTGGTGGATATCCCCCTTCCGTATTCCACGGCGACCCTTGCCGTGCCGAAGAAGGCGCGCGAGCCGGTCGAGCCTCAGGTCCGTCGGCGCAAGACGGTCGACCCGGCCGATGCGCTGCGTGAAAGGATGATCGATGCCTATGTCGCGTCGATGGACGTCACGCCGCGTGCCGTGGCTGAGCGGCTGGCCGATTTAGCGCCGACGGATAAATTTTTCGACCTCGACCGGTTCGAGCCCGAAAGCGCACGCGATGTGGCCATTCTGTATGAGGCGCGGACCGCCACGCCTGAGGCTTTTGGCGGCCTCGAGATCCGTAAGGGGAGTGCGAAAGCCGGAAACCGGTTTGTCTCCGGGCCGAACGTCCTGATCCGACGCAGGGAGAACCGGACATGAGCGTCTCACGCTGGGCCGCGCGGCAGGCCGGTCAGGATCCCAATATCACTGCCGAGGAGCTGACGGAAACAGCCAATCGGCTGTTGCACCGCCAGTTCATCACGCGGGGCGATCCGGGCGGCGCCAGTCATTTCGATCGGGTCGTCGGCAACCTCGACTACTTCAAGGATCTCTTCGCCAGCTTCGGCTTTCGCTTCATCTTCAACGATGCCTGGGGCTACGTCGGCTACGTCAGCCCGGTCGCCTTCAACAATACGCGTGTACCGACCCAGGAGACCATTGTCCTGCTGTGTCTGCGTCTGCTCTACAGCGAAGGTGCCGAGAAGGGTTATTTCATCGATTCTACCGCACAGATCCTCGTGGAGGAAGAGGAGATCCAGACCGTGTTCTCGTCCATGGGCGGAGGCCGGGTCCTCAAGCCGGGCGAACTGCGCGCCATCCTGACCACGTTCAAACGCCGGGGCCTCGTCATGTTCGACCAGAGCCACTCGCTCCAGGTGTCCGCCGACGTTACGATCCGACCGACGATCACCGAGGTCGTGGATGAACCCTTTCTGGCGCGACTTGAAGCTTGGGGCGAGCAGACTTCCGCGGCAACACGAAACGTCGAGGAATTCGATGAAAACGATTCTGACGAGGAGTCGGAGGATGGGCCGGCGGAACCAACCGAGAAGCCCGTGCCATGACCGAGCTTTTCATCCTTCGCAACATAGCGACCGTCAATTTCTATCTCTATGCTCAGGACTTTCCGATCGCGGCACGCGGCAACACGGTGTTCCTGGGTGCGAACGGTTCGGGTAAATCGGTGCTGCTTGACGCCATCCAGATCGTGATGACCGGGATGAACCGGCGTTATCTCGATCTCAACAGTCGCGTCTCTGAGGGCGGCCGCAGCACGCGCACCGTCCGCGAGGCCTGCCTCGGCCTTCTCGACGATGGCGACGGCTACGAGCGCGAGGCGTGCATCACCTACATTGCACTGGGATTCGAAACCGCGGATGGCAGCCGATGCTGCACCGCCGGCGTCTGTCTCGAGGCCAAGGCGTCGGTCAACGAGGAGACTGTTCTCGGCTTCTTCATCACCGAGGATGTGATCCTGCGCTTTGCCGACTTCGTTCACCCGCGCGCAGATGGCTTCGAGGAGAAGGCATGGCATAGCTTTCTGGATGAGCAACGCCGCCTGGGACGTGCCGTGCACGTCTTTCAGCGCCAGAACAATCGCAATTTCCTGCGTCAGCTCTATGCGATCATCAATGCCAATGCGCGCGGCACGCAGCTCGATCCCGATCGCGCCCGGGCCGCCATGCGTCAGGCGCTTTCCTTTGACATTCAGCAGATCAAGAGCGTCACGGATTTCGTGAAGCGGTACCTGCTCGACGAGATTCCGATCGACATCGAGACCTTTCAGTCCCGCTACATGACATGGCGCGAGATGCAGAAGCAGATCGCCCGTGTCGAGGCGGAGATCAAAGCGGTCGAAACGATGCGTTCGTTGTCCGAGCGCGTTCTGCAAGACCAATTCAATGTCCGCTTTTGGACCTACGCTATGCATCGTGCGGAATACGATCGTTATGGGGAGGTGATCGCCAGACAGCGGCGCGAAATTGCCGGGATGCAGAAGGATCTCGACAGCACACAATCCTATCTCGTGTCGCTGGCGGATGGGATCGAGCACAATCAGCGGCTGCTGCAGGCGCTGGAGGAGCAAATTGACGGTACGCCTTCTGCGAAGCAGCTCCGATTGGCCGAGGCGCAAAAGGAGCGTCAGGATGCCATTCGCCGTAGAGGCAACATTGAATCGAAGCCAATCTTTGATGCGCTCAGCGGCTTGCGAGACGCCGTTACGAATCGTACTTTCCCCGCGCGTACGTTCCCGGATGTCGCGAATTTCGTGCAGACCCAGCTGGCTGCGCATGTCATCAGCACTTATGACGCCAGCTGGCCGAAGTCGCCGTCAGATATCGCGAGCACCATCGGGGCGCTGCCGTCCTTGTCTGCCGCATGCGCTCGCATCGAGGATCACCACAAGCGCGCTGTGGCGGAGCGTGCGCGTCTCTCACATGAGTGCGATGAGGTCGAGCGCGTTCTGAAGCGGTTGCGTTCCGGAGGCACTTACATGTCCCCGGACACTCAGGATTTCCTCGCGGACATGGCGCGTATGGGCGTGCCGGCCCAGAGCCTGTCGGAAGTTGCCGACATCGGGCCTGCCTTTGCCTCATGGCGTGGGATCATTGAGGCGATTCTCGGCGATTGGGTCGACGCGGTGATCGTCGAGCCGTCGCATATGGACCGCGCCTACAGGCACTTCGACGACAACTATAAGGCGACCCGCGCCAAGCTCATCCAATCGGAGAATGTATCTGCCCAGGACCAGGGTCCTCGTCCGGGCACGCTGGCCGAGGCGGTGGTCACGGCCAACCGCTATGCGCGGGCGTTCCTCAACGTCCGCCTTGGCCGCATCGTTCGCGCGCGGTCGGCAGACGACATCCGCAAGGGTGATCTCGCGGCCTCAGAGGACGGCAAGTACGCTCATGGGCGAGGCATCGAGTACCGCCGGCTTCAACCAGTTCCGCGCCTCGGCAAGTCCGTACGCGATCAGCAGATCGCTCAGCTGACGGATCGGGAGAAGGCCCTCAAGCTCCAGTTGGCCGCGGCAAAGGAGGATGAGGCGCGGCTGCACGCCATTCTGCATGCACTTAAACAAGCCGACGCTGTTCTGATCAGCAACAAGGCTGACGTGCTACGCATTTGCAGCGAGATGGCGGCGGCCGACACCGAGAGCAAACGGCAGGCCGAGCTGATCGCGGAGCTGGAGGCTGATCTGCCCCACGGCTTGAAGGAGGAGAAGAGCAAGGTCGAGGCGGTGCTCAAGAGCTACCGGCAAGAGCGACAGGATGAGAGCAAGAAGGAAAGGGATCTGATCGACCAGATCGGCCAGCGACGCGGCGGCATGAACAGCAATACCGAGCTGCGGACTAAGGCTGCCGCGGAGGTACGTTCCATCATGCCGATGCTGGAACGGCGCAAGATGCAGCATGATCCGTCGATCGGACTGGAGAGGTTTGTCCGCCGCGCCCGCGCCAGCTACTTGCAGGAGAAGGCCGCGCGAGAGCATCCCGCCCATGTTCGCAACCACTTCGATACGCTTCTGAAAGAGAGGAAGGCGAGCCAGCGCAGCACCGAGACCAGGCTGATCGCCGCGGTGGAGGACTACGTCCAAGCCAATCCCGATCTGCATCCGGGCTTTGCGTGGTCTGACATTATTGATAGCGAGCAAACGACGGTCTTTGACTGGCTCAGTGTGCGCCATCGCCACCTTTCTGAGACCGTTCTCCGCAATTTCAAGGTCCAGGTGGACAATGCGGTCAAGGCGCTGGTCGAGACCATGGTGCATGACTTTCTGAGCCGTCTGCGCGCCAACATCGAATCCGTCGACCGTACCAAGGATGACCTGAACCGTGCTCTGCGCGGAAGCGTCTTCATGGGCGAGGTCTATCAGATCCGTCAGGAGCGCGATCAGGACAAGGAGACGATCCGCTACCTGATCGACCGCCTGGACATCGTTGCACCGAAGGCCACGGCGCTTATGCAGAGCAATCCCGATCCCAACGACCCGGATCAAGTCAAGATCACGGAGCTGATCGACATGCTGACGCTTGAGGCCAGCGACGACGCGACCCATCGCCGCCGGCTCAACGAGTTGGCCGACTACCGGAATTATTTCCGCTTCACCATCGACATCTGCGACCCGAACAACGGCAATCGCAAGATCTCCGATCTTGAGCAACGCCGCGGCAAGGCCAGTGGCGGGCAAAAGTTCGTGCCGTTCTACATCTGCCTCGGCGTGGCCGCGGCATCCGCCTATCGCAACCACCTGGGCGGCAGCAAGGATGCGCCGCCGCAGTCGGCGCTCCTGCTCATGGACGAGGCCTTCGAGAAGCTCGACCCGGACAATATCCACAAGATCATTCAGTTCTATCAGCGCCTCGGGCTGCAGCTCGTCATGGCCGCGCCAAAGACCCATCAGGCGCTCTATCAGGAGACATTTGACACTTTGATCTCGATTGTCCGGGTCGGCCGGGCCATTGAAGCCACGGCGCAGCATTTCCATCCGGCTGCGCATCAGCTGCTGCGCAGCGAAAACCCCATGCACAAGGTGCGCAGCTTCTTCGAGGAGCGTGTCCGCCGAGAACGGGAAGATGCCGCAGAATAATCTGCCGGCAGCCGAAGCGCTGCTCCACCTGTTGCTTGATCGCTTTGAAGCGCCCAGAGCGCGCGTCCGCGACATCACCCAGACGATCGACTACACCAAGGTCGGCGGGCCGGCCGCACAAGATGAGTTCCATCGCGTCCTCCAAGACGCCGCCCGCGCGGGCGGTATCGCCTTGGAGCGTGAGCGGCTCGGGCGCTTCACGGGGGAATTCGCCCGGGTTCGTCTCATCGATGCCGAGCTCCTCTACAAGTTCCTTGCACGCTCACCTTCGGGCACCATAGCCGATGCGGCGCGGCGAACGATCGACGCAACGATCCCTGACATCCTCGAGGATGCCTTCTTGGCGGAGATCAAACGAGAGGCCCTGACGGCGTGGACGAGCAACAAAAGGTTTCTCGGGCTCGCGCCAACGGAGTCCGAGACATTCGTCACAATCCTGCGGCTGGTCCACGGGATCATCCATCTCGACGGCCGCGACATCGATCATCGCACATTTTCGCGCCGCACTGTGAAGGACAGCAAGGCCTTGGAGCGGTTGGAAAGCCGCGTGGCGCTACTGTTGAAACGGTGGAACGCAAACCTGGTGGATCACGAGCCGCGCGACATCTTGGAGGCGAGCGGCATCGTGCGCCGCGCCCACCTGCTGCAGGTCAAAGGGCCTCTCTACCTTTCGTCCGGCGATCTGAACATTGAGGGCACGGGCCAGATGTTCATTGGCTTGCCCTGGGCGGCCGTCGAGCGGGCAACGCTGGCCCGGCCGGTCGACTACATCATCACCATCGAGAACCCGACAAGCTTTTGGCGCTACTGCACGGAGATCAGCGGGTGCTATCTCGCGCTCCTCACGGACGGTTTTCCGGCCCGTGATGTTCTGTCAAGCATGAAGCATCTGGTGACGGCTGGGCGAATGGCGGGCAAGCCGCCAGTCTATCACTGGGGCGACATTGACGCCGGCGGCCTCCGCATTGCGGCGCATCTCGAGGACGCTTTCGGCATGCCGATTGCTCTCCACGACATGAGCCCGGGACTAGCAATTGCTCTGGGGACGCCACTGCAGTCACGCAAAGGATTGGAGCGACTCGCATTGCGATCCGGCGACATTGGCGACGTCGCCCGTTGGCTCGCCACGGACGCGGCAAGAGCGCTTGAACAGGAAGAGCTCGATCCTCGGGCACCGCCACCAATCTCCAGGCCAAGCCGGCTGACGTAACGGCCTAGCTGCGGTGGCACCAGGTGGACACACTGGCGCCAGGCAATCTCAATGAGTTTGCACGCACGGTTGGACTGAACAAGGTTTATAGAAGGTGAGACGCCATATTTTTGATCCAGTGTTCGAGTTAATGGAGCGCCGATTCCGTTCACCAGAGATTCAAGGAGTTCGCAGTGATCCCAACCGCGCGGGTAGTGCCCTCGGCCGGTGGCATGCGTGCTTGTTGACGCCGACGAAGACTGCTGCGCACAGCGCCCTTTGAGGATCCAATTGCTGAGCTAAGGGGCGTGTTTGTCTTTTGAAGATCGCGCTGCTCCCCGCGTCGCCGGCTCCATCTCGGCAACGCCGGACAGCACAACCGGAGGCCTGTTCGGAAACTCGGCGACAAGGCGAAGCTTTCCGCCCATGGCCTCGACATAGCTGCGCAGCGTGGACAGCAGCAGGTCGCTGCGCTGCTCGATGCGTGAGACGCCTTCCTGCCCGATGCCCAGCGCCTTGGCCATGTGGACCTGCGTCTTCTCCAGGGCACGACGAAGGTCGCGCAGCGACATCTCCTCTGCGATCAGTTCGGCCGCGCGCGCCGCGACCTTCCTGCGCCGCTTCGCATCAAGCCGTTCCATCTTCTCCTTCAGTGTGGTCGCCATGATTATCTCCTCTTGTCCTTGCGGGGCTCTTCATCCGTGAGCCGCTCAAGATGACCGGCAAAGCGCTCATCCGCCTTAGCAATCAACCGCTTGTAGAATTTCTTCTCGCTGACCCCGGACTTGTCTCCGCACACAAGGAGGATCGCCTTGCGCTTGGGGTCGAAGGCGAAGGCAACACGCCACACGCCGTCGTCCGCTCGGAAGCGCAGCTCCTTCATGTTGTCGTAATCAGACCCCTTGAGCGTGTCCGCGTGCGGCCGTCCGAGCGCAGGTCCGAACTCCTCAAGCATGTGGGCGTGCGCCAATAGTTCGTCCTGCACGGCCTCTGGCAGTTCATCGAATTCAGGCTCGAAGGCCCCATGGAACAGGACTTCCCAGCTCATGGGCAATTATGCCTCACACGACATATGTTATCAAATGCATTTTTTTCAAGTGGCAGGCACCCGGAACACGGGGACAAAATGGAGCCGCTGCGGTGCTCACACGGCCGGCTTCGTACCTGCGCTCCAGATTTGGTAGATCGTCTTGCGGCGCTCGAATGCTTCCCTGCCGTCTTCCATGATGCGGACGATCTTCTCCTGACAGGGCGGGAACTCGTGCTTGCAGCCATGGACATCAATACCGTTCGCGCCTAGCTTGGCCTTGTGTCGATCAACTCTACCAACATCTATGCCGAGATCGATCTCACGCTGAAAGCCAATGCCGTAGCTCTTTGCGAAGTCGGTCAGCCACGACCCAGTTGCTCATGGAAGGAGGACAAAGACCTCATGGCCTTTCTGAAATCCTTGTGAACCAGCGGTTCTATTTCGGCGCGCTCCGCCGGGCACTCCAGCTCTGAGTAGGAGGAGCGGGCGCAGCGCTCGCCTTCTTGAAGGCCGGGACCGCTTTGTCCGGCATGCGCCTCGCCGGATCGGCCAGGACGACCCAGCCCCAACATCCCAACATCTGTCATTCTATCCTGGCCGTTCCCTGGCGCATGAAGCGAACGACATCCTGCGGCGCGAGCTGGATGCGCAGTGCCGCCCGCAGCGCACCGAGGCCGAATGCACGCAGATCCTCGTTGAAGTCGCCCATCCGCGGGGACAGTGCCAGCGCCTCAATGCCCGCTGCTTCGGCGCGTTCGGTCAATGCCATGAGCGCCATGTCACCCGCGGCATCGGCGTCGCGGGCGATGTAGAGCCGTCGCAGCGTATCCGGAAACAGGATGGCGGACAGGTGTGCTGCGGACAGCGCTGCCATCATTGACATGCCCGGCAACGCCATGCGCAACGACAGCACCGTCTCGATCCCTTCGCCGGCGGCCATGACGTCGATCGACGGGCCAAAGCGCACGGCATGGCCGAGTAGCAGGCCCATGGCCTTGCGTTGCGTCTCGACTGGCGCCTTGCCGATGCCGGATGGATCGAGCCATGTGCGGTGCGCGCCGGTGATGAGGCCGCCAAGATCGGTGACACTGGCGATCATCGCCGGCCAGACCTGCGTCGGCCCATGCTCACGGCGATGGTAGCACCGCGGATGATAGCGAAGCGCTCGGACGTCGCACAGATCGCCGAGGCAGCGATGGCGGAGATAGGTCTCCACCAATGTACCGCGGATCGGTTGCGACGCCGCGATGAGACGCCGGGCCGCCTCGGGCGAGCCAATTGGCACCGGCGACGCAGAGGACTTGTGCTGCGGATCCGGTTCTGGACGCGGCAGGCTGAGAAAGCGACGCGCTTCGTCGGCCACATCGCGGAAGTCGATGAGCCCCAGGCTCTCGCGGATCACGTCAAGCAGATCGCCGTGCTCGCCGGTGGCCGCGTCGGTCCACTTACCAGCTGCGCCGGGACCCCTCTCCGGACCGGACAGCTGGACGTACATGGAGCGGCCGCGCGTATTGTGCACGTCGCCGACGATCCAATAACGGCCAGCGCGGCGGCCGTTGGAGAGGTACTGACGGCACACCGCCTCGGCCTCGCGCGCAAGGCGGTGTGCAAGCTGGGACGCATCACGCCGGGCCATCAGGCGGCCTCCCGCTCGACGATCCCTTCGAGCGCGTAGCGCTCCATCAGCCTGGCCATGACCGCTGGACCGGTGGCGTCGGTCGGCACGAACATCCGGAGCTTCCACGAGATGATCTCGTGGAAGAGGCCGTAGGCGGTGAGACGGCTCCGCATGGCCTCGGAGAAGCCCAGCAATTCGATGCGGTAGGCGCCCATGGCACGGACGCGGCGGAGCTGGAGGCCTTCGGCCAGGTCAAGAACGGTTCTGCCGTCCATCAGCGCCGAGAAAGCGTCCTGCGGCGTCAGCGTAGAGCGGTCGGTGGCGAGCACACCTGCGACCCAGGCTGGCGAGACGCGGCGTCCGATCACGTGCTCGCCGTCGTTGGTCTGAAGCCGGTAGACCCGCGTCGTTGAGCCCGGCAGTCGCTTCCAGATGGGCAGCAGCAAACCGGCGACGATGTGCAGCGTGCTCTCGGAGAACTCGGGCACTTGCGCGAGCTCCGTGGTCCAGCTTTGCCGGAACGGACTGTAGTCGGCCTCGATCCAATGGCTTTCCGCCATGGCATTGAGCGGGGCTGAGACCGTCTCCATCGGCCGGATGAGGCGGACGCGACGCTCCATCTCGCCGTCATCGAGCATGATGCTCGGTGCGGAGACCTGCACGGCCGCACGGCCGGATCGTTCGTTGACGAGCAGCCGACCGCCGCGGTCTGAGAGATGCGCAAGGGCCTGCTCGAGCGCCACGGGGCGGTTGCGCAGGCGTTGCGTGATCGTCAAGAGCCGTGTTTCGGCACCCGTGCCGGGGTGGACATGGATCGTACGCCGATCGGTGATCTCAAAGCTCTCCGCTCGCAGCGTCTCGAGGCCGACGTCATAGGTGCCGGAGGCGATGGCGCCCTCGACACGGGCGTTCAGCAACTCTTCGAAGGCGGTGAAGAGCACGCCCTGGAGCTGGATAGTCAGCGCCAGCAACCGGTTGAGGAACGTGGTGATCGGCGGCAGGCCGTCCTTCATGCCGTTGGCATCCATCAGCGACAGCCCCGTCGCCTGCTCGAAGGTCTGAAGCGGGCAGCCGTCGACCTTGCCGCGGACGATCAGCGTATAGAGCTGGCGCAAGGCATCGCGCGCGTAGGGGCTTTCGAGATTGTCCTCCGGACGAAACAGGCCCTGGCCGCCCGTCTGCCGCTGGCCACGGGTGATCGCACCCAGCGTGTCGAGACGGCGGGCGATGGTGCTGAGGAAGCGCTTCTCCGCCTTCACATCCGTCGAGATCGGACGAAACAGCGGCGGCTGCGCCTGGTTTGTCCGGTTCGTGCGACCGAGGCCCTGAATGGCGGCATCGGCCTTCCAGCCGGGCTCGAGGAGGTAGTGAATGCGCAGGCGTTGGTTCTTGGCCGAGAGCTCGGCGTGGTAGCTCCTGCCCGTGCCGCCGGCGTCGCTGAAGACGAGAATGCGCTTCTCGTCGTCCATGAAGGCCGCTGTCTCTGAAAGGTTGGCCGAGCCCACACGGCTTTCGACGACGAGCCGCTGGCCCTTGCGAATGATGCGGCGGGAGCGTCCTGTCACCTCGGCAACGAGGTCGGTGCCAAATCGCTGCACGATCTGGTCGAGTGCGCCCGGCACCGGCGGCAACGACGCCAGCCGCTCGATCAGATCATCGCGGCGAGCGACGGCCTCGCGGCTTTCGACGGGCTGACCGTCGCGGAGCACGGGACGCGTTGAGAGATTGCCCTCGCTATCCGTGTAGGGCTCGTGGAGCTGCACCGGAAAGGAGTGCAGCAGATAGTCGAGCACGTACTCGCGCGGCGTGATGTCGACCTGGATGTCGCTCCATTCCTCGGTCGGGATCTCGGCCAGCCGCCGTTCCATCAGCGCTTCGCCGGTCGAGACGATCTGCACGACGGCGGCATGGCCCTTCTCGAGATCACGCTCGATCGATCTGACGAGCGTCGGCGTCTTCATAGACGTCAGCAGGTGACCGAAGAAGCGCTGCTTGGCGCTTTCGAAGGCCGAACGGGCGGCAGACTTCGCCTGGGCATTGAGCGTGCCCGACTCTCCCGTAATGTTCGTGGCGCGCAAGGCGGCGTCGAGGTTGTTATGGATGATGGCGAACGCTGCGGCGTAGGCATCGTAGATGCGCGTCTGCTCCGGGGTGAGCTGATGCTCGACGAGCTCGTATTCAACGCCGTCGTAGCTGAGCGAGCGCGACGTATAGAGGCCGAGCGCCTTGAGATCCCGCGCCAGCACCTCCATCGCCGCGACGCCGCCGGCCTCGATGGCCTGGACGAACCCGGCCCGATTGGCGAACGGAAAATCTTCGCCGCCCCAGAGACCGAGGCGTTGCGCATAGGCGAGGTTGTGGACGGTGGTCGCGCCAGTGGCCGAGACATAGACGACGCGGGCATTGGGCAAAGCGTGCTGCAACCTGAGACCGGCGCGTCCCTGCTGCGAGGCCTCCTGCTCGCCGCGTTCGCCCTTGGCCGAAGCGGCATTCTGCATGGCGTGCGATTCATCGAAGATGATGGCGCCATCGAAGTCCGCGCCGAGCCAGTCGACGATCTGGCGAACACGCGATTGCTTGTCGCCGCGATCATCCGTGCGCAGTGTGGCGTAGGTGAGGAACAGAATGCCCTCGTGAAGGCGGATCGCCTTGCCCTGCGGAAAGCGCGAGAGCGGCGTGACCAGCAAACGTTCCATGCCGAGTGCGGACCAGTCGCGCTGTGCGTCCTCGAGCAGCTTGTCGGACTTGCTGACCCAGATGGCGCGGCGCCGTCCCTGCAACCAGTTGTCGAGGAGAATGCCGGCGACCTGGCGTCCTTTGCCGGCGCCCGTGCCATCGCCGAGCATGAAGCCGCGCCGGAACCGGACGGCATTGGGCGCCTCATCCGCTGCCGCGGCGACGGCGTCGAAGGTGGCGTCCACAGTCCAGGCGCCAGCGAGATGTTCGCTGTGCGTTTCGCCGGCATAAATGACTGTCTCGAGCTGGGCGTCCGAGAGGAGCCCGTCAGCTATCACTTGTGCCGGCAAGCGTGGCCGATAGCTCGGCTTCGGCGGAGCGACCGACGCCATGGCCGCCGACTGAACGAGCTTGGTCGGATGCCGCTGCGCACCGGGAATGCGGATCGATTGCAGGGCATAGTCCTCATAGATCGCGTCCGAGAGGCGGGCGCCCTGGGGCGGTGTCCAATCCACCGTCTCGTAGGCGATCTCGACGGCTTCGGGGGCGTTGCTGGCGACAGTGGTGGCGCGTGTCGCCACCCGCCCTGTACTGCCGCGCTTCGCTCGTGGAGCGGCCACGGGCCGTGGGCTCGGGAGGCGTTGCGCGACCGAGCATGAAGGACGCGGCGGGACGTGTGCGGCAATCCAGCCAAGAAGCGTCGCAACATCGGGTGCCATGCCGGATGATGTCGGGAATTGCGTCGGCTCGTCGGCCGGCACCTTGTCGATGACGGTGAGGCGTGTCTCGATGCTCGTGCCGTGCTTGGCATAGACCGAGCCGTCGATGGCAGCGGTGAAGACGACACGGCTACGGGCTTGCAGCCGCTCGAAAGCTGCGCGCCACGACGGGGCATCTGGTGCGAAGCCGGCGCCGGTAATGGCGACGAGCCGACCACCATCGCCGAGCCGGGCCAGTGCCGAGGCGAGATGACGGCAGGCGGCATCGGCCACGCGGCCGCTGACGTTGGCGAGGACCGAGAACGGCGGGTTCATCAGGACGACCGTCGGCGTGGTCGCGCCATCGAGATGATCATCGATCTGCGCCGCGTCGAAGCGCGTAACGGGACTATCCGGAAAGAGGTGGGTGAGCAGGCCGGCGCGGGTTTCCGCAAGCTCGTTCAGGATGAGCGTGGCGCCGGCGGTCTCGGCCAGAACGGCGAGCAGGCCGGTGCCGGCGGACGGCTCGAGCACGCGGTCGCCGGGCCCGATCGCAGCCGCGGTGAGTGCGGCGAGACCGAGAGGAAGCGGCGTCGAGAACTGCTGGAAAGCCTGGGCTTCTTCCGATCGCCGCGTATGGGTGGGAAGGAGATTGGCGATCTTTGTGAGCGGCGGCAGGGCGGCGCCAGGCATCCCTGCCTTGCGCAGGATGGCCTTGCCGTACTTGCGCAGGAACAGCACCGTGGCGGCTTCGCAGGCGTCATAGGCTCTCTTCCACGTCCAGGCGCCTGATGTGTCGGACGCGCCGAAGGCCCGTTCCATGGCCGCCCGCAGCATCGCGGCATCGACGCGGCGGCCGGATTCGAGCTGTGCAAGGAGGAGACGGGCTGCCTCGGTGAGGCAAGCGGCAGTGTCGTCGTTGGACGGACGTGCGGGCGCTGCGTCCGCCCGGTTGGACAAAGATGTCATGGGATGAGCCTTAAGGAGAGCGAAAGACGGGCGAGCCGGCCGGTGCTCTCTCTCGGCCGCGCCGGCTCAACCCAGCCGCCGCCAACCTCTCCCTCGGCTGACGCCCGCGCCGCCCGCCATCAGCCGAACCGCTGGCCGTCCTCCGTGAAGGTGTAGTCGTTGGCGACGATCGCTTCGTCGACGACTTCACCTGAGGTCAGATAATCGTATTCCCGCTCGAGCTGGCGATAGAGCCAGCGGGCGAGATCGCGCAGCGCTTCAATGACGGCGTCTTCGGCGTCAGCGGTCATCTCCTGCGAGTTCGGGCTGGCGCGCTCGACCGAGATCGCCATGCTGAGCTCGTGGGAATAATGACCACGGTGGGTCATGACGGCGTGGAGCTGATAGAAGTTCCGGCGCTGGATGGCCTGAAGCGCATCGGCGATGCGGTGGAGCTCCTCATCCTTCGGCGCGTGCTCGCGCATGTTGCGGGACGCCGCCTTGGCATGGGCGTAGCGTCCTTCAAAGCAGGCGCCGTCGCCCTGGCTCCAGAAGCCGGAGAACCAGATGCAGGGCTTGCGCCGCGTGCCGCCGCCATAAAGGCCGACGGCGCGCGTGTCGAGGCGGACGCCGAGGATTTTGCAGATGCGCTCGAAGTCGTCGTAGACGCACTCGAACCAGTCGTCGTCGACTGCGTCGTTGCGATACCAGGCGCGGGCCTTTTCTTTCGCTGCGTCCGAGAGCTCGTCGAGGTGAAAGACGGTGGTTTCGATGATCTCAGGCATACGGATCACCTCCGTTCGGCACGATGGCGAGCCAGCCATCGATGCCGATCCCGTCGATCGTTTCACCGGTCGCCCGGGCGAGAAGAACGTCGAAGTGATCGGCCTTGCGCTGCACGCTCTCGTCGAACTCCGAGGGAATCGCCAGCGTCGGCACGTCATAGGGGTCGGTGTGTTCCGGCCAGATGCCCGTCACATAGGTATCGCCCGAACCGTCGACGTCCTCCTTCTGCTGGGACCAGTTGTCGTCCGCGATGGCGAGGCGGCAGGCTTGTGCGAGCGTATCGGCCTCGTAGCGACGGCGTCGATAGACGGGAAGCCGGAACGTTGTCTCGATGATGAAAATCGGCATTGCGGACACTCCAAGGATCGGCGCCCGCCAAGGTCGGCGGGACTGCGAAGCCGGGCTGATGGGAACGGGGTGGAGCGGCTCAGGCGCCGCTCCGCTGTTGCGGCTCACTCGGCCGCAAGCACAGTCGTCTGAAGGTCAGGCTCGTCTGCTTCGTCCGCGTCCTCGTTGAGGAAAGCCGGAAGCTTACCGGTGTCGTCTGTTGGTTCGCCATCGGCGCCGGCATCGAGATCGAGGCCGCGCAAGGGCTCGGGGAGCCAGTCGGAATCGGCGAGAAGCCGCTCGGCCTCCTTGGCCATGTCCGGCTTCTTCAGGTGATCGATCAACTGCGCTGCCGGCTCGCCCTTCGCCTCGCGCACGGCTTCGAGAATGCGCGCCTTGCTGACGCGTCCGAAATAGTTGGCGACGGTCGGCCGCCAACCCGCCTCAGCCATATCGAGCCCGAGCGCGTGGGCGAGACGGTCGGCCTCGGCGATGCGCTGCCGGACGCCATGCGGCGAGAGCGCGCCGCCGCCATAGCGGTCGCCGCGCTCGTAAAGGGCATTGACGCCATAGCTGACGCAATGGGCGAGCAGCGCCATGCGGCTTGCTTCATCGAGAGCGTTGAGCCAGTCCCAGAGCGCGTCATCGTCATCGGGAAGATCGCGCTGCCACCGCGCATGACGCTCTTCGATAGCCTTTGCCGCGGGGCTGTCGTTGAGGCCATCGGGCTGCGCCGGAAAGTAGACTTCGCGGACGGATGCGTCGAGGCACGAGATCGCGGCGCGATGACGGAATGTGTCGCGCACCAGCTTGTGGAGCAGGGCCGTCATCGCAACGTGCGGATTGCCGGCCACGGCGTCGCGCAGCGCCAGTGTGCGGTAGACGGTGAGCTCCGTTACGAGGCGCTCCGGCAGCGGCTTGATGCCATCCTCCTCTTCCTCGTCGTCGGCCTGGGCGGGCTCGCCGCCGAGCGTGATGACCGTGCGTTGGACGGCAGGCGCAGCGCCGGGATCGACGTCATGGCCAGCGTTAGCTTCATTCTCGTCGCCGTTCTCGACCGGCTCCGGCGCCTCGTCCTCCGGTCGGACGAAGCCGCGCTCGGCGCGGAGCCGTCCGTCGGCACCGATACTGACGAAGGCGCCGGCACGCTTGACCTCGTCCGCGTCATACGTCAGTGGCCGTTCCTCGAGCGCCTCGATCGCCTCCTGGATTTCGCCGAGCCGCCGATCGACCTCGTCCGGCACCTCCTCGGCGTCCTGGTATTCGGCTTCGAGCTTGGCCTGCTCCGTCTTCAAGGCCTGAAGCGCCTTCTTCTCCTTGGCCGTCATCTCCGTCTCGACGCCATCGAGCTCGCGCAGAGCGCGCGTATGGCCATAGGGGAAATCGACGGCGACCTCGATCCACTTCCAGCCTTCGGCGGCGACGCTCTCGGCCTCCGCCTTCAGCTTGTTGGCAACCAGGCGGTCGAGAACCGCCGCGTCCTGCAGCCAGCCGCCATCGTCGGCTTCGAACAAATCGCGCAGGACGACACCGCCAGCCGTCTCGTAGGCCTCGAGGCCGACGAACCGCGCACGCTTGTCGGAGGCGCGCACGGTCCGCTCGGTCAGCATTCTGCGGATCTGATGGGGGGCGTCGTTGTAGGAGTCGGCAACCGTCGCCCACACTTCCTCCTGCCGCGCATGGTCGGTGCTCACCGTGAATGCCATGAGCTGCTCCAAGGACATGCCACCGTCGGCATAAACCTCGAGCAGCTTCTCCGACACGGCGGCCAGACGCAGGCGTTGGCGGACGACGTTGACGCCGACGAAGAAGGTGGCGGCGATCTCCTCCTCGCCGAGCCCCTTCTCGCGCAGCGTCTGGAAGGCCCGGAACTGATCGAGCGGATGCAGTGGCGCGCGCTGGACGTTCTCGGCGAGGCTGTCCTCCTCCGCGAGGGTGGTTGCGTCGGTACCCCGGATCACGCACGGCACTGGCGCTGTCTTCGCTAGGCGCTTTTGCTTGATCAACAGTTCCAATGCTCGGTAGCGGCGGCCGCCGGCCGGGACCTCGTACATGCCGGTCTCGGCGCCGGTCTCGTCGAGCTGCGGACAGACGGTAAGTCCCTGGAGTAAGGAGCGGCGCGCGATGTCCTCGGCGAGCTCCTCGATCGAGAGGCCGGCCTTGACACGGCGGACATTCGCTTGACTGAGGAGGAGCTTGTTGAAGGGGATGTCGCGCGATGACGACAGAGTGATCTTTGGCTCAGCTTTGGCCACGGCAGTGTCTCCGCGACGGGCCGGCGAGAGCCACTCTCTCGCCTCATCAGCCCGCCACGAGCCCCACCGGCCCCTCTCTTACTCTCCCGCGGTCCGCAGCACTCAACCGCCATGGCCCGACCGCTGCCGCAAGCGCGCGCGGGCCGCCAGAAGACCGAGGACGGTCAGCACCGGGCGCTCGCACCGAAGGCGAGAATCACGGCGATCCAGAACACCGTTTGGAAATGGTTCGCTGTCAGGCCACATCAGGCCGATGGCGGGAAGCGGCGGCGGGAAGGCGCCGATGGAGCGATTGCCGCAGGCCGAGATTCGCACCGCGCAAATGTGGTGGGACGATGTCGGCGACGAGCGCATCGCGCGAGACGCCGCGGATGCGCCCTTCGCAACCGGTCGATAAAGCGCCGCGACCAGCCACTCCAGCGAGGACGCCAGCAGGTCACCGTAGCCATGACGCCATCCAAGTGTAACGAATGGATGAGATCCAGGCGCGAGGCATCACCGCCGCGATTTGTTGCTCACGCGGTTTCACGCGTGAGCAACGTGAGCGCCTCACGTACGCCCGCTCTCGGATCGGAACCGCTTGTAGAGGAGCTGCTCTGCACCGCTGATGCTGCCCGCCCTGCGCGCGGCCTCGGCATAGACCGACAGGCGAAACGCGCCCTCGAAAGTGGGATCGCGTTCGACGCCCAATCCGAATGGAAGACGCACCGACGCCAGCTCGAGAAGGCTGAAACTACCGAGATCCGGACAACCATAGCCAAGATCGGCTAGTCCGAACAACGTGTCGTTGTCCTCATCGAACTCTGTCGCGAGCCATGTGGCGGCACCGACCGGATTGAAGAACTTGACGACCGGCACATGGTCGACATCCCGCAGCCGGCCGTTGGCCAGCAGGCGGTCGCGCAATTCTGGCGTAAGGAGCATCACGCTGCGGCCCTCCCTGCGGGCGAGGGCACGTCTCCGGCTTCAGGGAGGAAGCCGAGCAGGTAGTCTGCCGCCTTGCTGGCGAGCGACGCCGCGCGCACGATGGCGCGGTTGTCCTCACGCAATACTTCGAGCCAGGACCCGAGGTAATCGGCATGTCTGACCGTCGGCGTGATGCCCAGCGAAGCGCAGCAGAACGCGGCGTTCAATTCGGCGATTAGCTCCTCGAAGGCGTACTTCCGGGAACCGAATGAACCCGAGAGATCGCGGTTGAGCCGCGACACATGGCCCGCGGCGTGGCCGAGCTCGTGCAGTGCGGTTCTGTGCCAATTGATGGATTCGAAGAACGCCGACGGCGGCGGCACCTGCACATAGTCCTCGGATGGAACATAGAAGGCGCGATTGCCGCCGATGCGGAAGTCAATGCCGGTGGCCCTGATCAGCGCCTCGACGCGCGGCTCGATGGTGCCGGACGGTGGCGGTGGCGCGCCGGTGGCAATCTCTGCGGGAAGGTTTTCGCACTGGTCGGTATTGAACACGGTAAAGCGCTTCAGGAACGGGATCGCCTGCGCCTCCTCACCCGCATCCGCCGCACGCCGCTTCGCATCATCGGGCACGAAGCGGTCGGCATAGACCACCGTGGTGCCGCGCTCGCCCTTGCGCACGTGACCACCGAGCGTCCGGGCCTGACGGAACGTGAGCCAGCTTTGGCCGCTGTACCCCTTCTCGATCACTTCGCCCCAAAGGATCAGCACGTTTATCCCGGAGTAGGTCCGGTTCGTCGACGCGTTCTTCGGCATGGCGAGCTGCGCCTTGGCCGACGCCGTGCCCCAGGGCTGTACCCAAGGGAAGTGGCCCTTCTCGAGCTCAGCGATGATCTTGTTGGTGATGTCGTCGTAGAAGTTGGTCCGATTGCCGTCGAAGCGGACACAAGTGGTTGATCTGGACATCGCAGGTCTCCGCGACGAGCCGGCAAGAGACCTTCTCTCACCTCGTCAGCCCGTCGCGCCGACCGCCGCCTCCCTCTGCCTCTCTCCGGCCTGCTGCCGAGGCTGTCCCGAGGCGCTTGTGCTCATCGCCTGCAGCGTTTCTCTATTGAATAAATTGTCATGCACCGTGGCTTCGTGGTCCCGCGTCAGGGACCGTCACCCGCATGGGCCGAGACCCGCCGTGCGGGGCTCGGGCGCGCGGCCGCAGGCCCGCGCGATAGGGCCTGGTCGCGGCCGCCAGCGGCCGCGAGACGCCCAAGAGCGATCTTAAGCGAGCCAAGGCTTGCAGCCTGGTCGGATCCAAAACTTGTTTCCAATCCGGGTCCGCGCATGTAAACGATCTCGCTCCGAGCGATGAACTGCTTCACTGCCGGGTACAAGTGAAGCTGCGGCCGCCCGACCTCTGCAAGATCGTGCAAGGCGCAACATAGTGTGATCTGCGGGCGACCGGAGCGCGACAGGACGACTAAACTAGTTAGTTGGAGCGGACTAATCGCAGACCGGTCGGCGAGGCGCCGTGGGAGCCTTTGCCTGGTGCAGCACGCGAACGAGTCGAGCAATCCTCTGCCGGCCAGTCGTCGCCGGTCAACATGACCTCTTGCCGACGTCGACTTTGCATTCTCTGGGTCGAGCAAGCAGGCTGCTGAGCCCGGGCGGGCCGCGCCGCGGGTGCGCGGCCGTTCAGATTCGCGCGAGCGCGAGGTGGCGCGGCTCGAGCTTGGATAGCCCTCCAGAATCTCGGCTCCGCAGCCTGTCGCTCGCCTCGCGCAATCTGCTCTACCGGCAGAATAGTCAAAATTTTGTCATTTATTTTTTGCCGCCGAGGCCGACACCTCCGCTTCCGCCGCGAATCCGGCGGCGAGCGTCCGTCAGCCCTCAAACTCGCGGCCGATGGCTCACTCATCAGCCGCCAGCGATAAAGCAAGCCATACCGGTACTGCGCATCGAATATCGCGGAAAATCCATGGTTTGTACCATCGAACTAATCGTGTAGTCGCGCTCGTCCACGGATTTCACAGGCAGAATTCGACAACTGCCATTTCTGACGTTGACAGACCTTCGGTTTGCCAATGCTAATGCCTGAACGGAGCGCAACTGTTCCGAAGGGGGCGTCGCATGTCGCGCAACATGGCACACTTCGGCGTGAGCCCAAGGCTCGCGGTGCTGCTGGGCGAGAGCTACAAGACAGTCGAGCTGGCGCTGAAGGAGCTTGTCGACAACGCCTGGGACGCAAACGCGCGAACTGTCCAGGTACAATTGCCCGCAGCAATGGCGGAAGGAGCCAAAATTGTCATCGCTGACGACGGTGAGGGGATGACGCCGGCTCAGATCCAGAACGACTACCTTCGCATCGCGCGCGATCGCAGGAAGGACCGGGGAGCACGGACAGCGCCTCCTCTCAGCCGAGAGGTAAAGGGCCGCAAGGGAGTTGGCAAATTCGCCGGCATCATCATCGCAGAGGTGATGGATATCGAAACAAGGCAGAAGGGAACGCTGGCGCGCTTTCGTATTGACCGCAAGACACTGGAGGAAACGCCGGACGACATCGTCCGTATCAAGGTTCCGATCGAAACAACGTCATGCGCCCCCGAAGACAACGGCACCACTATCACGCTTTCGCATCTGGCTCAAAGCTTCAACTTCCCGACGCCGGAGTCGCTGCGGCATATCCTGGCTCCAGACTATGCGCGAGAGGAGCGCTTTTCGATCAGGGTCAATGGCAATCAGCTCGATCATCTCCAGGTCGCGGGCCACAAGGCGCTCCAGGCGCTTTCAGTTCCGACGGTCAACGGCGTGCTGGTGGAGTTCATCGTCTCCGACAAGAAGCTCCCAAAGGCAATGCAAGGCATCATCGTGAAGGTGAAAGGCAAGATCGTCGGAGGACCACGCTTCTTCGACCTTGAGCAGGACGAAACCGTTCCGCCTCGATTGCTGCAGCATGTCTCGGGCGTCCTCTATGCCGATGAGCTTGAAGAGGAGGCGGCGCGCTCGGGATGGACCGATCTCAATGAGAGCGAAAAGCGGGTTCAGGCCGTCTTCAAAGCTGCAGGCGCATTGCTCAAGCAGCAGCTGAAGGTTGTCTATCAGCAGGAAATGTCCGCGGCCCACGCGCGCTTCATGAAGAAATATCTGGCGCGCTTGCGAGAGCTGCCCGAACACAAGCGGGACTTCGCAAAGCAGCAGATTGTCCACATCGTCAACCGATACCTTGGCAACGACGAACGCACCGAAGAGGCCATAGAATTTATCCTCACCGCACTCGAACAGGACGACTACTGGGCGGTGACGAAGGCGCTAATCGACGCGCAGCCCGGCGACATCTCCGGTATAGCCTCAGCCCTGTCTTCCTTCGGCATCGTCGACCTTACCCGCGTCGCGCGGAGCACGAAGGCGCGGCTCACTTCGCTCGACGCGATGCGGGTTCTGTCAAACGATGAGCACACGCTCGAAGCCAGCATGCATGAGGCGATCGAGCAGAACCTTTGGATCTTTGGCGCCGAATTCGCACTGCTTTCCAGCAATCAGACGCTTCAGACAATCTTGCCGAAAGCCCTCGTGAGTCAGTTCTCCGAGCAGAAGGACGGCAAGAAGCGGCCGGACCTGTTGCTCCTGAACCGGTACAAGGGACGCCATCTGCTTATCGAATTCAAGCGTCCCATAGAAACGCTGAACTGGGCCGACAAGGCGCAGGGCGAGGGCTATCGTGGTCTACTGCAATCGTATGTAAGTCCAATCGACATCATCGTCATCGGGGGCAAGCGCATCAAGGAGATGTCGCAGATTCAGGAAGGCGGCACCATTCGCATGCTGACCTACACGGAACTTATCAGTCAGGCGGAGAGCGAGCTCCAATGGCTTCTGGACGAACTCGCCCGCGACTGAAGTCAGGCTTGACTCTTTGCCTCGGTATCAAAGAGAGGCGCCATAGCCACTCCTCCTGTGGGCTTGCAGCTCTGCCATACGGCGGCGATCCTGCGCGCACGCGCCATTAGGCCGGATCTCGCAATCGAGGTCATCAATGGCCGGCTTCGCCATGTTGAATGTCACGCTGACTTCCTCGAAACCGAAATCGTCGAGATGCGCCTTGTAGTGGAAGCCAGCATGAACAGCCGCAATGATGAGCGCGCCGTTCGAGACATAGAACGGACCCAGGAGCGTGCCGCAGGGGAGTTCACACCGGCTGTTCTCCGCAACGTGTTTCAGACGGTAGCTGCCCGTGCCCGGCCTGATGGTCTTTGTCGCGGGTATTCGCTGAAGCAGCGCCAGAGACAGCAGGAATTCATCCAGCGCTCCGTTGCTGAACAACTGCTCCTGCTGTGCAAGGAAGCGCGCGTGATGCTCGCTGGCCGTTTCCCGCCTGCCATCGTCACGCCTTTGAAACCGGCCGATGCCATAGCCCCACAGCGAAAGACGCGCCTCTATTGATACTACGCGCTCAACAGCAACGTTCGCCACGGCCCGGTAGAAGTGCATGACGTCAATGTGGAAGCCGCGCTCACGAAGATAGGCGAGGAACGGCCTGCCATCCGCCAGAACGAAAACTTCGCCCGCCCTGATGGCTTCACGCATCGCCGCATTTGTCTGAAAGCCGAGGCCGCGCGCCAGCGCTTCGACGCGGTGCGAGGATTTCACATCAGGAAGGACCTTGCCCAACCTGATTTTCATCCGCTTGCCGGTGTCCTGAGATAGGGGAATACGTAGTTCGAGCATCGCTGCCGTCCTCGCTAGGGCATGCAGTCCGCCGATTACGCAGCAGCCCGCGAAGGTTGGGAGTGCGTAGCCGATAGAGAAAAATAAGCTTTGAGATCTATGGACGTTTGACCCGGCGGCAGGTCGATGGTGCCCAGCCGATTCCAAACGTTAGCTGATTCTCCGACCCGCGCGAAGAATGGCACCGATGCCGGTCCACAAGTTGGAACGCTCATCAGGCAGAGAGATCAGGCGGCCTTGATCTTCGCCTGACGATTGCGAAGATCGACATACCAATTGCGCAGCTTGTCGATCTCCGCCTGAAGCTCGGTCGGGGATGGCAGCTTCGGATTGAGACTTTCGCCCGCGCTGTGCAGGAGCTCGGAGCAGGCCTGGAAGCCTTCCCGCATCGCATCGCAGTCGGCAGCCTCCAGCACTGTCAGCTTGCGCAGGTTCTTGGAATCGACTTTTGTCGACAGGCGCTTGAATACCGGGCCGATGAACTCTTCAACGGCCCGCTCCCATGTCTCGCGAAGCTGCTCCAGCGCGCCGCGCACGGTGTTGCGCCACTCGGCCTGCCTGCCCTTTTCCCAAAGCACCGCCTTGTTCTTTATATCGGCCTCTATGGCTTCGACCACGCTGTCGATCGGCCGCGCGTTATACGGAAGGTCGTGGCTGCAATAGCCGGCAAGATCAGAGCCCCGCGAGATGCAGCGATAGCCGACCTGTATCTGGACATCCTGGGCGGCCTGATTGAGCAGCATCAAAAAGGCGACATCGTGCGTCAGCACAATCACCTGCCGGTGCCTGGCTTCGTCTGCCAGCCGGTTTGCCACCTCGGTACGGTGGCGATGATCGAGCGAGGATACCGGATCATCGAAGATGATCGCCGACCGACTTCCGGATGTTGCAAGCTCGGAGAGAAAAGCCGCGAGGGCGACGCAACGATGCTCACCCTCGCTCAGCACGGTCCCCACCGCGGCAGTAGGTTTGCGCGTCAGGCGAACCCGGAACCGGGCGGCGCCAGCCTGCGAGGATTCCTTCTTGAGTTCGACCGCCAGCTCGCCTACGCCCAACGAAGCAATCTCCTTCGCAAACTTGGCGCGCAGGGCGTCCGTCACCAAAAGCTCCGCCAGCTGGCTAGCCTTGACTGTGATGCTCTTCGTGTCCGTTTCGCCGTCGACACGCTCAAGCTTCGCAAGCTCCTTCTTGCGCTCGACTTCGCTCTTGACATCGGTAAGCACGGTCGCCAGCCAGGATCTGGCCTCCAGCTCGTTGAACTGCGCGACGAGCGCTTTGCGCTCATTCGAGTTCGCATCCGCAGACAGCGCTGCCGAGCGCTTCTGGAGATCGCCGGCCAGTTGCTGCAGCGCCTGCAGCGCGGGATCGGGATCAATATCCGCGACTTGCATCCCTTCCTCAGCGTGCTGCCGCAGGATGCGGCGGAGCTGCCAGCGCGCCGCCACCACTACTTTCCGGGCGGCGATGGAGGCCCCTTCATCTCCCAGCGTGTCGGCGATGTAGTGCAATTGCAGGGCGAGCTGGCTGACCGGCATCAATCCCGTGGCCCGCTCTGCCAGGCTTTCGTCGTAGGCTTTCTCCGCCCTATCGGCCTGCTGCTTGGTATCGTCCTTCACGAAAGCCTCAAACCGGGCCAGGCGATCGACCGCCGTCTCTGACAGAGGCTGCTGGCACAAAGGGCAGGGGTCGCCGGCATCTGGCGACGGGAAGGGCTTGTCCGGCAGAGCTTCCATCGTCGCATAGCGCCGCGCGGCCTCCCACAAAGCACGCCACGAATCCGATCCGATGTTGGGAAGGGGATCTCCGGCAAACCGGTTCTGAGCGGCAGCATCCGCAGCCGCCCGTGTTGATCGCTTGGCCGCTTCCAACAACTTGAGCTCAGCCAGGCTTGCCGCGCTGCTGGCCTCGCACAGCGCGCGCAGCGTGTCTGAAAACCGTGCGAGTCCCGCACTCCTTTCGAGAAGCTGCCTCGCCGTCTTGGCGGGGTCGCCCGCGAGGTCTTTCCGAAGCTCGGCAAGCATGGCCGCTTCCTGATCGGAGAGCTTCGCTGCCGACTCCAATGCCTTGATGTCCGTCTTGGCGCCGAGGTTCGCAATGCCGACGGCGATTTTTGTGGCGCTGTCGATGGGCGGCGCGCGCAGCGATTGCGGTGTCTGGGCCACAATCGTTGCCTTGGCCTGTTGCGATTTGCTGCGAATGGCCTCGGCGGCCTTCGCAAGGCGTTGCATCAGATCGAGCGAGTAGGGGACATAGGCCACCTCATTCATGCCGTCGACATGAACCGACGCCGTCCGGGCATCAAACACGCTGATTGCCGAAAGCTCAGCCGGAGAGGGCTGATCCAGTTGCCAGGCCGTCTCCTTGTTCTGAGTGTTGGCAACATAGGCGATCCTCGCGCGTGGCGGCCCGGCGGATTGACCGTAGATGTTTGGCAGGATGGGTGGTGCCTTGGCGTCGATGCGCGCCCGGCAGGCGTGCTTCAGGATGCGCGCATACCCCGACTTGCCTGCGCCGTTATCCCCATAGACGATCGTAAGGCCGGACTTCTGGAAAGAGAGGACCTGATCGGGAGCCAGAGCATTGACGTCTTGCGGTTTCGAAACGGATTTGAGCGTCACTTCAAGCGTCTGGGATTTGGGGGAGCGGACGTCCGCCTCGGTCAAGGGCTGTGATGCCGAACCTCCGGCAACGGCAAGGCTGTAAAGATCGTCCAGATCCTTCGCCGTCAATTCGTCCTGCTGCACAAGAAGGCGCAAAGCCTGTCGCTGCCATGCAGGTCGGCCCGCACTCCATTCAACAATGTCGAGCAGAGCTTCCGCATCCGTCTGCGGCGCCTTTTGTGCCGCGGCCTTTTTGGGTTTCTTCATTTGTGAGCCCACAGCGTCTGTCGTGCGCGAGCTAGGCTCTCATTCGGCTTCATCAATGCCAAAATCGTCACCCCCGACCCGTCAATTCGAAAGCATCACCTTTCCGAATCGATATTCGTTTGATCCTGTGATGTGATCAATGCGAAAGGAGCGTATCGGCCTGCGCCCGCTTACTGTTGCACCTCGACCGCGGCACTTCGATGTCCCTTGCCCGGTCTCTCAATGGTATTCGGTGTCTGCAAACTCTGCCAGGCGGATCTCGCTGAGTATGGTTGTTCAAACCTGCCACGACTGCCTGGGCCCACAATCTTGGTCTATAGTCGATACCCCTCGATCTGGTGGACAAGTTGACAGAAAAACGCCGAGCACTGACCCGCAGAGGACCAAGTGATTGACGTCTGCGTCTCGGGCCGCCGTCTGGCACATCATCCCGCCCTAGGGTCGTGACAGACCCGCTATCGATCTTCCGCGGTTCAGGGTCCAGGTCACACGACTTGGGCCGACATGACCTATAACCATATGCCCGCGGTAGGACTCAAGCGCCGGCCGCCACGGGGCCAGCGTGAAGGTGTCCTCCCGGCGAATGACCGCGATCTTGCCGGTCGGCGTCGTGATGGTGTGATCGTAGGTGCCGGTGATCTGGGCGCCCGTCGCGGCCGGAATGAAGGTGGCGTTGAGACGCCGTGAGACGTCGGCAGCCAGACGCCGCGTCTCAGCCTGGCGCAGCGCCTTCATCATGTCCGCACGCGGCACACTCTCGCCGGTTTGCGATACCTCCAGCAGCCGCCGGCTGATGAGCCAGTCGGTGCGCGCCTTCAGGGCCTTGTTGACCTCGACGGTGAAGCCCGATGTCCGAATTTCCGGCTGCCACTTGGAAACGATCGCCTGATCCAGCCACGTCGGGCCATCGTAGGTGGTCTGACGATCGAGGTCCGCGGCGGAGAGAAGATGAAGCCGTGGCACCGACGATGGCTTCTCGTTGAGGCGGTCGCCAGCCATGGCGACGATGTTGCCGCGGACCGGCACCATCTCCGGTTTCAGGCGGCCGAGCTCGGCATAGTGCACGCGACCGTCGACGGCATCGATGATGACCCAGGTGTTGTCGGTGATCTCGTCCACCATGCCGACGCCGACCACCTTGCCGACGAGCGGGGCCTTGCGCGGTCCGCGCTCGAAGAGCGCCATGGCCGCGGCACTGCGCTCGATTCCGGCCTCCTTCAAGGCGCGCTGCATCATCTTGAACTTGTCAGCGCGGTTGCCGAGCTGGCGCAGCTTGGTCTCGGCGTTGGCGTCAAGAGCCCACACGCCCTGCTGGCGTTCCTCGGCCAGCCCTAAGCGCTGCAATGTCCTGAGCCGCCCGATCCGCAGCGTCCGCTGCGTCGGATCATTCTCCTCATTGGCGGTGATGACGAGGATGTTGTCCTTCGCCCGCGCAATGAGCTGCCGGTCGAGACGCGTCAGGCGCTCCTGGCCGACTTCGTCGAAGAGCTTCTGCAGGCGCTCGAGCTGTGTCTCGGGGCCGAGCTCCAGCGTCACTAGGGCCTGGGCACGGGCACGCACGCCATGGCCGATGTAATCCCGGGCCATGACGAGGTCGCGGCCCTGGTCGTCACGCCCGCGGATGACGATGTGCGTGTGGGGGTGGCCGGTATTGAAATGATTGACCGCCACCCAGTCGAGCTTGGTGTCGAGGTCGCGCTCCATCTGCGCGAGGAGATCTCGGATGAACGGCTTGAGGTCCGAGAGCCGCGCGCTGTCCTCGGCAGAGACGATGAAGCGGAACTGATGGGGGTCTTGCTCCGAGCGCTCGAGGAATGCGGCGCCATCAATGTCGTCATGCTGCGCGGCATACAGGCGTCCCGATTCGCCCTCTCGGGTGACGCCATCGCGCTGGATGTATTTGAGGTGCGCACGCGCCGCGCCCATACCGCCACGGGCGATGCGCGTGTAGCGCGCCTTGACCATGACGCGGCGACTGCCTGGTGCGATGAGTCCGGCGGCTGCGCGCACACCGGCACCCATGCCGCGCTTCGGCATGGCCGATGTGATGTGGCCGCGCTGCCGCATGGCACGCGCGCCGGTTTGGCCGGCTGCTCTCAAGACCTGCGTGCTTGTGCGCAACGAAGCCGAACTCGTGGTGTCGCGAATGCGTCCGAGCTTCGGTCTGAACTCGTCTTGAACCATGGTGACCCCCCAACGGTGCGTCGTGTGTGGGGAGTTGCGGCGGAGGCAGAAAGTTACAAGGCGGAGTCGATAAAAGTGCCCGTATGACAAGGCGAATTTGGTGCGCTGACTCTACAGGCGAAAGTCCGGAGTCGCGTGAAGTCCAGTCACGACAGCCCATTAACGCATCGACGACTCCATCTTTTTATCTTGATGTCCTCTCCAGCCATCTCAGACAGCACCTTCGCCCTGAGGTCCCGTCTGAAGAAGCCGTTGGGGTCACGATACGCAGGTGAGGGGCGACAACGCCAGCAAGGTGACCAGGCTGATACCTGTGACGCGCACTCATCATCAGGCTGTGGCAATTGCGCATGGATGACCGAGCGCACAATGTTGATTGCGTCGCAATGTCAATGGCCGTCGATCGCATGTCTGGGTGGGTGGGTGGGCCTCTTTGCGGAACGCGAAGAAGCCCTCGCGCCGGCGTCGGCGCGAGGGCATTGAGCCGGAGGCTCAATCCTGCGGCGTCCAGATCAGGGCGTAGGCGTTCGGATCGGACTGACCGGCGGCTCGGCCGAGGTTGGCGTAGAGCGTCTTGCCGAACTCAGGCGCCGAGATCGAAAGCGAGATGTACTCCTTGCCTGAGGTCTGACCGATGCGCTGCCAGCCGGCGCCGATCTCGATGCCTTGCGACATGACGCGGAAGTCCGGCTGGTTGTAGGTCTGCTTATCGCCGACCGGAAGGATGGTGATCGGCGCGCGGACAGAGAGCGTCTTGAGCTCGCCTTCGTAGCGGCCGTCCTCGCGCTTGGTGACGTATCCGATGGTAGCCATGGTGTCAGTTCCTCACGTTGCTCCGGCGGAGGCCTACTCCCCCGCCGGTATGCGCGCAAACGTGGCGGGCTGGAGCCTGAGGCACCCGCAGGGTCGGAACGAAGTGGAGGACCCGCGCAGCGCGCGGGTTGCCGCTAAGGCGACGCCTGCCACACAGTCGCAATAGTTCGGCGGGGATAGGGCTCTCCACCGCGGCCCGAGGAGCGGCGGTCTGGCGTCAGGTGCGCCACCAGGCAGGACAACAGCGGCAGTGAGCGATGCGTGCCTGGAGCTCGCGTTGGCCCGATCACGATGACGCTCGAGGCGATCGCCGACGCCACACGGCGCGGCGATCATGCAAGCTGAGACGGCGCCCACGCAGCCAGAGCAGGTCGGCAGGTGCAGCACTCGACTCAAGGCTCTGAGCCTGCCGCGGCGCCCGCGGAAGGGACCGTCACACGCATGTGCCGAGAGGTCGTCCTTGACCGGCGGCTCGGTCGAGCGGCCAATGCAGGTTGCGAGATAGGGCCCGACCGCCGGAGATCCTCAAGATCGAGGGCGGGACCGCCTAGACTGTTTTCTCCACGAGGGCGAAGGCGACTTGGGCATGGCAACGCTGCATCACGATGGTTCCCGGAAGGGTCGACGTCATCGCCGGCAGCTGTCCTGATGCGATTGATTCCATGCACCGATCACGAGCAGCCGAGCGCAAATTGAATGTCGCAGTCCGCACTTCCCGGCGCGCCACAGAGCCAGGTATTTATCTTGCCTGCCTGAGAGAAACAATTTCGGCGCAATAAATCTGAAAGCGACACCATTCCGTCACTATCAAAGCTGGCGGTCTATGGTAAAAGAAGCTCCTCATCTCAGATTGAGGAGCCATGCGTGCACTGCATATCTTAGGGTGCGGGTGTGATCGATGCAGATCGAGGCATGGTGGGGCGACTGGCGCTTAGCAGGCGTCACCGTCCATAATTTTGATGAGCCGCCGTAACGCTGCGACAGGCTCTAATCCCAGAGCACGGATGACATCGATGAATTCGATCACACTAAGGCGCCGCTCACCGCCCTCGTACTTGGCAACGAACGACTGTGGCTTATCGAGTCGCGCGGCAACGTCGGCCTGGGTCAGGCCACGCTCCTCCCGCAGGTCACGCAGCAGCTTGCGGAGCTTGGTTTGGCGCGGCGAGCGCAGCGTGTCGCGCATCGTGGGAAGCCGGGGTCGTAGGTGACGGCTTCACCGCATAATCCTAATTTCGGATTATCCCATTTTGGGATATGCTGGAGGCCAACGGTTGAAACTGTGAGGATAGGAATGGCGACCGGGACAGCGACAGCGGCGGCTTTCTTTGAGCGGGTAACCGACGGCCTGGAGTTCCTCCCTGCAAAGAGCTACGTCGTCGGCCTGCGGCCGTCGCATTCTGATGCGCCGGTCGTACGAATTATACTGCCCGCCGAACTCGTTGATCGGACAGTGCTCGCGGGCGCGCAGTTGTCGGTCTGGCTGTCGGCCGTCGATGGCAGACTTATGCTTGACGGCGCCGGCGTCGATGACGAGACGCTGGAGGCCGCCCTGGCTGCTGGTCCTCTGCGCGAGCAGACCCTCTTGTCATTGGTCGAGGCATGTCTTGATCCGGATCATCTGGCAATGGAGGATGACCCGGTCGGCGACCTGACCGCCGTAAGAGCGCAGCTCGCCGAGGCTCTGGCCAAAGTCGATCGGGCCCTGGCGCGGTTGCAGCCTGGCTAAGTGTCATCGAGTCCAAAGGAACACGGCGGTACCGATGACGTGGTCACGGTCAATCGCCCCGAGGTATCGGCTATCGAAGCTGCCCGGCACGGTCGAAAGTACGAAGAGCTGTGATGTCGCGAGATGGCGGCATCTGTGCCAGCGCGGCAGCGGCCGTTGTCGCGCGTCGAGCATCTTGGCATGAGCGCGAGGCCGTCCGTTAATGGTGATGATCGCGCCGTGCCGGCACACTCTATCGCCGGCGCCCGCCACAACTGGCTTGATGAGCAAGGCACGCGTCGGCAGGTAGCCCCGCACATTTGCCAGAGTCCTCACCGGCTCAGGGAGGCGGATGATTGCCAGCTGGCCCTTCGTCGGGGTGCTCGATTTCAGCAGGTATAGGCCAATTGGCATGCTGGGGCTGGCGTTCCAGAGCAGGGTTGGAACGGCCGCCTTCGGCCAAGCCAGCGCCAGCAGGCCGATCGTCATGGCGCCGAACGTGCACCGGCGGTGGGGAGCGGCTCTTGTCCGGTGCCGCCGTACGGGCGGCCCGCTGTTCGGACCATTCGAGCAGATCGCTGAGGCAATAGACGATGCGGCCGCCGTGGCGTCGAAATTTCGGGCCGGTCTTCTGCCACCGGTGATTGTCAAGCGTGCGCCGGGCCATGCGCAGCACCTTGGCTGCTTCGTCAACAATCAGGAATACGTTGCCAGCTTTGTCGATCATGAGGCTACCCCCATCGGTTGCCCCACAAGTGTCCGCAATTTTTCCATCTCAGTGTAGCGACTGAATCCGCCTCCCCCTCAAACAGTCGCAAACTCACTTTAGAAAGGCTCGATAACCGCCCGAGACGCACCTTTCGGCGCGCTGCCAGTTGCGACGCATGCGGGCGGGGAGACCGCCATTACGCCAATTCTGCTTAACAGCTTGCGCACCATGGATGATGATGGCCGCCTCCTGATAGCGGCGGCCGGCCGCTCTGCAATCGTACACGATGAACCCGTCGCGCAGGTTGCCTGTGCGGGTGGTCCAGCGTGGAACCGAGGCGAATGTGGCATCGGTGGACAGAATGCGGCGCAGATCGGATAGCTGGGACGCTGCCCGACCAAGCGTGTCGATGCCGCGTGCCATAAAGGTCAGCAGGACTGGCCCGCTTAGAATGTCGGCACCTTCGATCTCCAGTTGGAGGACAGCGCCGTTGGCGCGTACGAGCACGTGCTGGCGTCCTGCCGGATCAATGAGGATGTGCTCGACAGCCGTAAGCTCTGGAACGAGCACGGCACCATGAGCTGTGCGGTCGACCCGCTCAGCGACGACCGAGAGGATCGCCTGGCCGGCCGGTGGCACCCAGACATGATGTGCCTCGACTGCCGTCAGAGACGGATCAACGAAAGGAGCGAAGCGCCCACGCCTCGGCACGAGGTGATGGCTCGTGCATCCGCACAAGGATCGCTCCGCCCTTTAATCGAGTGCTGACCTGTCCATCCATCAATTGCGCGCGCGCCTCTTCCTGATAAGCTGGATTGCGCCGCAGGCCTTCCCAGGCCCAATCACGCCGGCTCAGCGTCCGCATGTAGTCGTAGGCGTCCAGAGTTGGCGGCCACGGTGGGCCGACGTAATGCCTAACGCGATACATTGGCATGTCCTTTTTCCGGTCAAACTCGTCAAGAACAGCTCTTCTCGTTCTCCTCCCCGGCGCGCGTTAGAAGCTTGAGGTATTCGCGGGAGTAACGCGGCCGAAAGCAATTGTGGACGAGCGCAGAATGACGGCGGTTAATGACAATGATCCGTCCACCCCACAAGGCCTCCACAATAGGAAGATAATTGAGCATTGCTGTCAAGCTAACTAATTGCTGTTAGTCTAAGGAACGTTCGAACAACGCTGCCCCGGATCTGCGATTCTGCGGCTTCGATTCGCCTGGGGACGAGATGAGCCCGCTGAGCTTTGCATCGCTCGCTTACGCTGCCAAGAAGAAGCGCACTAGGCGCGAGGCGTTTCTGGCCGAGATGGATGAGGTGGTCCCGTGGTCTCGGCTGGAAGCGGTGATCGAGCCATCCTGTCCCAAGATCGCTGACGAGATCGACTCTAGCTTCCGACCGAGCCGCAATTCTTGGGCACCGAGTTGCTGAACCGCCTCAACGAGCGCGCAGTCGCGACCTTCGCGCTTAGCCAGCTCAGAACCGTGCAGCGCCTCCTGACAGCATGCCGAGCAAGACAGCCCGGCAGCTCATTGACACGGCAAAACAGCAATGCGTTTGAACGAGCTGGAAATCCTCCGGAAGCGTACGAACACCGCCTATATCGAGAAGGCTCGCGATGAACTCTCGCGTTCTCGGTGATGCTCCATGGCATCGGCCATTATGCGAGATCGGCCGAAGGGCGGTTCGCGCGGACAACCATGATGGGGCATTTCGCGAGGCGCAGCACGTCTTTCAGAATTGCTGCACGTGGCACTTCCCATCGACCTCTCCAAGCGAGGACGATCATGTCGGTAGGCTGCTTTTCGGAGAATTCCAAGATTTCCGCTGCCGGATCACCGTGCGCAAGCAAGACACGCACGTGCAAATGGCCGAGCGGGCAAAGGCACGCGAGGCGTTGCGCGAACTCATTGCCCCAGGCAGGCCATTCGTACTGGGGATGATCAACATAGAGCGGGGTGGTGTAGCTGCCAGGCTCCTCAGGACCCGCCCTCACGTCAGTTACGTGCGCCACCAGCAGCTCGGCATCTGCCCGCGCGGCGAGTGCCATAGCCGGCCTCAGTGCGGCGCTGGTGCTGGGCGTCCCATCGTGCGGCACCAGCATATGCTGAAGGCGCCAGGATGCCACTCCGCGCTCCGGTGGTACGAGCACCACCGGACATGGAGAATCGCGAAGTACTGTCATGGCTGTGTGCCCGAGCAGCTTTGCAGGCCGGGGGCGGCTGTGCCGGCAAATAACGATCTGGCGCGGTCCTAGCTCGCGCGCGACTTGCGCAATTTCGGATTCGGGCTTCCCGATTCGAACGCCGATTTCAATGCCGTCGAGAACGTGTGTCCCGTGGCTCAGGACCTCGCGCAGGTCCGTCTCGCTCTGCTCTACATGGCCGACATGCAGGACTTGGAGACGAAGTTGCTCAATTTCGGCGAGTACCTTCGCGACCGGCACTGCCGCCAGCGCCTGCATTGAGCCATCGAGCGGCAGGAGGATGACGGGTGCGCTCATGGATCACCCTTTGAGTTATCGGCTGCGCCGCGCCCGGACAGATTGAACTCATGCCAAAGCCCCCGCCATTGCAACCGCATCGACAGGCTGCGCCAACTCGAGGGGAGCATGGGGTCACATTCGGGGCCATCTTCGGTAATAAGACGCAGGCCGGCAAAACCGAATACTGTAGCTTGCCATAGTCCGCCGAGGGCTCCCACGTGTACGCCATTGGCGGCGTTGCCCATGTTGTTCGCCAAATCGATCTCGGCCGACTGGTGAAAATAGCGCTCCGCGAGCTCAGTATCGCCGAGGCGCGCAGCAACCAGCGCGTGGATCGCCGGACTGAGCGAGCTGCCGTGCCCGCATCGCGGTTCGTAATAGTCAAAATTGATCTTGCGGACGTCCGCTGGCAACCGGTCCCAAAGCAGATGAACCAGCATCACCACGTCGGGTTGTTTGATAACCTGTGACTGGGCAATGCGCTCGCGGCCGAGCAGTAAGTCCATCGGCGCTGTTCGCGTCGAATATGTGGCGAGATCGATGTCCTCCAAATCAAAATAGCCGTGGAACTGCTCGAAGAGCCCAGTCCGCTCGTTGAACCCGGTATAAAGATCGCGCGCAACCTGCTGCCACGTGCGCCATTCCTCGTCGGCAAGCCCGAGCCGTCGTGATAGCGCCTGCCACTGCACCGGCCAACGCTCGGAGAAAATCTCGGCGACCTCCGCCGCGGCGTCCAGGTTCCACTGTGCCAAACCGTTTGTGTAGGCGTTGTCGTCGACCGCCTCGTGATACTCATCGGGGCCGATCACCCCACGGATGTGGTAGCGCTTGTCGTCCTCCAGCGTGGAGCGGCTTGCCCAGAAGCGGGCGGTTTCGACCAGGATCTCCGCGCCAGCATCTACCAGGAAGCGATCGTCGTCGGTTGCACGCCAATAGTTCCAGACGGCATAGGCCACATCGGCGCTGATGTGCTGCTCCTGCTCTCCTGTGAGAATTCGAACAACCTCTCCATCGGGAGCGATAGCGAACGGTGGCGTCATGTCCTCGCCAGTGTCGGCGGACTCCCAGGCATAGAGAGCGCCGCGATAGCCGCGCCGCGCAGCATCGGCGCGTGCCGCAGCAAGCGTGTGAAAACGGTACATGAGGAGCGCACGCGCCGCTTCCGGATAGGTAAGCAAATAAAACGGAAGCATGAAAATTTCGGTATCCCAGAACACGTGGCCCTTGTAGCCTGGCCCGCTCAGCCCTTTGGCCCCGACCGAAACGCGCTCGTCCTGCGGGTTGGCGGAGCTCAGCAGATGGTAGGCCGCAAACCGAAGCGCGCGCTGCGCCACAGGATCGCCCTCGATCTGCACGTCGGAGGCGTTCCATCTCGCCAGCCAAGCCGCACGGTGTTGATCGACTTCGCCAGAGACATACTCGACCGCGCGCGCGGCATGGCTACGGGCCGCCTCGTCCGATTCGGGCGTATCCCTGGACGTGTGGACAGCGGCGACCCGGTCGAGCCGGTATGTCTTCCCCAATTCGACGTCGAGACTTTGCTGGCCGTCCATCAGTTCGGTTGAGCCCAGTACACGACCATCAGGATCCAGGACACGGTCCGCAACCGCCAAGGCAACTTTGGTGCCGCGGCTCGTAATCAGGGCGGCAGAACCGGTCATCGCGGCATCGATGAGCACGCGTCCACTGTAATTTTCTGGTGTAAGCGTTGCACACCGAATCAGAAGATGACGGTTAGCCAAGGAACTCATGCGCAGCGAACGAAACCGCGTGATCCGACCCGCTCCGTCCTGATGCCGCCATTCCCGCCAGAGGATGCCTTGCCGCATGTCGAGGATGCGGCGGTGTTCCAGGTTCTGGCCTCGATCAAGTCGCAGCCGCTCACCGCCTATGGTTAGGGAGAGCTGACTCCAATCTTCGACGACTATGAGGCCAGGTACCGACCCTGCTTCTACGTCATAAACTCCCGCTACGACCGTTGCGGGAGCAGACAGCGAGCTGCCTTCGGCCAGTGATGCGCGTGATCCCAAATAGCCGTTGCCGAGAGCAAAAAGCGACTCCACCTCGTGCTCGCGAGTTAGCGTGAATCCTTCCTCAACTAGCGTCCAACCAGGGTCTGAGGTAAGCGCTAGCGGCAGATGAACTGCATGGATATCGTTCGGCATTTCCCGCGGCGCCGTCTCCACCAGGCTACTGGATCTGGATAGAGAACAACAGCCGCATTGGTTGTGTTCCACGACGGCGCGCCGCCGATGAGAGGTGATTGTTCAAGCACCCATCTAAAGGCGGTCCGGCCGCCGCTAGGCGAAGTAATTTCCGGCCGGTGGCGCGCTCGGCCAAATCGTGTAGGAAATCACGTGGGGCCATCTTGAGCTCTTGCCTCAGTGCGGCTGGATCGAGCGGTAAAGACGCTCGCGCCTTCTGCCATGAGCGCTGCAGCTTACGCCGCCATGCAGTAGGGCACGGCATCGCGGATTGGATTCCCGCACGCAAGCATGCAGTCGCCCGCGCCGACCGCGCTTCGGATAGCGACATCGAGTGCGGGAAAGCAGCGCGCCTCGGCTCCGAGGGACAGAACAACAACCTGGGCGCATTCATCATGATCACTCGTGGCCTCCAAATCGAACTTGTTTCGTCTTGAGTGGGGATAGTTTCATTGGATAGTCATCTTGCCACCGCCGACCCAAGTGTCCTTCAGGTCAGTGTCGCGGGGTGCCTCCTAGTCGAAAAAGTAGGCCGCCAGCACTTTAGACGTCGAAGATCGCCAGGACGTCCTTCGGCCCGTCTACGGTTTGGGACTCCGCCTCCGGGCGATTGTGCTGTGAACCCTGAGCCCGAGCCCAGTGGTGTTCTAGACTCCTCGGCGACCGCCCTCTGACGGCCGTCGTACTTGACGCGGTAGATCTTGAATCCTCCCCCGGGTTGCCTTACCGGGGTGGGATGCCCCATATCAGGAGGTCTTTCCCTCCCTGGTTGCTGTTGATGAACTCAAACCCTTTGCGGATCAGACGAAGGGAAGGCGGCCAAGTGATGCGAAATGGGGCAGTGGTCGCCGTAGTTCCATCCAGGCGAGCGTTTTGCCGGTCCTCATGCTCATAGGCGTGCGCACCCCCGCCCAATTTGGTGGGGAGCAGGCGGACCCAGCTTCCCAAGTGCTCGCCGATCAGGCGGCCCTTCGTCGCTGTTCGAGAAGTGTGGTCTATTGCGCAAATCTAGCAAAGGGAGCCATGCCGGCGGCTGCTCCCGGTGTCTTCAGCACATCACGGCGATGCATTGCCTGTCCTCCGGACTGCCCCTGTGCTCGGATTAACTAGTCTGGCGGGCCGCCCCACGAGCATAGGTTCGGTGCTCTTAACGGATTAAAGGAGCTGTAGTTCCGCAAGCAGAGCGTACCGACATCGTTGCACCAGGTCTTCTCACCAGTCGAACAGGCCTATGCCAAGCGCGGCGTTGGTCTTCTGCATTGACACATGCCCATCTTTTTCGCGTCCCGAAATGGCCCGAATGGCATCGATCGTTTCGGGAACCACGATGGCTTGATTGTCGACCATATAGGCATAGAACAGCTCGTCATCCCGCACCTTGAGCATGTCCGCCCACAGCGCAACCTCATAGAGATTGTCATGCGGCCGGCCGAGGTCTGCCATCATTTCTTTAACGGCATTGATAGCCACCAGATTATCGCTCAAGCGGATGAAGGCGATTCTCGATGAGGTTCGGAAGGCTTCGAGCACCTCCTCCTTGTTTGCCGGCCGCGTCATCTGGATAGCCCAGTAGTGCATGTGCGCCAGTGTTTCCGGCACCTTGACGGCCATGGTCACTACGTCCAGGTCGGGATCGACGCTTTGTGCGTCAGGTGCCTGGTGGCTCGGGATTTCCGGTTCGGGCACGAGCGTGTTCATGATGCCGCCCTGGTGGCTTTCCCAGGGATCGGTCGCCCGTCGGAGCAACGTACCGCGTGCCTTTTTCAGCAATCCTGCACGCTTCAGCGCGGATAGGGTCCGTACAATGGAGGTCGTGTTACACGAGACGACGCGCGTTGCGTCCCGCCCTACGGCGCTGGCGTAACTCGATTCCGCAACAAACGAATGGCCGGTGACCTGATGCTTCTCACCACCCTGAAGAATGAACTTGATGGCCCGTTCCCGATAGCGCTCGACATTTTTGGCCGCAACCTTCTTGGGCGTGCAGTCAATGACGATATCTGCTGCGCCGAGCAGGTCTTCTAAAGTTCCGGAGACATCGAGCCCCGCCTGCTTCATGGCATCGGCGTGCTCTGCAGATGCGCCGAAAAGTTTGAAGCCCTTGATCGTCAAAACACGCGGGCGCCAGTCCGCCGCGACGTCCGAAACGCCAGCAAGTTCCATGTCGTCCTGCTGCGCGACGGCTGCGGCGACACGCTTGCCGATGACCCCGTACCCATTCACGGCAACTCGGACTTTGTTTTGCTCGTTCATAGGCTCGCTCCTCCAGTCGTGAGCCCCGGCCAAGTGGACGGTGCTGCCCCGGAACGTGATCCTGCCAGAACCTGTCCGCCGCCCGGGTCGGAAATGCCATTAGGTGTTGCCTGGTCGCATTCCCTACAGATCCTCGGCGAGACTTGAATTGATGCACAAAACAGTCACCGAGAACTTCGAGGCCGACCTGGCCGACCTGGCCGCGCTGGACGAATCGGCCGTACCGGCAATGGCTCCGAGGTGAATGCCTTCCCCTTTCGTCCCGTCTTGACCAGATCAATCTTCAGCTCCGACAGATCGTGCACCACAATGTCCGCGCCATGCTTGCGCAGCGCTGCGCTCTGGCCCCCACGATTGACGCCGATGACGAGACTGTAGCCGGCAGACCTGAGAGCCTCGACGCCCGACAGCGCGTCTTCCACGCCTAATGCCTGAGCTGGCGCGACGCCGAGGAGGCCAGCAGCATGGATGAAGATGTCCGGGTCAGGTTTGCCCCTGAGTGACAAGCGTGCCGCTTCTACGCCGTCAACGCAAACGTCGAACAAGTTCTCCAGTCCGGCGGCCGAAAGCACGGCTTTGGTGTTCTTGCTTGATGACACGAGAGCAGTCTTGATTCCATTTTCTCGCATGTACTGAATTAGATGGACGGAACTCTCGTAGACATCCACACCATCACGGGCCAGGCGCTCGTTAAAGATCACATTCTTGCGGTTTCCGAGTCCGCAGACTGTTTCGCGGTCCGGCGGGTCATTCGGGCTACCGTATGGAAGTACGATGTCTCGCGCTTGGAGGAAGCTTCGAACCCCCTCGTAACGTGGTTTGCCGTCGACGAAATTCAGGTAGTCCCGTTCCGGGTCAAAAGGCAGGAACGGCTCGCCCGCTTTGACTGCGCGGTTCCGGAGGTAACCATCGAATAACTCCTTCCAGCTCGCGGCATGGATGTCGGCTGTCCGCGACACGACGCCATCGAGGTCGAAGACTGCGGCATCGAATGCCTCTAGTGAGAGGGTGACTGGGCCAGAATTTGTCATCGTCGTCGATCTTCGAGCTCGCCGAGAGAACCGACCTGATCGGGCGTAGTTCCAAAACAGAGCTTGTGCCTACCAGTACCGCTCAAGGCGGGAACAGGCTGCCTGCTCCTCGGCATGATCGAAGTTACGCACGGCTTGGATGTCCTAACCCCCACCTGAAGCAGAGCGATTCCAACCTGCTCTTCTGCTTGTTCGTGAGGCTCGGTATCAGCGCTGAGACCGCTCGAGCGGATAGGGCTGTTTAGCTGCTCGCTCGCATAAAGTGTCTGCGCGCGAGAAATCCTGCATTTCCCGATGGACGCGCCCAGACGGGAACGCTCTTAGATCACGGGCTGCGTTTTTCATACTCTGGCCTGGCGCTTCCCGGAAGGCTAGAATGAGCGCGATGATGCCACCGTAGCACCCAGGTCGCCGGAGAAAATGACTTGCCACCCGCCCATTCGATGCCTGCGCCGGTTGCGCCGATGATGTGCCCGGCACGACGGAAGGTCAGCGTCGCGTCACCTGGAAGCTGAATGGGCTTGCCGAATGCGACGGGTGTCAAGGACTCGAGCGCGTGTTCTGCGCCGCGGACGCCATAGAGGGGCAACGCGGAGGCTGTGCTTCGAAGAACCCTTGCGGTTGGCAGTATTCAGCGTCCTTTTCTTGGAGATGACCGCTGTCCTTGAGGATCAGTTCTGCCGCGTTCTTGTGGCGGCGGTTGAGAAGATGCGGCCTTTGAAGCCGTCGCTCACGAGCTTGGGCAGAGCCAGATCGGTCGCAATGGACATGAGTCAAAACGACGGCATCGATGCTGGAGGGCTGATCGGGAGCCCAGTTCAGTTCGCGCGTCTTCGTCCGCCCGTGCCCGATTAAGATTGAAGCTGCGGCCGTCGTTTTTCCCTCGCCTTCTCAATCCCGCATAAACGCCCGGATTTCATCGAGCGTGAGCCGGCCGTCTTTATTGGTATCGGCGGCGTTGAAGACACGCCTGTGGACGGCCGTCACCTCTTCGAAGGAGAGAGAGCCATCGCCGTCCGTATCAGCGATCGCGAACATCACCTTCAGCATATGGCCGCCGCCCATGCCCATCATGCCACGCCCCCCCATTCCCCCCAATCCCATGCCTCGTCCCATCATCCCGGACTGACCGCCCTGACCCATCATCCCAGGCTGGCCAGGCTGCATCCCTTGGCCCTGGCCCATCGTGCCGGGCTGACCCTGCGACCCTGGGGCCGCTTGCGCCAATGTCGCGTTGGGGTGGTGCTCATCCGCGGCTTTTGCCGGCGCCAGGGCTGATACCGACATGCTTGCAGCAACGGCGATTGCAATGATGGCTGTAGATGGCAGGATCGCACGCATTGACCTTCTCCTCGCAAAAGAAGCGCTTCGCGTGACAGCGGCCCCCCTGCGCCGACGATATCCTCGCCCCGCCGTGCACCAGCTGACGAACTCTCTTGACGCCCGTGAGTTCCGCGCGTGCACCGCGAGGATGTTCAGGCTGTGATCATAAAAGCAAGACCAAGCATCGGCGATGCCGGACAATCTCCTGAGATCCGGATTTCTGGCGAGAAGTGTCGTACTAAAGTTCCTGCGAACCCTCGTAGCGCGCGAACGTTTGCTGGCCCGTTGGTCCGAACAGGACAACGTCGTATTGGTCATCCGGCGAGCCCGGCACTTCCATCCCCGGAGAGCCGACTGGCATGCCCGGAACGGCGAGGCCGGTCGCGGTGGGGCGCTCGGCGAGGAGGCGTCGAATGGCCGACGCCGGCACGTGCCCCTCGATAGCGTAGCCGCCGATTTCCGCCGTATGGCACGATTGAAGACCCCGCGGCACACCGAGACGCGCCTTGATCGCCGCAAGATTGTGCGGCTCGACGACTTTCGCCTGGAAACCGGCTGCGCCAATATGCTCGACCCAGCCCGAACAGCAGCCGCAGCTCGGATCCTTGTTAACGACCATCAGGGGCAATCCGCTCGACGACTGGGCGAATGCGGGGCTGGCTGCCAGCCCAGCGGCTCCGGCCAGGAATATCCTACGGCTTATGTTGCTCACGGTCTGCTTCCTTCTCCTGAGCTTGCCCTATCGTTCCGCCCGGCTCACCACGGCCATGAGCTCCTCGATCTTGCGCCGCTGGTCGGCTTTGTCGCCGGATGCGATCGCATGCTCCACGCAATGGGCGACATGATCGCGAAGAATATGTTCCTCAAGACGTCGCAGGGCCGCGCGTACCGCCCCGATCTGGGTGACGACGTCGATGCAATAACGGTCCTCTTCGATCATCCGGCCGATGCCGCGCACCTGACCCTCGATGCGATTGAGCCGTTTCGTTGCTGTCTGCTTGATGTCGTTTCTCATAGCGTTTATATACCCCACATGGGTATAGGACTCAAGGCCCCTGTGAGGACACCATCGATGGCCCCAGATCACGACCGGCAAAGTTCGACAAAATCTTCCGACGCTGTTGCCCCGCACAATCATGGGTGTCATCACCACGCGCATTCCCATGGTGGGCATTCGCATTCTCACGGGCACGGGGCCGTGGCGCCCGTCGAAACCCAGAACGCCGTGCGCGATCCCGTCTGCGGGATGATGGTCGATCCTCATACGACGCAACACCGGCATTCACATGCCGGCCACACTTACTACTTCTGCTCGGCCGGGTGCCGCGCAAAGTTCGCTGCCGATCCGCAGAAGTATCTGAGCCCCGAGCAGGCGAGAGCACCCGAAGTGGTGCCCGAAGATACGATCTACACCTGCCCGATGCACCCCGAGATCCGGCAGGTCGGACCAGGCTCATGCCCGATCTGCGGCATGGCGCTGGAGCCTGAGCTGGTCTCAGCCGAGACGGGCCCGAATCCGGAACTCGCCGATATGACGCGCAGGTTCTGGATCGGGCTGGCGCTGACCATTCCGGTCTTCGCCCTGGAAATGGGCGGGCACCTCACCGGCCTGAGCCACCTCGTCAGCCCGCAAACCTCGAACTGGCTCCAATTGATCCTGGCGACGCCGGCGGTGCTGTGGGCAGGCTGGCCATTCTTCGTGCGCGGCTGGCAATCGCTCGTCACGCGCAATCTCAATATGTTTACGCTGATCGCCATGGGCACGGGCGTGGCTTGGCTCTACAGCACTGTCGCCACGCTCGCGCCGGAGATATTCCCGGACACCTTCCGTAGTGCCGATGGCTCGGTCGCGGTTTACTTCGAAGCTGCTGCAGTCATCACGGTCCTTGTTCTCCTGGGGCAGGTCCTGGAACTGCGCGCGCGCGAAAGCACCAGTGGCGCTATCCGCGCGCTGCTCGACCTTGCCCCCAAGACCGCCCGGCGTATCCGGGAGGATGGCAGCGAGGAGGAAATCCAGCTCGATGCCGTCCACGTCGGCGATCGCCTGCGGGTGCGCCCCGGTGAGAAAGTCCCGGTCGATGGAGCGGTCACTGAGGGGCGCAGTGCCGTTGACGAGTCGATGGTGACGGGCGAATCGATGCCTGTGACGAAAGAGGTCGGCACCACGGTGATTGGCGGGACGATGAACCAGTCTGGCGGCCTCGTCATCGAGGCCCGCAAGGTCGGCCGCGACACGATGCTGTCGCAGATCGTGCAGCTTGTCGCCCAGGCCCAGCGCAGCCGCGCGCCGATCCAGCGCTTGGCCGATCAGGTCTCAGGCTGGTTCGTGCCGGCCGTCATTGTTGTCGCCGTGCTCGCCTTTGCCGCGTGGGCCCTCTGGGGTCCGGAGCCCAGCTTCTCGTATGGCCTTATCGCAGCGGTCGCCGTGTTGATCATCGCCTGCCCTTGTGCCCTCGGGCTCGCCACGCCGATGTCGATCATGGTCGGTGTCGGACGCGGTGCCCAGCATGGCGTCTTGATCAAGAACGCCGAGGCGCTGGAGCACATGGAGAAAGTGGACACGCTCGTCATCGACAAGACCGGCACGCTCACCGAGGGTAAGCCGGCGGTCACGGCCGTCGTCCCCGCGCACGGCTTCACCGAGGCCGAGGCCCTGCGCCTCGCCGCCAGCGTCGAGCGCCCAAGCGAGCATCCGCTGGCCGTCGCCATCGTGGGCGCCGCAGAAGAGCGGGGCATTCAATCGGCCCCAGTGGCCGACTTCGATTCACCAACCGGCAAGGGTGCGATGGGGATTGTCGAGGGCCGGCCCGTATTGCTCGGGAACAAGCAGTTTCTGGTGGAGCACGGCGTCGACGTCTCAGCGCTCGCCGCGGAGGCCGAGAAGCTGCGCCAGGACGGCGCCACGGCCATCTTCATGGGCGTCGACGGGCATGTCGCGGCGATTTTCGCCATTGCCGATCCGGTGAAAGCGTCGACCCCGGGTGCGC
The DNA here is from genome assembly GCA_023384095.1 of Hyphomicrobiaceae bacterium. Lineage (GTDB taxonomy): Bacteria > Pseudomonadota > Alphaproteobacteria > Rhizobiales > Hyphomicrobiaceae > ZC4RG25. The sequence goes on from JAHDXT010000004.1 coordinate 96,188, forward strand.
TCGCTGATCTCAAAGCGGCGGGCGTCCGCGTCGTCATGCTAACCGGCGACAATTGGACGACGGCCAAGGCAGTGGCGCGCCAGCTCGGAATCGACGAGGTCGAGGCCGAGGTGCTGCCCGAACAGAAGAGTGCCGTGGTGCAGAAGCACAAGGAAGCCGGCGAGGTCGTCGCCATGGCAGGCGATGGCGTCAATGATGCGCCCGCCCTCGCCGCCGCCGACGTCGGCATCGCGATGGGGACGGGGACGGACGTGGCCATGGAGAGCGCCGGCGTCACCCTGCTCAAAGGCGATCTGACCGGCATCGTGCGCGCCCGGCGGCTGTCGCAGGCGACCATGCGAAACATCCGGCAGAACCTGTTCTTCGCGTTCATCTACAACGCGGCGGGCGTACCGATCGCGGCGGGCGTGCTTTATCCGGCCCTCGGGATCACGCTGTCGCCGATCATTGCAGCTGCGGCCATGGCGCTGTCATCGGTGAGCGTCGTCGGCAACGCGTTGCGCTTGCGGCAGGTGCAGCTATAGCGGAGCAGTGAGTGGAGCGCTTTTCGGTTGAGGTGATGCCCTGCGCTGCGCTTTGGCACAGGGTGTCCTTCGCGGGGGCAAATTCAGAGGACGCTCAAAGTCGTCGCCGCAAGAACGAGATAGCGGCCAATTTTGGCGGCTGCGACGAGAAGCAGGAATACCGGAAAAGGCTCTCGCATAACTCCGGCGACCACCGTCAGGGGATCGCCAAAAATCGGCAGCCAGCTCAACAGGAGCGACCACTTCCCATATTGGCGATACCAGCGCCGCGCGCGGTCGAGCCCCGCTTCACTGGCCGGAAACCACGATTGATTGCGAAAACCCTCGATGCCCCGCCCGAGCAGCCAGTTGATCACCGACCCGAGCACGTTCCCCACACTTGCCACGGCGACGAGCAGCCAAGGCGAAAAGTCAGCGAGCAACAGCCCCACCAGCGCCGCCTCTGACTGCATTGGCACGATGGTTGCAGCGGCCAGCGCTGTCAGGAACAGGCCGGCATAGATGGCAAGGTCGGTCATCATGCTCGGCCGCCCGAGTTTTCCCCTACCGCTATGCTCGAGGCCTGGGTGGCAAACGGTCGTAAGTCCCTGAGCGGACCTGCTGGCATCGGGAGCTTACGGCACCACGCAGCGGCATAGGTGGTGCTCCCACGCCTCAACTCGCCATTTCCGTGCATGCGACCGCGATATGAGTCGACATTCGGAAACGCAAGCTGTCGCCATCTCGATATCGACTGGCGACACGGTCGGTCTCATCGGAGACCGCCGCGACGAGTGCTGAACGCGCCCCGTCATTGAGCCGTGCAAAGGCCGGCACGGATGACGCTGCGCCCCGCACCGTGAGTTCCACGAAACGATCGGGCGAGGGGAGGTGGATGTCGAACGAACGAGCAGTAATTTCGACGCGCTGGAATCCGGCGTTTGTCAACAGGGATTGCAGCTCTTCGGCTTCGCCCAGCGAGAACGAAACATCGACCTCGGACATGGGAACGTTCAGGTGCCGCGCGGTGGCCTCGAACAAGGCTTCGTACAAGGGATGGAGCTTCAAGTTTTGCCAAACGCTGAGGACGGCACGCCCATCAGGCGAAAGAACGGACTTGATCCCGCGGGCAGCCGCCGCCCGGTCGGAAAAGAATTGCAGCCCCTGCTGGCACAGGACGAGATCGAATGAGGAGCTGGGCAACTCTAGGTGGACCGCATCACCAACCCGCCAGTCGATCGTGGCGCCCGCCGGTGCTGGCAGCGCGCGAGCGACGTCCAGCATGTCCGGGTTTATGTCGACCGCAACAACTGTCGCGCTTGCGCCCACCATCGGCGCGACGTGCCGGGCCACGCTTCCTGTGCCGCATGCAAGGTCAAGGACGCGTTCCCCGGGGTGTGGGATCGCGTGTTCGAGCAACACCTGCGTCGCCGGTTCGGCGATCGCTCGCCCCAGGTAGGTCTCATATATCTCGGCCGGGCTGTTGCATTGATCTGAGTTCACCGAGCTATGCCCTTCGTTGCGGCGTCTTCGGTTCTCGCCTCGAGATGCCATTTGGAGCGCGACTATTCAAGTTGAGTGGGTCAGCCGGTTGGAACGAGATGGATCTGCCAACCCTCGTGCAGAACCACCCCGCCACGGAGCTCGAGCGCATTTGGCGCGGTGATTGCAGCGTTGAACTCGGTAATGCTTGGCATGTCGGCAGCTTAGGCGGGGAGGTAAAGCGGCGTCTTAACGCGTCCAAAGGCGCAACAAGACTCTGCTGGCTTGCGGCTTGCAGTCGGGTGACATCTTGATGCACGTACGTGTGATAAGGCCCTGAGCGCACCTCGCGCAGGGCCTCTACAATGGCCATCCGGTATGCTTAACGCACCGGCAATCTCCTGCGGCCCCACACACCGATTGCAAAAAGCAGGAAGGAGGCCAGCACGAGCACAACGAGCGTCAGGTTGGGCACATAAAATGTGGTGTAGACCTCCCAGCCCATCAGGCGGAGGAGCTGCGTCACCTCGGTGTGGACACCGATGAGATTGCCCCCCAGGGTTCCCGTGATGCCGAGGAGGGCGCTGCCCAGGATGGCCAGCCCGGCCATCACCCACCGCCCGGCTCCCTGCCAGACGCGTTCGCCCTGCATCCAGAGTATCGCCAGCATCAGCGCCCAGTAGGCTGTGGTCCACGACGCCATCAGCATGTGATTACGCCCCAGCGGAGTCGCGGAAAGCGCTTCCCACGGCCACACCATGAGGCCGACCGCGTACGCAGCAATGCCCATCAGCAGGCCGATTGAGAGAAGCGGTACGAGGGCGCGCTCGATGGCCTGCGCCAACGTTCCGTTTGAGAGCGCACGCACGAGGATGGCGAGAGTCGCCGTCATCCAGATTGCGATGGGGAAGTGAACAAGCACGACGTGATAGGCGGCCATTGTCAGACTCCCTTGCTCCGGTTGAGGGCGACATTGACGGCGACCCCGAAGCCCGCGATCAGCAGCAGACCGGCGAACAGCGTCAGCAGCCATTGGCGCCGGATCTCGCTTGCGAACTCCATCTCGACGCCGTACCGGGCGAGTTGCTCCTCGTTGTGACGGAATTTGACCGGCACACCCGCCTTGATCTGGTCGGAGCCGGCGTGTTTTGCGCTGGTCAGGTGGGGCCAGCTCACCTGGCCGGGATAGAACAGTTTGACGTCGGTCCACTCCTGATCCCACCGCGGCTCATCGCCGACGAAGCGGGCCGCAACCATGTTGGCGTCGCGATTAAGGCCGAGCGTCAGAGGAAGTGAAACGTAGTGCCAGCGGCTGCCCAGTGCGTTGCGGTGCACCGCAAAGGCGACGTTGTAGACGCGGCTTTCGAGGAAGGCCTTGTCGTCCAGCGGACTTCCTGTATCCATGGCCCGGGTCAGAGTGACGTCCCAGTAGCCGTCCTGCCAGCGTGCCTTACCTGCAACCTTGATGTTCGAGCGCGACCCTTCGCCGTCTCTCAGCAGTCTGCGTGGGATGGTGTCGCCGTCTTTCCATTGCTGCGCGGGATCGAACGGAGCGGCAGTTGCCTCGCTGATGAAGTAGATATCCTCGAAACCCAGCTTGCGCTGGATCAGGTCGTCCCAGCTCAATGCAAGGCGACCTGTTTTTTGCGGATCGAGCATGAATCGCGGCTGTTTTGTTTCCGGATCCCAGTTGTCGGTAAAGGGACCCTTTCCCGAATCGCTGCCGCGCAACTCGAAAATGTACTGGTCGTCCGAGGCATCGATCGGATTGGAGCGGTGCGCCCGCCAATGCCAGAGGTCGAGGAAATAGCCGGCCTTTCTGAGGTTCGCCAAGTCGTCCTCGGGGACCACGGAGGCCCAGTCGCTCGGATCGCTGCGCGTTGCCGGGAGGTGCTTGCCGACCTCCGTCTGCTTGCGTTTCTGCCCCAGATAAGGATGCGCCTTGACCTCGTCCGGCTTGGCCTCGTTGGTGAAGAACCGCATGCGGTCGCCGACTGTGACATAGCCGCCGTATCTCGCGAACTCGGGGACGCCGCCGTCATCGACCATCATGGTGACGCGGTCCTCATAAATCCCTTGTGGCTGCGGTCCGGCGACACTGGCGCCGTAGCGCACCCATTTCCCGCCCTCGTACTTCAACATGTCGTGATAGATGGAGGGCTGCCGAGCCGGCCAGCGATAGCGGAACAGGATATTGCGGCCGTTATACGCAGCCTTGACCTGCAAGGGGATCGTCAGTTCCTGTGGGATGTGGATGTTGCGCGGGAGGTCGTCCTTCACGACGCCTATGCCATGTGTGACCCATGACCATCCGATGGCGCCCGCGAATATTGCGAGCGTCGGATACAGAAGTGCTCGTTTGCCCATGTACACCTCCGTTGCGATGCATCGCTAGGCACTCCGCCCACGATCATTTCAGCAAGCAGCAGAAAGCATGGCTGCGTCATTGATCCGCATCAATCGGAGGCTTGATTAGGGTACCTGTCGCTCGCAAGCCTCTTGGAATTGACGTTAGCGACGCCGATTTGTGCCAGCTGCCCACTGAGGACCCTAATCTGGCTTTCGAAACGTTCCACACAACCAAGAGGGATCTCGCCTGTGATTACGATTTGCTGATCAGCTCCAGGGGAACCCTCGCGATCAAGCGCCCATCGATATCATCGCGCAAACGTGTCGCCGCTCTCGAGGCCCAACTCCCTCGAATACTGCGGCTCGATGGCAGCGACGATGAACTCGGTTCGAAGCCAATATCGGCTCGCTCTGTCGTCCCGCGTTGTTGCGCGATGGAGAAACCCTCTCTGGCATCTTTGATATGCGCTGCCTACAAAAGACATGAGTCCAAATAGCGGACCCGTCCGGCGCCACCACGAACATGGTACGTATACGGGTTAGAGCGCTGACGGCGGTCTACAACTCTCGTCGAAACCCTTCATCGTTCTCGGGCAATCGTGGCCTGTGCTCTATGCGCTGCTGAAGCCTGCGCAAGACCAGCTCTTGATCCAGCGGTCGCCTTCGGTGCTCACTCGTAACTTGGCTCTGACTTGCGCTCCCTATCATGCTCTTGAACTTCGTGGCGGGTCCCAGTGCTGAGCTCATCTGGAAAACCCAAACGAAGGCTCCTCCGATCAACGCTCCTCGACCTGACGGCATCGCTTGCGAGCGGGGTGCTGCTCGACCTTCCGGTTCTGCCAGCTGGCCCAGTGCCGCCGGATCTTGCGGCAAAGACTGAGCAGGAGCGGCCTGGCCGACAACGCCGCGAAAGCTGCAGAAGCCTTGCGGGGGCACGGCGAGCGCGCTGTCGACTTGCTGGACAGGTACTTGCGCAGCTGGTTCCGGAATAACGGACGCAGGTATCAGGTGTAAGAGCCGGTGGGCCTTCCCTTGAGGCGCATCGGCTCCTCCGGGCAAGGCGCCGTTCACGGCAAAACGACCATCTGGTGCCCCTCGCCTCGGATCGTGATGGTCGCGCGTTGCGCAAGAGTGGCTTCGTCGACCACCCAGACCTTGGGCTCGTCTCGGCTGGAGACATAGAGCTTGCCCGTGCCGCGAACAACCGCGAGGTGGTAGGGGCTAGGTCCAAGCGGTACAGCGCGCATGGCTCCGGTGGTGAGGTCGATGGCTACGAGCTTGTCCTCACCATTGCCGCTGACGAACAGCGTTTTGCCGTCATCGGCGATGTCGAGCCCGTGTAGGCTACCACCGACCGCAAAAGAGCGGACGATTTCCCCCGTTTCGAGCGCCAGCGCAGATACGGTGCCTGCCTCGACATTCGCCACGTAGAGCGTAGCCCCATCCGGCGCCAGGACAATGTGCTCGGGAGTATCTGCCGCAAGAAAATTGCGCCGGACGATCCAGCGGCTGGTCTCGATCTCGCTCACCGTACCATTGCCGCTATTGCTGACGTAGAGCATGCTGCCATCGGCACTGAACACGGCATAGTTCGGGAGCGGTCCGGTGCGAACGAGGTCACGGACCGTCAAATCGAAAAGATCGATGATGCTGATGCCGTCGGCATTGGGATGAATTGCGACCGCATAATGGCCATCCGGCGAGACAGCGACGTGATGGACGGCACCCGGGACCTCAAGCCGGCGTACCGGTGATGCGGTCGCGGCATCGATGACCGTGAGTATGCTGACCGAGCTACCGCCGCGCGTATTCGTTCGCGCCGTCGCACCATGATGGGCCGCGTGCTCGTCCTCCGACACGCCGGCTGGCTTGGCAACGGCCGGCATCTCGCTCGCTGGCACCTCCGAATAGCTGCCGGCGACCAGGTAGCGAGATCCGGGGGCACCACCCAAGCCATGGATCTCAGGGAGCCCCGTCAAGCGGCCGAGGACGTTATCCGTCGTACCATCGACGATGAGCACCTCCCCGGCACTTCCGCCGGGAATGTACACGGTCGCCGCTTGCGCGCTGGTGAGCGCGCTGATCGAGACGGCGAGCACGCCCGCGAAGATCTTGCTGCTGTTTTTCATGGAACTCTCCTTTCCGTTACAGCACCGATCAGGAAGACCAGTCAGTGCACCTCAGCTACGTTTGTCTGCTCCTGCAGAGCCGATACTCAACCGCTGCGGCACCTCAGTGGGCCGGGCGGGGCACGAATGCCGGCACGCGGCGCGCAGAGTCGCTGTAGGCTTCGCCGAGTTCGGCGAAAGCTTCCCGTTCCTCCTGCCGGGCCAGGCGCACATACATCCAGACCAGGACCGGGAACATCGCGAGGGTCAGCAGCGTCGGCCACTGGAAGAGAATGCCGAGCATGATCAGGACAGAGGCGACATACTGGGGACGGCGAACGTAGGCGTAGGGTCCGGTGGTTGCGAACTCGTGGCGCTGCTGCCATGCGCTGACCCCCTCTCAAAGTCCGCCTGATCGCCAGATTGCAAACGCCAGCCGAATCGTGAACCACAGCGCAAGGCCATAGGCGAAGGCCGCCAGTAGCGGCATGTCACCGTAGATGCGCGGGCCGACGCTGTGCTGCATCAGTAATGAAGCGGCAATGTAGAGACCCAGGGTGACGAGCGCGAGGGCGACGCGATTGCTGCTGTGCTCCAAATGCTCCCCAACGCCGTGCACCCGGAGATCCAAGCCAATTCCCTCACCTTCCCGGTTGAGGCGGCGCATCCACGAGCCGAGGACAGCGGGCAGATCCTGTACCGCGCCGATGAGATCGATCTTGAGGCGATCGAGCGACCCCTCGACGCTGAACTCTCCTGTCGCGGCCTTGAGGAGCGCGGCAGCTTTCGGTTGCAGGTCCGCCATCAGGTCGAACTCCGGGTCCAGCACACGCACGGCATGCTCGGCCAGGAACATCGCGCGCATCAGCACAACGAGGTTGTACGGAATGAATACGTTCCGTGTGCCCCGGAGCCGGGTCACGCGCAAGAACGCCTCGGCGAGCGACCACTCCTTGAGCGGCAGCGCGGCATAGTCGGAGATGATCTCTGCGAGCCCCTGTCGAAATGCGGCGCGGTCAATCTCGCCGCCAATGATGCCGAGGTCGATGGCTGAGTCCAAGAGCCAGTCGGGATCCTGGCGGAGGAATGCGCTCACGAAGGCGCCGAGCCTGCGGCGGGTCGTCCGGTCGAGCGATCCCATCAAACCGAAGTCATGAAAGCAAATGCGCCCATCCGGAGTGATGAACAGATTTCCTGGATGCGGGTCGCCATGGAACACGCCGAGCACCAGGATCTGGTGCAAGTAGAGGTCGACGAAAGTTTGGGCCAGCCGCCGCCCCTGTGAACCCACGGCAGGGTCGTCGATGCGACAGCCATGGCTGCGTTCCTGGACGATGACAGTTTCGCTGACGAGGCCATCGATCGACTTTGGAACGTAGACTGTCGGCCACCCGGCGAACGCAGTGGCAAAGCGCGTAATATTGCGTTCTTCGCGGTGGAAATCGATCTCGTTACGTAGATTGGCCCAGATCTCATCGACGAGGCGGACCGGCTGGTAATGGCGCAATCGCGACGAGAGCGCAGAGCCGATGCGCGCCAGTCGAACGAGCGCGCGCATGTCACGCTCAATCTGCCGTTTGATGCCGATGCGACGTACCTTGACGATCACCTCCCGTCCGTCATGCAGGCGCGCGGTGTGGACCTGCGCGATCGACGCAGCAGCAAGCGGCTTGCGCTCGAAGTCAAGAAAGAGCTCGCCGAGTGGGCGGCGAAACGCCCGCTCGATCTCTCCGATCGCCTGCTCTGCCGTGAATGGGGCGACGTGATCCTGCAGCATCTGCAGCGCCGCGGTGTATTCGTCGGGCAGTAGGTCGCGACGGAGGCTGAGCGCTTGGCCGAACTTAATGAACGTCGGTCCAAGTCGCGCTAACGACAGGCATAGGCGAGCTGGCGCGCGCGGGCCAGCCGGGGTTGGGTAGAGCCGGTCCATCGCCAAGCTCGCGGCAAGTCGGACGGACTCCACAGCGATGCAAAGCGATCGAACCAACATTATGGGCCCCGCGCTTGCGCCAGAGATTGCTCCCACTGCTTACTCGTGGCTTGGTTCATCGCGATCTGCACTCCTAGCGCGCGCCGCCCTCAGGCGCTGGTCCGAGCAAGCGTGGTACGAATGCCGGCACGCGGCGCGCATAGTCCCTATAGGCTTCGCCGAACTCAGCGAGCGTTTCCTGCTCCTCCTGCCGGGCCAGGCGCACGTACATCCAGACCAGGACCGGGAACATCGCGAGTGTCAGCAGCGTCGGCCATTGGACGAGAAAGCCGAGCATGATCAGGACAAAGCCGACATACTGGGGATGGCGGACATAAGCGTAGGGGCCGGTGGTCGCGAGCTCGTGGCGCTGCTGTGCGGCATAGAGAACGGGCCACGCCGCCGAGATCAGGACGAAGCCGGCGCCGATCAGAACGAAGCTCAACAGATGGAATGGCCCGAAATGCGGATTGGCCTCCCAGCCGAACAGCATTTCGAGCAGATGCCCGGCATCGTGCGAAAACCAGTCGATCTCCGGATAGCGGCTCTGAAGCCAGCCCGAAAGAAAATAGAGCGTCAGCGGGAAACCATACATCTCGGTAAACAGCGCGACGATGAAGGCGCTGAATGCCCCGAACGAGCGCCAGTCGCGCTTCGTCCTCGGCTTAAAAAAGCTGAAGGCGAAAACAATGAACACCGCCGAGTTGATGATGACCAGCAGCCAGAGGCCGTAGGCGGGCGCGGTCCCGGTCATTGCCGGTCTCCATGGCCGCCATGGCCGCCACGGCCCCCATGCATCAAGAAATGCATGCCGATGCAGAGCACCAGGAGCACGACCAGGAACGCGTTGCCGGTGAAGATGTGGAGCCTGTGCTCATAGGTGAGCAACAGGCCGGCGGCGGCGAGAAAGGCGATCAGGGCGATGCCCATACGCGATCTCCAGAAGCCGCCCGGTTGCGGTTGCCTTGAATGGTCATGATTGCCCATGGTCTTTCTGCCATCGTTACGAGAATCGTGTTCTGACGTGCCGATCATTATCTGTGCCTGAATTCGAACTCGGCGCGTGCCGCGTTGCGAAGTCCAGGCACCTTTATGTCGACGCGAACGCGGTAATGCGTGCGCGGCCGTAATTCGAAATAATTGCCGTAAGTCAGAGCGTCAGCGACTGTGAATGGCTGCAGTCTTTTCTGTTCGCCAGCCAGTCCGAGCTCGCCGACCGTCGCCGTGACAGCCGCGTCCGCGATGCGCTCGAGCGTTGATGCCTTGAAGAGTGCCACCATCACGTGGTGCACATGCGGGCGGTCCGGGACACCGCCGTGCATTTGAGCCTCCGGGTGCTCTTTTAAATGTCCTCGGATCATTTCGGCGGGAATGACCGCGTAATAGATCGCGATCCCGTAATCCACGAGGTAGCCGCTGTGGCTATCGGCCATCGACCGCCCGGGCACCAGCAGGACCGTCATTGCCGCGAGCGCGGCGACTGAAAGAAAGAACAGAGCTCCGTGCCGTGAGCGCTCCAAGGTGCAGCCGTGCGGCGAAGGACACGGTCGGAATCGAACAAATCCAGGCATAGATCTCTCCATCAGCGAAGAGGGGCTCGGGTCAGGTGCCGTCGCGCTCGCTCACCTGCGAGAAAAATGAGCGTTGCCATGGCCAGTGGCCATTGATTTCGACATCGAGCGAGAAGCTCAGAAAGGTTCGAATGAGAACGATCCCGCCCAGGACGGAAAGACCATTCAACGTCGGATCGATAACGACGGACTTGAGGATATCCGCCGCGATCAGCAGCTCGAGCCCAAGCAGTATGCCGCGCCCGAGATCCGCGCGATAACGCCGATAGCTCGCGTCGAAGCCGGCGCCTCGAAGGCGCAACAGGAAGGCTGCCGTCGAGATTGCTACGGCAATCATGATGGCCGCCCAGCCTGCCGCCTCCAGCACTTGGGTCGATGTCCGTACGAGCTCGGTCATCGGGCTGGTCCCTGTTCTCGTTCACTCGACGATCAGCCGGCCGCGGAACATGCCCATGGGGCAGGCGAAGGCGAACTCTCCGGCCTCCTTGGGCATGAGCTCGACGGGGACAAGCTCGCCGGTCGGCAGCTCGGCGCTCTTGTTGAAGTGCTCAAAGACGACTTTATCGGAGCATGATGCCGTCTCCTCGCGCCGGAAGTTGAGGCGCACCGGCTTGCCGCGACTCACGATGATCGTGTCAGGCGTGTAGCCGCCCTTCACCAGGATCATCGCCTCCTGATACCCGCTGCTGGTCTTGGCGGCGCGAACGCCCTTGGCGCGCTTTAGCCAGAAAAACCAGACGATGAAGGCGATGAGCAGAAGCCCGGCGAAAAGCACAAACCAGCGGTCCGGGGTCATGACGTGATCCTCTTCGGTTGGAAGTAGCGGAGCCTGTTCGCGTTCGTCACCACGGTGACCGAGCTGAACGCCATGGCGGCCGCGGCGATCAGTGGCGACAGCAAGATGCCGATGAAGGGGTAGAGCACCCCCATGGCCACGGGTATGCCCAGTGTGTTGTAGCCGAAGGCGCCGACCAGGTTCTGGCGCACGTTGCGCATCGTTGCCCGGCTGATCGCGATGGCGGTGACCACCCCTGTCAGGCTCCCTTTGATCAACGTCACGTCGCTCGCCTCGATGGCGACATCGGTGCCGGTGCCGATGGCAAACCCGACGTCGGCCTGCGCGAGCGCTGGCGCGTCATTGATGCCATCGCCCACCATGCCAACCGTCTTGCCCTCGAGCTGTAGCTTTTGGACCTCGTGTGCCTTCTCGTCGGGCAACACCTCGGCGAGGATGCGCGCGATTCCGACTTCGCGGGCGATCGCCTTGGCCGTGCGTTCATTGTCGCCGGTCAGCATGACGACCTCGATGCCGAGGCGCTGAAGCGCGTCGATGGCGCTCTTCGAGTCCGGCTTGAGCGTGTCGGCGACGGCGACGAGCCCGGCTGCCCGGCCATCAATGGCAACGTACATGGGAGTTTTGCCCTCACCCGCGAGCCGTTCCCAGTCCTTCACGAGCCCTTCGATCGCGATGCCCCGGTCGCGCATCAGCTTGGCATTGCCGAGGAGTACGTCCCAGCCGTCGACATTGCCGCTCACGCCGTGGCCGGGAATGGCGGCGAAGTTCTGGGTGACAGCGAGTGAAAGGCTGCGCTGCTCGGCGCCCTTGACGATGGCTTCGCCGAGCGGATGCTCGGAGCCACGCTCGAGCGAGGCAGCAAGGCGCAGGACCTCGTCCTCGCCGCTGTCCCCTGACGTGACGACATCGGTCAGCACCGGCTCGCCGCGCGTGATCGTCCCCGTCTTGTCGAGGATGATGGCATCGAGTTTTTCGGAACTTTGCAGCGCGTCGCCCGAGCGGATCAGGATGCCGTTCTCGGCGCCCTTGCCGATGCCGACGGTGAGCGAGGTCGGTGTGGCGAGCCCGAGCGCGCAAGGACAGGCGATGATAAGGGTCGTGACCAGAACGATCGTCGCGTAGGCGAGGCGCGGCTCGGGCCCGACAACGTACCAGGCCACAAAAGCCGCCACGGCAAGGATCATCACCGTCGGCACGAAATAGCCGGACACAGTGTCGACGACCCGCTGGATCGGCGCCTTCGAGCCCTGCGCGTCCTTCACCATGCTGATGATTGTCGAGAGGGCCGTGTCCTTGCCCACCTTGGTGGCCCTGAACCGGAAGCTGCCGGTCTTGTTGATGGAGCTGCCAATCACCTCCTCGCCAACCTGCTTCTCGACAGGCATCGATTCGCCGGTGATCAGCGACTCGTCGATGGCGCTCGCCCCCTCGGTGATTTCGCCATCCACTGGGATCTTCTCGCCGGGGCGTACGACGAGGATGTCGCCGACCACGACCTCCTCGACCGGCACATCGATCTCTTTGCCGTTGCGAACGACACGTGCGGTCTTCGCTTGCAGGCCAATCAGCTTTTTTATTGCCTCGGAGGTGCGCCCTTTGGCCTTGATCTCGAGTGCGAGGCCAAGCACGACCAGAGCGACGACGACGTCCGTGACATCCCAGAACACCTCTGCAAGCGACGGATCCGGGAACAATCCCGGATAGGCGACAGCGACCGCGGAGTAGAGGAAGGCCGCGCTGATACCTATGGCGATCAGCGTGTGCATGTTGGCCGCGCGGTGCTTCAGCGCATCCCACATGCCGACGAAGAACTGCGAGCCGGACCACAGCAGCACCGGCAGCGACAAGACGCCGAGCAGGGCCCAGACGATACGCCGCGTGTCGCTTCCCGCCGGCATCCATTCGCGTAAACCCGGGATCAGATCGGGATAGCTGAGCGCGATCACAGGAATCGAGACGGCAGCGGCGAACCAGAATTTTCGCATCAGCGTGCGGTATTCCCGTTCGCTTGCGGCCTGCTCCGGGTCGGCACCCTCTTCAATAGCCGCCTTGACGTCAGCCGCCCTGGGCTCCGCCACCCTGTGGCCGGCGGATTCGATGGCGCGACGGATGCCATCGAAATCGACACTGGCCGGGTCGTACTCGACGTCAACCGCATTTGGCCCGAGATTGGCGCGGGCCGAGAGCACGCCCGGGGTCATCTGCAGAGCAAGCTCGATCCTTGTGATGCAGGACGAGCAGTGCATGTACTTGATCGGCAGCCGGACGGTTGCGGCCCCGGCCGCGTAGCCGGCGGTGCGGATCGCTTTCACCAGATCGAGAGCGCTGGCGCGATCGGGATCATAGTCGACCGCCGCCAGCTTGTTGGCCAGGTTGACGTGGGCCGAAACGACGCCGTCGATGGCCCCAAGGGCCTTTTCCACGGCCGACGGGCAATGGGCGCAGGTCATGCCGCCGACTCTCAATTCAACGTGCCGCAGATGGCCCGTGGACTTGGGGTGCCCCGCCGGATCGACAGCAATGGACTCTCTCGTCGTTGAAAGGTCTTTATCCATTTTTCGCCCTTTTCTTGCTCAAAGAGACGTAAAATGTCCCAAGTGCTGTTCCCGTCAGCATGGTTTCCGGTTCGCCGATTCCCGTCCCTGCACTGAGAACTTCAGTGAAAGACCATCCCTTCGATGTGAAACCCGGCATCGACGTAGAGGACCTCGCCGGTGATGGCGGTCGTGTAATCACTTGCCAGCAGCAAGGCTGCGCGACCGACCTCGCAGGCATCCACTGTCCGCCGCAGCGGCGCCTTGCGTGCGGTCTCGTTTAGAAGCTCGTCAAAGTGCTCGATCCCGGAGGCGGCACGCGTCTTCACTGCCCCGGCCGAGATCGCATTGACGCGGATGCCCTTGGGCCCGAGCTCATGCGCGAGATAGCGCACCGAAGCTTCGAGCGCCGCCTTCACCGGGCCCATGACATTATAGTGGTCGACGACCTTCTCGGCTCCGTAATAGCTGAGGGTCATCAGACTGCCGCCCTTTTCCATGAGCGGCTCGGCGAGCTTTGCCATGCGAATGAAGGAATGACAGGAGATCAGCATTGACTCGGCGAAGCCATCGGCCGAGCAGTCGACCAGCCGGCCGTGCAGATCCCCCTTGCGCGCCCAGGCAATGGCGTGAAACAGGCAATCGAGCCGCCCCCAGCGCGTCCGGATCGCCTCGAACACCGCCTCGAGCTGTCCGGGTATGGACACATTGCACGGCATGAAGATCGCCGCCGACAGCTCCTGGGCAAGCGGCTCGACGAACGGCCTCGCCTTGTCATTCAGGTAGGTGATGGCGAGCTCGGCGCCGGCGTTGCGGAAATGCTCCGCGGCGGACCAAGCGAGGCTGTGCTCATTGGCGATGCCGACGACGAGAGCCTTGCGGTCGGTCAGGTCGAGAACTTCCTTGGACGTTGCTTCAGGTTCCGTTTGCGTCATCTCTGCCTTCTCCTCTTCTTTCAGGAGACTGTCTCCTCGTCGCTGCCGACCCTCATGGCTCGAGGACGTAGCTTCCGGGTGCATCCTCCAGGGTCGCATCCCCATTCTGTCGACCGCCCATTGCCGGAGGCGGCACCTGGTCCAAGGAGTGCCGGACGAGCCAATCCTGCCAGCACGGCCACCAGGAGCCGTCGTGGCGCGCGGCGGCCTGCTGCCAGGCATCCGGATCGACGTAGGTCTCGTCCTCCTTGTGGGTCGCGATCTGGTGATGGCGATTCGGGTGGTCCGGCGGGCTGACGATGCCGGCGTTGTGGCCACCGTTGGACAGCACGAAGGTCACGTCGGCGTCCGTGAGCATCTGGATCTTGTAGACGGAACGCCAGGGCGCGACATGGTCGGCGATCGTGCTCACCGCAAAGACCGGCACGCGGATGTCGCGCAGGGAGACAGGTCGTCCGTCGACCGCGTAATGGTTTTCGGCCAAATCATTGTTGAGGAAGAGCTGCCGTAGATACTCCGAATGCATGCGGAAGGGCATGCGCGTGGCATCGGCGTTCCACGCCATGAGGTCGATCATCGGTCGACGTTCGCCCATCAGGTAGGTCTGGACCATTGCCGACCAGATGAGATCGTTTGACCGCAGGAGCTGGAAGGCGCCCGCCATCTGCCGGGTGTCGAGGTAACCTTGCTCCGCCATCATGTCTTCGACGAAACTCACTTGGGCCTCGTCGATGAACAGCATCAGCTCGCCGGCCTCGGTGAAATCCGTTTGGGCCGCGAAAAGGGACAAGCTTCTGAGGCGCTCATCGCCGTCGCGGGCCATGGCGGCGGCGGCGATCGCGAACAGCGTTCCTCCCAGGCAGTAACCGACGCCATGGACTTGTCGCTGCGGAACAATAGCGGACACGGCGTCGAGCGCGGTCATGACGCCAAGCCGACGATAGTCCTCGAAGCCGAGGTCGCGCTCCTCGCCAGTCGGGTTTTTCCAGGAGACGACGAAGACCGAGTGCCCTTTCTCGACCAGGTATCTGACCAGCGAGTTCTCGGGCGACAGATCAAGGATGTAGTACTTCATGATCCACGCGGGCACGATCAGGACCGGCTCGCCGTAGACGGTGTCTGTCGCCGGGGCGTACTGGATCAGCTCGATCAGCCGATTGCGAAAAATCACCTTGCCTGGGGTAATCGCCACGTCATGGCCGACCCGGAAGGCCTCGGCGCCGACCGGCGGCACACCGGTTACGAACCGCCGCCAGTCCTCCCAGAAGTTGGCGGCACCCTGGGCGAAGTTCCCACCGCCCCGCTTGAGAGTCGCCTCGAGCACTTCCGGATTGGTTAGCGGGAAATTGGCGGGCGAGATAACGTCGAGGAGCTGGCGCGTGACGAACGAGACCACCTCCTCGTGGTGCTTTGAAACGCCGCCGATGCCCGTCGTGGCGTTGTGCCACCACTGCTGCGTCAGAAGGAAGCCTTGATAGATGGCGGTGAAAGGCTGGCTCTGCCAAGCTTCGCCGGCGAAGCGCTTGTCCTGCGGCAGCGGCTCGATGCAGAGATCACACACAGGATCGGCGCAGGCGCGAATGCAGTAATCAGCGTACCGCATCCACTTGCGGAGGGCCTTTTCGATGAGCTCAACCTGCTTGTCGGGCGACAAAAGGAGATGCTGAGCCCAGTCGGTGTAGGCCTGCATCAATGCCGCAGGCGAGATGCCCGCCGTCAGCCGGCCGATTGCGGCGTGCAGCGGGCGATCGAAGGAGAACGGGCGCCGCGCTTGCGGGGAGGCTACGGCCTTGACCAGCGATGGCGGTCTCTTCGACATGGATTACCCCGGGAGCGGACAGCAGGCGTGGTCGGGTTGCGGCGCGGCGTGCAGGCTTGATTCCGGGGCGGCGGTTTTGATCGGCGCCCGCGGGGCGCGGTGGTGGACCAGCGCCGCCACAGCAAGCGACGCGAGTCGGGCTGGCGCCGGATCAGCGCGTGAGGTCAGAACCACCGGAACGGAGAGCCCCACCGCGATGCCGGCGGCCACGGCGCCGGCCAGGTATTCGAGGTTCTTCGCAAGCACATTGCCGGAGACGAGATCTGGCATGAGTAGGATGTCGGCATCGCCGGCGACGGGGGAAACGATCCCCTTCTCCTGCGCCGCGCGCCGTGAGATCGCGTTGTCGAACGCGAGCGGCCCGTCGACCACAGCGCCTGTGATTTGCCCACGCCGTGACATAAGGGTCAGACAGGCGGCATCAAGGGTTGAGACGATTTCCGGATTGACGGTTTCGACGGCCGACAACACGGCCACCTTCGGCTCCTCGACACCGACCAGGCGAAAAAGATCAACGGCATTCTGAAGAATTTGCGCCTTGGCGTTGAGGTCGGGCGCGATGTTGATTGCCGCGTCCGTGATGCCAAGGAGCTTCGGATGGCCCGAGACCTCGACGAGGAAGACGTGGCTCACGCGTCGGCCGGGAACGCGCAGTCCTCGCTCCTTGTCGAGCAACGCGTGCATGAGGGCGTCGGTGTGGATGTGACCCTTCATGACCGCGTCGGCCTCCCCCGCGCGCGCAAGCGCCACGGCTTTGGCTGCTGCGGCGGCATCGCTGATCGCCGGGACGATCCACTCCTCGGCAGGTTTCCAGCCGATGTCTGCGCAGAGGGCGGCAATCGAGCCCGGCTCGCCGACGAGACGCGGCTCGACGAAACCGAGCGCATGCGCGTCGCAAAGGGTCCTGATGACCACCTCCTGCGCGGCATCCACCACCGCCACGCGGATCGGCCCCAACGCCTTGGCCCGATCGACGAGCTGCTGCAGGTTCGTGACGCAGCTGGCCATGGCTCACGCCCTCCGGGCTAAAGGCTTTGCGGCCAGAACGTCTCGGACGTGCCGGGCGATCATCAGCTCTTCGTCGGTCGGCAATGCCTCGACGAGCACGCGGCTGCTCTCGGCCGAGATGATCCGGGCACCGCCCGCATTGCGTTCCGCATCGAGCACGATTCCGAGATACTCCAGGCCGGTGCAGGTCTCTGCCCGAACCAGGGGGGCATTGGCGCCGATCCCGCCGGTGAAGACCACGCGGTTGAGGCCGCCTAAGGCCGCTGTCAGCGCCGCGAGATGCCGGCGAGCCTGGTAGCAAAAGACCTCGACGGCCTCGGAGGCCGCCGGCTCGTCGGGCCGGGCGAGCAGATCCTGCATGTTGCGGCTGAGCTTCGAGATCCCGAGCAGGCCCGACTGCTCGTAGAGAAGGTGCTGGACCTCACCGACCGTCATGCCCTTCTCGGCGAGCAGGTAAAGGATGATCCCGGGGTCGAGGTCGCCACAGCGCGTGCCCATGGGCAGTCCGGCGAGCGTCGAGAAGCCCATCGTGGTTTCCACGCTCCGCCCACCCTGGAGTGCACACATGGAGGCGCCATTGCCGAGATGCGCGACGATGATGCGCTCGCGGCCGATGTCGGCGCCGTCAAGGCGGAGCGCATTGACGACGTATTCGTAGGAAAGGCCGTGGAAACCATAGCGACGGACGCCCTCGTCATAGAGTTCCCGCGGCAGAGCCGTTAGCGTCGCAAGCCGCGGAAGGCTGTGATGAAACGCCGTGTCGAAGCAGGCAACCTGCGGCAGGCCTGGACGGGCGCTGCGGACGGCAGCGATGCCGGCGAGGTTGTGCGGCTGGTGCAGCGGCGCGAGCGGCACGAGCCGGCGCAGCCGTTCCTCGAGAGCCGCGGTCACGAGAAGCGGGCAATCACATTCGCTGCCGCCATGGACGACCCGATGCCCCACGGCAGCCAAGCGAGCTACGGAGGGTTGCCGTTCGATCGCATCGAGGATCAGCGAGAGCGCGGCATCGTGATCCGCAATGTCCTCGGTCTCATCGATCACTGTCACGCCTTCCCCATCGACGGCGCGGAAGCGGGCGTTGGCGAGGCCGACGCGCTCGATGACGCCCGACCAGACCCGCGGCAACGTTTCCTCCGCAGCAAAGAGCGCAAACTTCACGCTGGACGACCCGCAGTTGATGACCAGGATCGCGCTACTCGTAGTTGACGGACATTTGGGTCGCCTCCCTTCAGCCATTTCGGGCACCCCCTCGGCTGGTATCGCCATAGAGCAATCCAAAGGCCTGCTCATAAGCGGCATCCCGAGCTTTGCGACCGTTCTCGAGCACCTCTCCCGTAGCCGCGAACGCCGCCCGTTCCCGTTCGATCAGCGGATGACTGGCCGGCAGCGACTGGCGGTTTTGAGCGACGGTCTCGGCCAGCAACGCGAGGCCGCGTATCCCGGGATTGAAGGCTTCGGAGAGCAGATAGCGACTCGATCGCATCGGATGCAGCCACTTGAGCATCTCGGCGCTCCAGGGCGTGGTCAGAGACTGCACCCAGGGCCTGACGAACGTGCTGTAGAACGCTTCGCTCATCTCGGAGACCTGCCGCACCCGCTCGAAGGCGTCGCGCGGATAATCGGCCTTGAGGTCCTCGACGTTTCGCGGCTCGAAGCGAACGCTGTAGGACGGCTTGTGGCAGTCGGGGTCGCCGGACGGATTGTCGATCTTCATCTCGTAGAGGCCGGGCGCCAACGCCTCGATCTCATCCAGGCTCTCGAGGATCGCCCGGTGCTCCAGCCGGGCGACGCGGGCGGAAACGAAGATGCCGAGATGCCCGACGTGGGGGTTGGTGAGATAAATGATGCGCTGGCCGGCCCGCCTGAGGTCGTCGGTGTCCTTGTAGACGACGGGAATCCAGCCGAGCGCCTGGTGCGGCGGTGTGATGTTGTCGCCATAGGACGCGAAGATGACGAGCGGGTTTCTGATGCGCCGCAGGTCCGCCCAGCAGCCTTCGCAGATCCGTACCTGCCCTTCCTCGAGCTTGTTGCCGATGAACAGATTCTCGACGATGGCGATGATCTCCTCGCGGCTCAGGAAATAGAAGCCGTTCCACCACCGCTCGAAGTCGAGGAAACGCTCGCGCTCGGTGTCGATATTGGCGAAGAGATGGACGTATTTCTCGAAGATCGCCTTCTCCGGCTTGAGGGTCTCGAAATTCTGGGCGAGCCACGCGCCGTCGAAGCGCCCGTCGCCAAGGTCGGCCGTCAGGTGGGCGAGCCAGGCGCCGCCGAGCAGTCCACCGGCAAGACGCATCGGGTTCACGCCCGGCTCGCCCGCCCAGTAGGATATGGGAGAGCCGTTGAGCACGGCCGGTCCGACTAAGCCTTCACAGTCTGCCGAGAGCAGCGTCACCGCCCAGCCGGCTTGGCAGTTCCCGTAAAGGACTGGCGGCTTGCCGGGATGCCGGCGCGCCACCTCCTCGATGAAGCGCCTAAGCGCGTGCTGGACATCATCCAGGGTTTGGCCGGGCACCGGCTCCGGAAAGAAGATGACGAAGTAGACCGGGTGGCCCTCGCGCATCGCCACGCCGACCTGGGAGTCGCGCTTGAAACCGCCGATCCCAGGACCGTGGCCGGCGCGTGGGTCAAAGACGATAACCGGCGGCTTTTCCAGGTCGACGCAGTCGTCCCAGCAATCCTCGCCGACCTCGGTGATGCGCAATAGCGCGTAGTTGGCGGGCCGCTCGAAGCGGCGCGCGTCGAGCAGTGTCTCGTATTTGAAATCGAGGAGCGGCGGCAGCCCGGCGCGCTCATGCTGCAGCATGTTGTTGGCGCGCTCCCGCAGCGTATCCCAGAACAGGATCATGCGCTCCAGGACATCCCGTTGATAGGCGGCAAAATCCTGGACCGAACTCAGCTCGGCCGCGCCGAGCACGCGCTCAGGCCACGCCGCTTCCCTTTGGCCAATGGCAGGCGGACGACTGACGGCCTTTTGCCGTTCAACGGGGGACTTGGCCGTTCGCGGGGCGGTCTGAGATCGGTGCGTCCGCTCGCTTGGCGTGTGCGCCTTTGTCCGTGTAGAGCTTGTCGTCATCGTGTCCACCGTCGGGAAAAGAAGTTGAACAAGGGTCCGAAAACCAGCGCGACATACCAGCCGTAGGCAAAGCTCTCGACGAGGCCGAGGAGGAAGCTGCGCCACGTGAGCCAGGTGAAACCCGGCAGAAGCCGCAGCCAGCTCCGGTACATCGCCTGTCCGGGAAAGAGCAGATCGAAGCCGACACAGAGCACGAAGGTGAGCGCCAGGAAGAGCCCGAGGCTCATTCCGAAGGCGAGTACCGGAATGCGCGGTGCCGGTGCAGCGGTGAGTGGCGTGCCGGAGCGCCGCTGCTTGGCCGGAGTTACTGGTTCAACCATGGGCGGGATCCATCTGCTTTGGTTGGGCATTGGCCAGTGGGCCGGCGTAGAGGTGAGGTGCAGCCTCGAAGCGCTCGCGGCACTCGCGCGAGCAGAAATAGTAGACCATGCCGTCGTGGACCGACGGTTTGGCCTTATCGGTCTTGACCGTCATGCCGCAGACCGGGTCGATATCGGTCTCCGGCGGTACCCAGCGGATCTCGCCCGTTTGCTGCGACGGGCCCTCCTTGCGCGCGCCGCCGTGGCCGTGGCCCATGACATGCGCGCCGCAGCCGAACCGCATCATGAGGAAAATCAGTCCGGCCCAAAGCGCGAAATAGATCAGGGCATCCACGACAGCGCCTCCGATTGGCTCCAGGTGGCGGGCTTGCCGTTCGTTGCGAATGCCGAGCGCCCCGCATCTTTGGGCCTCATCGGCATGAGGTTGTCGGCACCCGTCGCTGGCTCGGCGGCGGCTTCGTGCGGCGCGCCCGAGCAGCAGGCGTCCAATTTCCGGGTCAGCTCGGCCCAGGACCTGGCCTGAGCCGCGAAGCACTCCTTGAGGCTTGTCACGAGGTGAGCCCGCGCCGCGATCAGCTCCGATGGCTGGCGTGCACTTACGAATTCCTGGAGCGCTCGGGTGAGCTGCTCGTAGGCGGCGGACAATGCCTGAGCGTGATTGGACGACGCTTCGCTCAGCAGTTCATTTGCAGCGCTGACGAGGAGCTGAAGCTGCCTGGCGTGCGCCTCCATGCCGTTCGCGCCGGGATGATTGGCAAGCCCCCACCATGCGAGCAGGCCATTGAGGCGCCGCACCTCAGCAGGAATGCTGGTGTCCGATATGACCATCTTCGGTACTCCTTGGTTTCACTCGGAGGCTCTGTCCTCAACGGACCGCTTCGAGAGCGAGCGCCACGCCCTGGCCGCCCCCAATGCAGAGCGTGACGAGGCCCCTGCGGAGGCCGTCCCGCTGCATCGAATGCAAGAGCCGGGTGGTCAGGACGGCGCCCGTGGCGCCTATCGGGTGTCCATGGGCGATCGCGCCGCCCTCGACGTTGACGATGTCCTCGGGCAGGCGAAGCTCCTGGACGAGCGCCAGCACGATCGCGGCGAAGGCCTCGTTGACCTCGGCCCGTTCAATGTCGCCGAGCTTCCAGTCGGCCCGCTCCAGAGCCTGCCGGACCGCCGGCACCGGTCCGAGACCGAACATCCCGGGCTCAACCGCACCGACGCCATAGGCGACGAGGCGTGCCATCGGCTCAAGGCCTTGTTTCTCCGCCCACAGCGCATCGGCGACGATCATCGCGGCGGCGCCCGAGTTGAGGCCCGGCGCATTGCCGGCTGTGATCGTGCCGTCGCTACGGAAAGCGGGCTTCAGCTTCTCGAGCGACTCCAGCGTGGCGTCCGGCCGGTTGTGCTCATCCCTGGCGAAGACAGTAGGCCCTTTGCGGCCCGGCACCTCGATCGGCACGAGCTCCGTGTCGAACCTGCCGGATGCCTGGGCCTCGGCGAAGCGCTTCTGCGAGCGGTAGGCCCAATGGTCCTGGGTCTCTCGGGAGATCTGGAATTTTGAGACGAGGTCCTCGGTCACCCAGCCGGAATGCTGATTGCAAAACGCATCGTTGAGCCCGTCGCGTAGCATGCTGTCGTAGATCTGCGCATCGCCCATGCGGTAGCCCCAGCGCCCGGCTGCCATGAGATACGGCGACTGGTCCATGTTCTCCATGCCACCCGCGACCGTACTCTTGACGAAGCCGAGCATCACCTCCTGTGCTGCCGTCGCGATCGCCTGGGCACCCGAACCGCACACCCGGTTCACTGTCATTGCCGGCACCTCGACAGGAATTCCCGCCTTGATCGCCGCCTGGCGCGCCGGGTTCATCTTGGCGCCGGCCTGGACGACTTGGCCCATGACGACGGTGCCGATATCGGAGCCCTTCAGCCCGGCGCGCTCAAGCGAACCACGGATTGCCGTCGCGCCGAGCTCGGGTGCGGGGATCTCCTTAAGGGTGCCGCGGTATGTGCCGATCGCGGTGCGCACTGCGGCGCAAAGAACGACGTTGGATTCGCTCATTTCAACTTCTCCATGCTTTTGAATGCGCTTCGGATCGCTCCCGCCATTCGGGAACTGCCACTGCGCGGTCAATCGCGCTGCCCACGGCCCAGGCGCGGCAACACGCGCTGGGAATGGTTCCGGTAAATCCAGGATCAGGGCTCAGAACGACCGGGCCATGCGCCCGCGTGTTGCGGACCGAGGCCGTCGGCGGGAGCTAGAGGATATCTACTGGCTTGGGAGGACGGCGCAGAGGCGGCACTATTCGATTGCCTCGATAGGGCTCGCCAGCAGGCTCGGCAGCCTTCGCGCCGCTAACGTCGAGAGATGGAGCCGCCGGAATGATGGCATTCAGGGAGCACTGAACGTGTTGCGTGCAGTGCTGGGGCAAAAGGGTGTGCCCATGCTCAGATGAGCCGTCCATCTCATGAACGGTAGCAACTGCCGTCTGCTCGGCGGCGACAGTCGCCGCGGGATGACCCAGGTGGGCAAATATGGAGCTCAGGAGAGCCACCAGGCAGACAAGCACTCCGAGGCGGTGAAGCGATGTCACCCGCGTATTTTCAGACTTGCTGGTCGGCTCAGCGTACATGACAAACAAACCATGTTCATAAAGCCGATACACGCGAGCTGGGTCATCGGCATTGATTTCGATCAATTCTGCCGGCTGTACGACTCTTTCATTGGATTCACTCGCACTTAGCTGTCGAACCTCTCAGAACCTCTTACGCCGCTACCCAAACGACGCAGCCCCACAAATCGTTCCTGGTACTCGTCGCATGTTGGCACAGTGTGCCGAGATTTGCGCAGGCCGGGAAATATTGGGGATTGGTGATACGGGGCGGTCAGTCCGCGAGAAGCTTTTTGCGCTCTTCGTACTCTTGCTTGTCGATCTCTCCCATTGCGAAACGCTCCTGCAGGATCTGCAGCGGCGTCCGGCGGGAGCCAGAGCCCGAGCCCGAGCTGTCGCCGGAGGCGCCGCCCAGCCAGCGGACAAGTAATACGATGAGCGCAATGACCCCGCCCCAGAAGGCGATCATCATCAAACCTCCGAAGAGCATGTGGCCATAGCCCCAGGCCCACCAGATGTCCCGATCTCCATAAGCCTGGGCGAGGCCTGGCGTCGCCGAGAGGGACGGCCAGAGCGCGATGGTCATGAGCGGTGCAGCGAATCGGTGCATGGCAGTCCTCCTTGAGCAAAAACAAAATGCCAACGCGATCTATTGAGAAAGAGGTAATCGCATCGGGCATCGTGGTCCGTTGATTTCAATCAATTCAGGTAAGAAATGACGGCCGTTTCCGGCGGCCGTCATTTGAACAGGATCGGTTTTGCTCAATGGCCGTGGGCCGCCCTCGCTTCTTTCGCCGATGCGGAAAACACGTCCGGGTTGGCGGCACCTTCGACCTCCAGAATGCCGGCGAGGCCGCGCTCCATGCGTGACAGGGCGTGGTCGACGAGAACGTAGCTGCCCGGCACCTCGACCTTGAAGTCGACAATGGCAGCGCCCCCAGGCGGCACCGTCACGGTCTGAACATCCGTTAACGGTTTGCTCGTCAGCGATGCGAGATCGTAGACCCTGTCGAATATCTCGCCGATCACGTGGAAGGACGAGGTGAAGTTCGGCCCGCCGACGCCAAAATAGATGCGGACCGTCTCGCCCACCTTAGCCCGCATCGGATTTTCGGCCGGGATGCTACCGACCGCGCCATTCAGAACGAAATACTCCGGCCGCTCGTCGAGGAGCTTGCGGCGGCTGTAGGCTACCTCGCCCTTGGTGCCGAACGCGGCTTCGGTGTAGACCTCGCCCTGCATGACGTAGAACTCGCGGTCGACCTTCGGCAGGCCGCCTTCCGGCTCGACCAGGATCAGCCCGTACATGCCCGACGCGATGTGCCCGGCGACCGGCGGTGTGGCGCAGTGATAAACATAAAGCCCGGGCTTCAGGGCCTTGAAGGTGAAGCTTTTCGTCTCGCCGGCCGCGACCTGGGTGGCCTGCGCGCCGCCGCCCGGGCCGGTGACGGCGTGCAGGTCGATGCTATGCTTGGTCATCGCGTCCCTGGCGTTGGTCAGCCTGACCTCGACGGTGTCGCCGACGCGAACGCGCAGGAACGGCCCCGGCACTTTCTGATTGAAAGTCCAGTAGTGGTACATCGTGCCGTCGGCGAGCCTGCCGTTGACCTCCACGGTTTCGAGATCGAGCACGACCTTGCGCGGTGCCGAAGCGCTGATCGGCGGCGGCAGATCCGTGGGATCCCGGACGACATCGAGCGGTGACTCGAGCGTGCCGCGCTCTGCGCCGTGTTGATGCACACTGCCGTGCTGCCCGTGCGTTTCGGACGCGCCGGCAATCGCCGGAATGGCGAGAAAGCCGGCCGCTCCGATGACGAGGGCCGCCGCGGTGGCGGCAAGCCGGAAGCTCGCCTCTTGGCGCGTTGCCATCTTCATCATTCTCAATCGCTCCATTTCCAATTGCTCCGCTTTTGAGTCGCAGACGCGCGATGATGCCCAGATGCATCGCCTGCGATGCGACGATTGATTGCTGTGATTGAGACGAGCCACCTCATGGCTTCGTCGGTTTTGTGCCGGTGGGACTGGCGATATGCGGTGGCGCTTGACACACCAAAGGCTGCCCGCTTGTCCCGCATACGCCGGCTGCGCCGCGTGTCGCTGAACGTAACCGGTGCCAATACACGGTGGTGATGAGCCGGTGCTCCCGGTACCGGAGAGCCTGCGTTCAGCGCAGGCGCCCAGTATGTACTGCGCGCGGGAGCCACCCCAAGGCGTTCGGCCGAAGGCCGGCCTCAGCTCAGGATGGAGGATCGCGGAGGATGGGGATCGGGTGGGCAGGTCCGCCCGGCAAACCCTGGCGGGCCGCACAAGTCGAATGAGGCGATTGGAGGAGGCGATAACGCCGCCTGCTCGCCCGGGTGACACAGGAGAAGGGAGTTGCAGGCGAAATGACAGTCGGCGCCGGTCATGTGGCCTGCGGCGCCGGAGTCGCAATCCTGGTCATCGGCCATGTCCATGGCGCCCTCGTCGGCGAGGGCCATCTCGACGGACATCACTGTAGCGCTGGTCGCCAGCGCAAACCCGCTCGCCACAAAGGCAGCGAGAGAGGCGATGACCAGAATTCGGGCGAGTCTCCTCATGCAATCTTTATAGCGGAGCCGAGGGCGCGTGTCGCCGCTACGAAATGCCGTAGAACGAGTTTTTGTTGTCATTTCAGATTACACGATTGCGAGCTGCCATGCAGCGCTATTGCGGCCCGGTCCGCTGGGGTTGCACCCGACGACGGCAGCATATCGGCAAAAGTATCGCGATCTTCAGCAGTCTCATTGGTTGGCTTCCTTCTCTCAACGGCTCATCTCGGCTTGATAGCGCCGTTCGCGCTCGGGCCACGTGCTCTTGATGAATTCGACAACGGCCTGGATCTCAGGGTCCGACATCACGTCGCCGAAACCGGGCATATCGCTTTCATAACCGTCGCCAACGACCGCGGCCGGTCCGTCCTTGGTGACTCGGAACAGGACGCCATCGGGATGATGCCAAGTATGGCCGGAGGCGTCGTGCGGCGGCGCAGGCAGGCGCCCAGTGGACAACCGGCGCCTCCAGTCCGGCTGGCCCTCAAGGTTTGCTCCGTGGCAGGAGGCACAATTTGCTGAATAGAGCTGACGCCCGAGCATCAGCGTGCCCGCCGAAGTACTTCGGTTGCCGAGAGCTTGCCAGAGGAATACTGCCGCCAAACCGCCCACTGCAACCGTCGCAAGGAGAATGCGCCTCATGTTATTATTCTCCGCTGAACTGATATTCGATGAGGGCGTCAGCACGAGTACGCCTGAAAAGCGCCATTTCCCCCAGCATGTCGCCCCACTCCGTTCATCATCGGGAGCGCCTCCCTCGCTCGACAGCGTCGATTTTCGACTGTTCGCCGCCGAATGCGAGCAGATCGTAAGGAGCTCGCTCTTGGTCCCGGATATCACTCGCGAGCCCAATGGCATCCACAGTGAGTACCCGAATATTAAGGGCAGAGCGCTGCCCGGCGGAAGCCGCATTGACTGACCACCCCTTTCTCGATGGAGGAAGGGGGGCAGCCTTCACGCGCAAACGTCAGACCTCCGCGAGGGCCTGCGCAAGCTGGTCGCGGACTTCGCCCGCGACGGCCTTCAGCCCAACGTTGTCGATCGCCTGCATCGAGGCAACGGGGTCGATGACGCTCACCTCGACGCCGTCCACAACCTCGCGCAGGATGACGTTGCAGGGCAGCATCGCGCCCACCCGTGGCTCGAGCCCGATAGCCCTGTGTGCCATGTTCGGATTGCAGGCGCCGATGATACGGTAGCCAGGCATGTCAACGTCGAGCTTCTTCTTCATCGTCGCCTGAACGTCGATTTCGGTCAGTACGCCGAAGCCGTGCTCGGCCAGCGCTTTGCGGGCGCGGGCTTCGACATCGTCAATGCTGGCGTCGGCGATCTTGCGATCGATGGTGTAGGTCATGGTGAAGTCTCCTTCCATTTCCGCAGGTCTTTGATGGAGCCGTTACCGCCAAAACGAACAGCTCAAGGATCAGGATCCTGAAGATCCACCCGAAGCTCATTCGCGCCATCAGAGCGCCATCGTGCGGCGCCCTGCGCGAGCGTCAGGCCACGGCCGCAACCGAGAATTCGGTCATCATGCCGGTGGCGAGGTGGGGCATGTGATGGCAGTGCAGCATCCAGCGCGCCGCCTCGCCGGCATCGAGCGCGACGTCGACCATCGACATCGGCGGCACGTAGACCGTGTCGCGTAACGCGCCCGATATGCGCCGGCCATTCAGGCCGACGACCTGAAAAACATGGCCGTGCAGGTGCATCGGATGGCCCATCATCGACATGTTGTGGAAGGACAGCACCACCCGTTCGCCGCTGCGGGCCGCAACCGGCCGGTGGCTGCCCCAGGTGGCACCGTTGATCGTCCAGACATAGGGCTGCATCGAGCCGCTGAGCATCAGCAGGTGCCTCCGATCCACTGCCCGTTCGGGCAGGGGATCGCGGGCCGTGAGGCGCGATTCCTGCGCCAGATCGGTGTCGAAGGATGGGGCCTGCGCATCGGCCAGCGCCGCAATGCGTCGCACTTCGGCCCGCGCGGTAGCAAGCACGATCCCGGTGCGTTCGCGCGCGCCTTCCCGCAGCGCGAGGACGGGCCAGGCGCCGCTCTCGGCCGGCAAGTCGATTTCGAGATCGAGGCGCTGGCCCATGGCAAGGCCAAAGCGCGATCCGGAGAGCGGCTGCACGGCATGGCCATCGATGGCGACCAATCGCGCCGAGACGGCCCCGGTGTCGATCCAGAAGACGGTCGCCGCAGCGCCGTTGATGACGCGCAACCGGATTCTCCCACCGCGCTCGACCTGCACCACCTCGGGGTCCGACAGAGTGCGATCGTTGGCGAGATAGGCGTCCCAATTGTAGTCGTTGAGGTCCATGGCCATGGCGCCCATGTGCCCCGCGCCCATCGTGACACCTATCGCCCCGTGATCCATGCCGCTCATCGGCATTTTGCTCATTGCACCATGGTCCATGCCCGACATTCCGCCCATGCCAATGCTGTGGCTGCCACCATGGCTGACAGCATCGCCATGGCCACGAACGATTTCGGCCATCACCTCTTCCGGCGCCTTGAACGAGAAATCGTGTAGGAACAGCACCACCTCCTGCCGGTCCGCAGACATCTCCTCGGCACTCCGCACGATCAGCGGCGCGGCCAGAAGGCGCATCTCGTGCAGCGGCACATGAGCATGCATCCAGTAAGTGCCTGGCAAGGGCGCGAAGTCGTAGCCGCGGGCCTCACCGGGCGCGAGCAGGGGCATGGGCATGTCGGGCGCGCCATCCTGAGCGTTGGGCGGAATCTGGCCGTGCCAGTGGATTAGTGTGGCGACGTCGAGATTGTTGGTCAGTTCGACAAGGAAGCGGGCGCCGGTGTCCAGCGTCAGACCCTGGCCAGTTGGCCCGGCAAGGCCGTAGACAGTGGCCGCGCGGCCGTCGATATCCAGTGTGCGGCTGGCAGCCCTCAGCCCTAGGGGGGCAGTGCCTCGAGCTGTCGCCACATGGGGGAGATGGGCGTAAGCTAGCGCCGAGGCGCCAGCGGCGAGAAAGCCACGTCGAGAAATCCTGGTCATGCTGGTCTCCCGGGACATGTTGTCCCGTCTGGTCACGTCGGAAGCCCCCAAAAAGTGGGAGCCGGTTGCGATCAGAGGAGACAGAACCTGGGTGGTCGTTCGTTGAGATCAGGAATCTGTCCTGCCACCGGGGTGTCAGATGGGAGTCCGTAGTCGACCAGGTGGATGGCAGGTCGCCATTCCGTTTGCGTTGCGGCTAGTGCACTGGCGCCAGCCGTGCAGGCAAAGGCACAGAGGGCACTGTCGACCGATCCGCCGCAGTCATTGCCGCATCCCTCTGTGCCGTCATCCACGCCGGACTCGGCCATGTGGTGCAAGGGCATTGCAGAGCCCATGCTGTCCGCCATGCTCCCCGCATGCGAAGCCGACATCACCGCGACGACGGTGAACAGGACGACGACCAGCAAGCTGACGAGGTTACGGATCATGTGGACAGATTATGTCAGCCCAGCCTGGCTGTCTATATTGCCCTCACGAAAGGATGATGTTGTGCGGCCACCGGCCCCTCCAGCTTGCGCCAGCGCGCCATGCAAAGGCCGTCAGAGATGCACGCCGGACAGAAGCCGGAGCACGAGCCACATCCGCCCTCAGGTCCAGGCGAAGAAATAGCCGGCGGTCTCGGCCAGAGCTGCGTCGGGTAGGTGGCGAGCGTCGCAAGGGTCGTCAATCGACGATCTATCTGGCCATGGACGTCATGTACGCAGAAGCTATGGTCGTCCCGCCAGAGGCTTCGTCTTAATTTCCTGTCCTCCGTACTGCGCGGGAATCACGGGCGTCGACCTGATGAGCTTCAGCTGAGAGGCCACCATGGCGCGCAACCGGTCGAGCGGATCCGTCGGGCCGGGCTCGGCGAGCCAGATTGGCCTCCGGCTTGCCACGCTTTTTCCTTCATGGAACAGGGGGACCGCGTATTCGCCGGCTGGGAGGTCGGTCAACGCCACCCGCGGGACGGTGGCCGACATTGCCGTGAGTGCCGTGCACCCGTCACCTGCTTCTTTGAAATCTGGCCGGCGGACCGGAACTGATTTTGGAGAGCAGTGTTGCCTCGGCGGCAGGCTACGCCGCAGCACGGAACCGACTGCGCGATAGAAGTGACGGGCGGCTCATGCGGTCAGCCCTCCATCGGGCCGCTAGGCTCGATCCATCGCATCGAGGAAGACATGAGGAAGACTTCATGCACATACATTGACCGGCTCGTCATCCTCGTCGCCTTGCTCACCCTGCCGGCGACCGGAGTCGGCCCGATCACCGTGTCCGCCCAGGAGCGGACACCGACCGAGCAGACGGCTAGCCTGCTCTACCGCCCGCCCGCCGAGGTGCCCGCCGGTCCCCTTGGGGAGCAGGCGTTGCGCGGTCAGTTGATCGACAGCAAGAAGACTTCCTGCGGCCAACTCGAACTGCTCGCCGGCATCATCGTCAGCACCGGTATCCTGGCCGACGTGCCGCCGACGATTTCTAGGCTAACGGGGCTGCCGATCGACGAGCTGGAGGCGCGCGAGACGGCGGCCTGCCAGCAGGTCGCGGGGGAGGCTCCGGATGAGGAGAAGACGACGATCGAGCTCCTCAACGAGGCCAACACCGTGCGGTGGCTGGTCCAGATCCACCTCGGCGCCATGGACTACGTCCTGATGGGCAAACCGACCTACCGCCCGATCGCGGCCGAGGGCTGCTTCGCTGCCTTCTTCAAGATGCACAATCTCAACGTCCAAGCGATGCGGCAGGGCTACCGGGCCCTGGCCTCTGACCCGACGCTGGACAACGGACAAGCGCTGGCCGCCTTCTGGACCGGCGTGCTGCAGCCGCACGCTGCCGCCGAGGACGCGACGATGTGGGATTTGGCGCGTTCCGTCGGCGACCCGAACCTGACCCGCTCAGTGAATCTGGTGGAGGCCGAGCACGCCACGATCGACGAGGCAATCGCAGCGTACATGAAGACGCTGGCGGCGGTGGAAGCGGGTAGGGCCGAGCCGAGCGCGCTGATTCCCGTGGCGCAGGACGCGCGCATCCGCACCGAACTACACTTTGGCAAGGAGGAGATCACCGTCGTACGTCCCATGCAGGAGCGACTCAGCAACGAGGAGTTCCGCCCGGTGATGGAGGCGTTTGATCGGGAGATTGGCGACTGGCTGAAAGAGCGCGGCTGGTCGATGGAGGGATGTGCCTAGCAGGAGTGTAGGCGCATCCGCCTCAGGTCCACCTCGACCGAGGCGGCAGAGCGCGGGCCCAATCCTGGATCAGAGTGAGTGGTCACCGATGAGGCTTTCTAACGAAATCGCGAGAGATTACAATCCTCCTACTGACATGCGCGCTCGGAAGTAAAGAGCATAGTGCGTAGCTCCGATCTAAATCGGAACCGCTCGCCTTTAGCCGTCAGCCAGATACTTCGCAAGGATTGCCCTGGCTGTCGGTAGAACCGCGTCAGCAATAGCGGCTTGCCCCTCGGCGGTGGGATGGAAGGCGCCACCGAAGGTGCTTGCCTTGAGCAGATCCATCGGCCGATAGTTGCCATTGAGCAGGAACTTGCGCTTGATCTCGGTAGACAGATCGACGTGCGCCGTCAGAAATGCGTCGTTGGAGGTCCGTATCCATCTTTGCCGAGGCACATAGGCGCGATACTGCGAAGGGGCATAGGGATACCAGGTACTGCCTGTCCAGCGCGGTAGCATCAGTTGGTCAGAATGGATCTCCCGGCCGCGCTGGAGGCCCGCGCACATGCCACGCCCGGCAAACTGAGGACGATATCCGGACACGAATGTCCAGCCGTACTTTCGCGCAGTATCACGCATCAAGGTGGTCAGTCTTGCGGCCACCTGCTCGGCTTCCGCGGCGCGGCGACCATCGAGGCGGTATCCGGGGAAGCCGTCGAGTCCCGCGCTGGCGGTTCCGCTGCATGGCGTGCGGCCGTCCCTCTGGAGCGCAACGACGGGATAGGCGGTGAGAATGATACGATCGGGCTCCGTCCAGGGCACATGGAGGTGGTTGTGAAGAGCGCGCCGGAGCAGCTTGTATCGAGCCTGAAGCTCCGGAAAGCGTGACAAGGCCTGTCGCGGAGTAAGCACTCCGGTGGAAAGCTCGCTGAAACGTCGAAGTGGGGTGTTCTCTTTCAGAATTGCGTAAGCCACGAGCTTGGCAAACCCGATGTCATTTCCGCCGGCGGAGAGGAGAATGAGATCGATCTTGCGTGCCCGTTCCGGCGGGCAGCGCTGGAGCGTGAGGCCATCGAGGGCCGGCACCGCGCCGCCGGAGGTGAAGCTTGGTCCGTAGGTGCGCGTCTCGTAGCCCGTTCCGCCGCATTGGGCGACGGCAACCTCGCCAACTTGTGAGCGCGTTGGAGACGCGGGAAACGGCTCAACTCCTTGCCAGGGAGCCAGGAGGCCGGAAGCGATATCTGCGCCCGAGCACGAGACGCCGAGGAACGTCACGGCACGATGGGGATCCTCCAGCGCAAGCTGAAGTGCGACCCGCACCTGGTACGAATACAGTGATCGGTGGCAAGGCTGGCTCAGCCAGAACGCACTCGGGCCGTGAACCTTGCGCCCGGCATAGGCGACCGTTGTCGTCAGGCGTTCCGGGTAGCCGTCGAGGCGGATTCCGCTGGCGAATGATCCGAAGCTGGCGACCCGATCATCACGCCAACGTACAGGCCGATCGGGATTCCCCTCGCCCGAGGCATAGGAGTCGCCAAGCCCCACGATGAAGATGTCATTCACGCGAATAGTTGTTGCCGCACGGATCTGTCCATCATTGGACACCGACACGTCGGCGCCCGTTGGATAGGGGATATCAATTTCGACAGCTGCAGTGCATGCGCGCTCGAGAACTTTCGCCGTCGATTGGGGGCTGCCGCGCATTCGAACACGCCACGTGCATGTCACTTCCTTCTGCTGCAGCGCCACAACGCGTGCAATGATCCTGTGCGATCTCGGCTGGATGTAATTCGCCAGGCCGCCACAAGCGCTCAGGTCCTGACGAACGAGATGCCAGCACGTCCGCATGAACGCCTGCTCTGCCCATCCGTGTGGATATTGCGTGCTGAGCCAACGCTCGGCTGCGAGCACGGATCGTTCGCCAGTCGTGCTCGAAATTCGCGCAAAGGCTTTGCGGTGAGGCTCCAGTAGTCCGCTGTCGGTGAAGAACCGAAATGGATTCTCAATTCGCCATTGGATCGTTGCTCCAGTCGCCGCGAGGGGGTCAGCCGCAATGATGGTCGCTGCCGCGAGCGTTAAAGCGAGAGCTCTCATTGTTCTCGTCCAATCTCCGTGAGTCTTCGTGGCTGGTATTTTGCGCCTCGGCCGCTTGAAGGTATCGGCGCGAGGCGCTGAGCGCGCTGAAACGTCATCCGCCGGATCGTGGGCCTGGCCGCCTTACTGGGGGCCGCCCAGTCTTTTCAAAACAGATACTTGACCGTGATGTCGAGCGCCCCCGTAGCGGGAACGACGACCCGGGTCTTTTCGAACGTGGGCGGGCTTGTCGGCCCGAACCGCGGATTATTGGCGAGCCCGATACCCGAGGTGGGCAAGCCCAGGAAATTCGTCTCCACCTTGCCGCGCTTCTTTTCGTCATGGAACAGGGAGACCGCGTACTCGCCAGAGGGGAGGTCTTTCAGCGCCGCGCGGGGAGCAGTGGCTGGCACAGTCAGCTTCTTGAATGGCCGCCCCGTCCCACAGTTTGGGAAACCCTTGTCCTGCACGCGCCATATGCAAATGACGACGTTGCCGTTGCTGTTCCGAAGGCCGCTGACGGTAATGTCGAGCGCCTGAGCGGGTGCCGTTCCAGCCGTAAGGACAGAAGCAGCGCCTACCATAAGGCCCATCACAAGGCCGACCGCGGGCGTCTGCCGAAAACGACTCTTCATCGTACGACTCCAATCGGAATGGAAGATTTGCGATTGATCCTGGCGGCCTTGTCGATCTGTAGCGCTATGGCCGCCTGTTGCTCGTGATCAGTGTTTATCCTTATGACCGTTCATCTCGTCATGGTTGGACCTCTTCTGCGTATGCTTTGCTCCAGACTTGCGGATTGAGACGATCGCTCCGGCGCGTGACCCCGAAGTCGTCGAGGATGGCATAGAGGCTCGGCACAGCCACCAGCACGAGGACGGTGGAGGCCAGAAGGCCGAACCCGACAGAGATCACCAGCGGCTTCAGGACCTGGGCCTGCGTGCTCGTCTCAGCGAGCAGCGGTAGTATGCCGGCGATCGTGGTCGACGCTGAAACGAAAATGGCACGGAAGCGGTCGCGGCTCGCCTGTCCGGCGGCGGTGGCGATGTCGAGGCCGGCGGCCGTATGAGACTTGATGAACTGGACCATCAGAATCGAGTTGTTGACGACGATCCCGGCCAGTGAGGCAGCTCCGACGAGGGACGGCATCGAGATGGCGTAGCCCATCAGCACATGACCCCAGAGCGCGCCGAGAAAGGCGAGCGGGATTGCCGTCATGACCACCAGCGGCTCGATGTAGCTGCGGAACTGGAACGACAGGACGACGAAGATGCCGATCACACCGATCAGGAACCCGCGGCGGATCGAGGCCGCGGTCTGCTCCGATCTTGCAGCCTGCCCCCTTATCTCAAAGCCAACTTCGGGATAGCGCCGGGCCAGCTCGGGAAGCACGGTAGCTTCGACGTGACTGACGATTGCCTGGGCGTTACCCTTCCTGCCGTCGACATTGGCCTCGACGGTAACAGTTCGTTCCCCATCGATGCGGGTGATCTTCGCCCAGCCCCGCCCGCGCTCAATGTTGGCTATGGTGCCCAAGGGCACCTGGCGGCCATCCGCCAGCATGATCGTGAAGTCTGCGACGTCGCCGAGATCGTCCCTGTCCTGCACGGCGTGGCGAACCTGGACTTCATAGGATTCGGCACCGATCTGCAGGTTGGCCGCAATGCTCCCCAGAAAAGCCGAGCGCAATTGACCCGCCACCTCCTCAGCGGTGAGCCCGAGCGTATGGGCTCCATCGGCAAGGGAAAGGCGCACCTCGGGTTTTCCCGGCCGCAGGTCATGAAGGACGTTGTAAGCGCCGGTGTAGGTCTCGAGTGAACGCGCGAGGTCGTGCGCCGCGCGCTCGGCCACGTCGAGATCACCGCTCGTGATCCTGATCTCGATCGGAATCCCCTGTGGGCCGAGCCCCGGCTCCTGGATAATGAGCGAGATCAGGCCCGGGACCTCACCGATCTCCGCACGCCAACGCTCCACCACCTCGTCGAGGGTCGCCATGCGCTTTTCAGCGCTGAGCAGGTCCACCGTCACAGTCGCGACATGCGGCCCGGCCTCTCCCGCCGTGGCATTCTCGTTGAAGCGCACCTGCACGGCTTTGACGAGCGGCTCGCCTGCCGGCTGACGGGGTGCAAAGGCCCCGTCGACCCGCTGAATGGCCGACGTCACCTGGGCCACGACACTCTCCGTAGCTCCCAGCGGTGTGCCTTGCGGCATTAGAATGCGGGCCTCCAGGACATCGCCATCGATCTCCGGCATCGCTTCGCGTCCGATGTAGCCGCCGCCGACGTAGCCGGCGGATGCCAACAAGGCGATGAGGAAGACACCGGCAACACCATACCGGTGGCGGATGGCCAGATCCGCCGCAGTGCCCACGACCGAATCGCGAACCCAGGCGAAGCCCCTGTCGAAGCGATGGCGCAACCGCGAGGGCGTCGCCACCCTCGAGTGTTCCACCGGGTGCCGCAGGTGGTGAGGGAGAATCCAAAATGCCTCGGTGAGGCTGGCAGCCAGGGCGGCAATCAGCACGACCGGAAGCACCTCGAGGACGGCGCCCAGCTCACCGGAGAGGAAGGACAGCGGGGCGAAGACCGCAACGGTGGTCAGGAACGAGGAGAGCACACCGGGCAGAACTCTGCGGGTCCCTGCTACGGCAGCCTCGAGACTCGAGCCGGTTCTGCGCGCCTCCTCGGCAATGCTGTCTGCGATGACGATGGAATCGTCCATCACGATGCCGATCGCCATCAGCAGGGCCACCAGGGTCATCATGTTGATGGTCAGGCCGAGCAGCGCCATGGCCGCAAACGCGCCGAGAAAGGCAACCGGCAGCCCCATGGCGGCCCACACGGCGATCCTGGGCCGGAAGAAAAGGCTCATTACCAGAATGACCAGCGCGAGACCCACGAACCCATTCTCGACCAGCATCTGCAGGCGATCGCGCACGATCGACGTCATATCCTGTGCGATGACGAGCGTGACGGTCTCGGGGAGCTGCGCCTTTTCCGTCTCGATCAAACTCTTGATGAGTTCGAGCACCACGAGCGCATCCTGGGCACGGGCTTTGTGAACCTCCAGCACGGCAGCCCGCTGACCATTGAATGTGATCTTGTCCTCAGTTTTTTCGAAACCATCCCGGATCGTCGCGATCTGGCCGAGCCGCAGCTCGCCACCGGTCTCGCCGGCCAAAACGACGAGGCCGGACAGCGCGCCAACCGATCGGCGCTCGTCCGTAAAGCGGATGAGAATATCCTGCTCTCGGGTCTCGACGGTGCCGGCGGGCAGGTCGACGCTCTGTTGCGCGACCAGCCTCGTGAGCTGGCTCGCCGTCAGCCCATACTGGCGCAGAACATCCTTCGATGCCTCGATCTGAAACTGACGTTGGGAAAACCCCTTCAGATCGACGCGTGAGACGCCCGGCAGGGCCAGCATGCGGTCCTGGAGATCTTTCGCGTAGGCCTTGAGATCTCCGGCAGACATCGGGCCAGCGATCGCCACGGCGGCGACGAGGTCGGTTCGATGGAGCTCGCGAACGACTGGCGTCTCGGCGTTGGGCGGCAGATCGTCGATCGCGGCGACCTCGGTCTGAATATCATCGAGAAACCGGCTGACGTTGCCGCCCGCCCGCATTTCCGCGATCGCACTCGCACGGTTGTCCTGGGCGACACAGGTGAGCTCCGCGAGATTCTCGATGCCCTTGAGTACTTCGATCAGCCGGCGGCAGACAGCATCCTCGACATCCGCTGCCGTCGCGCCGCGATACGCGACCTCCACCTCGACCTGTTTGGCCTGGTAGTCTGGAAACGTCTCCCGCTTGAGCGTCGGGGCAGCGAAAAGGCCGGCCGCAACGATGAGGAGAAAGAGGAGATTGGCCGCGGTCGGATGCGCAGCGAACCAGCGGATCATGGCTGTGCTCCCGCGAGTGAAGCGGCGAGACGCCCGGCACTTTCGAGGTCCCGCCTGGGCGCCAAAGCCATGCCTTCGATCGCCGGCACGAGATCGTCGATAACGACGATGTCTCCGGGCTCGAGACCACTACCGATGATCGCCACGCCATTCTGGCGGAACGCGACCTCGACCGGGCGCAGCTGAAGCCGATTTCCGCCGCCGGCGATCGGGACCATACCGTCACGGACAACCGAGTCGGGCACTGCAAAGTGAGGCGGGCCCGGCTGCCCGACAAGCTCGACCTCTACGTACATGTCCTTCAGCAGCGCAATCTGCTCCGGTGATTGCAGCTTCTGGTATGGCTCATCGACGACGAGTACGGCCTGAACCGTTCGCGTGCGCGGATCGAGTCCGGCCTCAACCCGTGCGAGCCGTGCCTCCCAAACGACGTCGACACCGGCGGTCAGCCAGGCCGTGGCATCGATTTTGGAAAAATCGACGTGGCTGAGGGCGTTGACGTTGCGTTTGGCCGCGATCTCCCGAACCGATCCCACCACACGATGCATCGCATCGAGCGGTATTTGCGCCCGGATTTCTGCAGCCGCGATTCCGTCCGCCGTAAACAGGATCTGCCCCGTGCTGACGAACTGGTGGCGCTCGACCTTCACCTCTCCAATGCGGAGGTCGAACGGCGTGGTGATGAGGGTGTCCGCAAGATCGCGCTCGGCGCGGCCGAGACGCGCTTGAATGCGCTCGGCCTCGGCTTCCAGGCGGCTTCTGCGGCTCGGTGCCAGACGGAGCTGATTGTCGAGCTCCTGGACGGCGCGCCGCTGCTGCAAAGTGGCCCGCTCCTGCTCATCCAGCCGCGCTGGCGAGCTCGTGCCGCTGCGAGCGAGAGACCTTATGCGCTCCACCTCCCGTTCCGCGAAGCTGAGCCGATCCCGCTCGATCGCTGCCAGCTTCTCGGTATTCTCGATTTCAGCATCGAGCTGCCTCAGCTCGGCCTGCGTAGCGGCGAGGTCGGCCTTGGCTTCGGCGGTCGCAAGCTTGTATTCCGTCGGATCGATCTCGAGAACGCGCGTGCCGGCCGGAATGTTGTTACCGCTCGCGAGCTGAGGATGGCGGTAGACGATGCTGCCCCGCACTTTGGCGATGGCCTGCCAGGTCTCGCTCGGCCGGACGATGCCGAAGCCGCGCGCCCTCGGCCGAACAGAAAACTGCTGTACTTCGATGACACCCACGGCCCGTGCCGATGCTGCCTGCGCGTGCCGAGGCGGCTCCTCAGCACCGGAAATGAGCCACGCCGCAACGCCTGCGCCGATTACGAGCGCGGGGAGAAGAAGAAGGGCGCGAAACCGCGGCCGCGTTTTCACTGTTTTGTTTCCTGCAATTTGGCGCCCAGGCAGCAGAGATGGATGTCAAGCAACCTGCTGCCCTCCTCGGCCAGACTGAAATTCCGCCCAGAAACCGACCAGCGCAGCTAGGTGCCCTGCACGAGGTCGATGATCAGCAAAGCACATCCGCGGCCTCGATCTCCGGAGCTGAGAATATTCGGCTGTTGGCCTGCTGCGATCGGTGTCTTCTCCCGCGCGTGGACCGTTTTCATGGACTCGGCCGAAAATGATCCGCAGAGCTTTGTTCCCGATGTGCAGCTCACGGACGATTTCGGATTTAGGCTGACCGGTGGGCTTTCTTGTGCGCATTAGCTCACCGTTCCCTCTTCCGGATCTGCAACGCCGGATGAATGACTCGCGCCGCCTCCAGGCTCCAGTAAAATGCAGCGCAGGAGCTCATCGAGCGGAGCCCATGCCCCTTCGCCGGAGTCGCCCTGGGCCTCGTCCAGCGACCAGCTTACGACCCTGCCCTGAAGTGCATCGATGATGCGCTGGGCTGCGCCCTCCGGATCGAGATTTCGTGGAAACTGACCGGCGCGAATGGCGTCGCGAATGATGCTGCATAGGAGCGCTCTAAAATGCACTCGTAAGGCAATTATTCCTTCCCTGAAGGCTGGATTGGCCCCACGGAGGCTCTGTCCGTGCAGAACCCCTTGCAGCGCGGGTAAGCGCATGATCAGGCCGACCTGGATGGCGAGCAACGCGCGCAGCCGCTCAGCTGGTGACTGCCCACTTGCCAGGACGGGCTGCCAAGCCTCGATCATGCGCTGTTCGATGAAATCGGCGGTCAGGCGCCACAGGTCATCCACTGTCGGGCAGTAGCGGACCATCGCGGCACGGGTGATCCCGGCTGCCTTCACGACGTCGGAGCTGGTGACGTTGTCCAAGCCATGCTCGACAATCAGCCGCAGCATTGTCTTGGCGAGGTGCTCCTGAGCCGTCTCGCTTCGCTGTGTGCGCTTCTGAAACATGACGTTCACAGTCTCACATCAAGTTAGTGATTATTCACTTACTAAATGATCGCGATAAGCTTCGTCAACTGTTATCTGTGTGCGTGCCTTCACTGCGCTTACGACGCCGCACACCACGAGCATCGCTGACAGCAAAGAGCTCGCCGGAGTTGGCACGAAAATCGAGTGATGTGTTTCGTCGAGCTGTCCGTGATCCAATCGCTCTGCCGGTGATCAGAATTGCGGTCCTGGCATTTCGCTGAAGCCGACTAGATTCACCCCTGAAACGCCTGGCGCTGTCGAAGCCTGATCTCCCGAGCGAGAAATCCACGGTCAGCACGCTGAGGAGGAGAACAAGGCGGTATCCGCCTCTCAGCCACTGACATGGATGCAGGAACCCTGTCCGGCTGGCGATCGCCGTTTTTCGCGGTTACCTCGGAAGATCGAGTTCCCGTCCGAATTCACGGGACTCAAGACAGGGTCTTGCGGAAACGGCTCGCTGCGAGCCACAGCAGGGCAACACCCAATACCGCAAGCGCGAGCATCTGCGGCCAAAGGATCTCCGGGCCGACGCCCTTGAGAAAGATGCCGCGCACCACGACGAGGAAATAGCGGAGCGGGTTGAGATAGGTGAGCCACTGAATCACCTCGGGCATGTTGGCGATCGGGAACATGAATCCGGAGAGCAGCACGGCGGGAAAATAGAAGAAGAACGCGCTCATCATCGCCTGCTGCTGCGTGCGGCTCACTGTCGAGATCAGCAGCCCGATGCCGAGGGTGGTCATCAGGTAGAGTGCCGTCGCGAAGAAGAGCAGTGCGAGGCTGCCGTGAACGGGCACACCGAACCAGAAGACGCCGACCACCGTGACCAGGACCACGTCGAGGAAGCCGATCAGCGCAAAGGGAATGGTCTTTCCTAGGATGAACTCCGAAGGCGTGATCGGCGTGACCATGATCTGCTCGATCGTGCCGATCTCCTTCTCGCGCACGACGGCCATGCTGGTCAGCATGAGCGTGATCAGCATGACAACGATGGCGATGACGCCGGGGACGTAGAAATTGCGGCTTTCCAGATTGTCGTTAAACCAGGCGCGGGTTGCGAGCTCCACGCGTCCCGGCCTCTGGAATGAGCCTTTGACGTGCGTAAAGCGCGTGATCAGGACCTTTTGCGACAATTCCTTGGTGATTTTCGCGCTGTAATCGAGGACGACCCCGGCGGTATTCGAATCCGTGCCGTCCACGATCAGTTGCAGCTCGGCCGTGCGCCCCGCCCGCAACGCATTTCCGAAGCCTTTGTTCATCTGCAGGACGGCGCTGACCTTGCCGCGGTCCAAGAGCGCGCGGACACGCTCGCGACTGTCGACGTTTTCGACGACCTCGAAATAGCCCGACTTTACGAACCGGGCGACCAGCTCGCGGCTCGCCACGCTGTTGTCGAGGTCATAGACGGCGGTGGCGATGGTGTTGACGTCGAGCGACACCGCGTATCCGAACACCAGCACCTGCAGCACCGGCATCACGAAAATGATGCCGCGCATCTTCGGGTCGCGAAAGACCTGGATGAACTCCTTGATCAGCATATGCTTGATGCGCTCGAACATGGGCTAGACCAGCTTCTTGCGGAAACGGCGGTTGGCGAGCAGCACCAAGGCGAGGCCGAACACCACGAGCAGGCCGGCCTCCAGCATCAGGACTTCGAGCCCGACGCCCTTGAGGTAGATGCCCTTGAGCATCGTCACGAAATATGAGGCCGGGACCAGGCGGGTGAGCGCCTGGATCGGCACCGGCATGTTGGCGATCGCGTACATGAACCCGGAGAGCAGGAACGAGGGCAGAAACGTCAGCACCATGGCGAGCTGGCTGGCCAGGAGCTGGCCGCGGGCGAGAATGCTGATCAGCATGCCGAGCGAGAGGGCGCCGGCAAGAAAGATCGCGGCCATGGCGAAAAGGAGTGCGGGCGAGCCGCGCAGCGGCACATCGAACAGGAATTCGCCCATCACGACGGCAAGGGCGACATCGAGCATGCCGATGCCGAAATAGGGCAACAGCTTGCCAAGGATCAGCTCGTTGCTCCTGACCGGCGTCGCGATCAGCTGCTCCATGGTGCCGTGCTCCCATTCGCGCGCGATGGTGAGCGAGGTGAGCAGCGCTGCGATCACCATCATGATCACGGCGATCAGCCCGGGGATGATGTAGTTTTTCGATTCGAGGTCGGCGTTGAACCAGGCACGCGCGCGCAGATCGACGGGCGGGTGCACGACCTGCCCCGTCGCCCGGCGGATTTCGCGCAATGCCACCTCCCGGGAATAGGTGAACGCCACCACGTCCAGATAGCCCATGGCGATGGTGGCGGTGTTGGGGTCACTGCCGTCCACGATCGCCTGGACGGGGGCCACTCTCCCCGACTCGATGCGGCCGGCAAAATCCGTCGGGATGACCAGCGCGACGAGGGCCTGTCCGGAGTCGATCGCCCGCTCCACCTGTCTGTAGCTGCTGACGTGGTCAACGATGGAGAAGTAGCGGGACCCGTCGAAGCGGCTGATGAACTCACGGCTCTCATGCGAGGCGCTTTGATCCCAGACGATCGTCGGCACATTGTCGACATCGAGCGACAGCGCGTAGCCGAACAGAAGCAGCAGCAGCATGGGGATGGCGATCGCCATGCCGAGGCTGCGCGGATCGCGGAGAATATGGATCGCCTCCTTGCGCGCGATGGCCCAAACGCGAAACGGCTTCATCGCCCAACGTGCAATGCTGCACCCTTCATGCTTCGACCTCGGCCGTCTGCTGTGCCCGGTCGCGCGCCTCCACCAGTGAGACGAAAACATCCTCCAGCGAGGGCGTGATCGGCTCGATTCTGTCGATGCGATACCCCTTGGCCTGGAGCTTTTGCCGTATGGCCGCTGCTGCAGCTTTGCCGTCGGCCCCCACCACGTGCAGCCCCTTGCCGAACAGTGCCACTTCGCTCACGGCCTCGATGGCCCGGATCTCGGCCATGGCGTCCTGCGGCCGCTCGCAGACCACGTCGAGCACATCCTCGTGCATCAGCGTGGTCTTGAGCTCGCGGGGAGTGCCGACGGCGATGAGATCCCCGCGGTGAATGAGGCCGATGCGGTCGCAATACTCCGCTTCCTCCATGTAGTGAGTGGTCACGAACACCGTGACGCCTTGGCCCGACAGCTCGTAGATCAGATCCCAGAAGCGTCGGCGGCTTAAGGGGTCCACGCCCGACGTCGGCTCGTCGAGGAAGATCACCGGCGGCTCGTGCAGCACGGCGCAGCCAAGCGCGAGGCGCTGCTTCCAGCCCCCGGACAGGATCGTCGTGCGCGAGCTGCGATGGTCGGTGAGGCCGGCCATTGCGATCACCCATTCCTTGCGCTCGCGTCGCCTTTCCTTGGGGATGCGATAGATGCCGCCGTAGAAGTCGATGTTCTCCTCGACCGTCAGGTCCTCGTAGAGCGAGAAGCGCTGGCTCATGTAGCCGATGTGGGCCTTGATCTTCTCCGCCTCGGTCAGGATGTCGAAGCCGGCGACCGTTCCCCCGCCGCCGCTCGGCGCCAGGATCCCGGTGAGCATGCGGATCGTGGTCGATTTGCCGGATCCGTTGGGACCGAGAAAGCCGAAGATCTCGCCCTTCGCCACATCGAACGAAACGCGGTTTACTGCAACGAAGCTGCCGAACCGGCGCTCCAGGTCGCGCACCGTCACCGCCGGACCCTGCTCAGGCACGCTCATGCCCGGCCTCCCTGGACAGGACCGAGACGAAGACATCCTCGAGCGATGGCTCGATCGTGCGAATGCTCTCGACAGCGAGTCCCTGGCCCTGCAGGATGTCTGCGACCTCCGTCATCACGGCATCGGGGCTCTGGGCGACGACGTGGACACGATCGCCGAACAGGCCGATGCTCTCGGCCCGTAGCCATTTCCGCAGGAGCTCGACGGCGCGGCGGGATTGGGTCGTGCGAATCTCGATCAGCGAGCCGCGCATCAGCCCCTTGATCTCGTCCGGCGTCCCGACGGCGATGAGCCGTCCGGTGTGCATGAGGGCCACGCGACTGCACCGCTCGGCCTCGTCGAGGTAGGCGGTCGAGACGAAAATGGTCACCTTCTCGCGCAGGAGCTGATAGAGGATTCGCCAGAAGTCGCGGCGGGAGACCGGATCGACGCCGTTGGTCGGCTCGTCCAGGAAGAGCACCTTGGGCGTATGGATGAGGGCGCAGGCGAGACCGAGCTTCTGCTTCATGCCGCCCGACAGCTTACCGGCCTGACGCTTCTTGAACGGCGTCAGGTTGCTGAAGGCGAGCAGCTCCTCGATGCGTGCGTCGCGGCCCTTGCGCGGCATGCCGTAGAGGTCGGCGTAGAAGTCGATGTTCTCCAGGACCGTGAGATCGGGATAGAGCCCGAAACGCTGGCTCATATAGGCGATATCGTCTTTGACGGCTTCGGCCTCGCGAACGACGTGGCGGCCGGCAACCCAGGCGTCTCCCGCCGTCGGGTCCATGATCCCGGTCAAGAGGCGCATGGTCGTCGTCTTGCCGGCCCCGTCCGGGCCGACCAGGCCGAAAATCTCCCCCTCCTCGACCGAGAGCGTCAGCTCGTCGACCGCCACCAGGTCGCCGAACGCCTTCGAGAGCCCTTCTGCCTTTATCGCAGGCATGGCGGGTCTCCTTCGCCGAGCCAGATATCCGCGTCGGCCGGCATGCCGGGCTTGAGCTCGAGCTCCGGGTTGGGGACATCGATCTTGACGCGGTAGACGAGCTTCACGCGCTCCTCCGACGTTTGCACGTTCTTGGGCGTGAACTCGGCTTCGGAGGCGATGAACGACACCCGCC
Source organism: Hyphomicrobiaceae bacterium (assembly GCA_023384095.1). GTDB lineage: Bacteria > Pseudomonadota > Alphaproteobacteria > Rhizobiales > Hyphomicrobiaceae > ZC4RG25. The sequence continues at coordinate 140,117 of JAHDXT010000004.1, forward strand.
CCCGATAGACCTTGCCCCGATAGGTGTCGGTCGTCACGCAAACCGGCTGGCCGAGCTTGACGCGGCCAAGGTCCGTCTCGTTGACGTAGGCACGCAGCCATGCGTTCTCGAGGTCGCCAACGGTGACCACCGGCACACCGGGCACGACGTATTCGCCGGCCTCGACGTTCTCCGACAGCACGATGCCCGAGATCGGCGACTCGAGCGTTGCGTAGTCGAGCCGGGTCTTGGCGATCGCGAGACTTTGCTTGACCTGCTCCAGGCGCGCGCGGGCGCGCGCAATCTCCTCCTGGCGCGGGCCCTCCTCGGCAAGCTTCAGCCGCTCCTCGGCCTCCGCGACCTGGCTCTTGGCGACCTCGTGGTCCGCTTTGGCCTGGTCATAGAGTTGCTGAGAAATGACCTTGCGTGCGAGGAGCTCCTTCCGCCGTTCGTACTCCGCCGCCAGCCGCTCGAGATTGGCCTCGGCGTGGCGGACGGCGGCGCGGGCGACGGCGATCTCCTGCGGGCGGGAGCCGGCCTCCAGCGCCGCCAGCTCGGCGGCGAAGGCCCGTGCCTCAGCCTCGCGCAGGGCCACCTCCTGAGCGAGCTCCGTGCTCTCGAGCCGTGCTATGAGCTGCTCGGCCTCGACGGGCTCTCCCTCGGATACCCGGCGCGCTTCAACCCAGCCAGGAATGCGAAAGCTCACCTCGACATCCGTCACCTCGACGTTGCCCGACACCCGCAGCAAATCGGTCGCCGGCTGGGGCCTGAGCTGAAAATAGGCAAAGGCGGCCGCAGCGCCGGCGGCGGCGATGAGGGCGGGAATGATCAGCCGGCGCCTGCTCATGGGGAGCCCTCACCAGCGTTGCCGCCCCCGCTCATCCGCCGCTTGCGCGCCTGCCGTTCGGCTGCCGCGGCGCCCACGGGCGCAACCGCTCCGAGACCGGAAAGTTGCAGGCTGAGCAGCCGCTCGGCCTCCGTCGGGAGATCGAAATTGCGACCGCTCACCGACCAGCGCAGGACAAGCCCCTGGACGAGACCGATGACGAGAAAGGCGGCGTCCGCAGCATCGAAATCGCCGCCCAGCGTGCCATTGCGCTGCGCCGCTGCGATCAGCCGCTCGATGCGCAGATGAAAGCTCTTCATGAACTCGGCGAAGATGACGCGCAGTGCCCGGTTCTCGACGTGAAGCTCGCGCGAGAACAGAATGGCCGGAATTGCGGGCACCGACTGGATCAGCCTGAGCTGCGCGGCCACGATGCCGTGCAACTGGGCAACCGGCTCGGCCGGTTGCCGCTCGACGGCAAGCCAGCGCTGCTGGAATTTCTCTCCAATGCGCGTTGCGACCGCTTCCCATAAATCCTGCTTCTTCGGAAAGTGGCGGAAGAGGGCCGCTTGGGTCAGGCCAACCGCCTCGGCAATCTGCCCGGTCGCCAGCCGGTCGGGCCCGAGCTTGTCGGCGAGCCGCAAGGTCGCCTCGACGATCTCTGATTTCCGCTCTTCTGCCGGCTTTCTGACCCGCATCGGTCATGCTCCTTGTGTGTGGTTGCGTGCGGCAGCGCCCGGCGCTGCGATCGCCCGCCGCCTCTGGATGTGCCCGCCAGTGCATCGAGCCTGACCCAGGCCTCCTCGATGACATCGCCGCCCGATGCGTCGAGAGACCAGCTCAGGACCATGCCCTGCAAAGTCTCGGTCAGCCGGCGGGCAGTCCTTTCCGGGTCGAGGCGTGACGGGAATTGCCCGGCTTCGATCCCTTCGCGCAAGATCTCGCACAGGAGCGCCCTGAAGCGGCTGCGCAATCTGCAGAGGCCACGCCGTAGCGCCGTGTCGCCGCGATGCAACCTGCGGGAAAACAGCATCTCACGCAGCGCGGGCGTATTCATGATCAGCCCGAGCTGTATCGCGACAAGCGAGCGCAGCCGTTCGACCGATGATTGTCCACTCGACAGGATCGGGTCCCACGACGCAGTCATTTGTCGCTCTATGAATTCAGCCGTCGTGCGCCACAGGTCGTCCTCCGTCGGGCAATACCGGTCCATGACCGCGCGTGTCGTTCCCATCGTCGTAAGGACGTCGGCAGTGGTGACGTGATCGACACCCATTTCGGTGACCAGCCGCAGCGTCGTCCTGGCGATCTGGTCCGGGAGCCCGTCGGCCGTTCCTGGTGACCGTGACATCTTTTGCCTCATCAAGTTAGCGTGTGATTACTAACTTACGGCGTGGCCTGCGTCAAGCTTGTTCTTTGATCACTGATGTTCGGGACCCTCGATCTTTTCCGCGATGCGGTTGGCAGCCCAATCCTTACGGAGAAGATGTCAACGTGAGGCTTCGCGCTCGCGGACACCAACTACAGCTTTCCGCAATCGAGTTGGAGCGCGTTTGTCGCCTTGAGCTCCGCACTCGCTGGCGAGCTTGGATCTGCAGTCAGTTTGGGCGGTCCGGTATCGTACGCTTTGCTGGATTGGGAGCGAGCCAGCTTAGAATTGCTTTCTCGACGGGCAAGTCGGGGCCAGTATGAGATTGGAAGTAAGCTATAGGCGCCCTTTGGATTCTCCTTTAATCTCCGATGCACGGAGCGAAATCAGCTTGATCAGGTCATCGACGACGAACCGTGACTCCAGAAGCTCCAAACCGCTCTCGGGCACGTGCTGCTCGGTATGGCGGTCGAAACCTGCACCGTAAGCCCACGCCATCCAGGGCTCCCACAGACGAGCCAGCGCTGAGCGCAGAGCTCCCTTCGGGCGTACGTACTCGAGCAGCCGCAGAATGCCGCCGGGCTTGAGAACACGTCCGATCTCGCGCAGGGCCGCAACCTGGCGCTCGTCGGGCAGCACGCAGAACAGGAAGGATGCCACGGCCGCATCGAAGGACCGGTCCGGCATGTCCAGGCGGGTGACGTCCATCCGGTGAAGCTCGACCGAGCGCCCGAGCTTCCGTGCCCTTCGGGCGGCACGCGCCAGCATTGCCGGGCTCAGATCGATGCCGACGACCTGCGAATCAGGCGGATAGAAGGGGATGTTGCGCCCGGTGCCTACGCCAGCATCCAGAATGCGACCCGATACGCCCTGGAAAAGCAGCGGGCGGATGCGGCGATAGCGTCCGTATTCGAACGGAAGATCAAGCAAATCATAAAGGGATGCGATCCGCTGGTATCGCTCGAGCGTAGAACGCATTCGAATATCCTCAAAATGAGAGTGTAGGCCAAGTAAGGTGCGCGACGCCGCTGCCGCCACGCCCGTGGCGATGCTGGTATCGGCCCCCGCCAGCGCCGGCGCGTCGTTGATGCCGAGCGTAAGAGCAGCGTTCACCACCCGGAAGGTGCGTGGGAGCAGGCTCGCCCAGACTGGGTTCGATTTGGGAATTCCTCGCCGGGATGCAAGGAATTCAAGGCAAACTGCCGTCCACTGTGAGCGCCAGTTCTTCGATGGCAGAACCGGCGGCATTGCTTGCGGTTATCACGACGGCGTAATGGCCGGGTGCGACCGGTACCCCCATTATCTCGCCGGTGTCCTGATTAAGTTGCAAGCCTTGCGGCAGACCCTCGGCGCTGAGAATGGCCGGCTTGTTGCGGATGGAAAGTTGGAGCTGGAACTGACGGCCGACGGTTGCTGTCGCCGCTATGGGGCCATCGATGAGGGGATATCCAGCCCCCTCGTGCCGGGCCAGGAAGGCTACGAGGCGGCGGCGCGCGTTGGCGCGCAGGTCCACCCAGAACAGGCTGATGTCGTAGACGTGATTATTGCCCTGTTCGAATGTGCCGCCGTCGTCGAACAGGTCGGACGGCAAGGCGGGCGATACCAGCGTGTAGCCATGCTCCACGCGGGCCGTCACGAGATGCGGAACCGGTCGCGAAAAATGCGTTGCCGCGACGCCGAATGGCACCGCGCCCTGATGCAGCCGAGCCGGGACGGGCAAGCCATTCTCGCGCCAGCTCACCGGGTTCGTGCCGATGAGAGGCATTCCAACGGCCGAGCGCCAGCGTCGCGCAGCGGCATCCCAATAGACATTGATCGCTTCCCACGCGCCGAATTCCCGATAGCCTTCCGCAAATACCCCCCAGATTGCCACACAGCCGATCTGCTCGGCCGTGGCACACGTTGGAATTCCTGTCAGGTGCCGAGTGAACACCGTGCGTGGCGTCGGCATACCGGGGAGATACGCAGCCACAAGGCGTGATTGCAGTGGCCTGCCCTGGATCGATTCCATGAGCAGGCGGAGTGCGTGGTTGCTGCCCTGGCTGTGGGCGACGAGAAAGAACGGCCGCCCCTGGTTCCAATGCTCCACGTAAAAGCTAAAAGCCCGGCGCACGTCCGCATAGGCGAGATTCATCGGGCCCTGCAGCGTCGCCTCCTCCTTGTCGTAGACATGGAGAGCGATCTGGCGATAGCGCGGCGCATAAATCCGTGCAATTCCGTTGAAAGGTGTTGCCTGCGCCATCAGCATGATTCGCCCGGTGGCGATGGCCTGCGGATCGTCGATCGGTACGTTAGCGATATCCTCGCGCATCCCGGTCGTGGGGTGGACATAGAAGACGTCGGCGCGCGCCGTTTCTGCCAGATTGCTATAGCCGCTTCCCTCAGGGACAAGGTCGGCTGCCGAATGAAGGCCCGGGTGTGCGAGCCAGGCATCGAGGCGACTGTAGTCGATATTCGCATCCGAGTCGGATGCGAGTGCAGCGGTGGCACAAACTTGTGTCAGAACGAGCAAGAATAAGAGAATGCGTCGCATATCTCATTCCAGATGTTTGGCTGCCCGGTGCTTGAGTGTAAGGAGGCCGAGAAGACTGATGGCGATAAGTGCGTCGACGAAAATCATCTGAAAATTGTTTGGTGCGTAATTCCCGTGCAAGATCGTGTCTTGCAGGTGACCGTAGGCGGCACCGAGCATGAAAAAGGACCACCCGAGGCCGGTCGCCAGCCAGAAGCGGTCACGAATCCAGATGCACAGAAAGCCGAGGATGCCCCAGGCACCATCGTGAAAGCCGACCTCGAACTGGAAATGGCTGCCGGCCTGCCAGCCGATGGCGGCTGCAGCATAATCGGCAAAGAAGACATGCGGGATGAAGCCAAAGAAGAATCCTAAGAAGCCGACATTGAATACCAGAGAATAGAGCAGGAAAATATCGATGATGGCTGTGCGCCTCTTGGGGCGCTTGATTGCGATATGGACGAGTGCCCCCGCGAGACTGAGTATAAGGAAGATGAACCCCATCCTGATGCCCTCCCCACTTTGTTTCGATTGGATAGGATGATTATTGACGCACTGAGAATACTTATGGTGATCGGAACGCGAAGCGGTCGCTTCAATATCGAATCAGGTCTTAGACAAGTCGTCTTGCCTCCCAGCTGCACGCAACAGTCGCCTTGACCGATGTTAAGCCGCGCCTTTGCCCGAGCCTGAAGAGTTGAGCAAATCACAAGCCCCCGCGTCTTCGCGCGGGGGCCCCGTGGCGCCGGCATGCCCTCAGCTTCATGCTGCGGCTGCCTTAGGCTGCGCAACGCCTGCTTCAGGCGCTGCCGGACGCGGCGCAGTGCCCTTGGGCGCGGCCGGCACGCGCAGGAGGCGCACGCCGTTGACGATGACGATCAGCACTGAGAGCTGGTGGATCAGCATGCCGCCCGCCATGTGGACGTGACCGCTGAAGACCCCGGCGAGCAGACCCGCCACCGTCAGCAAGGCGATAACGAGGTTCTGGCGCATGTTGCCGAGCGTCGCGCGCGAGATCGCCATGGCCTCGGGGATCTTTCTCAGATCGTCCTTGAGGAGCGCAATGTCGGCGGTCTCGATGGCGACATCGCTGCCGGCCGCACCCATGGCGATGCTGGTGTCCGCGGCTGCGAGCGCCGGGGCGTCGTTGATGCCGTCACCGACCATCGCGACATGCGCGCCCTCGGCCCGGAGTGCCCGGATGCGGGCGAGCTTGTCCTCCGGCATGAGCCCGGCGTGAACCTCGCCGATCCCGACCTCGCCGGCGATCGCTTCCGCCGCCTCGCGCTGATCGCCGGTCAGCATGACGACGCGCCGGATCCCGATCTCGCGCAGCCGGGCGATGGCAGCCGCGGCGCCCTCGCGGGGCATGTCCGAGAGGCCGAGGAGGCCGACGAGCCGGCCGTCGAGCGCCACCAGCACCGGCGTCTGACCGGCCGAGAGCAGGCGCGAGAGCGCCGCCTCGCCCTCCGGTCCGAGCGGGATACCGAGCTTGTCGAGCAGCCGCCGGCTGCCGGCGACGATCTCGCGGCCGTCGTGGCGGGCGCGGATGCCCATGCCGGCGTGCTCGTCGAACTCCTCCGGCGTCGGCAGCGTGCCGAGCGCACTTCCCTCCGCGACGATCGGCCGGCCGAGCGGGTGGTCCGAACCAGCCTCAGCGATGGCGGCAAGTCGCAGCACATCCGCCTCCGCTGCGGTCCAGCGGCCCTCGACCGATCCGCCCTGCCCGTTACCGAGCGCGACGACCGTGGCCAGCCGCGGACGACCCTCGGTTATCGTTCCCGTCTTATCGACCGCGAGCGTGTCGATCCGGCCGGCGTTCTCCAGGTGCTGACCGCCCTTGATGAGGATGCCGCTGCGCGCGGCGCGGCCAATGCCGGCGACAATGGAGACTGGCGTCGAGATCACCAGCGCGCCGGGGCAGCCGACGACGAGCAGCGTCAGCGCGAGCCGCACGTCACGTGTGAAGGCGAAGGCGAGGACCGCAAGGCCGATGATGGCCGGTGTGTACCATTGGGCGAAGCGCTCGATCATGCGCTGGGTCGGCGCCTTTTCCTCCTGGGCCTCCTCGACCCGTTGGATGATGCGCGCCAGCGTGGTGTCGGCGCCGACACTGGTGGCCAGGATGCGCAGGAGGCCATTCTCGGCGATGGTGCCGGCATGGACGCGGGCACCCGGTGCCTTCTCCGCCGGCATCGGCTCCCCGGTGATCGCCGCCTCGCTGACAGCGGCGGTACCCTCGACGACCTCGCCGTCCACCGGGATCCGCTGCCCGGCCTTGACGAGCACCATCTCGCCCGGCCGCACCGCATGAGCCGCGACCTCGACCGGCTCGCCATCGCGCAGCACGACCGCCGTGGCCGGCGCTGCACTGAGGAGCTCCTTCAGCGCGCCGCGGGTCTGGCCCATGGTTCGCATCTCGAGCCAGGCGCCGAGCATGAACAAGAAGGTGACAGCAGCCGCCTCCCAGACCTCGCCGATGATCAGCGCGCCAACTGCGGCGATGGTGACAAGAAGCTCGATGCTGAGATGGCGCACTTCGAGCGCCCGCCAGGCCCGAACGGCGATGTCCGATCCGGCGAGCAGGGCAGCGGCCACCATCAGCGCTGTCCACACCTCGACCCAGCCGAAGCCGTAGCGCGCCAGCAGGCCCGTGACGATCAGCCCGCCGCTGCCTATTGTCAGCCAGAGACGCCGCCGCGCCGGATGTCCCAGCGCAGCCTTCATCCTCGCAATCATTGCACTCGGTCCTTCTTTCGATGGCGCGGCCGCGGGATGTGAGACGGCCGCGCAGCAGGTTGCCCTGCGATGTCTGGGTTATCCGGTCTGGATCGACCCGGATGGAACGGGTGAGGCGGCAGAGGCCTCGCCCCTGCCGCCAGCGGCTCATCTCAGCCGAAGGCCGAGGGCCGCGCCTCGTAGCCGGTTTCGCGGACCGCCTCGACCAGCGCCTCGACGCTCGTCCGGGCCGGATCGTACTCCACCTCGATCTTGCCACTGTTGAACCGGACCTCGGCCTTCTCCACGCCCGGCAGACTCCGGAGCGCCTTCTCGATCTTTGGTATGCAGGACGGGCAGGACAGCTCATCGCTGCGCAACACGGCCCGGATGATGGTGTTCTGAGACATGATTACCTCCTTTCTCTCAGGGTAGGGCTCGTCTTGGAGCCCTGCCTTGACTGAGATCTATGTCGACCCGGCCCACTTCGCGATTGGCAAAGCCGGCAAGTTCATCTTGCACGAATGCACAGGCAGAACCGCACTGTGTCTGGTGGGACTGAAGACGACAGAGTCCGCCGCAACCTTGCGAGGCCGCCGGACCGGCAGAGCGAAGCTCGGCTTGGCGCCATGCAAAGATCGACGGCGGAGCGCATAATGCTCCGCCGCCGGGAAATGCTTTAATTATCGGTGAGCTTTCGCGCCGCCGCTCAGTGTGCGTGACCTTCGGCCTTGAGGGCGGCGTGGATGCCTTCGGCATACTCGATGAAGGCGAACTCCGCGTTCACCCGCTCCCGGGCCTCGGCGACCGTGTCCGCGGTTTGGGGCGGAGTGTTCCGTGTGCTCTCCAGCACCTTCTGCGCCGCCTTGAACCGATCCTCGAGCAAGCGCTCGACGGCGCCGCTGAGAAGTGTTTTCACCTGCGCCGGATCGCCCGTTTCGAGCGCCTTCTCGGCGGCGGGAATGACCGGGCCATGGTTGATTCCCGCCGGCTGCAGCCCGGTATAGGCTGCGCCTTCACCTTCCCGGTGCAGGCGGACCACCGTTTCCATGAACCAGCGTTGGGCGACCTCTGCAGCGGCTTTTCCGTCGCCCTTCGCCTTCAAGGCCATCCGGTGGGCTGCCTTGATCTCATCCTCGGCCGAAGCCGGCGCGTAAGGCAGCGCCAGGTTCACGTTGCCGGTCTCGAGCGCTTCAATCGCGGCGCCTGCCACCGGCCCATCGACGCTGTCGCAGTGGGCGAAAGCGGGACTGGCGAGAAAGCCGGCGATTACGGTAGCCATCACTAATCTGCGCATGACGATACTCCTCAGCTCTTGCGTTGGCGGCCCGGCCTCGATTGGACCTTGCCTCGGCAGGAAGCTAAGACTTTCGACGCGGCGCAGGGATTGGCCAAGGTCGCAAGGCGGATTTGCATGAATGCACAGCATGCCAACTGGGACGACCTCCGGCTGTTCCTCGCGGTGGCGCGCGCCGGCTCGCTCTCGGGGGCGGCGCGGGCGCTCGGCGTCAACCACTCCACCGTCTTCCGGCGCGTCGGCGCCTTCGAGGAGGCGATCGAGGTCCGGCTCTTCGAGCGGTTGCCGAGCGGCTACGTCCTGACCGAGGCGGGCGAGGAGATGCTGGAGACGGCGTTGCGGGTCGAGGCGGAAATCTCGGAGCTCGACCGCAAGATCGCCGGCCAGGATCTGCGTCTGAGCGGCACCGTCCGCATCACCACGGTCGACATGCTGGCGCTCGGCCTGCTGCCGCGTCACCTCGCGGCCTTCCACGCGGCCTATCCGGGCATCGAGCTCGAGGTCGTCGCCACCAACGCCGCGGTCAGCCTCAGCCGGCGCGAGGCCGACGTCGCGCTCCGGGTGAGCAATCAGCCGCCCGAGACGCTGGTGGGGCGCCGCGTCGGCCGCCTCGTCTTCGCCGCCTACGGTGCCGCCGCGGCGACGGACGGGACCGCGGACGTCCCGCTGGCGGAACGGGACTGGATCGGGTTCGACTCCGACCATGAGGCCCTCGTCCGCCGCTTTGCCGACTTCCTCCCCGAGACCCGGCCGATCTTCCGCGCGAACTCGGTCGCCGTGGCCATTGCAGCGGCCAAGGCCGGCATCGGTCTGGCCCCGCTGCCTTGCGGCATCGCCGACCTCGAGCCCGACCTCGTGCGCGTCGCGCCGCTGCCGGACGACTTCATGCGCGACCTCTGGCTCCTGACCCACGAGGATCTGCGGCGGACGGCACGCATCCGCGCCTTCCTTGACTTCCTCGCCGCCGCGCTTACTGCCGAGGCGCCGTTACTGGAAGGGCAAAGGCCGCGTGCCTGGAGCAACGGATAAACAAAACCTGTAACTCCCCAACTGCACCCTCAAAGGGACGAAAGCGTGCCCAATTGAGGTGTTTGATAGCGCAGTTCCGTCCCAATCCGAGGATCACCGCCACCCGGGTGTGCCGCAACTCCGAGATTCTTGCATAGCTCGACCGATCTCCTGCGGCCGGATGACATCCTTTACGGCGTCGATCGCTGCCGACCGCGAACTCACGGACCGCACCGAGTCGAACAGCAGCCGCAGGCCGTTCATAACGACCAGCACGGTGCCGCCCTCGTGCCCGATCACTGCCAGCGTCAACGGCAGCTCGAAGAACAGGGCGCCGGACACGAGCACGAGCATGGCTCCCATCGCAAAGACGAGGTTCTGCCGGATGATGCGGGCCGCCCGCCGCGCCAGACCATGGGCGGCAGGCAGGCGGGCCATGTCTTCCGAGAGCAACGCCACGTCGGCGGCTTCCAGAGCGACATCACTGCCCGCAGCGCCCATCGCGATACCGACCTCGGCTCGGGCCAAGGCGGCTGCGTCATTCACGCCGTCGCCAACGAAGGCAACCTTGCCTGCCTTCGCCATTTCCCCGACCAGATGCACCTTGTCCTCAGGCAAGAGATCAGAATGGATTTCGTCAGGCGACAGGCCGAGCTCTGCGCCTATCCGGAGGGCAACCGGCCGCCGGTCTCCGGTCATCATGGCGATGCGGTCTATTCCGGCCTCTCTCAATTGATCGAGGGCGGGGCGTGAGCTTGCCCGAACGCTATCCGCGACGGCAACTGCCCCCAGAATACGAGCACCGCGCCCGACCCAGATGACCGTCTCGGCCTCGTCGAGCAAAGCCGCGAACGCCGGTTTCTCCACATCGACGCCCATCCGGGCGGCCATGCGCCGGTTGCCGGCCCATAGCATGCCCATGGCATCGCGTCCTGTGATCCCTTCGCTCGGTCTCGTGACCACGTCGGACACGGACGCCGGGGCAAGCCCTCGCTTATTCGCAGTCCGATGGACTGCTGCAGCAATGGGATGCTCCGAATGGGCCTCCAGGCCGGAGACAAGGCTCAGAAAGTCATCCTCGGGCATGCCCAAACTGATGATGCCGGTGACTTCTGCCCGCCCTGTGGTCAGGGTGCCCGTTTTGTCGAAGGCGAACTGCGAAACAGCCGCAAATGTCTCGAGCGCAGCGCCGCCCTTGAACAGAACGCCGCCTCGCGCTGCCGCCGACAATGCCGAGAGGATCGCTGCCGGCACGCTGATCACGAGAGCACACGGGCTCGCGGCGACCAGGACGACCGCGGCGCGGTAAGCCGCATCACTCCATTCCCGGCCAAGCCACAGGAAAATGGCAAGCGCGATCACGGCCCCGGCGAGGACGCCGATGGTATAGCGCTGACCAAACCACGCGCTGAACCGTTCCGAAGGCGCCCGAGCGGCCTGAGCTTCCGTCACCAGCTGGATCATACGGGCGACGGTGCTGTCGCTCATGGTGGCGGACACCCTCATCTCGAGCACGGAGCTCTGGTTGACGGTCGCTTCGAACACCTTGGCGCCCGGAGCCTTGCTCACGGGCATCGACTCGCCGGTCACCGTCGACTCGTCAATCTCTCCTTCTCCGCTCAGCACGATGCCGTCGACCGGGATCTTCGCCCCCGGACGCACCACCACGACATCGTCGACCTCGAGCTGCGCGATTTGCACTTCCTCGACGTCGGCGCCGGTCTTGCGGAGTGCCGTTTCCGGGCGCAGACCCATGAGCGCCTCGACCTCGCGCCGGGCCCTGCCCAGGGCCAACGTTTCCAATGTGGTGGACAGACTGAACAGGAACAGCAGAATCGCACCCTCGGCCGGTGCACCTACGCCGGCTGCGGCCAGGGCGGCAATGATCATCAGAAGATCGATGTCCAGCGACCGCTCGTGCCACAGGCTCTTGAGGGCGCGCCGTGCGGTCGGCACGCCGCCCGCCAGATAGACCAGTCCGAAGCCGAGCGGGCTGAGAGCCGCCCACCCGACATAAGGCGCGGCAAAGCCGACGACGATGCCGATGAACGTGAGCGCGCTCAGCACAACGCTGAACCGCTCGGCTGCTCGATCATCCATGTATACCTCAACACCCTTCAGGCACTGTAGGTGGTTCGCACCCGGTAGCAAGGAGCGTAGCCGCGCACCCAGTTCCCGGCGCATCACCTGGCCGGAGCGAAAGTTGGGATCTGCGTCGTATGCAAAAGAACCCTTTTTGAAGGTTAGCGACGGGAATGACCCTCATTCAACTTTGTCGTGATAAGGCGGCGGCGGTCGAAGCCGGAGCAGAAGTTGGCGTCTACACACGATACAAGGCCGGCGGAAAACAGCTATCCGAGTAGGCAGTTAACCGGCGCGTCGCAGCCACCGACGTGCAGATTTCCCGCATCCGGGTCCTCGCCCGCGAGCTTCGCTCAAGAAACGTGAGTATCAAGTCTCGTCACCTTAGCAAATCGGGCTCTTGTCGGAGTGCCCTGGCAACCTGTCATATGTGCTGAACGTGAATCTGGCTTCGAAACCGTCCTGACGGCCTTCCCGCGGCGAAATCAGTTCGATCTTGCCACCAGTGCCGGAAGCGATTGCCTTCGCGATGGCCAGCCCCAGCCCGGCGCCATCTACTTGAGCCCGGCCACGCTCGAACGGCTCGGACAGGCGGGCGAGCACATCCGGGAGAACCACTGGTCCAGCGTTGGAGACGCTTAGCTCGCCGCTTGGCGACAGCGCGACGCGCACCGGCTCGCTGCGGGAGCCGTGCTTCAAGGCATTCTCGATCAGGTTCCTTGCCAGGATTGCGAAGGCATCGGGATCGATGCAGGAGAGTACCGGGCTGCCGGGTAGGATCAGTTCGAAGCCCTCTGCGCAATCGACGCTCCCCGTCATTTCGTCAACGACCATCCGTAGGATGGCGGCGACGTCGGTCGGCTCCGCTGCTTGCAGGCGCCCGCCTTCGGCCCTCGCCAGTTGCATCAACTTTTCCGATAGCCTGGAGAGTCGCCGCAGTGCCGTCTCGATCTGCTGCGCCCGCTCGCGCGTGGTGTCGTCCGCCGCCTCTGCGATGAGCCTTTGGGTCTGCGCGAGAGCGGCTGCGACTGGGGTACGCAGCTCGTGCGCCGAATTCGCTGTGAAACTGCGCTCCGCCTCCAGCGTGCGCCTGAGCCGCGCGAGCAGGCGATTGACCGCTCTTGCGATCGGCCGGATCTCGGCGGGTAGGTCATCGGCCGCAACAGGGCTCAGATCGCCGCCGCCACGCGCTTCGATTCCTGAACGGAGGGTCCGGATCGGCGCCATCGACACCCGCACAATACCCCAGACGCCGATCAGGCTGAGGGGGACGATCAGGCCGAGCGGCAGGGCGAGCCCGAGCAGCGCCTCCCTGGCCGCCGTGCGGCGGTGGGCGAGCGGCTCGGCGACGGCGATGGAGATCGTGCCTCGCAGGGCGGCGTCGAAATAGAGGCGGTGGGTCGGCGTGTCGGCAAAACCCATGTGAGTGAATGGAGGAAAGACGGCCAGATCGGCGTTGTGCGAGCGCAGCAGGACCTTGCCCTCGGCATTCCGCACCACGTAGGTGAAATATTCGTCGTGCTGGCGCAGTGTCGCTACGCGTCGGGTTGTTTCGTCGTCGTCCTCGTCGCCATCACGGCCGATGATATCGAGGACGGCCAGCGGCAGGATGCGCTGCGCCGTTTCCTCCAGCGCGCTGTCGAAGACCTCGTTCATCTCATGGCGCAGATTATGCGCTGTCACCGCGGCAGCGATAGCCCACAGCAGCGCCACGCCGAGCCCCAGTCCGAGCGAAAGCCGCCATTGCAGGCTCTTGGGCCACATCATCTGGCACTTCCGAGCCGGTAGCCGATGCCGCGCACCGTATCGACTATCGAATGCCCCAGCTTCTTGCGAAGGCGGCTGACGTGAACCTCGATCGTGTTGCTTTCCACCTCGGCGCCGAAAGCATAAAGCCGCTCTTCCAGCTGCGTCTTGGACAACACCTGGCCGGGGCGTTGAACGAAAGCCTCGAACAGCGCCCACTCCCGGGCGGTCAGATCGACCAGGCGGCCAGCGCGTACTACCGTTCTCGCGGCCAGGTCGACCTGCAGATCGCCGAACTCGATCAGTGGATTTGGATTGCCGCTGTAGCGCCGCGCCACGGCGTTCAGCCGCGCCGATAGCTCGGAGAGATCGAACGGCTTGATCATGTAGTCGTCCGCGCCCGCGTTGAGCCCCTGGATGCGGTCGGAAATCTGATCCAGCGCCGTCAGGATCACGACTGGCGTAGCGCAGCCCTTCATCCGCAGCTTGCGCAGGAAGCCGAGGCCGTGTCCGTCGGGAAGCATCATGTCCAGGAGGATAAGGTCGTAAGCCGCGCTGTCGAGATGGTCGCCTGCCGCGTCGAGACGGGTCACCCAGTCGACCGAATGGCTATCGGCGACGATGTGGTCACGCACTGCGGCGCCCAGGATCGTGTCGTCTTCGACCAGAAGGATTCTCATGCGCTCGGTCCTTCCCGCTCCCCCGTCGGATGGCAGCCAAACCTGTCAGGAAGCTGACGCGGAGATCGAGCCCGCTTCAGGTGTTCGTCAGGGAAGATTGCCATCGTCCGTTCCAATGAACCTTGAGCGAGGACAACTGAAATGATGAAGCACGCAATGGCAGCATTCCTGGTGATCGCGCTCGCCGGCTCCGGCGCCGCGATGGCGGACGACGACGACTGTCAGGTCCCCATGGACCAGTGGCAGCCGCGCGAGGCAGTGCAGAAGATGGCCGAAGCCCGTGGCTGGAAGGTGAGCCGGATCAAGATCGATGACGGCTGCTACGAGATCAAGGGGACCGATGAGACCGGCCAAAGATTCAAGGCCAAGATCGACCCCGCGACCCTTGCGACCGTCAAGCTGAAGCGCAAGGGGCAGGACCATGAGTCTCGCGAGATGCGCGACCAGCGCCAGCCGGTACAGGCCGGCGGGAGCGGCGAGCTCCCCTCCAACGAACTATTCAAAACGGGCAAGCCACCGAAAATTGAAGTCAAGTGAAGTGAGCAAGGCTCCTTGCCGCAAAGCTGAACGTCAAAGCTTCGGAAAAAGACCATGCCCACCAATTCCGCCCGCTATTCGAAAATCATGATCGTCATTCATTGGTTGACCGCCCTCGCTGTGGTCGGCGCATGGCTGACCTCGGAAGGCGGCCGGCACATGGTAGAGAACCCGCCTCTGCTGCACTTTTCGTTGGGGCTCGCGGTGCTCGTGCTCATTGTGCCGCGTCTCATTCTGTTGCTCACGGGAGGAGCGCCCGATGTGGGAAGGAAGCGTGATCGGCTCGCCATCGCGACCAAGGCCGGTCATGTGGCGCTTTACCTGTTCCTGATCGCCCTGCCGCTGACCGGCTGGTACGCCGCATCACGCATGGGCGTGCCGGTGTCGTTCTTCGGCCTGGAGCTTCCGGCGATTGCCGCGCCGGTCAAGGGCCGTCCCGGCCTGATCGCCGAGCTGCATGAAAATGCCGGCACCTTCATCCTTTACGTCGCCGGCCTGCACGCCCTGATGGCGCTCTGGCATCAGTTCGTTTTGCGCGACGGCACTCTGCAGCGCATGAGCCTGCGCTGACAGAATTGGAACGCCACTGTTCTCGCTCGGCCTTCCCGCCTGTGCACTCAGGCAGGGGTGCCGAGCGGCCATTTCCCCTTACGGTGGCTTTCGCAAGGGCGTTTTTTGGCTCTGCATCTGATCGCGGCTGACCTGGCGGGAAATCATCTGATCCCGCCATTTTTATCGCACGATCCCTAATCACCGGACCAGTAACCCGCACCATCATTTCCTGACGCCAAGCTTAAGCAAAAACCGCGGCACCGTCAGGAAGCACTCAGCTGCTTTCTCCAGATTGATTGCACCGGAACGGCGGAGGTGAAACTCCAAAGGTCTGGTCCGTACGAAGACAAATCCATGTTTCAGCCCTGACATAAAGAGGCAAAGTCGACATGAAATCCTTTCTCGCCGCGCTGGCGCTGACCACGGCGCTCACGTCCCCCGGCCTTGTCTTGGCCCGGCCCGTCACGCTGACCACAACGATGAACAGCTACGGCGGCGATGGCGCCTACCTCGCGTTCTATGTCACCGATGCGAAGGATGCCTATGTCGGCAGCCTGTGGATGGCCGGCGACAAGTCGAAGTATTACGAGCACCTGTCGGGCTGGTATCGCGCCCCGGGCGGCAAGCCTGCCGAGATCAACGGCATCACGGGCGCCAGCGTCGGTGCGGGCCGCACGCTCGAAATCACACTCGATCTGGCCGACGCGCTGTTCGACGCGGGCTACACACTGCACATCGATGCCGCTGTCGAGGACATGCGCGACAGCCCCAACGATGTTGCCGTGCCGCTGACGACCGATGGTGCCGGCAACCCGGTGCGCGGGCGGCGCTACATCGCCAGCTTCGCTTACGGCATGTGACCGGGGGAGCCATGATCCGTGTACTCCACCGCTGGCCGGGGCTTCTGGCCGCGCTCTTGCTGATAGTGCTGAGCCTCAGCGGTGCGGCTCTATCAATATTTCCCTCCGTAGAGCGCCTGTCAGCACCGCAGGCCGAGACCACGCTTTCGGTAGCGGACCTCGCAGAACGCATTCAGGCCGTCTACCCGGAGGTGGAGCAGATCCGAAGGGCAGCCTCGGGCAAGATCACCGCCTACTGGTTCCAGGATGGCGCGCCCCAGGCGGCGGTGATCGATCCAGCGAGTGGTCGCGCGGTCGCATCCGCCGATCCGAACCAGCTCGAGCGGTGGCTGACCAACCTGCACCGCTCGCTCTTCCTCGACGACGGTGGCCGTCTGATCATGGTGGGTGGCGCCGCTGCCATGCTGGTGCTGGCCTTGTCCGGCATTGTGCTCATCGCCCGCCGCGTTGGCGGCTGGCGGCGCTGGTTCGCGCCGATGCGCGGACCGCTCAGCGGGCGGCTCCATGTCGAGACCGCGCGGGTTGCCGTTGCCGGTCTCCTGCTGTCCTCGGCCACGGCACTGTGGATGACCGCCTCGACTTTTGATCTTCTTCCAGACGGCAGCGCACGGCTTGCCATTCCGGCCGAGGTGAGCGGTCAAACAGGTGCAGCTGTTTCGACAATGGATGTTCTGAAAAGGACGCCAGTTGCTGAACTGCGCGGGCTGACATTCCCCGCCCCCGGCGACGCTTTGGATGTCTTTACCCTCAAGGCCGATCGCGGCACCGGATATCTCGATCAGGGCACCGGCGCGCTATTAGCCTGGAGCGATCTGACGGGATGGCAATACGCAACTAAAACCATTTACATGCTGCACACCGGCCAGGGTGCAGCCGTGCTGGGACTCGTCCTGGGGCTGATGGCGCTCGGCGTGCCGGTGATGGCGGGTACGGGCTTGGTCCTCTGGTTTGCAGCCCGGCGCGGGCGCCCGCGCATTCGCGGCAACGCCCCTGCCGGACGCGCCGATACCATCGTGCTCGTCGGCAGCGAAGGCGGCAGCACCTGGGGCTTCGCCGCAACGCTGCATGCTGCGCTGTCGGATGCGGGGCAGGCCGTTCACGCTGCCTCGATGTCATCCTTCGATCCGGCACGCTACGGCCGAGCGCGGCGCATCCTGATCCTGGCCGCCACCTATGGCGACGGCGACGCACCCGCCTCGGCCAAAGGCTTCCTCGATCGGCTGAAGTCCCTGCCCGCAGCCCCGAACGCACAGCTGGCGGTTCTCGGCTTCGGTGACCGCAGCTTCCCGGCCTACTGCGCCTTCGCAAAGGCGGTCGCCGAGACGGCGAAGGCCAGAGGCTGGGAAACACTGATCCCGTTCGAGACAGTTGACCGCCAATCGACACAGGACTTTGCCCGTTGGAGCCGATTGCTGGGCGCGGCAATAGGCATCGAGCTCGAGCTTGTCCATCAGCCGGTCCTGCCCGCGGCATGTCGGCTGGAGCTTGTTTCGCGACGGGATTACGGGGCCGACGTGCAGGCTCCGACAGCCATCTTGCGTTTCGAGCTGCCCAAGGCGCCGCTCTGGCAGCGGCTGACGGGGCGCGGCTTCGGCCGCTTCTCTGCCGGGGATCTCATCGGCATCCTGCCAGAGGGCTCGGCCGTGCCCCGCTTCTATTCACTGGCCTCGGGAAACCGCGACGGCTTCATCGAGATCGTTGTGAGGAAACATCCGGGCGGCCTGTGCTCCAGCCGGCTCATCGACCTCGAGCCGGGCGATACCGTCTGCGCTTTCCTCCGGCGCAACCCAAGCTTCCATCCCGGCCGCAGCCGCGCACCCCTGATCCTGATCGGAGCCGGGACGGGGATCGGGCCGCTCGCGGGGTTCGTGCGCGCCAATTCACGGCGCCGCCCAATCTACCTGTTCTTCGGCATGCGCCACCCCGACAGCGACTTCCTTTATGGCCAGGAGCTGGCGTGTTGGCAGCGGGAGGGTCGACTTCGGCAGCTCTCGACGGCTTGCTCCCGCGGGCGGAAGCCTCGCTATGTGCAGGACGCATTGCGCGGGGAAGCCGCCGAGATCAAACGCCTGATCGGCAAGGGCGCGCGGGTCATGGTCTGCGGCGGGCGCGACATGGCGGCCGGGGTTTCTGCGGCACTCGCCGACATTCTCGCGCCCGCAGGATTGACACCGGCCCTGCTGAAAGCGGAGGGGCGCTATGTCGAAGACGTCTACTGATCTGACGCGCTGGGCGCTGAACGGACCCACCATGGGCACGCGCTGGTCGGCATTGTTTTACACACCGGAGGGGTTCGATGCGAAACCTGTCCAGGATGCGCTTCAAGCTGCGGTGGATGAAGTGGACACCCAGATGTCCACTTGGAATCCCGACAGCGACTTGATGCGCCTGAATGCTGCCCGGCCGAAGCACTGGGTGGCGATCCCCGGTCAGTTGAGGGACGTGCTGAGGATTGCGCTGAGGATCGGCCGAGCCTCGGGCGGCGCCTTCGACATCGGCCTGGGTGATGTGGTAAGGGCGTGGGGCTTTGGGCCCGAAGCCGCCGACCAGCACCTCATTCGGAAAGCACTCGATGCCCCACGCCGGCCCGCTCACGAGGTGCTGGAACTCGACCCTGATGGTGAAAGGGCGCGCAAGACTGCCCCCATCGTCCTTGACCTCAACGGCATCGCCAAGGGTTACGGCGTGGACCGGCTGGCCGAAACCCTGCGCGGCTTCGGGATCTCGTCCGGGCTGGTTGGCATCGACGGCGAAATGCGGGCGCTTGGCCTGCGCGCCGACGGCGAGCCCTGGAGCATCGCGGTCGAGGCCCCCGACCCCGACCGCCGCGCGCCGCATTCGATCCTGGCATTGCAGGATGCCGCGGTCGCGACATCCGGCGACTACCGGCACTGGATCCTCGTCGGGGGGCGCCGCCTGTCCCACACGATGGACCCGCGCCGCGGCGCGCCCCTGATGACGCCGCCCGCCTCGGTCACCGTCGTCGCACGAACCTGCGCCGAGGCCGATGCCTGGGCAACGGCATCGATGGTCCTTGGGCCGAAGGTCGGCCAGGAGCTCGCGCAGCGCCTCCGTCTCGACGTGCTGTTTTTCACGGGCGATGTGGAAGGTGTCAGGGCCTTAGCAAGCGGGCCCTTGTTTTCGGGAGAGCTTTCGCGATAGCTCATTTTGCTACCATTGATTTGATGGCGGCGCGGCATAGGTTGAGGAGCAAAACGATCATCTGATCGGATAGATTACTGTTATTCTGGGACTTTTTTTCGATGCACGCTGCTTACGGCTGTGCGCTCGACTTCGGCCCGGGACGGCATGATGCGTGCCAAGCGTCAAACGGGGAGGGCGTCCATTCCCGTCTAGCGCCGCCGCTAAGGTGGGCTCGTGGGCAATTGGCCGCTGGTCCTGATCATCGCCGGGGCTGCGTTGTTCCTTGCGGGCCGCCGCGTGCTTCGCGACAAGCCTAACAGCTTCCGTAAAGCCGATTGGTCGTGAGTACCGGTCGCAGGTCGATCGTTAATCGTTCCTCGGCGACAAGCGCACGGCTCAGCTTCAAGAGCATGCCCAGTCCCCTGTGACACGCGCCGGTATCGAAACATTGGCAGAAAGCCCTCGCGGGTCACGATTCATAAGCTCCAGAGAACCGCCAAGCCGCTCTATCGCGAGTTGCGCGATTGCCAGTCCAAGGCCGCTCCCGATCTCTGTTTTATTTCTACCCCGAAAAAACCTTTCGGTGGCGCGAGGCAGTTCCTCCTCAGGAATGCCCGGTCCCTCGTCTTCGATCATAATCCGAACATCCGTCCCGTCCTTCGCGCTGCTGCACACGATTGTGCCGCCTTTAGGCGAATGACTGATACTGTTTTCAAGCAGATTGCGAAGCGCCAGCATCAAGAAATGCGGCTCGATCCATGCTTTGGTCTTGCCATCGCCAAGCTCAATCCTGATCGCCACGCCGCAGCGGCTCGCCAGGGCTTGTTGCTCCGCGATGACAGTCTGCACGAGGCTGGAAATGCTTTCATTGGTGGGGCTCGGTTCGGCCTCGCTGGCCTCCAATAAGGCCAAATCGAGAAGTTGCTTCACAAGGCGGCCGGTGCGATCGACGCCGGTGGCAATCTGGCGAAGGGCGTTGGCGTGCACCTCGGCATCGGCACTGCCGAGCGCGATTTGCGCCTGCGTTTTTAGTCCGGCCAGGGGAGTTCTGAGTTCATGGGCCGCGAAAGCTGTGAAACTACGCTCCCGCTCCCTCGCGGCATCGACCCGCTTGAATAGTGAATTCAGTGCGTCGACAGCAGGCGCGATCTCGTCCGGCATATCGGAGATCGGCAATGGTCTAAGGTCGCTGGCTTTACGCGACGACAGCGTGCGCGCCATGTCGCTGAGGGGCCTGAGCCCACGCTTGACACTCAGCCAGATCAAGCCTCCGAGAAACGGAAAGATGATGGTTGCCGGCAGCAGGAGCCCCTTTATGACGTCCCCAACCAACCGCTCGCGGACACCCAGGCTATCGCCGATCATTACGCTTACGCCGAGCTCAGCATTTTCGATGGAGTAGACGCGCCAAATTTCGCCGTTGATTTCGTTTTCTGAAAAGCCCTGCTTAGCTTTCGTCAAGCGCGCATCAGGTGCTCCTGTGGAACGGGCGATCAGCGCGCCGCTGAGCGACCAGATCTGACACGAGAGTTGGCGTCCATAGGATGACGGATTGCTGCCGGCTTGCAAGGCTGCA
The DNA here is from genome assembly GCA_023384095.1 of Hyphomicrobiaceae bacterium. Taxonomy (GTDB): domain Bacteria; phylum Pseudomonadota; class Alphaproteobacteria; order Rhizobiales; family Hyphomicrobiaceae; genus ZC4RG25. Next base: position 161,003 of record JAHDXT010000004.1, read on the forward strand.
CTCACGGCAGCACCCTGCGCAACGCCGATCGCGATTCGCTGATCAGTCAAAAGTGAATTCACCATGCGGGCCGCTTCGGCGAGCCGTGCATCGAGCACACGCTCCACTTCGGCCTGGGTGCTGGCATAAATCCAAATTACCGCCGAGAGCCAGACAAGACCCGTCGTGCCAATCAGAATGGCAATGAGACGCGTTCTGATGGAATTCACGGGGTATCCTCGGCCAGCCGGTAACCGAGTCCCCGGACCGTCTTTATGAAGTTTGGTCCGAGCTTCGTACGCAAATGGTGGACGTGGACCTCCACCGCGTTGCTCTCCACCTCCTCCTGCCAGCCGTATAGAGTTTCCTCCAGTGCCGCCTTCGGGACAGTGGCCATCGGCCGCTCCATGAGCGCCCGGAGCACTGAGAATTCACGCCGGGTGAGCTTCAGTGGAGCGCCGCCTCTGGTCGCGGTAAGCTGCGCCGGATCGAGCATGACGCCGCGCCACTCCAGAATAGCATTGGCGCGCCCCACCCCCCGCCGTGCGACGGCGCGCAGGCGGGCCGCCAGCTCATCGAGGTCGAAAGGCTTGCCCATATAGTCATCCGCGCCGGCATCGAGCCCGGAGATGCGATCTGCCACCTGATCGCGTGCGGTAAGCAGGACCACCGGCGTGCTGTCCTTGGCGCCGCGCAATTCAGCGAGAACATCGAGCCCGGACCCATCCGGCAGCATGAGATCGAGCACGATCGCATCATAGCGCTGGGCGCGGGTCGCCGTCGCCGCGTCCTCACAGCTCGATACGGCATCGACAGTAAACCCTGCGAGCCCGAGGCCGACGGTCAAGCCGTCGACCAGCATCGGATCGTCTTCCACTACGAGTATGCGCATGCTGCTTCTTCTATAGCCCACCCGCCAGCAAGCAATCCTGGCTTAAGGCTGCCTTAAGCTGGCCATCCCACCTCCGTGCCGCGCCAATTCGCAATGCCTCAGGGGCGATGGAGATGATGAGACTATTTCTGCTCAGTCTGCTTTTTCTCAGCTTCTTTGCCGCACCGCTGCAAGCAAGCCCCCTACCAGCCGACAGCGCTTTCCAGCTCACGGTGTCACGCAACGAGGACGGCTCGCTCAGGTTCGATTGGTCCATAACCAATGGATACTATCTCTATCGGGAGCACATCAGCATCAAGGCCGCGGATGGTCGCGAGCTGCCGATCGAGACACCTGCGGGCGAGCGGAAGGACGACCCGACGTTCGGGCCAACCGAGGTCTATTACGGCGCGGCAACAGCCACAACCCGCGCCACCAGTGATGGGCCGCTGGAACTCACCTACCAAGGCTGTCAGGAAAACGGGATCTGCTACATACCGCAGATCAGGCTCATTGATCCGGTAGCGCTCGCCGTTTCCAATCCATCCGAGCAAGTGGGGTCGGCCGGCCGTGCGCCGTCCTCCGGAAGCGGGCTTCCTCGGGCGGCAGCACCTGAGGCGAGTTACGGAAGCACACCTGAAATTGCGTCGACGGCTGCCCCCGCAGCGGGCGCAAGCACCTTTAATCTAGCTTCGGATGACAGCCTTATTCAGTCGATCCGCAGCCGCGGCGGCACACTGTTGGTCGTTGCCAGCTTTCTCTTCTTCGGTCTGCTGATCGCGTTCACGCCTTGCGTCCTGCCGCTATATCCCATTTTGGCGGGAGTGCTGGTGCGCGGAGGCGGTCAGCTCAAGCCGGGTCGCGGTTTTACCCTGTCCAGCATCTATGTCCTGTCGTTTGCCACCGCTTTCGCCCTGCTCGGCGCGGTGGCCGGCTGGTCCGGCCAGAACCTGCAGATGCTACTCCAATCGCCGGTCACGACGGGCGCCGTCGCCTTGATCTTCGTGGTGTTGGCGCTGGCCATGTTTGGCCTCTTTGAGCTGCAGCTCCCCGCGAGTTGGACGAACTGGATCGCGCAAAGCACCGGCGCGTTGAGCATCTCGAAGCGCACTGTCGCCGTGCTTGGGTTCTCTTCGGCGCTGATCATCGGACCCTGCGTTACGGCCCCCCTTGCAGGCGCGCTCCTCTACATCGCGCAGACGGGCGACATGGCGCTCGGCGCGACGGCTCTCTTCGCACTTGGAATCGGCAAGGGCATTCCCCTGATCGCTCTCGGAACTATGGGCGGCAGCATCCTGCCTCGCGCCGGTGCCTGGATGGAAAGCGTGAAGCGCGTGTTCGGCCTTGCGTTCCTGGCCACGGCAATCTGGATGGCGTCGCCGCTTCTGCCCGCAGGACTGGACCTCGTCTTCTGGTCCGCTCTGCTGGTCGGCGCGGGAACCTGGGGGCTCAGCAGCGAAAATGCCACTGCTCATCAACGCATACCGACACGGGCCTTCGGCACCATGGCACTCGTCTACGGCACGCTCCTTTTGATCGGGGCGGCATCTGGCGCAACCGACCCCCTGAGGCCGCTCGCTGCCCTGGCTTCCCGCTCCGCACCGGCGGTGGAGAAAAGGGAACTTGAATTTGCGGATGTCACATCTGCACCCGAACTCCAGCAGTTTTTACAGGCCAGCAAAGCAGCGGAACCAACCCTCGTTTATTTCACTGCGGACTGGTGCATTACCTGCCGCACGATTGAACGATCGGTTTTGATCGACAATCAGGTACGCCGTGGACTCGACGGATTTCATCTGATTAAGGCCGATCTTTCCGATATGGACGGGGACAAAATCGAGCTGATGCAGCAGCTCAAAATCGCCGGTCCACCCACCATGGTGTTCTTCGACCGTGTCGCCCGGGAGCCCGCCGGCAGTCGTCTCGTCGGCAATGTGACGGTCGAAGGTTTGTTGCAGTCCGCAGGTTTCGCGGGAGCCCCACAAAAATGAACGGAATTGCCTTGGGTCCGCTGGTGCTCGCAGCCGATCGGTTCGCCGTGGTGCTCGGCGTCATGGTCTTCATCGCGGTATCGGCCATCTTGGCGCGCCGCGTCGACCAGAAGTTCGACAGCTGGTCCTGGTGGGTGCTCGCGGGCGGCATTGCTGCTGCCCGAATGGGCCACGTTGCGCTCTACTGGAATAGTTTCGCCCAGGAACCCTGGCGCATGATCGCGCTGTGGGAGGGCGGGTTCTTTTGGCCGGCCGGCGCTGCCGCCATCCTCCTCACCATCCCGTTCGTTCTCGAGACGATGCGGCAGCGGGCGTGGTCGCTCGTGCCCCTCGCTGCGGCACTGGTGGTCTGGAATACCGCCTGGCAATTGACCGGCGGCACACAGGCAACCCCCCTTCCACAGCAACCCTTGCCCGCGCTGACCGGCGAGACTTATGCGCTCAGCGCAAATACCGGCCGGCCGAAAGTGATCAATCTCTGGGCGTCGTGGTGCCCGCCCTGCCGGCGGGAAATGCCGATGATGGCCGAAATCGCCGCGTCTTCTGCAGACGTCAATTTCTATTTCGTTAATCAAGGTGAGGGGCAAGAGGCGATCACGCGCTATCTCTCCAACGAGGGGCTCGCACTCGAGACAGTCCTGCTCGACCAATTCGGCAGCGTGGCCCGGCACTACGGCGCTCTGGGACTGCCTGCAACGCTTTTCATCGGCGCGGATGGAGTGCTTAAGAACGCTCATCTCGGAGAGATCTCGCGTGAAATTTTGCAGACCAATGTGGCCCGCCTGAGCAGCGGAAACTAGGAGGCACGCTTGACTGAAAGGACTCATATGCGGATCACGCCACGTGTTCTGTTGCGTACCGCGCTGATTGCACCGATGCCGCTTATTTTCGGCGCCTGCTCATCCATTTCGCAGACGGTGGCGGATTCCGCGCACGCGGCGGAGTCCGATGCCAAATCGGGCTATGCGAAAATTTACGGCAAGGTCATCGATAATGACACCATCATCCCCGCCGTCGACGTCTCCAAAATCGATGAGCGCTATCTGCGCCAGATCGTAGGCTACAAAACCGACGAGCCGGTCGGCACGATCATCGTCGATCCCCATGCCCGATTTCTCTACCTCGTCATGGAAGGCGGCAAGGCAATGCGCTACGGCGTCGGCGTTGCCAAGGCTGGCCTCGAATTTCAGGGCGAAGCCGACATCTTGCGCAAAGCGGCCTGGCCGGGATGGACGCCGACGCCGAACATGATCAAGCGCGAGCCGGAGCGCTACGGTCCTTATGCCGGCGGCCTAAGTGGCGGACTTCATAATCCGCTCGGTGCACGCGCCCTTTATCTTTACAGGGACGGAAAGGACACCCTCTATCGAATTCACGGGACGAACGAGCCATGGTCGATTGGAAAGCCCGTTTCGTCCGGCTGCATTCGCCTCCTGAACCAAGACATTCTCGATCTTTACAAGCGTGTTCCCAAAGGAGCGCGTATCGTCGTGCTCGATGAAAGCCAATCAGGCAAAGGAGAAATCTGAAATGATCAGCCGCCGCCAGATGCTCACCGCAAGTGCCGCCGGAGCGACAGCGCTCGTCTACCCGTTTTCAATGGCCCGCGCGCAGGGCTCGCCTACGCCAGATCAAGTCTTCTTCGATCCTGAAATTCCCGCCCTCGGAAATCCAAAAGGCGACGTCACGATTGTGGAGTATTTCGATTATCAGTGCCCCTATTGCAAAGTCGGTCATCCGGAGCTGATGAAGGTTGTTGAGCAGGATGGCAAAGTGCGGCTGGTGATGAAAGACTTCCCGATATTCGGCTCGGTCTCGATTTATGCTTCGACTCTGGTGCTTGCTGCCCATTCCGAGAAGGCCTATGAGCAGGCTCTCAATGCTCTCATGGCCACCGAGGGTCGACTGAGAAAAGAACAGGTCGATGCGGCTTTGTTGAGAGCCGGCCTCGATCCGACCGGGTTGCATCTTGCTTTCAAAAGAGACGCCAAGCGCATCGATGCGATTATCGCCCGCAACATGGCTCAGGCCAGCGCTTTCAATTTGGGCGGCACCCCAGCATTCGTCATCGGCCGAAAGATCTATCCGGGTCTGATGAATGAAAAGGCGCTCAAAGAAGCGATTGCAGAAGCGCGAAAGGCGTGAGTGCCCAATGTGGGCCACAAATGAAGGCTGACAACCTTCTGACGGGAATGGTTTCATGGTGTGAGGTTCAGGCGGGACTTTCTCGACGCCCCTGCGCCAGTCCGCCGGAGTGCAGTTTGAGGGCGCAGGGCCATCAGCGCCTCGACGTCCCGGCGGGCGCGCCCAATGGTGAAGGATTTTAGTGTGGTGGACAGACTGAGCTAGTACAACAGGGAGGTGGCGTGGGGCTCGACGCCGGTCCAACAACCACGGGGAGCGACAGATGCAAAAATCGCAGATGTCCAAATCCAGTACGAGTTCGCGCGGGAGTGTGCTGGAGCGCACGATCGATGAGCTGTACCGCGATGGCCCCGAGCGGGCTGACGCTGTGGTGTTCGGCCGAGAAGTCGGGGCTACCCGCCGCCGACATGCCCGGCTGATGGCCGGCTCCGTCTCAGTGAACAGCACAGCTTGGGCGCAAGCCGAGCCGTCGGTAGAAAACCCCATGTTCTGACCTTCCGCCTTCCGAATGCCCTCAAGCGGACCCTCGTATCTCGGATCGATTTATTTCAAGCCGCTGTTTCGGAGTGTGGGCTTTCCGAATACATGTTACGTGCTGCTTTTGGCACAGCGGCAAGTGCGCCTTGTCGCTGTTTCGCCTGATTTGCCGGCCGCTCAAGTCCATGTCGAGCTTTGCCTGAGGATGCTAGGTCGGTTGCGCTTGATGAGACATTGCTGCCAACGCATGAACGCGCTCGCGACCACGGCCTATCTGGAGACTGATCTAGAAATTAACGTGGTTTTTATGAGACGCTTGGCTTTCTTGTTGTCAAGCACGAACTCGCGCCTGTCGTGCCGAATCGGTTTATGAGCCGTCCGTCGTCATATAGCACGAAGCGCTCACTAACTTTCGTGGGATAATCACACAGCTACGCAGCTTCCGTGAAGAAGGTTAGACTCCAGTCCCATCGCTTCCGCCCGAAAGTTCTTCAATCCTAAGAATCGTTTGTGATTCTCAGGCTGTTGAATTTGCCGTCAGCGTAGACTGGCGATCTCTCACTTGTCGGGTTTGTGGTGGGCTCTTCCTTCGGCGCGATCGGTTGCTGTCTGCGGCCGACGTCCTCTCCCGCTGCTGCCAGCAGCCTCGGCATCCGGATCAGATTGTAGACAGCCATCGCCACGGTACCGCATCCGCTTTCGACGAACCGTCCGCCACGCGGTACAGCGCCCAGCAGAGCTCGTCCGAGCTGTGAGTTGCGGGCTCGACCCTGATCCCGTTCGTCCGGCACAGCCTTAAGGGCTGGAGGTTAGCGGTTCGAGAATGAGTTTAGCGTCTTCTTAAGAGTGGCCTGCCAAGCTATCGTTCTCACCCAACCCGAGGGGATGCCAATGCGCGCCACCAGCGTTCCCGCCGCGATCGTTCTGCTTTGCTTACAGCCATCCGTGGCTTTCGGGAGCGGCCACACCCAGCAAGAGTATGCAAGATTTGCTCGCGCTTACAGCGCAGCTAGCCCACCTCACGGCTTTGTCCGGTTCTGCAAAGCCAACCCGCAGGAGTGCACCGGTCAGTCCTTCGGGGCTATCCGGATCAGAGCAACTGCTGACCGCCTGGCCCAGCTCGACGATGTCAACCGCGCTGTCAATCGCGCGATTGAGCCAGTCACGGACAGGGATCAGTTCGGCGTCGAAGAACTGTGGACCATGCCAAGTACGGGCAAGGGGGATTGCGAGGAATATGTCTTGCTCAAGCGGAAGCGCCTGCGGGAGATGCGTTGGGCGAGCAGTGCACTGCTGATCACAGTCGTACGCGATGAGAATGACGAGGGTCACGCAGTGCTCACGGTCCGTACCGATGCAGGGGACTTCATCCTCGACAACAGACATGACGACATCAGGCTCTGGAGTGAGGTCCCTTATACCTTCGTCATGCGCCAGTCGTACCTGGATCAGATGGCTTGGGTATCGCTGATCCCCGGTGAGCAACAGCCACCGGTCGGTGTCGCCAATGTCAAGCGCGCCTTCTGACTCGGCGACTTGCTGACCTGTGGCATTGGCGCAACTAGTCAATTGGAGCTGCCTCTCCGGAGGCTCGCATCCTGGGGTTACGGACGCTAGTGTATGCATCTGATGCCAACAGATCATGCCGCAATAGACACGCTCACGACCTTTACGGAAAGGCGTTGGATGCCGGTCCGCAGTCTTTTGCGTGCTGCAATCGTGCTCATCGCGCTACTGATGCAAACTCCGGCTGCTGATGCATTGGTGCGCGTGGCAGACCAGCCGCTTATCAGTGCCATTGGCGATTGTCATTTCGGAAAGGATCGCCACCGGCCGATTGATCATCATTGCTTCCATTCTGTTCGTTCCCATATCGCATCGGGGCAGCGCAATGCGGCTCCGGAAAATACGCCTGAGGGAGCTTCAAGGCCGAACTTAGCCCAACTAGATGTGCGAGCCGAGCGCGCGCTCGCGTGCGCAGATGGCCTGGCCTGCTCTGCGGCTGATGATTTCAAGAGCGTATACGCCAGAACACGCCGCATGCGCCCGTAGCGCGTCCATCTCTGTCCAGTGCAGGTGTCGTCCCCTGCGCGGACTCCATCAAGCGCAACCTTCTTCCAGCGTATTGATCCGAGCGCATTTTTCGCTCAAGAGAGGGATTTGACATGGATTCGAAGCTTCTCAACTTCTTCAGAATCACCTCGACCTGCATCTTCGCGATCTGCACACTGTTAATCACTATCCAGGCGGCCAGCGCGCAATCTCTCCTCGACTGGTTCTCAGGTAATGAGGACACCGTGTCGGATCGGAGGTTGGTTGGATTCGACCCCGACTACTCGCCCAATCAGATCATCGTAAGCTTCGGGGATCGGCGCCTCTATCACATCGTTCAACGAGGACAGGCAATCAGCTATCCGATTGCGGTTCCCAGTGGCGACAGCCGCTGGGATGGTACGCTTCTAGTGTCCCGAAAAATGGTGAACCCGCCCTGGACACCGACGCCGTCAATGCGGCGCGAGAATCCCAGTCTGCCAGCCACGGTGCCGGGCGGGCATCCACGCAATCCGCTTGGTGTCCGCGCCATCTATTTAGGCGATACACTCTACCGGATCCATGGAACTGACGCGCCATGGACAATCGGCAAGAACGTGTCGCGTGGTTGCATCCGTATGCACAACGAGCACGTGATTGAGCTCTACGACAAAGTTCGCCGAGGCATGCGGGTGACTGCGACTTGGCAGCGGTTCAATCCAGACTCCATTGCGACCAGTCAGTCAGTAGAAACAGTACAGGACTGGCGTCCTTGGTAGGTGATCCTGCTGGCGGCCATGATCACCACGCTGACCCAAATAGCCGCTAATCGGAATCAATCGGCGGCTATTTGCGAATACGGTCGTTGATTGCGAAGCGGAACTCGTCGCTAGTTCTGCTTCTCGATTCTCATTAAGGTGAACTGCCCGTTCACCTTGTCCGCTTCAAAGCGGATTTTGTCGCCCGGCTTCACTTGTTTCAGCATGGCGGGATCGCTGGCGCGGAACACCATCGTCATGCCGGAGTCCATATCGAACTTCTTGATCGGCCCGTGCTTGATCGTGATCTTGCCGGCCGACTCGTCGACCTTCCTTATCTCACCCTCGACCATCTCGGACTGAGCTGCGGCCCCACCGACTCCTGCGAGTGCTGCCATGGCCAAGAGCGCCGCCGCTGCAAAAAACTTCCTCCTGCTCATCATCACTCCGAACTCCTTCCTGCTCATCACTGCTTCTTGGTTTTCGAGATGGCGGCCTCGACCGCCGGGCCGGCTTTGGCCGGCTTGACGACGATGACGCCCTTCATGCCGGCTTCCATATGGCCGGGAATGAGGCATGCGAACTGGAATTCGCCCGCCTTGGTGAAATGCCAGACCGCGCTCGTGCCGGCCTTGGGCTTGAGCCGTTTCATGTTCGGCTCGTCGTGCTCCATCTCCGGGTTCTTCGCCATTTCCTCGGCGTGCTTCAAGTTCTCCTCGAAGGTCGCCAGCACGAACTCGTGCTCGAGCTCGCCATGGTTTTTCATGACGAAGCGGATCTGCTCGCCCTGCCGCACCTCGATCCGGCTCGGCACGAACTCCATTTTGCCGTCGCCCTCGCGCATGATCACCTCGACCGTGCGTGACTTCTTCTTCGGGTCACCCGGCCGGCCGAAGTCGGTCTCCCCGTCGTGGGAATGGCTGTGACCGGCTGCACCCGGCCCTGCCGCGGCCAGTCCGGCGGACGCGACCAGGACCGCAAGCGACGCAAGTGCAGCGCCCATGCCTCGTAATTTCATCGGGGTATCCTTCTTGCTGTTGATGCTAATAGTGAGACTGACCGCCGCGGCCCGGCTTCACCGCCCGCAACTCGACACCGCTGGCTGTCGCCCCGACGCGAGTCGGTTTGCGCGCCGGCTGTTGCAGCGCTGCCTTGGATCCCTTGTATTCGTAAGCAACCGTGCCCTCGGGGTGGTTGAACCAGCCGGGATCCTTGTAGTCGTTCGCATCGAGCCCCTCGCGCACCTTCATCACCGTGAACATGCCGCCCATCTCGATCGGCCCGAACTGGCCGAAGCCCGTCATCATCGGCAGCGTGTTGGCCGGCGCCTCCATCTCCATCTCGCCCATCTCGGCCATCCCCGCCGAGCCCATCGGCATGTAGCCGTCGACCAGCCGCGAAATCTTCTTTTTGATCTCACGCTGATCGACACCGATGTAGGTCTTCACGTCGTGTCCCATGGCGTTCATCGTGTGGTGCGACTTATGACAGTGGAGCGCCCAGTCGCCCGGCACATCGGCCACGAAATCGTAGGCGCGCATGGCCCCGACGGGGACGTCGATGGTGGTCTCCGGCCAGCGCGCGCTCTCCGGCACCCATCCGCCATCGGTGCAGGTGACGGAGAAGTGATAACCGTGCATGTGGATGGGATGGTTGGTCATCGTCAGGTTGCCGACGCGCACCCGGGCGCGATCCCCCTTGCGCACGACGAAGTGATCGATGCCCGGGAAGACGCGGGAGTTGAACGTCCACATGTTGAAGTCGGTCATCTCGTTCACCCGCGGCACATAGGTGCCGGGCTCAATGTCGTAGCTGGCGAGAAGGAACACGAAATCGCGATCGACGCGCATGAATTTCGGGTCCTTGGGATGGATGATGAAAGAACCCATCATGCCCATCGCCATCTGCACCATCTCGTCCGCATGCGGATGGTACATGAACGTCCCGCTCGACTTCACTTCCCACTCGTAGACGAACGTTTTGCCCGGCTTTATGTGCGGCTGGGTCAGACCGCCGACGCCGTCCATGCCCGAGGGCAGCAGCATGCCGTGCCAGTGAATGGTCGTGTGCTCGGGCAGCTTGTTGGTGACGAAGATGCGGACCTTATCACCCTCGACGCACTCGATGGTCGGGCCGGGGGACTGGCCGTTGTAGCCCCACAGGTGCGCTTTCATACCGGGCGCAATCTCGCGCACCACGGGTTCGGCGACGAGATGAAATTCCTTCCAATCGCCGTTCATGCGCCACGGCAGCGTCCAGCCGTTGAGCGTCACCACCGGCTGGTAATCCGGCCCTGAAGAGGGAAACAGCGGCGGCTGCATCAGCGGCGAGGTCTGAATCGGGGCCTCGGGGATCGAGGCCGCCGCTGCGCGCCCGCTGACCTGGCTCGCGCTCATCAGCGCGAGCCCCGAGCTCGCCAGAAATGCCCTACGTGAGACTGTCATCACATACTCCTTGAACGAATATCAATGGCCTGCAGGCTCGGCCCCGCCGCCGGCCGCGACGGTCATCGGCGCTTCACCGTCTCCGGCACCACCTCTGCCGCCGAAAATGGCGGTGGAAAGATCGACGGTGGCGAGCCAGAACTCGCGCCGGGCCTCGATGGCCTGCACGTTGGAAGTGATGCGAGCGCGCACGTCGCCGAGCAGCTCGAAGACGTCGGTAATCATGGCGTTGTAATTGAGCAGCGCTTCATCCGAGATGATCTGCCGTAAGGGCAGGATCTCGCGCTCGTAATGGCGCGCGATGTCGTAGGTGCCGCGATAGGCCTGGTAGGCCTCGCGCGCCTCGGAGCGCACATTGACTGCCCGCTCCAGCAGCCGATTGACCGCCTGCATGTAGGTCTCCTCGGCGCGTACCAGTCGTGCCTCGCCGAAATCATAGATGGGGATCTGGAACTCGACCTCGAGACCGCGCTTGCGGGTGATTTCAGTCTCCTTCTTGCCGTGCTCGATCGTTTCCTCCTTCTCCTTGCTGGAGAGGCCGGCAACCTCGAGCACGTTGATGAAGCGGGTGCGCTTCGTGAGCCCCAATTCCTGGGCCAGAATATCGAGCTCCATCTGCGAGATAATGAGGTCGATTCGGCGGCTGACCGCCTCCTTCTCGACCGTCTCCATCGCGCGCGGGCTCTTCGGCAGCGGCGGAAGACTGTCCGGGAGCCGGAACTTCGTCTGCTCACCCCATAGTCCCAGCGTACGGATCAGGCGTTCGCGCTCGGTGCGCTGCCCGAGCCGCGCCATGGCAAGCTGACTGCTGACCTCGGCGTAGAGCACATTCCCGCGGGCCTGGTCGAGCTTGGACATGGCCCCGGTCTCGCCGAGCTGCTTGGAGAGATCGGCGATCGCCTCGGTCGACAGGCGCGCGCTCTCGAGGGCCTTGGCACTTTCGTTGGCCGCAACCGCCCGGTAATAGGCGCGACGCGCGTCGGCCGCGGTGCGCAGCGTCGCTTCCACGGCGCGCATCTGCGCTTGGGCGAATCGCGCCTCGGCAATCTCGCGGCGGCGCGGCAGCGTCAGCAGCCCGAGCACATTCTGCAGGATCTGGCGTTCGACCTCGTAGCCGCCGGACCAGACGAGCCGCGCCAGCGCCACCGTCGGCGGCGGCGGCAGGCTCGCTTCGACCATCTGCGCCTCAGAAATGCCGAGCTCATTGTAGGCCGCCTGCAGTCCGCGATTGTTGAGCAACGCGATCTGCACGGCGCTCGATGCGGTCAGCGGTTTGGCGAGCAGGGCCTTGACCCGCGCCTCGACGATGGCCGCCTCCTCCGCCGTTCGAACCTTGACCGCCTCCTTGCCGAGTTGCTCGCCCGCCAATGCCGCGACGGTGAACATCCCCCCATCAGGCGAGAAATTCGCGCAGCCCCCGGTCACCAGAGGCAGCATCAGGACAGCGGCGATCCACCATCCCATTCCGTAGCCCTGGTACCGAGCATTGCCCCTCATAAGCATCCGTATGATCCCGTGTGTTCTTGTCTGCGGCCACTGGCGCGGGCGCTAATGCCGCTGCAAGTCCTGATGCCCTGAACGTGCGGCCCCCTGCGATGGTGCAGTTTGGCCGCGTGGCGCTGTCGGCTGCGGCAGAGCGCCCCGAGGCGCAACCCGGCGGTTGACGTCACCCCATGGCAGCGGCTCAACCGGGCGATAGCTCCGCGTTCCCGCGAGTACCGACTGGTATGGTGCTGGCGGCACTGCAGCCCACGGATCGGCAGAACTGCCTGCCCAGGTGCGCGCTGGATCAAGAGCTAGAACGGCTGCCGAGATGAGCACTGCGGCCAAGGCTGCACGAGCCAACGAAATGTGACGCATGGTTTGACGTCCAAAGCTTGCAGTTTGGATTTGATTGGGATGACGGCCATGGCAGGCCGCATGCCCAGTGCTGCCGGGAGAGCCGGGATCGCGCGCCGCACGCCCGAGCTTTAGCGAGCGTCAGATCCCATCAGGACCGTCGTGGTGGTCGTTCCAGGCCTGAAATCATCTGGCTTGCTGGGACCGCAACTAGCGGGGCGCGCATCCTCTCCCCGAAACGCTGCGGGACCCACGCCGTGGAGGCCGTCTCTTCGACGGCGGCGTGACAGGCAAGGCTGCCGCAGCAGGATTGGCGGTCCATTGGAGCGATTGGCGGTGCCGATCCGTCGTCGCCAGATCCGACGTTAAGGCTGTCGGTGCGGGTAGCGCCAACGTTTTCTGTAGCGGCGACCGGGGAGATGGAGGGTTGAACCTGCAGGGAAGCCGAAGCGATCGGTTTCTGCACATGCCCGAAATGGGCCAATGCGCGGTCCGCAGTGCCAAACAAGGTGAATATGGCTGCGATGAGTGCAGCCCAGATCACCGTCTTGGTAGGCCTTTGCGCCATGCGGCGAAACAGGTTCCGAGTCGTGTCCGATACTTCCCCTAGGTACGTGCGCGACCCTGGAGCGTCAACCGGCAACGGTCAACTAACCAAGCCATGTGGCAGTCAGGTCGCACGATGAGCGGTCGACGAAACTGTTGCTGCCGGCCCAGTGTTTCTGGCGAGCCGCGTGCGCCGATTTTGTCCGGCGAAAGCGGCGAAAAGAGGTCCAGCTTCCATCGTATCGGCTTGACGATATTGAGGGACGAGCCTCGACGAAAGCTCGGGAACTTGGTGCAAATTGCCGAATTTGGGAGCAATCCGAGGCAGCGGCGCTGGAGGCTCCACATGCGCAGGCTCCTCGTAGTCGCTCTGAACGCGTTTATGGCGGCCACTGTCTACGCGACCGAGGTGTCTATCTTCGACGCTCATATCCATTAGGGCACGATGTCTGGAAGGCCATGCCGCCCGAAAAGGCCATCGCGACCTTGCGAAGGGCCGGCATCCGGCACGCAGTCGTCTCGAGTGCCAATGACGGCGGCACGCTGATGCTCCTGCGCGAAGCGCCGGAACTGGTCGTGCCGGCATTGTCGCCTTACCGCAAGCTTGGGGAGATGAAATCCTGGCTAACGGGCGACTCAGTTCCAGCGCATGTCGAGGCGCGGCTGAAAAAGGCTCGATGTGTCGCCCTCGGCGAGTTCCACGCTTATGGCGCCGAAGCGGAACTCCCGGTGTTCAAGCGCGTGGTGGAGATCGCCAGAGAGCACCGGCTTTACCTTAACGCCGATTCGGACCGCGGCGCCGTCGAGCGCATCTTCGAGCAGGACCCTGACGCACGCGTGATCTGGGCCCATGCGGGCTTAGAGCCGCTCGACCGCGTGCTCGCGATGCTGCGCAAGCACACAAACCTCTGGATTGACCTGGCCGTGCGTAGGCAGATCGCCAGCAACGGCGAGGTCCACCCGGACTGGCGCGCAGCTTTCGAGGAGTTTCCGGACCGCTTCATAGTCGGCACCGACTCATTCTCGGTCGCGCGCTGGCACGAAGTCGAGGGGATGCAAATTCGGTGCGCCAGTGGCTGCAGAATTTGCCGCCGGAGATCGCCGAGCGCATCGCTTGCAAGAACGCCACAGCATTGTTCATCAAGTAAGCGTTGACGCTATTTCTGCCGAGCGCAGTTCCTATAGCCGCAGCCGGGTCGTGCTTCCGCTATCAGGTTGCCCGGCGCGGTTCGCGCGTGATGTCGATCTCCTTGGGCGCCCTCCTCGTCCTCGAGACACGTTTCCTCGATCTGCACCGTCGAGAAATAGATCTTGAACTTGTTCTTGAGCAGATCGTGTACCATTCTCTGCACGCGCGCGCCATCCTGGGCGAGATCACGCACGCAGACATGGGCAGAATACACATAACGCCCCGAGGTCAAGCTCCAGGCATGGACATGATGCACGTCGATCACGCCGTCCATCTCGCGGATTGCCTCAAGGACCGCATCGAGATCAAGATCGTCGGGTGTCGCTTCCAGTAAGATGTTGAGCGCGTCGCGGAGAATTTGCCAGGAGGCCCAGAACAGGACGAGGCCGAACGCCATGCCGAGCAGCGGGTCGATGGCGAGAATGCCGGTAAAGCGGATGACCAGAGCCGAGATGTAGGCGGATGGCGATCACCTCTGTGACGATGCCGCCTGCCGCCACGAGTAGCATCGGTGTTGTGGCAAGCTCGATCGGCTCCATCAGGCGCATGGCGCCCATCCAGAGCACGTAGAGCGCCATGATGGCGAGAAACAATCCGTTGAACAACGCACCCAGGATCTCGGCCCGGATCTAGCCGTAGGTTTGCTGAGTGCTGGCTCGCGCTCAGCAAGACGCTGGGCGACAAGCGCGATCAATACACCGCCAACCGCCGAGAAGGTGTGGAAGGCATCCGAGGTGACCGCGATCGACCCGGTCCACAGACCGATGCCCAACTCGATGAAGAAGTAAACGCCTGTCAGCCAGGCGGAGATGACCAGTGCCCGCCGGTCCCCGGTTGCCGGAACTCTAAGTCAGTTGCCATTCCGTTTCTCCGATCGAAGCAAGCGGTTGGTTATTCCGCCGGGACGATGGAGACCATTTCTGAAGTCCGGTCGCCCCGGAACCAGGCGCAATCGTCGTGCAGGCTCGGCCCGCGCACTTCGAACGCCAAGGCTCAGCAGGGGTTGCTGCCAAGCCGTGGCTTGCCGCGTACGGACTCCAAGTGAAGCTGTACGGCCGAAAATGGCCAACACGCCCGCGACAAAGCCGAGCGCCGCAGCCTCCTTAATGCGTAACGCCTGTCTCTTACCCGCCGGCCAACATTGGGCGCTATGGACGGCCTGCTGCTATCACCAGCCCTGGCAGCGAGCGTGCGTTCCGCTGGTTTCGTCGGCTACCGCGAGCGAACGCCATCCGCCCAGCCGCGCGAGTGTTCGATGCCATTAACTCCAGGGTGTCGCTCAACTTAACCAGTGTGGGACGTTTTTCAGGGCTCGCGACCGGCATGTGTTCGCTTGGCAGCCAGACCGGGCAGACGGTCAACGCTCTTTGCACCCCGGGGCGCAATTCCCCATTGCTCCTTAGGCTAGTCGCGCGTAGACGCCTTGGTGAGGCGACCAGCCCGATCACGGAGGCCATTGTGGAACACTCACACGAGCATCGGGATGAGGGCGTCCTCCGCAGGGCCACCGCGGAGGAGCATGGCCCCGAGGCGGAAGCCGTCGACGTCGCGCGGCGCGCGCGATCCAGCGATGTCGGTCACGACAAGCACGCCGGCCACTCCGTCGAGATGTTCCGTGACCGGTTCTGGATCTCATTGGCGCTGACGATCCCGGCCCTCATCTGGGATCCTATGATCCAGGACTGGTTCGGCTACCGAGCGCCTGTTTTCCCAGGATCCCGGTCCATCCCTGCCGTCTTTGGAACGGCAGTCTTCATCTACGGCGGACGTGTTTTCCTGGAGGGGGCGGTCCGCGAGCTGGCCGACCGCTTGCCCGGCATGATGACGCTGATCGGCTTGGCGATCAGCGTCGCCTTCATCTATAGCGCCGCCGTCACGCTCGGCCTTCCGGGCCATCCGCTGTGGTGGGAGCTGGCGACGCTGGTCACCATCATGCTGCTCGGGCACTGGATCGAAATGCGGTCCATTTTTCAGGCCCAGGGCGCGCTCAAGGAACTGGCCAAGCTGTTGCCCGACAGGGCTCTCAAAATCACGGACAGCGAGCACACTGAGGAGGTCGCGGTCGACGAGCTGCGCAACGGGGATCTCGTTTTGATCCGCCCCGGGGCGAGTGTGCCCGCCGACGGCGTCGTCCGCAGCGGCAAGAGCTCTGTCAACGAGGCGATGATCACCGGCGAGTCCCGGTTGCTCGACAAAAGCCAGGGCGACCGGGTCATCGCCGGAACCGTTAACGGGCAGGGCTCGCTTCGGGTCGAGGTGACCGGTACCGGCGAGAAGACGGCGCTGGCCGGCATCATGCGAATCGTCGAGCAGGCGCAGCATTCACGCTCGCGGGCTCAGGCGCTCGCCGACCGCGCCGCGTTTTTGCTGACGTTGGTCGCCATTGGGGCCGGAGGACTGACGCTGATCGCGTGGTCCGTGCTCGGCGCGCCATTGGATTTCACCATCACACGCGTGGTTACCGTGCTGGTGATCGCCTGTCCTCATGCCCTCGGGCTCGCGGTGCCGCTGGTGATCGCCATTTCCACCACGATTGGTGCGCAATCAGGTCTTCTCGTGCGCGACCGCCGCGGCCTCGAGGAGGCGCGGTATTTGGATGCCGTGGTGTTCGACAAGACCGGAACGCTCACGCTTGCCGAGCACCGGGTCGTTGACATGATGACGGCCAGCGGCGTCGAACGGGATGAGGTTCTGCGGCTTTCAGCGGCCGTGGAGCGCGATTCCGAGCATCCGATCGCGCAGGCATTGTTCAAGAGCGCGCAGGAGCGCGGCCTTCCGGTGCCTCACGCAGAGAGCTTCCAGGCTGTTCCCGGACATGGCGTTCAGGCGCGGGTCGAGGGCCGCAAGCTCAAGGTCGGTGGTCCTGCGCTCCTCAGCCGGCTCAAGATCACCCCGCCGGCAGAACTGGCCGCAGCGGCAGAACGCTTCGGTGAGAAGGGCCAGGCCGCGATCTATCTGATCGAAACCGATCACGTCCTCGCCACCTTTGCCGTGGCAGACGCCATCCGGCCCGAGTCCGCCGAAGCTGTGCGGCGGCTCCATGAGGAAGGAATCGAAGTCGTCATGCTGACCGGCGACTCGGAGGCCGTGGCACGGAGTGTGGCCAGAGACCTCGGCATCGACACGGTATTCGCGCAGGTGTTGCCGGAAGACAAGGCCAAGAAGATCGAGGAGCTACAGGCTGAGGGTAAGCGCGTGGCGATGGTCGGCGATGGCGTCAATGATGCTCCGGCGCTGGTCACGGCAGATATCGGCATTGCGATCGGGGCCGGAACCGATGTCGCGGTCGAGGCGGGCGACGTCGTACTGGTCCGCAGTGATCCTCGCGACGTGCCGCGGATCGTCCGCCTCAGCCGCGCCAGTTACCGGAAGATGCTGCAGAACCTCTGGTGGGCAGCCGGCTACAACATCTTCGCCATTCCGCTGGCCGCGGGTGTTTTGGCGTGGGCCGGCGTCATCCTGACCCCGGCTGTGGGAGCCATCCTGATGTCGGCCAGCACTGTCGTCGTCGCCATCAACGCGCAGTTGCTGAGGCGGGCGGAGATCTAGTACCCGGAATCACTGATTTGCGAAACGTGGTTTGGGGCGTTCTTGGTGGACCTTCAAGAAGGCCACCGAAAGAAATCCGCTTCACAGCTTTGCTGAGCTCAGCCGACGCGTGCGAGCACCGGGAAGACGTCGAGCAGCCAGTACGCGAACGCGGAGAGCTGTCCGGTTATCATCGCGATGCCCATAATGATCATGATGGCACCAGCAAGCATCTGAAGAACCCGCCCGAGACGGCTGATCGTCTTCAGCCGGGCAGTCAGCGCGTCGGTGAAGAAGGCCGCAAGCAGGAACGGCAGGCCGAGACCCAGCGAATAGACTGCAAGCAGCGCCACGCCATCGGCGACGGTCGCCGAGGCCGCGCCGACGGTCAGGATCGCCCCGAGGACCGGTCCTATGCACGGGGTCCAGCCGAAGGCGAAGGCAAGGCCCAGCACGTAGGCGGCAATCGGCCGACCACCCGGGAGCGACGCGCGGAAGCGGGCCTCCCGCATCATCAAGGACGGCCGGAGGAGACCCGTCAGGAACAGCCCGAAGAGAATAACGACCGCGCCGCCAATGATGTTGAGCTCGTAGCGATAGCTGATCAGGAGCTGGCCCAGCGCCGTCGCGCTTGCGCCAAGAACTATGAAGACGGTCGAGAAGCCGAGGACGAAGAAGAGGCTGAGGGCCAGAGCGGGCACCCTGAGCGCGATCGCTCCGCCAACCGGCTTCTCGATAGCGGTGCGGCCCGCAATATAAGAGACATAACCGGGTACGAGCGGCAGCACGCAGGGCGAAAGGAACGAGATCACGCCCGCAACGAACGCGGTCAGGACGCCGATATTGGAAATCTCAAGCATGGATCAGATTCTTTTCACTTGGATGCGCCCTCCTGCCGGCGAGCTCTCGATTCGGCGATCCGGGCCTGCAGAGTCTCGAGGTCGGTCGCACCGCGCAGGATCTGGTCGCCGATCACGAATCCCGGCGTGCCGTTGATGCGCAGTGCCTGGGCGAGCTGGAGGTTGCGATCAATCGCTCCTTGGATGGCGGGATCGTCCATCTCGGCCTTCAGCCGGTCGATGTCGAGCCCGATCTCGTGGGCTACTCGGAGAACGGCACTTTCGTCGACGGCGCCCTTGAACTGCATGAGCGCCTTGTGGAACTCGAGGTAGCGGCCCTGCCGGTGGGCTGCGAGTGCCGCCTTGGCCGCGTAGGTCGAGCCCGGCCCGAGGATCGGGAACTCCTTGTAGACAACCCGGAGTTCAGGGTCGGCAGCCTCGGCCTCGGCCATCACAGGCGCCACCTGGCGGCAGTAGGGACAGTTGTAGTCGAAGAACTCGACCAGGCTGATATCGCCCTGCGGATTGCCGCCCACGGGACTGTCGGGATCGCGGAAGACCTCCTCGGCGCGAGTCCGCAGGACCGCCTCTGCCTCACTCTCGTCAGCTTGGCGCCTACGTGCCTCGAGTCCTTGAACGGCGGCGATGATGACCTCGGGATTGGCGAGGAGATAATCGCGAATACGCTGCTCGAACTCGTCCTGCGGCATGTTGGCTGCGATCAATGGAGCTTCGCGGCCCGCTCTGAAACCTGGATCGAGTACGTACCACGCAGCGCCTGCGGCTATGAGGACGAGCCCTAGAACCGCTCCGACGACGAGCGAGGATCGATGACGCCTTTCCATCATGATAGATCTCCTGATTCGGCCGCCCGCGCCTCGGACACGGATAACCGCTTAGCCCACCAGAAAGCCGCGAGCGGAATGACAATCCATTGCGTGAGCGGCGCGATGCCCGTGCCAAGCAGCGGAAGCCGCGGCATATGGCTCGTGTAAGCCCAGCTCCTCCGGACCTCGGTATTGAGCCATTCGCTGAAGATCGTATAGCCGATGCCGGCGAAAACGGCGGTCGCGGCAACGCTGAGAAATCGGTCGTGCGGCCAGCGGCTGTTTCCGGCGATAAGCAGGCCCGCCAGGAGCGCCGTGCCGGCGATCAGGATGTCGCCGCCCGTGCAGTGCAGAACCGCGAATGCGATTTCACGCGCACTGCCGTCGTACCAGATCGTATAGAGCGGTAGCTGTGCGATCTCCCAGGCGAAATTGCCGAGCGCGACGACGACGAAATAGCGGCGCAGCGCGCTCAACCATGACCCGCCTCGCTCCACTACGCGATTCTCAACGGGTTTATGGCTGACCATCGGGATCGCCCCTGCGGTTTGTCGCTGCGATCTCGTGCGATGCCAGGTGCAGCTCGAGTGTAGACTGCCTCTTGTAAAAAGGGGTGCAGGACAGCATGGTCGTGCCGATGGTTCGCGTGTCCTGATCCTCGGCGATGGCCGGTTGGACGAAGAAAAAAGCATATCGTGCGTACGGCTCAATTCTGGTTTCGCTCGGCGTCATCAGAACCAGTCCTTCACCCGCTCCCACAAGCTCCTATCCTTGGGTTGCTTCGCCGCCTCGTGGCCGTCGATGACGTAGCCGTCGATGAACATGGTATGGCAGCCCTGAAAGTCCTCCGGCACACCGGCCTTGCGGCTGATCTCGCTGAGGTCGTAGGTCGGCTTGACCTCCACCGCGAAGCCGTTCTTGCGCAAGTAACTCGCGTAGCCTTCGCAGCAGCTGCACTGCGGGTTCTTGTAGAGCGTCGCCTGGCGCGCTTCCTCCGCGTGCGCATGTGTCATTCCGAAGA
Source organism: Hyphomicrobiaceae bacterium (assembly GCA_023384095.1). Lineage (GTDB taxonomy): Bacteria > Pseudomonadota > Alphaproteobacteria > Rhizobiales > Hyphomicrobiaceae > ZC4RG25. The sequence goes on from JAHDXT010000004.1 coordinate 181,488, forward strand.
GAAGCAGGGAGGCAAGTGCGAGGAGTCGGAGCATTCGTAGATTCCTTTCGGTCTAGGTTGGTTGCATTCAGCACTTGTCCTCGACGAGCTGCTTGAGCTCGTCGAGGCTGGAGAAGATCACTGAGATGCGGTCGCCCATCATGCCGGCACCGGCAACGACCGGCTGGCCCGGTGCGGGCCCAGTGCTGCGGCTGTCGACCTTCAGTCGGACGTTCATTTCCCAGTACGGGGTCTGTCTGCCGTCGGCCGTCGTGATGAAGTAGCTGTCGGCGCAATGGCGGATCGAGCTCACCTGCGCGTTCTCGGGAGCGCCCGACAGCGACTCCGGCTGCTGGCCGCGCGCGTGTTCGGAGGGCATGAGGCCCTGATGCACAACAGCCTTCGCCCCGCCCGGCGCCATGGCAATCTCGAGGAAGGCGATCAGGTCCGAGCGAGCTTGATCGTTCTCGATCCCACGAAAGATCATGTAAGTGCCCGGCACCATTGCATTCGGATCGGCCAGCCAAGCATTCAGCGTGTCCGCATCCCAACGAAAGTCTGCCGATTTCAGCCCGCTCGAGTAGCGAACGAATTCTTTGACTTTGCCGGCCGGGTGCCTCCACAGGCCGGCGAGGCTGGGTCCGGTCAGATGCACGCCGGGTTTCAACGAATGACAGGCAACACAAGCGCGATAGGGCTTGCCGCCGCGCTTGGCATCGCCCTCGGCCGCGAGAGCGTTATTGGCACTGACCACCACGAAGGCGGTTAAGATCCATGCTGTACAGTGCTTCATGTCCTGATCCTCCCGTTGCCGACGCGCAGCACGGTCATCAGCCCAGCCGTCTGATGGTCCGTTACATGACAATGCAGCATCCAGTCGCCGGGACTGTCCGCGACGAAGGCGAACTCGACGATATCCTTGGGCGCCATGAGCATGGTGTCGGCCCATTGATTGTGCGGGACTGGCACACCGTTCCGGGTGAGCACCCGATAGCTGAAGCCGTGCAGGTGCATCGGGTGCCACCAGGCGGTGTCGTTGCGCATGGTGATCACGTGACTTTGCCCTTGGGCAAGCGTCACGAGCGGAGGCATCCCGGCATGGCCGTCGCCGGTCATGGAGGTACCGTTGATCGCCCACACGGCGCGGCCGTGCCCCATCATGCCGCCCATGCCCTGCATCATGCCGCCCTCGAGCTTGAGCTCGTGACGCTCGGCGGTGGTGAGGTCCGGTCCGGGCAGCGGGTTGGGTGGCAGTCGCAGCGGCCCATCGAGGGGATCGCGGCGCAGCGGCGGCTCGTCAGTGTAGGCGAGGTGGGTGAGCCAGTAGGCGAGACCCTCGTAGAAGTCGTCAATGACGCGGTAACGGCGGCTGGGCTCGCCTTCCATATCGATCGCGAGGTCGATCCGCATCGCCGGGCCGAGAAGAATGCGGCCGCTTGCCGGCTCGTGCGGTTCGCAGGGCTGGCCGTCGATTGCAACGATGACCGGCCGATGGCCTTCGAAGCGGAGCGCCATGATGCGCGCGAGCGAGGTATTGACGAGGCGGAGACGGACGCGTTCGCCCGCGCGCACCGGCTGATCGTCGGGGACGACGCCATTCAAGGTCACCGTATTACCGATGCGACCCGACATTGCCGCTTCCATGCGGTTGCCGAAGCCGGAAGCGATCTCGCCGTCGGCGGTAAGGCGCCAGTCGCTCAGCACCCACAGCACGTCGCGGTCAACGGCGACCGGCTCGCGCTCCTCCACGATCAGGGCACCGGCGAGGCCACGGCCAAGCTGCTCGAGGCTGTTGGCGTGCGGGTGGTACCAGAAGGTGCCTGCATCGGGCGGCGTGAACTCATAGGTGAAGGTTTCGCCAGGCATGATCGGCGGCTGGGTTAACCCGGGCACGCCATCCATTGCGTTTGGCAGGCGAATGCCGTGCCAATGGACCGTGGTCTCCTCGTCGAGCTTGTTCTCGACGACGATGCGGACCGGCTCGCCCTGTTTGAGGCGAAGCGTTGGGCCTGGGATCTTCCCGTCATACACCCAGACCGCTGTCTGAACATCGCCGCGGCAGATGAGGGAAGCGGTTCCTGGTGCCGCCACGACGCGCAGCTCGCTGCCCGTAGCGGCGATCACCGGTCGGACCAACGGCAATGAGCTGGCGACAATGCCTGCGCTCGCTTGGAGAAATCTCCGACGCGAGACGAGACGGCTCGATCGATTGTTCACTCTCGGACCCTTCTGCGATCGGTACACGGCGAAGGGCGCCGGCGCTGATCTGCCGGCATCACGCCGCGACGTTGCCATTGCGTGCTCGTCCACGCTCAGGCGCACTCATGACGCAGAGATCAGCCGTCCAGGACAGCCGACGATGCGTCAGGCGAGATCGCTGGATTTGGGAGGGTAGGGGTCGGGCCCAGCGGTTCGTCCGCTCAGGACCGGATATGCCGCGAGCCGGGGGCGTGGCGCCGACGTTGTCGCGACCGTCGGAGCCTTCGGCAGCAAGGCAGAGACGGGGGCCGTGCAGGCGAGCGAGCACGACGCCATGGATCCGTCATCGCCTCCGTCCATCGGACAGCCCTGGCAATCCTCATGAGAGGAATCGGCCATATCGGACGCCATGGACATCTTGACCGTCATGTCGGCGGCCTGGACAGCAGACAGGCCCAGACCCACGGCCATGAGAACCGCAAGGAGCAGTGTCATTACCTGTCTAGCCGACCAATGACTCATAGCTTTCAGGATGGCAGCAAAGCCACGACAGGACAAGACACGGAACTGTGACCATCCGACACTGTTTGTCCGCACCAACCGGAAGACCTTCACACAACTAACCGGTCCCAGGCCCCATAGTGCTTTTGGCTTCTGACCCCCGCGGCAGGCTCAGCGCGATCACGAGGAGTCCGGCGGATGTTCTCACGTGGCATTTTCGGAACTACAGGCGCGATCGCCAACAGCGAGTGAACGGGATCATGATCAGCATGGCCAAAGCCAGTTGCGAGGAGTGGCCACGGAATTGTGACGCCGGCGCGGCGCTTGCCGATCATCGACATGATGCCGCGCCTTGCCCGCTTGTCGCGCTTGTCGGCGAGCACCGTCGTCGTCGCCATCAACGCGTGGTTGCTGCGGAGGGCTGAGCTGTAGGTCGCTATTCGGTCTGAGCACAGGGAGTTCCGATGACGAGAACCCTCCGCGATTCTGCTTTTCTGACAGCATTTATGCTTTTCGTGTGGGAAATTTTGCAAGTGCCGTTTTTCGTCCAGATGCCTGCGACGGAGCATTGGCAGGCGATAGAGATGTGCCTGAAAGCCACGATAGGCGATGTCGCCATCGCTCTCGTATCGTTCGCCATCGCCGCTTTGGTGGACCGAAGCTTTCGCTGGTTCCTGCAACCCTCAGGGCGAGCCCTAAGCGCCTATTTGACGACCGGGCTGATCGCGACGATTTTCCTCGAGCGCCACGCCATCGCAACAGCTCGATGGAGCTACTCCGATCTGATGTCCGATCTGATGCCGGTTCTGCCTGCCATCGGCATCGGGCTCATTCCGATCGTTCAGTGGACAGTACTGCCTCTCGTCACATTGCTGCTGACGCGGCGGCTTCATATGGGCTCGACGGGCAGGCGACATCCTGGCGGCCAGTAGCACACCGCCGCTGTCACTAGACGACGTTCTGCGGCCGGCCTTGCGCGAACGCTCTTATGTTGGCGATGGTAGTGTCGAGAATGCGCCGCAGTGCATCCTCGGTATCATAGGCGATATGCGGCGTCACGATCACGTTCGGAAACCGCAGCAGGACGTGGCTGGCGAGCAGCGCCCGCAGCTCGGCATTCGTGTCCTGCCGCTCGCCCCGGAATATCTCCGCCTCGTCGCGGAGCAGTGGCTCCTCGGGCAGGACGTCCAGCCCGGCAGCCCCCACCTTCTTGTCGGCCAGCGCGCGCACCAGAGCTGACACATCGATAATCGATCCGCGCGCGGTGTTGATGAGGATCACGCCGTCCCTCATGGCCGCGAGCTCGCGATCCCCGATGAGATGGTGCGTCTGCGGGGTGGCCGTAACGTGCAGCGTCACCACGTCGGACCGCCCGAGGACATCCAATAGATCGCCGTAACGGAAGCCGAGGGCCTGTGCGGCGCTGTCGTCGGGCCGCATGTCGAAGGCGAGGACATCCATGCCGAAGCCCTTGGCGATCTCGATCACCCGCCGGCCGATGCGTCCGGTGCCGATGACACCCAGCGTCTTGCCGCGCAGATCGAAGCCGCGGAGCCCCGTCTGGGAGAAGTCGCCGCGTCTTGTTCTTTCGACAGCAGGAATGATGTGGCGGTCGAGGGCGAGAAGGAGTGCGAACGCATGCTCGGCGACGGTGGTATCGCCGTAATCGGGCACGTTGCACACCGTGATGCCGTGCTCCCGGCAGTAGTCGAGGTCGATGTGATCATAGCCTGTCGACCGCGTTGCAATCAGCCGCAGGGAGGGGAAGTGCGCAAGCACCTCAGCGCTCAGTTTGGAGTTGACGAACGTGGTGATGGCTTCGGCATCCGGGTAGCTCGAAGAAGTCCGCGCATTCAGCGGCTCTCGCGTGCAGGAAACCTCATGCTCAGGAAGAAGCCGCAGGCAAGCCGCATGCTCCCATTCCTCCGTCTCGAAGACGATCAGCTTCACACTTGCACCATTCCGGCCCTTTTGCCGGGAAACGCCAGCCGGTTGATGTGGTTTCGCATCCGGTATCACGCGATGCGCGGAGGATCGGGATGCGCAGTCTGATTGCGATGGGCTTAAGCGCTTACTTGTCAGTGACCGCCTGCGCTGCAGAGATCCCGCTTTTCGATGCCCACATCCATTATGGGCACGATATTTGGGACACCATTTCACCGGAGAAGGCCATCGCGAAGCTGAGGAAGGCAGGAATCAGGAAGGCGCTCGTTTCCAGCGCCAACGACGACGGCACGCTCATGCTCCTGCGCGAAGCGCCTGACCTAATAGTGCCGGCACTGACGCCCTACCGCAAGGAGGGCGAGCTCGCCATCTGGCTGAGGGATGAGAGCGTGCCGGCGTACCTGGAGGAACGGCTGAAGAAGGCAGGATACGTCGCTCTCGGCGAGTTTCATGCCTATGGTGCCGAAGCGGACCTCCCGGTGGTCAGGCGGGTGGTCCAGCTTGCCAGGAAGCACGGCCTTTATCTTCACGCCGATTCCGATGCGCAGGCGATCGAACGCATCTTCCAGCAGGACCCGAACGCACGCGTAATCTGGGCACATGCGGGCAATGATCCCGCACATCGCGTCCTCGCGATGCTGCGCAAATACGAGAACTTGTGGTGTGACCTCGCCATGCGGGACAGAATTGCGCAAAATGGTGAGCTGCTTCCGGAATGGCGCGCTGCCTTTGCAGAGTTCCCCGACCGTTTCATGATCGGAACCGATACGTATTCCGTCGGCATCTGGGGCGAGGTCGAGGCGCATGCCGCCTCGGTTCGGCGCTGGCTGTCGGGCCTGCCATCGGAAATCGCCGAGCGTATCGCCTACAAGAATGCCGAGACACTGTTCAGTCGGCCTCCGGCGGGGTCGTCGGGCGATCCTGATAATAAGTGAGAGGAGCCAGCCTGCAGCGAATCGCAAGGCAAAGCCTGAAATGCACAGCCGATAATGATGACAACAATGTGCCCAGGCGGCGAATGGGCTGGCGGATGCCCCTGAAGGCACCCGCCTGAACCTCATATCATGCAGCCCATTCCGGTAAGAAGGTCGTCAGCCTTCTTTTTCTGCGCATCGTTGAGCGCGGCGTAGAGCGCCTCGAGTGGCGCTTTGATGTCCTTAAGGGTGGCGAGCCGGCCTTCCATGACAGTGATATGGGCATCGAGCCGCTCGACGGGAGACTTGGCTTGCGACGCTGCCAGCATCGTCTGGCGCATGCCCTGCATGCTCTCCAGGTTTCTCTTGAGGGCATTCGCGTACGTGTCCCAGGCGGAACTTTGGGCGTCGGTGATTGCAAGCTCGGCCTTCAGGAAAGCGACCCTTCCCTCCGCGAATGCAGGCGTGTCGGTGCTGCCCCACATCGGGCAATTGCCCATCCCCATGCCCATTCCGCGGCCCATCGGCATGCCCCAGCCGAATCCACCCATCATTCCCTGTCCGCCCATCATGCCCCAGCCAGGGCCACGCTGTTGGGCTGTCACCTGCGTCGCCGCTCCCATAATAAGGCTCAGCGCCAGAAGCGATGGTAAAAGGACTGAGGGTTTCATTGCGGTGTCTCCCAATGTAGGTTTTTCCAAGAATGTGAGCATCGCCAATTCTGCTCGGCGATTGTCCTGCTACTTGAAGAAGAACGAAATTCGCCGAGCCAGATGCTGCGGCCAGGAATATGCCGATCAGCCGCGAAGCGGTTCCCTCGACTTCTTCCCGGGTATGATTCGCGAGAAGCAATTCGCAAGCATTGACCGGAGTCAACCAATGCCCGCCCCCGCCTGAACCAGAAGCTTTCCGTAATCCGGTACTGGGCTCAGGCAAGTTCCTTCACGGGCTCTTAAGCGACTGCGACGCTCATGGTCTATTGTAAATCACTGTCTCAGCTCGATGCATGATGAATCGGAGCAGGCGTGTGGCCTCTTGGCGCCAAGGCAGGTGAAGAGCCCCACCCGCATGACCCTCGAAAATAATGGAAGAATCCGACCGCAGCCGGATGCAGGGACGCATTTCGCGAGGGTAGGTGGCAAGGGGAGGGGACCGGGGCGAACCTTCTCCGGGTAAAGCTGCGCAGCAGGTAATTGTCTCGCGAAGTCAGCGAAAGCGTCGATTTCGCAAGGTTTAGCTGGTGGGCATCAGTCTGGTGAAGCAGTCACATCCACCGGCGTGCTGCACAATGGCCTACGGCTCATGAACCAGTTCGGCACGCCAAGCACAAGCTGGTGCCTGGTCACCACGAAGCCAAGCGTTTCGTTAGTGGCCACGTTAATTGCCAGATCGGTATCCAGATAGGTCGAAGCCGCGAGCACGTCCATGCGCTGGCAGCAATCTATCATCAAGCGCCGTCCGATTCGCCGACGCCGCATCTGGTTTGTGTTCGCCACGGGCTGAAGCGGGCGCGCAGTTCACCCGTCACATCTGATCAAAGCGAGATCGCGTGCTCTCCGCAGTTCTCGGAACATGGTCGCTCGACTGAGCTTAAAGAACCCCTGAACAATCCGGCATGAATGAAGCAGGACCAGGGGCCGAAGAAAAGCCCGGAATACAAAAATTCAAATCACCTCGGGGCGCTTGTTGCTGGTGAATGGGTAACGCTCGCGGAAGTCGTCGGCGATATGCTCGAACGTCGTCCATTCGACTCCCTCGTGGCCATTGATGTGCTCGATGAGCCGCTCAAGCATCAGTAATACCTGCGGACGACCAGACACGTCCGGATGGATGGTGAAGGCAAAAACAGCATAGTCCATCTCGCGATATACCCAGTCGAATTGATCGCGCCATAATTCCTGGATCTGTCTCGGATTAACGAATCCGTGGCTGTTCGGAATTTTCTTCATGAACAGCATCGGCGGCAAGTCATCGATATACCAGTTGGCGCCGATATCAACAAGATCGATTTCTGTGCCGCGTTTCAGCGGATGCATCCAGTTCTTCGCTTTTTGGGTGTAGTCGATGACATTCCATTCATCTCCCACGCGCGCATAAAAGGGCTGAAAGTCGCGATAGCCTTGGCTGTGGTCGTAGCTGAAATCGTATTTCTTGAGCAGTTCCGCTGTTACTGGTGACATTTCCCACCAAGGTGCAACATATCCACGTGGCGATTTCCCCGACAGCCTTTCGATTAGCTCGATTGAATTCACCAGCACATCTTCTTCTTGCTCGGGTGTCATTGCCACCGGATTCTCATGCAGGTAACCGTGCGCACCGATTTCGTGGCCTTCGTCCACGATCATCTGCATCTCCCTCGGAAAGCTTTCAATTGTGTGGCCGGGAATGAAGAAGGAGGCACGAATATCATACTTCTTGAACAAGCCCAGCAGACGAGGCACGCCCACTTCGGCGGCGAAGATGCCACGCTGAATGTCCGATGGGCTGTCGCTGCCACCATAGGAGCCGATCCATCCTGCCACGGAGTCGACGTCGGTGCCGAATGCACAATAGATCTTTTTCTTGCTCACGGTTCTGCTCCTATTGTTCCGTCACGCTCCGCTCGGGATGTCTTTCCACCTTTGACGATGCGCGGTTGAGGTGGCCAATTGTGCCCAATCCGTCGACGGTCCTTTCGGCTGTCTTTCTGGGCAAGGCCACGTGCCATCAAAACCGCGGCGCGACCGCTCTGTCTTTCTACCTAGTCTAACGCCTCGACTCCAAGCGGCCCACAGCGGGCGAGATCGGACAGCCCGCACGGCGGCAGTTGACGTGCGATTGTGCGCAGCGCCGTGCGGAGCCCTTCCTCCAGGGTCGGATGATAAAAAGGCATTCGCAGCAAGTCGTGCACGGTGAGCTTCTGGCCGATTGCCAATGCGAGGAGATGCGCGATGTGCTCGGCAGCCGGAGCTGCCATCTCGGCGCCCAGCAGGCGCCCTTCCTTGCGCGCTGCGTAGAGCCGCAGCAGCCCGCGGTTCTCCTGCAATATTCGAGCGCGGCCTTGGCTGGCGAAGCTCGCCTCTCCGATCAGAGTGGTTTCGGGATCGAGGTCCTCCGCACTTTGCCCAACGGAAGCGATTCCCGGGTCACAGAACACGATGTTCAGCGGCGTGCGCCGGGACAACCGGATTGGCTCATTGCTGGTTGCATTGAGGCCGGCGATATGGCCCTCGTCGGCACCCTCGTGCAGCAGTGGCCGATCCCCGTTGGCATCGCCGGCCAGCAGGACCGGCGTGCCGGTGATCCGCATTGTCGACGGTTCGACCTCCGGCATGCCGTTCTCATCGACTGGCACCCCTAGCGTTTCCAGTCCGAGGCCTTCCAGGTTCGGGCGCCGTCCGACCGCCACAATGATCTTGTCGACAATGACACTCCTGTCATTCCAGCGTATCTCGACACCATCATCCAATTCGGCAAGTTCGACCTGAGCACCGAGGTGGACGGCAAATTCGTTGGCAAAACTGTTCCGCGCCGCCGCCGAAACCTTCTCGTCCGAAATTCCAGCCACCTGCTCAGTTGCATCGAAGCCGTGGACCTTGAGCCCGAGCCGCGCCAGGGCTTGTGCCATCTCCGCCCCGAGCGGGCCAAGACCAATGACCCCGATCCGGGGCGGCAGATCCTCCTCGTCGAAGAGTGTATCGGAAGTCAGGACGCGATCGCCCAGGGCGCGCCAAGGCTTCGGTACGATTGGACTCGATCCGAGCGCTAGTATGATCTGGCGTGCCCGAATAACACGCTCTCCCACGATCAACCGGCCGGGGCCATCCAGTCGCGCATACCCTGTAATGCTGCGCTCGCCGAGGTCGTCTGTCGCCCTCAGCACTCCGGCAACGAAATGGTCCCGCAATGAGCGGATACGATGAAGCACAGCCGGGATGTCGGCGACGAGCTTATCCCCTCCACGAATGCCAAACTCATCAAGTTTCGTCCGGACATGAAATGCATTGGCTGCCGCGATCAGCGCCTTGGACGGCATGCAGCCGACGCGGGCGCAGGTTGTGCCGTACGGGCCGCCGTTGATAAGAACGAAATCGCTGGTGCGATCGCGTACCTCTCGGAGCGCCGCAAGGCCGGCCGTACCAGCACCCACTATGGCTACATTTACCTGAGCGCTCTCGTCATCGTCGGGAACGCTTTCAACTGTGCCAGTCGTCGTCATAGCCCACCGTGCATGTTCAGGTTTAGCGCGGGAAAAGCCTCAGTTCAGAGCTGTCGCATCTTGAGCCATGTATCCGGCCCTAATCACGGATCCCACCAATCGAAGTGACATCGGTTCGCAACCATCCCGCCATCGGGCCTGAACGTCGTGGCCGATGCGCGATGGAATGGAGTGAGTTCCACATACGGTCCAACTGATGCAATTCACCGAGGTTCCCCCTACAGAGGTTGGAGGAGCCACCAGGATTGCCAGGCCAAGAACGGAAGCTGAATCCAGTCGAGTAGCCACGGCTCCTGCCGGATGCCGCGATCTACCCCGGACAAGGCGATCGGCGACCTATGGCTCGCACTTGGGGTCCAGGGCATCCGCGAGCGCCTGGCGAAGAGCTGATGCATAGACCGGAGAATGGATCCGCCCTCTAGCGCCGGCGTTCCCCTTCCGAACAGCGAGAGGAGATGTCTTGATGGCCACGTTCATCATGCTGACCCGAGTCAGCGAGCAAGCTCTTCAGTCACCAAGCTCATTTGAGAAGCTAGGCCGCGATGTGTCAGAGCGCATTCGCAAGGATTGTCCTGAAGTGGAATGGAAGCAAAGTTATGCGGTTCTCGGTCCTGCCGATTACCTCGACATCTTCACTGCTCCGGATATGGAGGCGGCCATGAAAGTTGCAACTGTGATCCGTTCATTTGGCCACGCTTCGACCGAAGTATGGGGAGCCACTGAGTGGGAGAACTTCAAAAATATTGTTTCGCCAATGGCGGCATAAGCGGCGGCGCGTAATCGCGAGATAATGCGTGTCCGGCGCGGCTCTGCTCCCTTTATTCCTGAGAGGGATCGAACTCGCCTCGGCCGGCCATGACGACGATGCGTGGCCGGAGCCGGTGCACGACGCGCACCGAATCGGCATGGTAGGCGATCACTTCGTCGAGGCGGCGATAGGCCATCGGACTCTCATCGAGGTCTCCGCCAACAAGGGTCACGCCTTGCGCGCGGAGCCAATCCTCCATCTCCTCACGCGAAAACTGGCGTCGGGCCTCTTTGCGGCCGAACAAGCGTCCGGCTCCGTGTATCGTCGAGTGCAGGAGCGCCCTGGCTTGCTCGCTGTCGAAGCCTTCGAGGATCACGGCTTCATCGCCCATGGAGCCGCCGACAAATCCTCGCTGGCCGGGAAACGCCGGCGTTGCACCCTTGCGCACGACCCATAGGTGCTGGCCGAAGTGTTCCTCTCACCATGCGTAATTGTGATGATTGTGGACCGTTTCGGTGATCGATCCACCGATGATCTGGCGTACGCGCTCGACGACCCATTCGCGGCCAGCATAGGCATAGCGGCCGGCTAGTACCATGCCGGCGATGTAGCTCCGGCCGATTTCGCTATGCTCATCGACCACGGCAGGCGGGACGTTCATGCCTTCCTTGCCGCCGGCCATTTTCAGATAGCGGGTTGCGGTTGTGTGCCCGAGGCCGCGGCTCCCGAAGTGCGCGCCGATCCAGACATGACCATCCTCGCCCTCGAAGATGTCGACGTAGTGATTGCCTGCGCCAGCCGTGCCGAGTTGGGCCGCGGCTTTCTGGCGATAGTCCTCCATGCCGGAGGCTTCCCAGGCGTCGTCGTCATCGAGAAGCTCATGCTCGACGCGCTCAGGGTTGTCGCGGCCGAGGCCGAATGGAATGGCGCGGGCAATGTCTCTGGCAATGGCGGCAACGCGATCGGCAATGTCGCTGAAGTGGGTGTCGAGCCGTACCGCAAGGTTTCCGCAGGCGATGTCGAAGCCGACGCCCGAGATGCTGATCTGGCCTTCGTAGGCAATGACGCCGCCCACCGGCTGGGCATAGCCCAAATGACCATCTGCGCAGAGCGCGCCCGCCACCACATTGCCGACGCTCATGCAATTGCGCATCTGCTGAATGGTTGCTTCCTCGTGATCGCCGACCACGGTGAGCGGGCTGTTTTGATACTGGGCTTTCTGTGGCCCCAGAGTTTCTGCCAGGGCTTTCGCCTCTTCGGCCATGCGCTCCTGCCGCGCGGCCAGCCGGAACTCGACCCAGGCAGGCATTGTGCGGTCGCTGCCGGGCAGCGGCACGCGGCTATCCGGATCGATTCCAGCCAGTGCTGCCATTTCGCGGGCCCGTGCCTCGTTTGGATCCTTACGTCTCATTGGACCAATCCACGCTACCTTTCTCAGGGGCCACAGCGCCAAGCGCGTCTACTAGCCGCGCTCGTTGGCCGATGGCATGCTGAATGGTTTGCTTAACCAAGAACTGGCAGCGCGATTACGTGCTACGTTGCAGCAGGCTGCTGAGCATCCAGGCGGTCTTCTCGTGTTGCATCACGCGCTGGGTCGCGAGGTCTACCGTCGCGACATCACCCCGCTCCTCGGCCGTGGCGACGGCCTGCAGAGCAGCGCGCGACGCGGTGGTATGATCCGACAACAACTGACTCAACATTGCATCCGCGCCTGGCGCATCGTCTCTTCCGCGATGGAGCTCAGGTTCGCGAACTCCGAAAAGCTTCCGGGTGCCTTGACCCCCAACGCGCGCATCCGCTCCGCTATGTCATCAATGGCTTCTGCAAGTCCCGTGTATTGCTCCTGAAACAGCGGGTGCAACGGCTCGAACTGAGGTCGGACCACGTTCCAGTGAAATCCCTGCGTCTTGAGGTAGATCATGTAGCTGTCCGCGAGCAGGCGTCCCAGGACAGAAGCGGTTTCTGCTCGTGCAGCCTTGTCATTCACGTAGGGACTGGCCATCCTGTCTCTCCTATCTAGCCGGGCTTTGGCGCATTTTCCTCGCGCAGTGGCGAAATAATAATATCTGCGACCGGATTATGACCTCGCCGGAATCAGATCCTTCATGTCCTCCGGCAATTGTCCTCGGACTTCCGCGATCTGCCCTGGCGATACGTTATCGGCAACAACGTCGAAAATCGCTTGAATAACCCGGCTCGCATTCTCCGCGGTTGCGCCAATCGATTTGCTTACCTCGTCCTCCATGGCCTGCCTGGTCACGTCGCGGTCCGGGCCACTCAGGCACTGATCCAGATGCGGTTTAAGCATCGACGGAAACTGCGCAATGAGATCCTGTGCTTCGTCCGGTGTCAGACGCCGGCACAGCATGCAGCAGGCGATCAACAGGGCACGCTCCGAGCGATCCCGCTCCAAACCGGTCGCCTCAACCACTGCCTGTATCATTCTGGCGTATGTCGCTTCGGCACGCGCCTTAGCGCGCATCAGGGCGCGCGTACGCGATTGGGCAGTTATTGCCGCACTCGGATGCAGCATGCCAGCAGGCTTTTGAGGCGCCTCGACTTCAAGTTGAGCGCTGACGATGCCTTGCAGGTGCTCAAGGGCCACCGAACCATCCACTATCAGATCGTCGAATGTGACGAACCCAACGGGCCGGCCCCCTTCCATCAGCGGAATGCGCCGAACGCCGTTTTCCCTCATGAGGCGGACCAATTCTTCGATTTCCCCGCCGATGTCGCAGGCGATCACCTCTTCTGACATGATTTCGCTGACCGGCGTCGTTTGCGGGTCTAGTTTTCCTCCAATCACCGCCAGCGCGAGATCGCGGTCGGTGATGATGCCCGCAACACCGGGCTGGCCACTGACAAGCACGGCGCCAATATGGTTGTCTTCCATCGCTCGCGCGGCCTGATAAGCCGTTGCCTTTGGGTTCAAAATCACCACTCGCGTTCTACGGAATTGCTCAAGTGACACGCTGAGCCTCCTGCCTGATGATCAGGCCCCCTGAAAAAGGGCCAACACGCCTTCGTTCATTAAAGGGCTTCACATCGACTGCTATTACCCGTCGACAGCAGGAATCAAAGCTAGAGCATCGGGCGATTAATCTGTACATAGCCGACATCCTTGAGATAGTTGCGGCACTCCTGCGGATCGAAGAGGTTGCAGATATCGCCGATGGCACCGCAAAGCGCATCGTAGGTGCGCGCCTTAGCTTTGCGGAGCAGTTGCTTTCCGCGGCCAGCAGTGTTTTTTTTATAGGTGAAGCCCTCTCGGCACAACAACTTGGACAGGTTCGAGGGATCGACCGTCACGTCATGTTCCGCCTCCAGCCAGGCCGCCAGATCCGGCATGGTGATGTCCGGTTGGGCTTCGACCTTGGCGAGAATGCAAGCGCGATAGGGGCCAAGCTTGCCCGATCCTGTCGGCCGGCCCTGCCGTGCCGGCTCGACCGAGCCCGTGGCGGCGAAGCGCGCCTGAATGCGCACCGCCGTCGACGGCGCAACCTCGAACTGGCCGGCCACCGCCCGCCGCGACTTGCCGCTCGCAATGCCGCGCACCATCCGCATCCGCATGTCCGGTGAAATTGCCCTTCCCATGAGCCACCCCCTTCGATGACCAATGGGAATCACTGTTCGCCCAAAAAGGGAATCCCCGATTCACACTTCCTGCCCGACGCTCTAGGGGGTATGCCCTGCCAAATAACTCTTCGATTATTGAGCCGGCTGACGAGCGCGCTGATCATCAGCAGATCGGTTGCGCGGCTTATCGAGCAAGCATTCGACGCGAAGAACTCTTCGCCTATCTCACCAAGCTGCAGCTCCCTTTCGCCGAAAGCCGTGATTATGGCGATCTCGATCGCCGTCGCAAAAGGCGACATCACATCCTGTGAAACAGATCTTGCTCCGCGCGCGTAGCCAAAGCATGACCGCCGCTTGAAAGCGCCACAGCACCGTGTTTCACGTCATCCCATACTGGCCAGCGGATTGGTGCTGGCCAGCGGATTGGACCAAATCAGGCACCAATACTGCAGCGGCCCTTTACACTCACCACAACAACGGCCCGTGCCGAGGGTTCCAAAATCCAAGAAATCGCTGTTTTCGATGCTGCTGAATCATCTTCGGCACGGTAAGAACTTATGGGAGGCGGGAGAACCTTCGCTCAAAGAAGCCGGAGACCGGCTCCGTTGCCGCCGATGCCGAATACTCCAACGAGTGTGTCAATCCTTTTGAACGAGCGCGCTAATGTCATTGCCCCCCACCGGGCTGCTCACTCAGGCAAGCATGAGGCAGGATGATTGTGCACGTCAGCCCATCCTTTCTCCAATCGACATCTGCCGACCCACCAATGCTAGCCACCACCCGCTCCAGAAGAGTGTGTCCGAAGCCTTTTCGCGCCGGGGGTGTCACCGCCGGTCCACCGACTTCGGTCCAGCGTAGTTCCAGCCCCTGCTTTCCGGATGGAGCTGCCGTCTTCTGCCATTCAATTTCGATTCGCCCGGAAGAGGTCGAAAGGGCACCGTATTTCGCCGCGTTGGTCGCTAGCTCATGCAGAACCATTCCAATGTCCTGCGCGGCTGATGCCTGAAGGGCAACATCGGGGCCGCTGCATTTAACCCGCCCGCCAGCTCTAAGGAATGGCCCCATGTGGGCGTCCATGAGTTCCATAATTGGGACCGCGCCCCACCCACGCTCGGTCAGAATATCATGTGACCGCGCAATACCAGCCAAACGTTCGCTAAACGACCGCAGGAATTCTGGGACGTCAGTACACCGACGCGCGCTTTGACGCGCGATCACTTGGATTATTGCAAGCAGGTTCTTGGATCGATGATTGAGTTCATGCACGATGGTTTGGATGCGCTCCTCATTGGTCCGCAACTCCTGTTCCCGGGCTGTGATGTGATTTGCCGCTACGGACAGACTTGCGGCAACTTGGTTGGCTTCCCTAACCAGGCCGGCTCTGTAGTAGAAGGCGCTCGATTCGCCGACTTGTTCTGCCGCTGCTGCAAGACGTCTAAGCGCAGTCCGAATGGCTAGGGCTGATAGGACCGCAGCAACAGCTGAGCCAATGAGGGCAAAGATTACCGAGCGACTGGCTGCTGCAATGAATTTGTTCATCCTCGCGTCAAGCGGGGCCTTTGGTTCCCAGACGAGAGCCTGCCATCCAGAGAGGCGTGATTGAGACCGGGTAACGAATGCAGGACGTCCTTTCTCATCTACTGCCTCAAGGACCGCCCCGGGGGGGTGATCCGTCGGCAGCTGCCAAACCGATTTGGCTCCATAGCGCCGAGGATCGTCGGAGTGAGCAACCACCCTGCCTTGAGTGTCAACAATGGATGCAAGCCAGTCCTGGGGGCGGAATGTCCGGTCCAGCACATCCGCAAGCGCCGTCTTACGCGGGACATAGGTGAGCACGTAAACAATATTCCCATCGACCACCACCGGTGCTCTGACCGAGAAGAAGGGTTCTGTAAAAAAGGGGCCGGTTGCGAGATCCCGGACCATCGGTTGCCCGGTTGCGAAGACGAGATGCGCAGCATCAGCATCGGCAGCTTGAGGCAGGGCCGCGCCTTCTGGAGCTGCAGTATTGACGAGCTGTCGGAAGCTTCGGTCGACGAGGATGAAATGCCCTCCAGTATACTGAGCGGCACCGCGGAGATGTTTTGTTTGCTCCGCGATATCGCTCTGCCGCAAAGTATTCGATTGCGCGGTCACTTGCGCTGTTTTCAGGAATACACGCAGTTCGCGTTCCAGGGCTTCGGCCAGGACAGCTGACTGACGACTGAGCTGAGCAAAGTTTTCACCCCTCTCCTCAGCCATGTGCTGGCGAGCACCCGATAGAATCAAAGCGAAGAAAGGCAGCAACGAGCCGACAAACATCACCGCGAGCAAAGCCGCGACTGGATAACCTTTCTGCTGAAGTCGGAGCTCAGAGGACATGCCGGAACCGCGAACCAAGGCGTCCTGGCATAACGTTCATGTTGCATATCGGTTTGATGAGCGTTCCAGAGCAGGCCCGCTAAACGTGCCGTCTGCGACCGGGCTTTGGCCTGTCAGTAGCGACCTGGCAAGCGCTCGGCCTCGCAGGCGGCGGTGGAGCACCGGCGTGACCTCCATGCGGCCGGGGCCTGACCAGACCAGCAACTGGAGCAACCGCCAACGTGTCTCGCAGCGTTGATCATGCCAGAGCCGAGTGCCAACGATGAAAGTGACAAGATTGGCTGAGACCAGCAGGAGCTCTCATGGCAAGAACCCGCGCCGTTGTGGAACCGGACACCAATCCCATCGCACTCCCCGCACAGATCGCGCAGCGGCACGTCAGCGACGCTGTCGAGATCCTGAACGCGCTGTCACCCGAGGCTGCCACTGATGCCCTCGCTGATCTCCCGCACGAGCGGGCCGTAGATGTCTTCGACAATCCGGATCTTGTTGCAGCAGCCAACATCATCCAGCGCCTTCCGACGGAGCGGGCGTCGGCTCTGCTCGGAGAGCTATCGGCCGATCGCGCGGCCGCCATCCTGCGGGGCCTGGACGAAGTTGCGCGCATGCGGCTGCTGGACCGCCTTGATCCTGAAACCCAGGCTTCTTTGCATCAGTTGCTCTCGTATCCCCGAGACACGGCAGGGGGCCTGATGACGACGGAATTCGTGTCCGTCCCGCCCTCATGGACAGTCGAAGCAACGCTCCAGCATATCCGGGAGGTCGAGCGCACACGTGAGACCGTATACGCGATCTACATCGTCGAGCCGGAGACCCGGAAGCTTCTGCGCACAACGAGCTTGCGTCGGCTAATCACCCAGGACCCGACCGCGCCGATCCTCTCAATTTCACCGGACCACCATCCGATTGTGGTCACGCCCATGACCGACCAGGAAGATGCTGCCCGACTCATCACGAGATACGATCTCCTGGCAGTCCCGGTGGTCGACGATTCAGGCCAGATGCTCGGCATCGTGACGGTCGACGACATCATGGACAGCCTCATCAGGGAGAGTACTGAGGACGTGCAGAAGTTCGGGGGCATGCAGGCGCTCGACCTGCGCTACATGGACGTCGGCTTTCTTGAGATGATCAAGAAGCGGGGCGGATGGCTCGCCGTGTTGTTCATGGGCGAGATGTTAACGGCGAGCGCCATGCAACACTTTGAGGCCGATATTGCCAAGGCGGTTGTCCTGACCCTCTTTATTCCTCTGATCATGAGTTCCGGCGGGAACTCGGGCTCGCAGGCGACCTCCCTGGTCACCCGCGCCCTGGCACTGCAAGAGTTGCGGCTCCGCCAATGGTGGCGTGTGGCTTTAAGAGAGCTGCCTACCGGCTTTGCGCTCGGTGCCATCCTCGGACTGATCGGCATGGGCCGGATCGCGCTTTGGCAGGTTGCTGGGTTTTACGATTACGGCGAGTATTGGGGTTTGGTCGCACTCACCGTCGGCACAGCTTTGGTGGGCGTTGTTGCTTTCGGGTCGGTTGTCGGCTCGATGCTTCCGTTCGCCCTGCAGGCATTCAAATTCGATCCGGCCAGCGCCTCGGCGCCCTTCGTTGCAACTCTCGTCGACGTTTGCGGAATTGTTATCTATTTCAGTATCGCCCTTCTCTTTCTGACGGGGACTCTCCTTTGACGGGTCTCGGGATTGGCATGAATAGGATTCGCACCGCAAGGGACCCGTTGGGGCACTTACCGTGCCGATACGCCATTGCCGCAAGGGGCAGGCCCTCGAAGCCGGAGAATGCTCGCGGTTGCATGCCGTTGTGTGGAAGCCGGGGTCAACCAAGCACTCCTAAACTCTTTTGTGAGGAACGCTCTAAAGGTATCCGTTCGCGGGCGCGCGATCGCGTCAGACCATGACCGCAGCCCGGCACCAGCGACGTTGATTGCGGCGCGGCGACATTCCTATTGCTCTTCAAAGCTTTCGTTCTCGATTGCCCTGCAGGTGCTGTCAGAACGGCCACACGACCATGATCGCCGGAACTGAAACGATCACGACGACGATCTCGAGCGGGAGCCCCACCCGCCAGTAATCACCGAAGCGGTATCCGCCTGGCTCAAGAATGAGCGCATTGTTCTGGTGACCGATGGGGGTCAGGAACGCGCAGGACGAGCCTACGGCGACCGCCATCAGAAACGGGTCGGGGCTGGTGCCAAGCTGTCCCGACATGCTGACAGCGATGGGCGCGATGACCAGGGCGGCCGCGCTATTGTTGATGAAGTCCGTGAGCAGCAGGGTCACCAACAAAAGTATCAGCAATGCCCAAACTGGCGCCAAGCCACTCATGCCAGATAATAGCGCGTTCGCAACCAGGGTCGCTGTGCCCGTCGATTCCAGTGCCGCGCCCACGGGAAACATGGCCCCGATAAGGACAATGACCGGCCAGTCGATTGCGTCGTAAAGCTCGTTGAGCGGCACGAGGTTAGTCGCAACCATTAGCAGGCCGCTGAAAAACCAGCCATCGCACTGCTGACAAGCCGCTGAGAACATGATTCCGTGTTCGAACACGGGAGGCGGATCATGCGCGGATCGGACAAGCAGACGGGATCTCTGTTCAGCTACGTGAACCTGGAGGAGCGGGTGCCGGCTCGCCATCCGCTGCGCAAGATCAAGTCGGTGATGGATGCCGCGCTCGCCTCGCTTGATGCCGATTTCGAGGCTCTTTACGCGGACGAGGGCCGTCCGTCGATCGCGCCCGAGCGGTTGTTACGCGCGGCATTGGTGCAGATCCTGTTCTCGATCCGCTCCGAGCGCCAGCTCATGGAGCAGCTCGAGTACAATCTGCTCTTCCGCTGGTTCGTGGGGCTGTCGATCGATGAGCCCGTGTGGGTGCCGACAGTGTTCACGAAGAACCGCGACCGGCTGTTGACGACGGACATGTCGCGCAAGCTGATGACGGCGATCCTTGCGCACGAGAAGGTGGCGCCGCTGTTGTCGGACGATCACTTCTCCGTCGACGGCACGCTGGTCGAGGCATGGGCCTCGTTCAAGAGCTTCAAGCCGAAGACGGTTGCAACATGCGGTCGACCGCCCGCCGATCCGTCGCCGCCCGATGCAGGAAATACAGCCGGCACAGGCTTAACCGAGAAGGCGAAGAAGATCGAAACGGCGGCTGCGACTGGTGAGATGACTAAGACGGGCGCAACATCCCAGGCCGAGATCGGTCGCAACGTCGAGCGCGACTGGCGCGGGCAGACATGGTCGAACGCCACGCATGCCTCAGTGACGGACCCCGACGCGCGGCTCTATCGCAAGGCCAAGGGCCGTCCCGCGCAGCTCTGCTACATGGGCCACGCGCTGATGGAGAACCGCAACGGCTTCGCTGTCCAAGCGCACCTCACGCACGCGGACGGGACGGCCGAGCGCCGAGCTGCCATCGACATGCTCAACGCGCACGATCCGGGCTCCACCCGACGGATCACGCTCGGTGCCGACAAGGGCTACGACGCGGCCGAGTTCGTCGCTGAGCTGCGCAGGATGTGCGTCACCCCGCACATTGCGGCCAAGATGAAGAGTTCGGCGCTCGACGCCCGCACCACGCGGCATGAGAGCTACAAGGTCAGCCAACGCAAACGCAAGCTGATCGAGGAAGCCTTCGGCTGGGGCAAAACAGTCGGCCCAATCGCCAAGACCATGCTACGCGGCCTCGACCGCGTGCGCGCCCAGTTCACGCTGACGATGGCGGCCTATAACCTCGCCAAGATGCCGAGGCTGCTCACGGCATGAAGGAGCCGGTGACAGGCCCAACTCCGGCACCACGACCACCAACTTCAGAGCGACCTCCTGAAGGGATAACGTTGCCGCCGAGACGCTTTTTCAGCAGCCTGTTAGAGTCGCCGCCAGGATGAAAGCAACCTGAACGTGCACGAGATCGAGCATAGTTGCCACAACGGCGCCCACGAATAGAGTGCTGGCCAACACCAGCCGGCGCGGACGCACGATGGCGATATCCCGCTCGGCAAGTGGAAGGAGCTGTAACTCAGCAAGAGCTTCGGCTATGTTCGCGCTGGTTCCGTGCAAAAGCACCACGTCGCCGGACCTGAGTGTTACGTCCCGCAGACTGGTACGCATTCGCCGCCCGTGGCGCGAAATGGCCAGGAGATCGGCGCCGAAATGCCCTCGCAAACGCAGCGCAGCTGGAGTGTGCCCAATAGCAATTGATCTGGGCGAGACGATTGCCTCGGCAACATCAGCGGTGCCGCTTTTCAGGCCGCGCCCCTTATGCCCAAGCAGTGCAAGACCGCCTTCGTCGATGACAGCCTTGAGCGTGTTGGGACTGCCTTGAAGCTGAATGACGTCACCCTCCACGATCTCCTCATCGTAGCCGGGCTCGGAAATACGCTCGCCTCCGCGCACGAGAGCAGCTACGATGGCCTCCTCCTCCGTTAGGCGCTCAATTTCGCCGATCGTGCGCCCGATCGCATTCGACCCCTTTCGTGCAACGACCTCCGCAACGTAATCGACGATCTTGAGGGCGTCAGCGGCATTTGCGGTGCGGCGCCGGTTCTGCGGGATCAGCCGCCAGCCGACCAGCACGAGGAAAAGAATCCCCGCCATTGCGACCAGCACCCCGACCGGCGCGAAATCGAACATGGCGAATGGCTGGCCAGCAACGCCCTCGCGGAAGCTCGATACGATGAGATTGGGCGGCGTGCCGATCAGCGTAATCGTTCCACCCAGCAAGGATGCGAATGCCAACGGCATCAGTATCAAGGCCGGGGAGAAATTCTCGCGATATGCTGTGCGTATGGCCACCGGCAGCATCAGCGCCAGGGCGCCAACATTGTTCATGAAACCGGACAAGGTCGTGATGATGACGGTCTGGGCGGTGAGCTGTAGCGCCGGGCGCCCCTGCAGGGGCGCCAGCAGCTTCACGATCAAGTCGATGATGCCAGCATTCTGCAGGCCACGGCTCAGTATCAGCACGCCGATGACGGTAAGCACTGCGGGGTGGGCAAAGCCGTTGAAGGCCGACTGAGCCGGAACGAGCCCCGTCAGGACGACTGCAAGCAACGCAAACATTGCCACGAGGTCGTAGCGCCACCGACCCCAGATGAACAACACCATCGTGATGGTGACTATGGCAACCGCGATTATCTGTTCGGATAGCACGGCAACACCCCTCAGCTGCTGCAGGGGCTTTTCGCAACAGCACCGGCTCTGGCGCGCAACACCGTTACCGCTGGAGACTCAGAAAGTAGCGGTTGCGTTCCGTGAGGAATTAACCGGGAGACTTGCCCAATTGTGCGATGCGGCTGCTAGCGTACCGAGTGACACCGCCAGCGAGAGCTCGAACGCCGCCCGACTGTCACGGCCAACGAAATTAGGCTAATTGCCGGTCTTCGCGTGAGACAGCTTTGTAATGTTGATCACGCGCTTGGTGGCGCATCAATAACAGCTGCAAGCGCTTTAATACGCGACAGGTGATTGCCGTCTATGGCAAGAGCATTCGAGCCGTCCCCACCATTCTGGCTTGCGTAGATGCGGCCATTGTCAAAGCCGGCAAATAGCTGCCTAGGCGCGGCGGCAAGGGCTCTTGGCATACTTTTCGGCGGCTGCTGCGGCAGCCCGCCTTGGAGAGCTTCCCACGGACCGCCGCCGCGCAGCGATAAATGACAGCCTGCGCGGCAAGTTGCCTGTCATGTGCACGGCGGGGCCCTGGTGCAGCGGAGTCTCCCAAATCGAGGATCTGCTTCCCACCTGGTCGATTCGGTCTGTCGTGGAAGCGGTGCAAGCCATGCGTGGTGTTGCCCTGATCGTGGCAGTTACCGTGGTTACCAACGTCGGCGACTTCTCGCGGTCCAGAACCGGCGCCAACTCATGGCGTACCTTGGCCTCGTGCCATCCAAACACTCCAGCGGCGCAACCATCCGCAAGGGCGGCATCACCAAGGCGGGCAATGCGCTCGCGCGTCGCGTTCTGATCGAGGGGGCGTGGACCTACAATCTTGACAAGTTCCTGCTGGAAGCCGTCATGGTCGTGTCTGGGGCTTGTGCCCGCCCGTCAGGCGGCGAGCAGCTTTGGCAATTTGGCAAGTTTGAATGTAGCCATGTTGAGCGTGAACTGCGCGCTGATCGTCTCGAGGGCACGCAGCATCGTCTTGGCGACCTGGCCTACTGTCTTGCCCCAGCCGAAGGGCTCCTAGACTTGTTTGCTTCTGCTGGCTCACGGCGTAACCGAGTGGCGTGTCGTGCGCCCATCGATGACCCGCTCATCAGCACTCACGCGAGCTCATTCCTGCGCACAAATTTTGTGGGGTAGTATGTGGGGTGTGGGTTTGGAGAGAAGCCTAGAACGTAAGGAAATGCAACTGGTTAGCATCATTCTGTTGGTGGAGCCGAGGGGAATCGAACCCCTGACCTCGTGAATGCCATTCACGCGCTCTCCCAACTGAGCTACGGCCCCGACCGATTGGGATGTGTCGTCGTCGGCGAGGGGAGGCTCGGCCTCCGCTCGGCACGAGCGCCTCAATAGGCTGCCGCAGGGAAAACTGCAAGCCCTTCCTGGCCGGCGGCAGGGCAATCGAGTGAGTCTTCGCGTGACAGGTACTGCGAAAGCTGAATCTGT
>JAHDXT010000039.1 GCA_023384095.1 Hyphomicrobiaceae bacterium
GCCCCATGTGAATCCAGCACATAGCGTGAATCAATCAGCCGGAGTCGGTATCAGATTCTCCGGCCTAGGCATGCTTGCGCAGGAATTATGGGCTCGTTATAGTTCGCGAAAAGCAACTGTTATCGAGCATGATTTGAAGCTGCGGCGTAGTTTTCCGCACAGGAGGCAGAGCTGGTCGAGGGCATCAGCCATATCACCTTCATCGTCCGGGATCTGAACCGTATGGAGCAGATCCTGGTGAGCGTCTTCAATGCGCGCAGGGTCTATGACAGCGGCGCCGAGACCTACTCGCTCTCGAAGGAGCGTTTTTATCTCGTCGGCAAGGCGGAAGACCCGGTTTGGATCGCGGTCATGGAGGGCGAGCCACTGCCGACGAGAACGTATAACCATATTGCATTCAAAATCGATGACGGGGATTTCGAGGAATATCTCGAGCGCATACGTCGGCTTGGATTGAGCGTCCGCGAAGGTCGCCCCCGCGTCGAGGGCGAGGGTAGCTCGATTTATTTCTACGGCGACGACAACCACCTATTCGAGCTCCACACCGGAACGCTCGCGGATCGGCTCGACCGGTACGCGAGGGGACGGACGACCGCACCGGCCGCAAAGGCGTCGGAGTAGATCGATAGTGGACTGCCAGCTCGATTGCCTCTGTCTCGATCCGTTCTAGGGCTTTTTGATGGATTACACGCTGCTGCGCGCGTTCCATGCCGTCGGGCTCGAGCGGAGCTTCAGCCAGGCCGCCCGCAGGCTCAATGTGAGCCAGTCGACATTGAGCACGCAGGTGAAGAACCTGGAGGCCCGATTTGGCGTCGAACTGTTTCACCGCCACGCCCGCGGAGCCACGCTCACCGATGCCGGGGAGCGCCTGCTCGGCACGACGCTGCGTATGTTCGCGCATGAGCGAGACGCCTATGAGCTTCTCAGCGCGATGGCAGGATTGCGGACGGGCCATTTGGCCATCAGCGCGGTTGGTCCCTACCAGCTCAGCGAAATACTGCTGGGGCTCAGCCTGGCCTACCCCAACCTCAACATTTCGGTCAGTTTCGGCAATTCCGAGCAAGCTCAGCAGAAGCTGCTGGACTATGAGTCGGACGTCGCGGTGCTCGGTAGCTACGCTCCACACCCCGAGCTTCACGCAATCGAGTACAGTCGACCCAGGATCGTGGTGGCGGCAAGCCGACAGCATCGCTGGGCGGGTCGGGGAGGGGTTCGGATCGAAGAGCTGAGAGACGAGTCGTTCATTCGCAGAGAGATCGGATCGGAAACGCGGCGCGCCTTCGAGGAGGCCCTGGAGCGGGCCGGCGTTCAGGTAGTCTGCAAGATGGAGATCGGCAGCCGAGAGGGAATGCTGGCAGCAGTCGCGCAAGGGATCGGCATCGGGGTCGTATCGGAGGAAGAGGCGATCCCAAATCCCGAGTTGCAGATTCTCAACATTCTGGACATGGATATATCCACCTCGGTGCACGTGGCGTGTTTGGCTTCTCGAAGCGAGAGCCATTTGATCAAGCCGTTTCTGCAGGTCGTCCAAACACTGATCGAGCAACGCAGGTCAGCGTCGGATATTACAGAATCCGAAGCCACCGCTGGCGGCCGCGCGCTCAGTCGCCCCCCGATTTCCGCCTCTGGCGACCCCACACGCTCTGAACTCCCACGGTCACATTCTGGGCAGAAATCGGGGTGATCGGAGCCGAGGCAGGGAGCTTGACCACGTTGGCGAGGTTCGGAAACGGGTCGCTCTTGTGCGGGATAGCCATGGCCTCGACGAAGTAGGCCTGGAATGCAGGCTCGGTGGCCGTTTCGACCTTCTCGATCCGCCGCACGAGCTCTTCGATCTCCCTTCTGGACTGCCGGTTCAACAAGGCGATACGGGCGCCGGTGCCGGCGGCGTTTCCTGCTGCAGAAACCTTGTCCAGCGGGCAGTCGGGTATGAGCCCGAGGATCATGGCGTATTGCGGGTCGATATGGCTGCCGAACGCCCCGGCGAGCACGATCCGCTCGAGCGCGCGGTCGCCCAGGCGGGCGAGCAGCAGGCGAATCCCCGTATAGAGCGCTGCCTTGGCGAGCTGGATCGCCCTGACGTCGCGCTGATTGATGGCGACCACCGGCGGCCCGTTCCACAGGCGATAGGCGAACGTCGCCTCGCCGTCGCGGACCACACGTCGGCTGCGTTGCGCCTGCGCCCCGTCGATCAGCCCGTCGGCGTCGACGATGCCGGCAAGATACATCTCGGCGATGGCCTCGATGATCCCGGAGCCGCAGATGCCGGTCACGCCGAGGTGCGCCGCGACCTCCTCGAACCCCGGCTCGTTGGACCACAACTCGCTGCCGATCACCTTGAAGCGCGGTTCGAGCGTGTCCGCGTCGATGCGCACCCGCTCGATCGCCCCCGGGCTGGCCCGCTGGCCGCTCGACACCTGGGCGCCCTCGAAGGCGGGGCCGGTCGGGCTCGAGGCGGCGAGCAGGCGATAGCGATTGCCGACGACGATCTCGGCGTTGGTGCCGATATCGACCAGCAGCGTCAGCTCGCCCGCGTGGTGAGGCGTCTCCGAAAGGATCGCTGCCGCCGTGTCCGCGCCGACGTGCCCGGCGATCATCGGCAGGATGTAGGGCCGCGCACCGGGGTTGATGGCCAGGTCGAGATCGCTCGCCCTGACGGTCTGCGCTGCGTCGCTGGCCAGCGCAAACGGGGCGAAGCCGAGCTCCGACGGGTCGAGCCCCAGCAGGAGATGCATCATGACCGGGTTGCCGACGAACGTGGCGTCGACGACGTCGGTAACGGCGATTCCGGCGCTCTCAGCCGTCTCGGCGATCAACCCGTTGATCGCCTGCCGCACAGCCGCCGACATCTCTGCCACCGAGCCCTCGGTCATGATCGCCGTCGACACGCGGCTCATCAGGTCCTCGCCGAAGCGGATCTGCGGGTTCATCGCGCCCGCCGCCGCCAGTACCTCGCCGCTCTCCAAGTCGCACAAGTGGCAGGCGAGGGTGGTCGAGCCGACGTCGACGGCGACGCCGAAGATGCGGTCGTGGAAGCCCGGCCACAATGCGACCACGTCGGTCTCGTTTCGCACGAGGGCAGAGACCTTCCATTCGCCTGCACGCAACGTCCGCTGCACGTGGGACAGCACGCAAAGCTCGACCCGCTCGACGGCGAGGCTCCACTGCTCGTGAAGCGCCGCCATCAGACGCTGGGCGTCGCCGGCCGGGTGGTCGATGTCGGGCTCGGCGACCTCAACGTAGTGCAGCTTCAGGATGGGATCGATATCGATCGCCCTGGCCTCGGCCCGCTTGCGGACCATCTGCTTGTGGACCTGGCTGCTCGCCGGCACATCGACGACCACATCGCCGAGGATGCGGGCGGAGCAGCCCAGGCGCCGGCCGGCGGCAAGGTCTCGCAGCTTGCTGTAGCGTTGCTCCGCCTCCTCGACGCCGCTGACGTGCGCGGCACGGGATTCGACGCCGAGCTTCGGATAGCTGCCCTCGCAGACTGCCACCTGGCAACGGCCGCAGATGGCCCGCCCACCGCATACAGAGTCGAGGTCCACGCCAAGCTGGCGCGCGGCGGCGAGCAGCGACGTGCCCACGGCAAACCGGCCGCGCCGCCCGGATGGCAGGAACACGGCAAAGACATCGCCATTGCTGTCCGTCACGTGATCCTCGCCGTCCGTGCGCTCAGGATGCCGCCCGCTGTGCAACCGGAGCCGCCGGCCGGTTCCGGCGAATCCAGTTCTGGCAATTGGCATCCGTGCCGAGAATCGCGTCCGCTCCCAGTATGGCGGTCGTGACACCTGCGTCGAGCGGATTTGCAATGGCCGACGTCAATCCGGCACCCATGGCGAGCGGCAGGAAAGCTGCGTTGAGCGCGTGCCGGTTCGGCAGGCCGAAGCCGACGTTGGACGCTCCGCAGGTCGTGTTCACTTTCAACTCCTCGCGCAGCCTGCGGATGAGCTGCAGCAAACAGCGGCCCGCCCCGGGCATAGCCCCGACCGGCAAGACCAGCGGATCAACCACGATATCGGCGCGAGGAATACCGTGGTCGGCCGCCCGCTCGACGATCTTCCGCGCCACCGCGAAGCGAATGTCGGGATCGTCAGAGATACCGTCTTCGTCGTTCGAGATCGCAACCACGGCGGCGGCATGCTTCCTGACCAGCGGCAGAACGCTTTCGAGCCGCTCCTCCTCACCGGTTACCGAGTTCACCAGTGCCTTGCCCCGGTACACCGCCAGTCCCGCTTCAAGCGCTTCGACGACGGAGGAGTCGATCGACAGCGGCACGTCGACCACCGACTGCACCAGCTTGATGCACTCGGCCAGTATCTTCGGCTCGTCGGCAAGCGGAACACCGGCATTGACGTCGAGCATCTGCGCCCCCGCATCGACCTGCGCCATGGCGTCCGCAGCGACGCGATAATACTGACCTTTGGCCAACTCCTCGGCGAGCTTTTTCCGTCCGGTCGGATTGATCCGCTCGCCAATGAGGCAGAACGGACGGTCGAAACCGATGATCACCTCGCGGCTTGCGGAGGATAGAACAGTGTGGGTCATTGCCGGCAGGCTCTCCTATTCAGGAACCGATTATCGCCAGAGTGCGCCGAATTCCGCGCCTGCCGGTCGCAAAAGCGCCACCTCAGGCGCCCTCGCGGCCGCCGCTGCGGGCCAGCCGTTGCAACCGCTCCGAACCGTAGGTCCTCTCGAGGCGCGATGCCACCGCATCGGCGGCTGCAGCGACATCGCCGTCGACGGCTTCAGGATCGCTCCGCCGCCAATCAGCCATGTAGGCGTCGGCCGCTTCCGCGCCTCCCCGCATGGCAGCCATGTCGATCGCTTCCTGGAAACGCGCCGACAGCGGCAGGCGCTTCGACTCGCTGCCGGCCTTGCTGATCACCTGGGCCGGAATGTCACGCCAGTAGACGATCGAAACCTGCGTCGAGGTCATCTGCTCCGGCTCCGGATTGTCCGACGAATTTGGTGAAGCCGCCGAGGCCGGTGTAACGCCGCTCCAGCGCCAGGCCTTGCCGCCGCGCCGCGGCGACGACCTTGCGGTCTTGGCACCGACCAGGCTCATCAACTCGCGCGCGAGCGCAGGCGATAATCAGGGTCGATGGAGACCGGGCCATGAAACCCTACTGCGCGGCTTGCTGGGCGTCCGCGTCCGACGCCTTCTTGCGCTTGGCCAGCAGACGGTTGGCCGTCTCCACGCCGATGCCTGCATCGGCACAATAAGCGTCGGCGCCAACCCGCTGGCCGAACTCCTCATTGAGGGGTGCCCCGCCGACAAGGACGATGTAGTCGTTGCGCAGTCCGCGTTTCGTCATCTCGTCGATCACCACCTTCATGTATGGCATGGTGGTCGTCAGCATTGCCGACATGCCGACGATGTCCGGACTGTGCTCGAGCATCGCCTCGATGAAACTCTCCGCCGTGTTGCGCACACCGATATCGATCACGGTGTAGCCGGCACCCTCCATCATCATGCCGTAGAGATTCTTGCCGATGTCGTGGACGTCGCCCTTGACGGTCCCGACCAACACCTTGCCGCGCGCCAGCACGCCGGTCTGCGTCAGGATCGGGCGGATGACCTCGAGGCCCGACTGCATCTCCTTCGCCGCCATCAGCATCTCCGGCACGAAGTAGACGCCCTGCGCGAACCGCTCGCCGACCTGCTCCATGGCGGCGATCAGGGCATCATCAAGAACGGTCTGAACGTTGGTCCCGCGGTCAATCTCTGCACGGACCAAATCGGCGACCTGACCCGTCTCGACTTCGACCACAGCGTGGTAGATGGCGCGCAGGGACGGGCTCAGGCCGGCCGGGCCGGCGCGGCCTGACGCAGCCGTCGAGCGGATGGGCCTCGCCGTGTTCACCTGCACCGTCGTCTTGCGCTCACGCCGCGCACCGCCCTGCTCATAATAGCGGTCACGCGCCTCCCGCACGGCGGTCACATTCGCCAGCTTGCCGTTGACCGGTGCCGCGCATTCAGGGGCGAGAATGTCGACGCCTGCGTCGAGCGCGTAGAAGACCTCGCGCTCAACGTCCTCAGGCGTGCCGGACAGGATGGTGCGCGGATTGTTGATGTTGCCGCACAGGGTGATCTCGGCCTTCGCCCGCATCTCGCGCGCGTCGTTGGCAGACTCGAAATTGAAGCAGGAGAACCCCCCTTGGTTGAACAGGTGAATTCGATCCATCGTCTTGCCGCAGCAATGCAGGATGATGGGCACCGGCAATTGCTCTGTGATCGCCTGATCCACCTTGAGCAAATAGCGCTCATAGGCCTCGGGGCGAACGAGATCGGCCGTGATGTGCTCGCAGACATTGAGGGCGTCGGCACCGGCTTCGATCTGCGCTTTTCCAAAGACCACAGTTATTTCGGCCAGCCGCTCCAGTATCGCATGAACCCTGCCGGGATCCCGGAGCGTGTCCATGAGGAATTCCTGAATGCCGAAGAAATGGTAGGCAAGGCTCCAAGGGCCATACGCTTTTCCGAAGATGGCCACACGGTCACCCAGCTCCTGCCGGAGGATGCGGATCGAGTCGAGAACGGCCTTGATCTCGGTCCGCGCCAAGAAGTCATCCGGGACGTGAATCTGGTCCGGGTGGCTCCAGATGTGCCCCAGAATGGCAGGCAGGTTATCGGGATCGCCCCAGTCAACGTCGACGCCCATTGCCCCGGCTTCCTGGGTACCGGCACCGAACACGGGGAAAACATTGTCATAGCCGCAGATCGTATGTCCTGCGAGGGCCAGCTCGGCCATGATCTCGCCGTTGTGATGGGCCTCGGGGAAGTACGCCTTCGCCCGCTCCTGAAGCTCGCGAGTGACGATCGAGTTCGGATTGGCGACCGGCGCCATATCGACCGCGTCGCCGCGAAGCGCGTTGATGACACGTTGCCGTGGTGTCATGGACATCGTGAATCCTCCCATCCCTGTCACCTCGGAAGCGGCGACAAAGCCCAGCCGGTGGCGACCTGTTCTGAGTATAGCGTTGCCGGAGGTATAGAGGAAATCCAACTCTTCAATGTTGCATATCTACTCACTAGATAGCTCAAGTGATTCGCTTGCGCAGCCGCATCGAGAGCACCTCGCCGACGGCCACGATAATGAAGATGATGATGAGGATCGTGCCGACCCGGTGGTAGCGCAGCCCCTCGATCGACCCCCGCAACTGCGCCCCGACGCCGCCGGCACCCACCATCCCGAGGATGAACGAGGCGCGCAGAACGATGTCCCATCCGTAGATGAAGATGCCGACCCAGACCGGACGCACCTGCGGATAGACGCCGAGAACCATCTGCTTGAGGCGTGATCCGCCGGCGGCGCGGATTGCCTCTACCGGCCGCATGTCCGCAGCCTCGACGTTCTCCGCCAGCAGCTTGCCGCCAAATCCGATGAAGTGCAGCGTGAGCACGATCATGCCGGCGAGCGGCCCGAACCCGAACAGCGCCACCAGGATGAGCGCCCATATGACCTCGTGGACCGATCTGGTGACGATGACAAAGCCGCGAGCCAGCGGGTAGGCGATGCGCCGGCTCGGCGTCATGTTGGAGCTCGCCATCCATGCCAGCGGAACCGACAGGGCGATCCCGAAGATGGTGCCAACGAAGGCCATGGCGAACGTTTCCAGGAACGGCTCGACCAGGCTCGGCGCATAGGCCAGGTCAGGAGGGAACATCCTGAACGCGACCATGCGGCCCATCTCGCGCAGACCGTCGGGCAAACGCCCCAGCGGCAGGTTGAGATGGAAGTAGCCGTAGACGGCGAGGCTTGCGAGCCCGAGATACACCGCATAGCGGATCAGCCGCTCGCGGGAACGCTCCCGACCCATGGCGTCGATGATAGCAGACTCCGCCATTCCCAACCTCAGATGATCCGCTGGCGCAGCCAACGCGATATGATCTCGCCGATAGCCACGAGGAAGATGAGGATGACGACGATTGCGGTGGCGTCGTGCCAGCGCATCATGATCATGGACTGGTGGAAGGCGAGCCCGAGTCCACCGGCACCGACCACGCCGATCACCGCCGCGCGGCGCAGGTCGAGCTCCCACTGGAAGATGAGCGTGCCGAGATAGACGGGCAGCACCTGCGGGACGACCGCGAGGATGAGCACCTTCAGGTTGCTGGCGCCGGTTGCCCGGATCGCCTCGACCGGCTTCAGGTCGATCGCCTCGACTTCCTCGGCGACGACCTTGGCAACGAAGCCGATGCCCCGCATCGCGAGCGCCAGGATTCCAGGCAGCGGCCCCAGACCGACGGCGACGACGAAGAGAAGCGCCCAGATGAGCTCGTGCACCGAGCGCGAAAGTATGATGATGCCTCGACCCAGGTAATAGAATATCGGATGCGGCGTCACGTTGAGCGCGGACATCCAGATCACCGGAAGCACCAGCACGCCGATCAGCAGTGTGGCCATGAAGGCCATCAGCATGGTGTCGATTGTCGGCTGGATCAGTCCCGGGATCGCGGAGAGATTGGGCGGAAAAAAGCGCAACAGACTCCTGACGATCTCGTCGCTGCCGGAGAGCCGAGACCAATCGGTTCTGACGTCCAGGACATAGACGAGCGATGCGATCAGCGGAACGATTATGACGCCCGCGAACGCCGCGTTGCGGACTGCGGTCGACTGGTTGCGAGTCATGACAGGAGGGCGCTGGCGCGATGAAACTCGCCTGTGTTGGCGCCTGGACTCGACACGGTTTCCTCGATCATCACACTGCCAACTCCAAGATCCCTTTGCCCCTCATGGTTCCCGAAGCGCGCTCGCGAGAGCCCGGCGCCCGACACGCGCGAGCTTCGGAATTGGCCGTTAGGCCTGCAGCGCCGGACTGAGCGAAGATGGCCGTCCCGCCGCGCGCGAACCGTTCGCAGGCGCGTCTTTGTAGATTCTGTCCAGCTCGATCTTGGATGCCTCGCCGTCGTAGATCTTCACCCCGTCCTTGAGAGCCACGATCCGCTGCACGAAGCGTGCGGCCAGCGCGGTATCGTGCATGCTGAACAGAACGGGGATGTTGTCGTTGGCGGCCATCGCGGTGATCAGCTCCATGATCTCTTGCCCGATCTGCGGATCGAGGCTGGCCGTCGGCTCGTCGGCGAGAATGAGACGGGGCTGCTGCATCAGTGCCCGCGCGATGCCGACCCGCTGACGCTGTCCGCCCGACAGCTCGTCGGCCCGCTTGTAGCGATGGTCGATCAGTCCGACCCGCTCGAGGAGGTTCTCCGCCTGCTCGACATCCTCCTTCGGAAAAATCCTGAAGCAGCACCGCAGGGTGCTCAGCGAGCCGGCCTTTCCGGAGATGACGTTGTCGAGCACCGGCAGGCGGTTCACCAGGTTGAACTCCTGGAAGATCATCCCGATACGCTGCCGGATCTGGCGCAACTCGCGGCGGTTCGCCTTGGTGATGTCGACGCCATCGAGCACGATCTCGCCCGAGTCAGGCTCGACCAGCCGGTTGATGCAACGCATCAGCGTGCTCTTCCCGGCACCGCTGCGGCCGATCAGCGCCACCATGTCCCGGTTGCCGATCTCGAGGCTGACGCCGCGGAGCGCCTTGCTGTCGCCACGTCCGTATGACTTCTCGAGAGCCCGGATCTGAAGTGCGCTCATCTGTCGTTCCCAGTTGCGGAAATCTTCGGCGGGCGCCGCCGCACCGTCATGCTGCTGCGGCGCCCTCCTCGCCTATTCCCACTTCGCGCGTTCCGCCTCGATCTCGCGAATCCCGTCGAAAGCCGAATCGTTGAGGGGCTGGACGGTCGTCGACCGCGTCTGACGCAGGAACTCCTTGCCGTGCTCCGTCTTGTCCAGGTTCACGAGCGCGTCACGGATCTTGTCTTTCAACCCATCGGACAGAAGGTCCTTCCGCCAGGCGAACGGATCGAGCGGCAAGAGCGATGATTCCCAGATGATGCGGAAGGAATCATTGGCGAACTTCTTGCTGTCGACCCCCCAGTCGAGCGTCACGTCGGCAACGGTCGCAGCATCCGCGCGACCCTCGAGAACGGCGAGCCCGGCAGCCGTATGCCCACCCGCGTAGAATGTCTTGCCGAAGTAGTCGCTCAACTTCTTGCCGAGCTGCTTCCCGAGCTGAACCTTCGGCACCAGCTCACCGGAGGTGCTCGCCGGATCGGTCAGCGCCAGCGTCTTTCCGGCAAGTTCCTTAACCGACTGATAAGGGCTATCGGCCTTGACGATCACGTACGAATGATAGCCCGGCTGCACCTTCCGGTAATGGCCCCCGCCCCACATGGCCTGGGCAAACGCCTCGATCTTGCCGTCCGATGCGTTCACGGCCTGGACATAGGAGCTGGGGCCGAAATAGCCAATGTGGACAAAGCCCCGGCGCATCGCCTCGATCAGCGATGCATAAGATGTCGGGAAGTGCCATTCGACCTTCTTGCCGGTGGCCTTCTCGATGGCCGTCACGACGCCTTTGAACTTATTGGCGGTGAGCTGGATCTCCTCGAACGGGATTACGCCGACCGAAATATACTCCGGATCCTCGACGGCGCTCGCCGCCTTCGGCATCGAGAAGATGACGACAGCCGCCGAGACCGCAAGCAGAGCGCGTCTCGTCAGCGGCAACAGGCGCTCGCCCCGAATTTTGCCAGTCCATCGATCGTCGAGCACCTGACATGAATTGTTCTTTGTTTTCCGGAATTTATAGCCTTCTTGGGAAGACATCCGCGTTCCTCCTCTGAGTTCTGCCCCAGGCCGCTTACAGCCCGGGTTCGAGCGACTGTACTCAAGGCCTGAACATTTCAAAAATGCAAAATACCGATGGAAAGCATCGATTTTTCCAATCAACGCCTGCTTGTCGATCGCCGCCGACCAGCTACAGGCCAAAGGCGGCATGAGCGTTGGCCTGCCGTGAATGGAACCCGCACGCTCGATGCCGCCGCCGGCGCTGCGGCGGACCTGGCTCCAAGCTCCCGAATTTCGCGCTGCCTCAGCCGTTCAAGGTGCGGCAAGGTGCGTAGCCGATGCGATCGGTCTACAGGACTGAAGGGAGCTCCGAAGCGATGCCCTTCAAGGGCAGGATCACATGGCGGCTGCCGCCTGTAAAGGCGATCATGACGCCGACGAGAGCTCGCCCAGTCGGGGCTATCCGTTACAAGATCGGGTATTCAATCAGTTCGGAGACATACCGCCTGCAGATCTCCCGACCGCACGCGATGAGTAGGGTGCGCCGCCAGCACCGGCCGAAGTGGAGCACATGACCGCTATCAGCTCCTCCCGGAGTCCGATGAAGTTGCGGCCGCGTTCGCCGTTGAAAGACGAATCGACCAACGTTCTCCATTCGTCGTCGGCGATACCGTAGTCCGCAGGCACCGTCGAGACCCCAAGCCCCGCCAGGAAATCGTCCAGCAACCCGGCGCCGCTGAGGACGTCGGTATCGAAGATGCCGCTCAGACCGTCGCGGCAGATGCCTCCGATCCCCGCCACACTGCGCATGACCATAGGCAGCGTGAACGAGCAGGCGATGCCGTGGGGTACACCGTGTTTCATTGTAACGGGATACGACAAGGAGTGGGCGATTGCGGTTTTCGTGTTCGAGAAGGCGAAACCTGCGAAGAGCGCGGCACGGGCCATGCGCGCGCGCAGCTGCAGATTTGCCAGATTTTCGGCAAGCTTCGGGAGGGCCTCGAGGACCTCGCGCGCCGCATTGACCGCGAAGGCCATGGAAACCGGGTTGGCGTTCATGTTCCACAAGCTTTCCATCGCGTGTGAAAGCGCGTCCAGCCCCGTGCTTATCGTCAACGGCCTCGGCTTCGCGATCATGAGCTCCGGATCGACGATGGCGCATTCAGGATAGAGGCTCGGAAGCGACAGCGAATGCTTCCGACCCGATGAGCTGTCCCATACGGTTGCCCAGCAAGTCACTTCGCTGCCCGTCCCGGCCGTAGTCGGAACAGCGATCGTCGGCAGCGGCTGCAGCGCCTCACCACGCACCTTCCCCGTCTCGAGGAGGTCGCGTACGGTGGAAAAATCAGAGCCGGCGGCGGCGAAGACCTTGGCGGAATCGATAACCGATCCGCCGCCGATCGCCACGATCACCTCTGGCGGCTCGGCCAGCCCCGCATAGCGGCCCGCCTGCCGCTGGAGCAACTCCATGTCGGGATTTGGAGCGACGTCGTCGATCACCAGAACCGGTGGTCCCGCGGAGCACTCGAGCCGCTCCGCGAGCACTCGGAAAATCGGCTCGCCATACGTCACCAGCGAGTAGCGCCGGCCCCCCAATCGTTCAGCGACTTCGATGAAGCTCCCAGCACCGAAGACGACGTCGACCGGATTTCGGTATTGCCACACTGCGGCCTCCCTTTCCGGTCTAACCGTACTTGCAGTCAACGCATTGACAAATTCAAATTTCCAATTGCTACTATTGATTATGGCAATAGGATTCACGCACCTCCGGACGTTCCATGCAGTTGCCGAGCACCGAGGCTTCACGGCGGCAGCGAACGCCCTGGGCATCGGACAACCCACCGTCACGACGCAGATCAAGGAGCTGGAGCAGCGCTATTCCGTCGAGCTTCTTCTCCGCAGGGGGCGTCAGGTCGAATTGACGGACGCCGGTCTGGCGCTCCTGGAGATCACCCGTCGCATGATCAAGCTGCACGAGGAGGCAGACGAGCTGCTCAATAGCCACGGCAGGCTTCTGCGTGGCCAACTAAGACTAGCTGCCGTCGGACCGTTCCACGCGACAGAGATGATCGCCGCTTTTCGACAGCGCTATCCATCCGTCCGGGTCAACGTAATGCTCGGCAACTCCGAGCAGATCCTGGCGAGCCTGGTCGAGCTCCGGGCGGATGTCGCCATTCTGGCGCATGGCATGGATGACCCACGGATGCACAGCGTCTTCTATCGCAAGCATCAGGTCGTCGTATTCGTGAACCACCAACACCCATGGTTCCATCGCGACAGCGTCGGCTATGAGGAGCTTGCGGGGCAGCCGTTCGTCCTGCGCGAGCGCGGCTCGACAACGCGGCATGCCTTCGAGAGCGCTATGCAGGCCTCAGGGTTGACGATCGAGCCGGTGCTCGAGATCGGCAGTCGCGAGGGCGTCTGGAAGGCGGTGGAACAGGGGCTTGGAATAGGAGTCGTTGCCGATTTCGAGTTCGTCCCACATCCGAATCTTCGAACTCTGCGGATTTCCGGCGAGACGATCTTAACCGAGTACCGCGTCGCCTGCCTGCAGGACCGGTGCAACTCCGCGAAGATCCGCGCCTTTCTGTCGGTTGTGGAGGACATGAAGGCGCACATTTCGTGATCGCCGGATTTCAGCACTCGGAAATTACACCTCACAGAGCCAAAACGCCGAGAAAACGCAAGGCGACCTGACCCACAGCTATGAGCCAACGCTTACCCCGAAGGAGAACAATGCGGCGCGTTCGGTCGAGCCCGCACCGGCCCAGGCTCAGGTCTCGATCAGGCGCCCGTGGCGTGCGAGCCGGTCGGCGACGTCGGCCATGCCGATGGCCGTGAGCCCTGAGCGAGTCTGCAGCCCCGTCGCCACGTCCCATCCGTGCAGGCGGTAGTGCTCGTCGAGCATGGCGTCCCAGGTCGGATGGTCGAGCCGCTCGCCCTTGAAGGGCCCCGACGCAACTGGCTCATTGTAATAGCGGTCGCAAGGGTAGTCGTCCTTGCGGGAGAAGTTCGTGTGCAGCGCGTTGAAGGCCTTTTCCAGGTTGTGTGCCTTGAGTCCCACGTCGAGGAAGGCATCCGCGTCCATGTCGCAGCCCAGCGCTGCGGCGGCGATCGGCGTCCAGTCCTCGAGCTTCAAGCCATAAACGTATGAGCAATATCCAAGCATGTCCTGCACCGCCTTTTCCTTCTGGCCGAACAAGAGGAGCGCCGGAACGTCCTTGTACGAGTTGACGGGGTTCTCGTTGCCTTGCCAGAAGGGGCCGAGACTGCCGCGCAGGTGACGCCCGGCGACCGGCGACAGAACGACGCCAAATCCCCAGCCTTTGTTGATGCGCACGCCGTCGAGCGAGTCCTGCCCCTTGACTGCGATCACGAACTGCTCGGAGCCCTTGCCGAGGCGCTCGGCGGCGCGCACCGCGCCGTCGGCCAGAAAATCTCCAAAGCCTTCGCGTCGAGCGAGCTTGTTGAGCATGGCAACGAGCGCGTCGTGATTTCCCCACGTCAGCTCCAGGCCGTCCGTGTCGGCGCTCGTGATCAGGCCGTGCTCGTAGCATTCGAACGCCCACGAGATCGCCTGCGCGGCGTCGTCGCCGTCGAGACCCAATTGGTTGGTGAGATAGTGGGCGTAGATCGCCGATTCCAAATTAGTATTGTCGAATTTGGTGCAGAAGGAGTTTGCGGAATTGTTCCACCAGCCTTCGCCCTGGATCGCGAACTCGCCTGCCGGGATTTCAAGCCAGGGCTTGCACGAGATCGGGCAGCTGAAGCACGACACCGTGCCTTTGCGGTAGGCCTGCATCTTCTCTGCACTGATCGCCGCGATCCTGTCCTTGCCCCAATACTCGTCCTGACCATTGCGCACGGGACGGTAACCCCATTCCCACGCCGGAGACTCGAGCCGCCCGCCGAGCGCGCCGTAGAACCCCGCTCCGCGAATGTTGCGGATCTCCTTCCAGCGGTTGACCTTGCCGATGGCCGCGTAAACCGCGTCCATGAACTCCTCCGCGCGAGCGACCCCGATCGCGCCCTTTCCTCGCACTGCCACGGCCTTGAGATTCTTCGACCCCATCACCGCCCCGCACCCGCTTCCGCCGGCGGAGCATCCGCGGTCGCAAATGATACAGGCCGATCGGACGCGGTTTTCGCCCGCGGGCCCGATCGCGGCCACGCGAATGCGCTCGTCGGAAAGACGCGTGCGTATACGGTGCTCGGTTTCCCAGGTGGTCTCGCCCCAGAGGAAATCCGCATCGCGGATCTCGACCTCGCCATCGCGGACCCACAGATAGACGGGCCGAGGCGCCCTGCCGGTGATCACGAGATGGTCGAAGCCAGCGAACTTGAGCTCGGCGCCGAAGAATCCGCCGACATTGGCCGAGCCCATGCCGTCGTTGAAGGCGTTTTTGCTGTCGACGGACACCCGTGCTGATCCGGGAGCCAGCGTGCCGCAGAGCACACCGGCGCCGAAGACAAGCGCATTGCACGGGTCGTCCCAGGAAATTCCGGGCGGCGCGGCATCCCACACCAGCGCGGTATTCAGGGGTCGTCCCCCGATCCACCGGCGAGCGTAGTCGGACGTAGGCTCATGGCGCACCGTCCCCGAGGTCAGATCGACATGGGCGATGCGGCCGGCGTAAACGCTTGGACGATTGCTCATGCGGCGACCCCCTTATGCACCCCGAGCGCATTGAACACGCAGGCGCGGACACAGAGTGGAGAGCGTTCGCCCGCGCAGCCATCGCAGCTGTCGTCGAAGGCTATGCGCATCGACTTGTCGACATTGCTGCGGCTGACGCGCAGGCTCGATCGCTCCGGCTGGAACGAGACATGCCCGCTATGGTGAAACGAACAGGCGAGCTCGCAGCGCAGGCAGCCGGTGCACTTCCTCGGATCGATCCACAGCCTCATGGCGCCCTCCGATTTCGACAAGTTGCGCGATCAGCCGCGTAGGTAGGCGCGGCGCACGATTTCGCTCTCCCGCAGGGCTGTAACATCGCCCTCGGCGGCGATTGCGCCCTTCTGCATGACGTAGCCATAGCTGGCGATGGCGAGTGATTTCTTCGCGTTCTGCTCGATCAGCAGGATAGATATGCCCTGCCGGTTGATGTCTTGAATGGTGCGGAAAACGCGGCTGACCGCCTTGGGCGCAAGCCCGAGCGATGGTTCATCGAGGAGAATCATGCGCGGCCCGGCCATGAGCGCACGCGCGATCGACAGCATGCCGAGCTCCCCGCCGCTCAGCGTTCCCGAAAGCTGGCGGCGGCGCTCTGCGAGTACCGGAAACAAGCCGAAGACGAGGTCGTACCGTTTACGGACGATGACGGCGCCCGCGTCTTTATAGGCTCCCAGCTCCAGGGTCTCGGCGACCGTCAGCTTGGGAAAAAGCTGGCGTTGCTCGGGCACCACGGCAAGCCCGCGCCGCACGATCTGATGCGCCTTGAGGTGATGGATCGGCTCGCCGGCCAATCGTATCGCCCCGACTCTGCTCGGGATGAGCCCCATGATTGTCTTGAGCAGGGTGGTCTTGCCGGCGCCGTTGGAGCCGAGCACGCAGGTGGTCTGGCCTTCGGCCGCCTTCAGCGAAACGTGCCGCAACACCGTGACCTTCGGATCGTAGCGGGCGGAGACGTCCTGCAGCTCAAGCACCGTCGTCCTCCCCGAGATAGGCTTCGACGACGGCCGGGTCACGCGCGATCTCGGCGAAGGTCCCTTCGGTGAGCTTGCGCCCGAAGTTGAATACCACCACCCGGTCGGCAATCTTATCGATCACGCCCATATCGTGCTCGATCACCACGATGGTGATGCCGCTGAATTTCCGCCGAACGATGGCGATGTCCTCCATGAGCTTGTCGGTCTCGTCCGGCGACATCCCCGCGGACGGCTCGTCCAGGAGCAGGAGGGTCGGTCGAGAAGCCAACGCACGGCAGATCTCGACGCGCCGCCGATCGCCCTGCGGCAGGTCCAGAACCGAACGGGAATGCTGCGCGGCGAGATCGGGGCTGAAGTGATTGAGAATCTCGATGGCCTCCCGCGCGCAGGCGTTCAGCTCCCGGCGCGTGCGGCCATAGCGCACGATGACGTCTGCAAGAGTTGCCTTCTGCCTGAGGTGCATTCCGATCAGCACGTTGTCGAGGATGCTCAACTGCCAGAACAGGCGGTTGTTCTGGAAGGTGCGCGCGATCCCGCGCCGCACGACCTGGTGCGACTTCAGTCGTCCGAGATCATCGCCGCGGAACAGCACCTGGCCGCCGCTGGGCGCGTAGATCCCAGTGACGACGTTGAAGAACGTCGATTTTCCGGCGCCGTTCGGGCCGATCAGGCCAACCGTCTCGCCCGCATGGACGCGCAAGTCGACTTGGTCCAGGGCGGTCAATCCGCCGAAGGACATCGTAAGCTTCCGGGTTTCCAAAAGAGCGGCGGCGGACAAGAAGCGCTCCTTTCGCTCTAACGATATTGCCGCACCAGTTGCGGAAACAGCCCCCTGGGCCGCGCCAGCAGCATGACCAACATGATGATCGCGAACAGCCACAAGCGATAAGCTTCGACGACCTGTAGCTTCTCCGGAATCAACGTCAAAAGCACCGCGCCGACGACGACGCCGGCGGTGTTGCCCATGCCGCCGACGAGCACCATCGCGATGACGATCACGGAAAGCATGAACGCGAAGTTTTCCGGCGAAATGAATCCAACGCTGAAGGCATAGATGGCGCCGACCAGGCCATCGAAGAACGCGTTCGTATAAAAGGCCATGATCTTGTATCCGGTCACGTCGATGCCCTGGCAGGAGGCTGCGATCTCGTCGTCACGGATAGCGTTCCAGGCGAGTCCGACCTTTGACATGTGCAGACGCCTCGCGACGATGTACTCCACCAGCACCACGGCCAGGATCAGGTAGTAGAAATTGGCCTGAAACGGCAATTCGATGCCGAACACGGTGAGGCCGTCAGCGAAATCAGACCCGCCGATCGTCGGGGTCGGAATTCCGGCGATGCCGTTCGGGCCGCCAGTCCAGCTCAAGTTGTTGAGCAGGAGATAGATGATCAGCCCGACCGCCATCGTCACGAGCGACAGATAGTACGTCTTGGTCTTCATCGTCGGCAGCCCGAGCACGAAACCGAAGAGCATCCCCGCAAGGCCGCTCAGTGGCAGCACGATCCAGAACGACCAGCCGAAGCTCACCGAAAGCAGCGCGGCGGTGTAGGCGCCGATGCCGTAGGTCGAGGCGGTGGCGAAGTTGACGAGATTCGTGGAGCCGACCTGGAAATCGAGCCCGATCGCCAGCGCGACGAACAGCCCGGCCAGGAACAGCATATGCACCGCATAGGGGTTGTCGTGCAGAATGAACGGGAGCGCCAGGACAAACAGCCCGCCCCAGGCGATCGCGAGCTTCCGGTGCTCCTCGAACAGATTGCGAAGTGCCTCGCTCAGGCGCTTCGTGCGGCCAAGCGCCAGACTTGCGATGAGCACCCCGAACAGAACCGCCATGATCGCACCGAGCCCCTCGGCGACCATGAACGCGACAAAGACGGCAAAGCCGACGCTCTCCAATCCCAAGAGCAGCAAGATGGAGCCGACCTTCCGCACGACGCGCCCGCCTCACACCTTCTCGTACTGCTTTTCGGCAAGAATGCCGGAGGGCTTGAACACCAGAAAGAAAATAACGATGAGGAATGCGTAGACGTCCTTATACGCCATGCCTTCGGGGACATAAGCCGAGGCGAAGGTCTCGATCACGCCCAGGGTCAGGCCGCCCAGGATGGCGCCGTAGAAATTTCCGAGGCCCCCCACCACCGCCGCTGAAAAGCCTTTGATGCCGTACATCAGCCCGACATCGAACTTGATCATGCTGTAATACGAGCCGATCAGGACGCCGGCGACACCGGCGAGGATCGAGCCGATGAAGAACGTCAGCATGATAACGACATCGGGATTGATGCCGGAGAGGCTCGCAGCCTCGATGTTCTGCGACACGGCGCGGATGGACAACCCGATGCGGGTGCGCCGAATAAGCAGGATCATCGCAATGATCAGGAGCAGGCTGAGCCCCAGCATCACGAGATGGCCGGTTCGGAAATAAAGCTCACCGAGGCGGATCCCGGACTGACCGAACAGGTTTGGGAACACCTGCGGATTGCTGCCCTGCGGGTAGAACAGGCGCACCGATTCGCGCACGATGATGCCAAGCGCCACCGTGGCGACGAGCGTGATCAGCATCGGCGAGGCGCGAAACGGCTTGATGATCGTCCGCTCGAACAACAGCCCCAGCCCCCCGGTCGCAACGGCGATAGCGGCCGCCAGCAGCGGCGCCCAGACCCAGATCGGCGACCCGCCGATCAGACCGAGCGCATCGGCCGTGCCATAGAGGATGATGGCGACGAACGCGCCAAGCATGGCGACGTCGCCATGGGCAAAATGAACGATGTTGATGGCGCCGAAGAAGAGTGTGAATCCGACGGCGATGAGGATGTACGTGCTGCTCAGCATCAGGGCGATGAACGAGACTTCGAGGAAATGCGTCATGGACGTGCTCGCGTCATTGCCCATCTGATTGGAAACACGATCGACGCACGCATCAGATGGGGTAGCCGCGCGCGGCCGCCCCAAGTCGCGCAAGCGGTTTATTTCTTTGGCAGCGCCCGCGCGCCGCGCGCGTAGTCAGAGCCCTGCCACGGCGCCCACTTGCCGGCCTGCGAGACCTTCAGTGTCAGCCCGCCGGTCTTGGTCTGCCCGAACTCGTCGAATCGGGTCGGGCCGAGAACGCCGTTGAAATCCATGCCGCGAATCGTCTTCGCAAGCTGTGCCTTGTCGCTTGGCCCAGCCTTGGCGATCGCGGCGATGATCAAATTGGTGGAATCGTAGGCGAACGGCCCGCTGGCCTCATAGTATTCCTTGTAGCCGGCCTTCTTGTATTCCGAGACGAACTCCGAATCGTCGCCGATCGCCTTCTTGCCGACGATCAGCGTGCCCTCGGCCACGTTGCCGGCCGTCTTGTTGAAGGTGTCGGAATCGAGGCCGGTGACGCCGGTGAACAACACGTCATTGATCCCGATCTCCGCCATCTGCAGCCGCAACAACGCCGCCTCGGTGACGACGCCGCCGAAATAGATCGCCTGCGGTCCCGGCGACAGCGTCTTGAGACGCGACAGCACGGGACGGAAGTCCTGAGTGCCGACCGGCACGCCGTCTTCGGATAGAATCGTCGCTCCGTTGGCCTGCAGCGCTTTCTTGGCGGCTTCGAAACAGCTCTGGCCGTAGCTGGTGGTGTCGTACAGCACGCTCCAGCGCTGATATCCGCGCTCCTTGACGACGAAATTCATCAGCTCGGCGTGCTCGACGATGCTGGTCGCGCAGACGCGGGTCACCTCCGGAAAATTGTGCTTGTTGGTGATGTCCGGGTGAATGGTGCCCCACATGACCTGAGGCACCTTGTAGCGGTGGAAGACGTGAATGGTCGCAAGCGCGACCGGGCTGTTGAAATGCGCGGTCGCCGCAGCGACGTTCTCGACCGTGCACAGCTTGGTCGCCACCGCAACTCCGGTCGATGGATCGGAAGCGTCGTCCATCACGACAAGCTGGAGCTGGTACGGCAGATTGCCCCGTGCGTTCGCCCGCCTGACCGCGAGATCGGCCGAATTGCGCGCGCCCATCCCCAGTGCGGCGTTGGGGCCGGTAAGCGGCCCAATGAACCCGATCTTCACAACGGACTTGTCGGCCCGGCCAATCGATGGCGCGCACATTAACGCGGCCAGAGTCGCACCGGTCCTCTTGATGAATGTACGACGTTCCATAGCTCCCTCCCAGGCGAGTTGACGGCCGTCGGCCGTTCGACGACCGATCGCATGCGAAGCGCCGGCGGGCCGTCGCCTCGTCAAGTTCCGTAGTGCGGAACACGTTTTCAATTCATGAATAATAGACCCGCGCCATCCGATGTCAACCGCGATCGCGCCGAACGAATTGCGGCCGATTGTC
This sequence comes from Hyphomicrobiaceae bacterium, assembly GCA_023384095.1. Classification (GTDB taxonomy): domain Bacteria; phylum Pseudomonadota; class Alphaproteobacteria; order Rhizobiales; family Hyphomicrobiaceae; genus ZC4RG25. The sequence continues at coordinate 20,607 of JAHDXT010000039.1, forward strand.
TATACGCAGTAGTCAACCTTTTAGGAGTGCCCAATACTGACGATCAGCTCTATTGCCGACTCGCCTGCACCGCCTGCTCGATGACCTCATGGTGGCGAGGAAGAATATACATGCCGGGCCGACTGGAGAATTGTGAGGACAAGGCCGAGCTCGCCGGCGCATTCGGGCTCGACACCTTTTGTATCCACCAAGACAATTCACGGGCTGTTTCGAGCAGAAGCTGAATAAATCCGGCTCGATGCCCCCAAGCAGTCGCAGTGTCGGCCAAGAGCAGTCGCAATTGGCGGTCATCATCCACAGACGAATCGATTCGGTGCTGGAACACGTATCGCGTTCGTGGCTCCGGAACGGCCGACCGCAGTATCACACGGATTCGAAGCGATGACCTTCAGTGCACCGAAGCCCGCTCATCAGTTCCACGAGCCAGAGCCTTCCGAGGCCGAACAGTTCGAGCCGGAGTCGTCGTGGCCGGCGGACGGCGCCGATGATCCCGAGACTCACCTGGATCGGTGGCACGAGCTGCCCTGCGACGTCGGTACGGCGCCCTGCGATTCCGAGCAGCAGCGCATGCAAGATGTCCAGGCTTCGCTCCATGAGCAGTTGGCGATGCTGGTCCGCGCCTTGGAGTCCGAGGGCGAGCAGTACCCGGAAGCCGGTGATGACGACCGTGGCGCCGAGCCTGGACGGACGGACGTGGCCGAAGCAGGCCCACCAAGAATGGGGGCCACTGAAGATGAGCCCCGGGATTGGAGCTCGGGACTTGTTTCGCTGGCAGCGCTGCGGAATGTTCTGAATGGACGGGCGCGTGGCTTCATGGTCGGCTTCGGTGCGTCGATCGCCGTCGCCGGGATCGTGCTCGTGCTCGCTGGTGGCGACGGCGATTTGCCAGCCATCGCCAGTGTCGACGCGCCGAGCGGCCCTCGGATCATTGCCGCCTTTGAGGCGAATGGGTCCGCTGAGCAGCCATTGCGAGCGAGCATGCTGGGCGAGATCGAGCAGAGCCCGACGACCGTTGCCGGAGAAAGCCGGGTTGTCGGCAGCGAGACCAGTGCCGGAGACGGCGAGGCTGCGGCCGATTTCACGGTAGCGGTTCCCGGCACTTTGATCGAGCCGGTCGCTGTTCCCGAGCCAGCCAATGAGCCGGTCACGACCGCCCGGCCGGCCCCCGAGGCCGTCGCGGATGCCGCCGAGCGCGGGCGCGGCGATGATCTGCGCGGCGAGCCGTCAGCGGAAGTGGCCATGACCTTCGAGACCACCGTTCAACCCGCACCCGAGGCTAAGGCGAAACCCGAGGAAATCTGGCCCTCGACACAGTCCCTGGCGAGCCGGAGCCAAGTCAGCCAGACAGCCCATGTGGTCAAGCATGTGAATATGCGGGCAGGCCCCGACAATGCCGAAGCTGTTCTCGCGATCATACCTAAAGGCAGCCCGGTGGAGGTGGTTCAGTGCGAGCTGTGGTGCGAGGTGATCTCCGAAGGCCAGCGGGGCTGGGTCTACAAGGACCTGATCACCGGCGTCATCGGCGGATGACGTCTCTTCCGCTCGGTCATCCGGCTTGAAGCCTGAAATCGCCGGCCGCCTCTTCCGAAACGCCATCGGCCGTCGGCGGCCGGCCAGCTCAGCGGAGAGCTTCGGAAAGCTCGGCGAGGCTGGCGACGATCAGATCCGGCTGGTGCGGCGTCTCGCCGAAAGGGCGCCTGCGGCGATCGATGAATGCCGTCCGCATGCCGTAGGATTTCGCGCCGATGCAGTCGAAAGCGTGATTGGCCACGAACAGGCAGCCCGAGCGGTCGATGCCGATCAACTCCTCGGCCTTCGCATATGTCTTCCAATGCGGCTTGAAGTAGCCCGCCTCCTGAACCGAGATCACCTTGTCGAATGGAAACCCGATATGCGGACCGGCTGCTTCCAGCATGTCGCGATCGCCGTTCGAGAGGATGACGAGCTGGTACCCGGCGCCACGCAGCCTGTTGAGCGCGTCGACGACATCGGGGAAGGGCTTCAGCTTCTCGATCTCCGATACCAGCCACCGCACCTCCTCCTGGGTGTAGGCGATGCCGCAGCGATCCATGACGTAGGACACGGCGCGATGGCCGATCTGGCGGTAGGGTGTCTGGCCGCGGTCGCAGAGCGCATCGATCATGGAGCTCTCGAAATGCGTGCGCCGCCACCATGTGACGAACCGGTGCGCCTCGCCCTGCCAGCCCTTCCGCTCGAGAAAGGGTGCAGAAATCTCCGTCAGCCCCTTTTGCATGTCGACGATGGTTCCGTACTGATCGAAGACGAGGGCCTTGATTTCGCGTTTGAGGATCTCGGGGCGTTCCATTCTTTCCACGCTCGCGGTCGACCTTGCTGACGAGCGAACATTGTCCAACGGGGCGCGCGACGCAATCCCATAGCGGGCCGGCGTCGCGCATGCCCGGTGTGACGTGCCGGAGGTCTCATGAGCGGCTCGCTCCGGCCGCGGCTTTACGGGGACTCCGCGCTGAACGTATCGCAGGACTGCATCTGGCCCGTCTCGAAGCCCTGGCGGAACCAGCGGATGCGCTGCGCCGAGGAGCCATGCGTGAAGGCGTCGGGCACGACGCGGCCCGTCATCTGCCGCTGCAGGGTGTCGTCGCCGATCCGGCTCGCTGCGTTGAGCCCTTCCTCGATGTCGCCCGGCTCGAGCCGGTTGTTTTCCCGATCGGTCAGTCTGGCCCACATTCCAGCCAGGCAGTCGGCCTGCAGCTCCATGCGCACCTGCACCTGATTGGACTCGCGCTCGGGCAGGCGAGCCTTGAGCTGCTGAACCTTGTCCGTGATGCCGAGCAGTGTCTGAATGTGATGACCGACCTCGTGGGCCAGCACGTAAGCCTGGGCGAAATCGCCGGGCGCCTCGAAGCGGCGGGCGAGCTCGTCGAAGAAGGAGAGATCGATGTAGATCTTCCGATCGAGCGGGCAGTAGAACGGCCCCACCTGCGCGGCGCCCAGCCCGCAGTGGGTGTCGACGGCGCCAGTGAACAGGACGAGCTTCGGTTCCTCGTAACTGCGGCCGGACCGCTCGAAGACCGCTGCCCAGACGTCCTCCGTATCCGCTAGAACGCGGGCGACGAAGCGCTTTACGGCATCCTCGTCCTGGGCGGCCGACTGCTCACCGCCGCGCCCCGGCAATTCGATGCCCTGGCGGCTGGACGTCCCGCCCTCCCCTGGCTCGCCGGGCGGCAATTGAATGTCGCGGCCGAGGTCGGGGAACCCGCCGCCTCCGGGCCCGCCCTGCAGCAGGTCGAGCGGGTTGATGCCGAGCATGAGCATCAGCGCGCCCAGGATGAGCAGCGTCGTCAGGCTCAGGCCGCCGCCCCGGCGACCCATCGGAATGGGAATGCGGACCCGCTGCCCACCGCGAGGAAACGGGAAACGTCGGCCGCTCTGGCCGCGACGATCCTCCACATTCTCGCTCTCGCGATCGCCTTCACCATAGCGCATTGCGCCCTCCGGGCTGCCCCACCCACCAGGCTGGAGATGTTGAGCACGATGGATTGCCGCACACAAGCGCCGCTCGTGAGTGACTGGCGGGGTTTGTGCCAACGGCCACGGAATGCTCAGTGCGTGACTTTGACACTGCAGCAGCGCCAGGGCAATATCGCCAAGCACACAATCGAAGTTGCGGTGTGTCGGTAGGAGTCATCGCAGAAAAAAATGCGCGAGTTGGCGGAGGGAGGGGCCGTCGAACGGCCATTCTGGTGCGTTCATCACAGATCGATCGATGTCAGTTTAGCTCTTTATATACAGCCCTTTACGCAATGACGCGTTCGCCCGCGTACTTTGCTGTTCGCCTCAAGCCATGATACCTGTTGGGACCAGTGTTAGGACCAAGGGGCAGGTAATGGCGAGGCAGTTGCACAAGTTTACGGCGCGCACGGTCGATGCGCTATCGAAGCCAGGGCGGCATTCGGATGGCGGAGGGTTGTACCTAAAAGTTCGGCCTGACGGTCGGCGCGGTTGGATCTTCATGTACCGCTGGCGCGGCAAGCTTAGAGAGCTAGGCTTGGGGTCATTCCTGCCTGTTAATGCCCAAAAGGGTCGCAGCTATGATTATGTGACGCTCGCTGGGGCACGCGAGAAGGCGGCAAAGGCGCGTGAGGCGCTATCGGCGGGAAACGACCCCATGACCGCGCGGGAGGCCCGCGATGTGCCGACATTCGGGAAGTTCGCAGACAGCCTGATTGATGATCTCGCGCAGGGTTTCCGCAATGAGAAGCATGTAGCCCAGTGGCGCATGACGCTCGGCGACGCCTATTGCAAGGCACTCAGGAAAAAGCCGGTCGATGAGATCGGGACCGAGGACGTCCTGTCCGTCCTACAACCTGTGTGGAAGATCAAGCAGGAAACTGCGTCGCGCCTGCGGGGGCGGATAGAGCGCGTGCTTGACGCAGCCAAGGCAAAGGGCCTGCGGAGCGGCGAGAACCCGGCGGGGTGGCGCGGGCACCTGGACGCACTGCTGCCGGCCCGCCAGAAGCTACAGAGAGGGCATCACCCCGCCATGCCCTATGCTGACGTGCCTGCGTTCATGACTGCTTTGGCCGGCAAGGAGGCCATTGCCGCGCGGGCGCTGGAGTTTCTCATACTGTCTGCGGCTCGCACCGGCGAGGTCCTTGGGGCTCGATGGGACGAATTCGATCTGGAAGCGGCCATCTGGAGATGCCCGCCCGAAAGAATGAAATCCGGGCGCGTGCACAGGGTGCCTCTCTCCGGCCGTGCCCTAGCGATCGTGAAGGCGCTGGAGGATGCGCGGGGCATGTCCGAATTCGTGTTCCCAGGGCACAAGCGCGGCCGTCCACTGTCCAGCATGGCGCTCGCCATGCAGATGCGCCGCATGAAGGTGGGACATTTCTCAGTGCACGGATTCCGTTCTGCGTTTCGCGACTGGGTCTCCGAAGAAACTCACCACCCGCGCGAAATCGCGGAAGCCGCGCTTGCTCATGTGGTTGGTGATGCAACGGAACGCGCCTACCGACGTGGGGATGCGTTGTCGAAAAGAAGAGCACTCATGCAGGACTGGTCCGCATATCTGACCGCTACGCCCCCCGACGACGTGACACTTATGGCCGATCATCGCAGCCCAGAACGCGTTTGAATTCGAATGCGCACAAAAAGTTTCGGCAGCGTGTAGAACGCGACAACCATCTGCCGCTATCCGTTGCCTGTGCCTAATTCGAAGGAAAGGAGTTCGGGCATGGATAGCGGGAAGATCATTATGTCCATTGACGATATTATTGAAGAAACCGGCCTGGGGCGAACTACGGTCTTCGGTCTTTTCAAGTCGGGCGCGCTTCGCGCGGTGAAGATCGGGAAACGCACCTTCGTTCGGCGCGACGACTTTAGAGAGTTCGTCAACAGTGCGCCCGAGAGGCCTCGCGACGCCGCATGATCTGCCATCGTCTGCCGGGCAGTAAAACGCCCGGCTCCATTTCTGAAACCGGGCGGGTCGAGGAAGGTTATATCGATGGAATAGGGCAATTCCATTGATAACATCGATCCGCTCTCGAAACAACACGCGAGAGCATTTTTATGCAAGAGCATTCGATTTCAGGGCGCATACTTCGCCCGCGCCAGTTCGTGCCGACACCGCAGGAGTGGACGCGTCACGGCCACACGAGCGAAAATTGGGATGGTCGCATCGTCTGGAATTCGCGCTGGCGTCACCCCGAGATCGATGATCTCGTCGCGCGCCATGAGGCACTGATAGCGGCGAGCGCCATGACCAAGGGCGAGTGGGCAATATCCGCCCGCATCGAGGCTTTGTTCCTGTTCGCAGAGGACGCATTCGCGTGGTGGGTCAGTCGCATGGACCATGGACGTCTGTTGCCTGATAGCCAGTTGCGTCCGGAGCCTGAGGCCGTCATTGGCCGGATGCCGTCTTGGGAGACGTTCGTCGCGCTGTTGGGCGCGTCCCACCGAGCGCGCGCATGGATCGAGGCTGTCGAGCGCCGTCACGGGATCGATCATCCGACAGCCCGCGAGGTATGGGCGCGTGAATACGGCATCGACGCTTCAGAGGTCGAGGGCGCACGATGAGCAGCGACGAATTCCTGAGCGTGACGGAGGCGCTGCGGGCGGCATCGGAAGTGCTAGCAGTGAAGCAGCCGCCTGCGCCTGCCGGCTTCTCACCCTCGCCACTGATGAGCCTCGATCCGCTCGACATGCCCGTGACGGGCCGTGGCGGGGCCGCTGGTGGCGCTCGCCATCCTGCCGGCCCTGCACCCGCGTCTCCGCCGAAGCTCGTCCGTGAGGCGCTGAAGCCAGTTGAGCGGCCTGCGCCGCCCATTGCCGGCCACGTCCAAGCGCCGAAACCTCGCCTGGTTGAAGCGCCCGGCAGCGAACCGCGCACGAGACCCAGTACGCCGTCGCCCGAAAGGCCGACAATCTACGTCGTCAAAGGCGAAATTCACGAGGCCGTCGACAGGGCCGTGAGCGTTCTGTCGAACCCCGCTCTTGAGATTTATGCGCGTGGGGATAGCCTTGTTCGCGTCGTTGCGGACAACACTCCGATGCAGTCGCTGGAGGTTGGCAAGCAAGGGGAGAACGACGCGAGTCAAGCCGGCACATTGGCCATTGTCGCACTCTCAGAGCCTGCGCTGGTAGAAGCGCTGACGCGGCATATCAGGTTCATGAAGTGGAGCGGCAACGCGAAGGATTATGTGCCGAGCGACTGCCCTCCTGAGGTCGCGCGTATGGTCCTGGCCAGGAAGGGTTACGGCTGGACCGTGCCTCGCCTCAGGGCCGTTATCGGTGCGCCGACGCTCAGGCGTGATGGCACAGTTTTGAGTAAGCCGGGCTACGACTCCGCAAGCAGCCTCATTCTCGCTGGTGACAGGCTTTGGAGGCAGGTTCCGGACAGTCCGTCTAAGCGGGATGCGCTGGACGCCTTGGATGTTCTGGTAGAGCCTATTGATGAATTGCCGTTCGTAGACAACAGCGATCGCGCCGCCGCCCTCGCGCTGCTCATCACAAGCGTCATGCGCCCGTGCCTCAGGACGGCCCCGATGTTTGCCGTGACCGCGCCGGCAGCGGGAACCGGAAAGTCCTTGACCATCGACATCGCGGCGATCATGGCAACGGGGCGTAAAGCCGCCGTCGTCACGCCGACGCCGGACGAGGCGGAGCTTGAGAAACGCATCGGGTCTTGCCTGCTCGCCGGCGACCAGATCATCAGTCTAGACAACGTGGCGCACATCCTGAGCAGCGTCCAGCTTTGCCAGATGCTCACTCAGGAGGCACTCAAACTTCGGATCTTGGGCGAATCGAAATCCGTCACACTTCCGATGACCAGCCTTATCTGCGCCACGGGAAACAACCTGTCGATCTATGGCGACCTGAACCGCCGCACGATCCGCATTCGGCTCGACGCGAAGGAAGAGCGGCCCGAGGAGCGAGAGTTCAAGTTCGACGCGTGCGAGCTTGCTCTACGCAAGCGGGCCGAGCTGGTGGCAGCCGCCCTGACGATCGTGCGGGCCTACCTGTGCGCCGGCGCTCCGAAGCAAACCACGCCCATGGGCTCCTTCGAGGACTGGAGCAGCATTGTGCGCTCTGGGCTCATCTGGCTGGACATGGGTGACTGCTGCGGCGATGTCCACGCCTCGCGAGCCAAAGACCCCGAGAAAGAGGAGCTAGCGGAGATCATAGAGGCGTTAGCGGAGATCACACGAGAGATGTCGGCAGGTCATTTCACTGCGCGCGATGTCGCTGCCAAGGCTGACGCTCATCCACGCCTGCGCGATGTGCTGGAGCGATTCATTGGTCGCGGCGGCGCATTCTCGACAAGGAGCTTTGGCCGGTACTTGCTCCGATATTCGGGGACGATGATCAATGGACGTTGGATCGAGCAAGTATCGAACCATGGCGCTTACGGTGCGGTTTGGCGCGTGAGCAGCGAGCCGAAGGAAGAATTCTAACTCCTCAACCTAATATCTAGCCTCAGAGACCCGGCCCTAGTGCCGGGTTTTTGTGTCGCTTCTACCGCGCGGGTGCATATGCGCCGCCACTGGTGAGGGTTTCGAGGGTTTCTAGGGTTTTGTTCAGCCCTACCCCGGTAAACGTCACTATGCGTATGTATAAACACGTCTCTGAGTTTTCCCACGTCAGGATAAAAGAAACCCAAAAAACCCTCGAAACCCTAACGTTGCGATTTGTGCAACAAGGCGGGGGAACCTATCCACGTCCGCCACGCCTGAAGGGACCGCAACCGGCCAACCCATTCCGTCCTGCCGGCCAGCTACCTCGACACCTACTCGACGCCAGAAGATGAGCGCCACACCATCGTCATCGGGATACCCGTCGCGCCCAACTTCCTGCCGTCGCATCCAGTCGATCGGTCGCAAGGCCGGCAGAGGGAGCCCGGCCCGAGCAGTTTGCTTTCCTGCTGACGGCCAGCCCGGTCGCGCCCGTGCAGTCCGCCTGCAAGCCCGCCAGCGGCCTTCAGAGAATTTCTGGGGCATCGTCCCGGCCGATCGTGCGGAGCGCTCCATCAGCCGCGTCACGCTTCCCGCTTAAACGCCGTTGGGGCCGCGTGCTTCGCGCCTGTAGTTTTGCCGGGGTGTATTTCTCGGAAACCATCCGGCCTTAACGTGCGACTTGAAAAAGAATTTCGATTTCAAGTTGGCACATGACGGCGACTGAAAATCATGGCGGGAAGCGGGAAGGCGCGGGGCGACCGAGAGGAAGCCTCAATAGGCGCTCGCTTGAGGCGATCCAGGCCGTTGCTGAAAAGTATCCAGACTGGACGCCCTTGCAGCACATGGCGGCGGTCGCGAATGACGAAACGCTGGATGTGGAAATCCGGCTCGACGCGGCCAAATCAGCCGCGCCTTACGTCCACGCAAAACTCAAAGCCGTTGTTGCCGATCCCGATTCGCTGATTGAGCTGGAATTTCGCATCGCACGCGCCCGCCTTGAGGCGCAGGCGAAGACCCTTGATGAAAATCCGTGCCTCGCCGACAGGCTGGCGAGGGCGTTGGCAAGGAATGCCGAGGAAACCGCACTGCTGGCCGCTTCCCGGCCCGTAGTGGTGAACGTGGAGCCGGAGCCGCCTGCACCGGAGCCCGTCATCACCGCCCGCGCGCCCGCCGCTCCTGAGCCCGCATCACCGCCACCCGCGCCTGCCGGAGCCGACTGGACGTATTCGCCGATAATCCCGGCGACGCAGGCTTTTGCCGATATGGACTACGAGAACGCGCCGGGCGGGTTCCTTTCCTCCTATCGAAACACTGGAGACTACGATGACGGTTGATAATCAGGTGCAGACTTTGATTGGGTTGGCCGAGCAGGCGGATGCGCTCGTTCTGCAGATCCGGTCGCTTCTCGCTCAAATCCAGGCGGCAGAGGACCAGATCCATCGCACGCTCACTGACGAAGCCCGCGCCGCCGGCGACGGCCCGCACACGCGCGGCATCAGCCACTTGGCCGGGGGGCGACGCCTCGCGCAATACCTGGTCACTCAGATCGAGCGGCCGACCATTGCCGGTGATCCGTCCGCAGCCGTTCTTGCCACTAGCGCGTATGCGAGCATTTCGGGGGCATGACGATGAACAACATCACGGCACGGGGGATCGCCGAAACTATCGCCTCCTTGGACAGAACGGTCGGCGAGTTGGAAGGGAAGGCGAAGATCCTTTCCCTCTGCGCCGTCGAAGGCGACGATGTCGCGAGAAAGGGCCTCGCCGAGGTTCTCGCGAAAATCGAGCGTGCCAAGGCGGACAGGGTTGTTCTTGAAAACGCCGGCGAGGCGGCGCGCGAGCGTGAGACCAACGCAGGGCGGGAGGCTGACGAAGCCGATCGCACGCGGTGCATGGACGAGGCGCGCGCTCATGCCGGGAAGTTGGTTGAAGCCGCCGCGCGCGCTGATGCGCTCGTGTCGGCGTTCAAGAAGGCGCTGGCCGATCTTAGCCATGCGGAGAGCGAATTGCGCCGCGTGCTATCAGCCGCCGGGGCTCGGCCAAGCGAGGGTGTCGTGGGGCAGAGGAATATCGAACAGCTCGCCATCGAACGGATGCTCTTTGCACTGAAAGGCCTCGATCGGCTTAGGCCCGACGAACCAAGCGTTGCCGATCGCGCGCGTAGGGCATGGGCGAGCCTGCTTCGCGACGATCATGCCGATGAGAGCCGGGCATGAACATGCACCTTTCGCGACCGATCCCCTGTCCGTGTTGCAAGCAAGCGGTGCATACGCCGCCGCTGGAGATCGTCATTGATCACTACAAGGTCCCGGCGCTGCAATCGCGCATCCTTGGTGCGGTCTGGAAGGGCAAGGGACAACCGGTTCCGACCGAGCGCATCTTCGATGTCATGTACGCAGATGATCCCGACGGCGGGCCAGCTCCGCAGACAATGTATCGCGCTTTCAAGGTGGCGCTCTTCCACCTGCGACAGAGACTGAAAGGTTCCGGCGTTTCGATCGAGAATGTCGGCTATAGGCGAGGATACAGGCTTGTTTTGAAACCGAATGAGGCTCGGGTTTAGTGACTAACAATTGGGCAATTCTCCATAAGATTGGTTATGCGAATGGATATAGCGCTTTCGTTCAAAACCTACAAAGAGCGCTGAAATGACCACCGGAAAATCCGATAAAGGAAGCCGCTAATGTCTGACGATCCTGCTCACGTCCTGTTTCCGAGCGATGCGCCTGCCTCCTCGAAGCCACCCGATTGGTTCCAGGCTCAGAACGCTGCTGCCGAGGCCAGGTTGACCGGCCGGCACGCGACCACCCAGGACAATGCCGCAGCCAGGCTTTTTCCGAGCGAGGGGACACCGAGGGCCGATCAGCCTCCGCCTGCCGGCAAAGAAGGTGATGACCCGGAGCGGGTGCTGTTCAAGGATGACGCGGCCCAGTTCGATGCGAAGCCGGTGAAGGATTTCGTTTCCGGGTTCGCTGCGAGCGCGGCCACCGATGGTGATCATGATCGAGCCAAAGCGCTCGAAGCCGCTGGCGAAGCACTGGTGGAGGATTTCAAGGCTGCTGGGTCGGACGCCAAAGAGGTTGCCGAGGCTTTCGACATCATCCGCATGCGACAGGCGGATACGATTGCAGGACCGGTTTCGACAGAAAAGCTCCAGGCCGAATACGGTTCGACCATGGCGGCGCTGGAGGCCGAGGGCGTGACAACGGCTGATATCGACGCTGCCCGCGCCTTCATCCGTGACCTCGAGATTGTCGCCCCTGGCACAATGGACAGTCTCGAACGGACGGGGGCGGGCTCGGACGCGCGTCTCATCCGCAAGGCGATCGCGGAAGCCAAACGGCGCGGCTACTGAGCACCGCCAGCAAGGAGGAGAGCCGTCATGCCGCGCGTCCCTGACTACGAACCGAGTGTTTCCCTTCGCCCCGCCTTTCGGCAGGACGTTGATGTGCGCGCGACGCCGGAAGCCTTCGGCGCGGACATCGGCCGCGGCATGCAGGGGCTGGCGCGCGGCGTCGAGAATGCCGGCGCGGCCATAGCCCAGGTGCGGCAGCTCGAGGACAGCCTGCGCGCCAAGGAAGCCGACAACGCCTATGCCGACTGGGCGCGCGAACGCATGTACGGCGACGGCGGGTTCATGACGCTGGAGGGCCGCAACGCTGTCGATGCGCGCGCCGCATTCGAGCGTGAGGCCGAAACGAAGCGCCGGGAGTTCGGCAAGGGCCTGACGCCTGGCGCGGCGCGGGCCTATCATGATGCCTCGAAGGCGCGACTTCACTCAACGCTGCAGCAGTCCATCATTCACACTGCGAACGCGCGAAAGCAGTGGTTCAGCGACGCCTCCAACGCGCGGATCGAGACCTTCGCCAACGACGCGCTCGCGCACCACACCAACCCCGCTCATGTCAACAAGTACATCGCTGCCGGGCTCGCGGAGCTCCAGCAGCAGGGCGAAATGCGCGGCTGGGATGCTGATACGCTGAAGCAGCGCGAGGCGGCCTATATGTCCGGCGTGCACAAGAACGTCAGTCTTCGGCTCGCACAATCGGACGCGCTTGCGGCGGAGAGCTACATCAACAGCGTCGGCGACGGGTTGACGGAAGCCGACCGCTATTCCTTGAACGAAGCGCTCAAGAAGCCGATCCTCGCGGCCAAGGCGGAGCGGAACATCAGCCAGATCATCGGCGACGTCCCCGAGCAGCGCTATAAAAAGACAGATCTTCAACCGCCGCACCGAGCTCCGGGGCAACAGCCGGCCGGATCGGCTCCGTTCCAGGCCATCACCAGCCAGCTTCTTGGCGCGCACGAGGGCCGGGACGGGGCCGCGCTTGCGAGCTTCATCAGACGCGCGGCGGGGATCAACATCGACCCGGCCGTCACGCCATGGTGCGCGGCGTTTGCCAACGCAGTTCTCGGCGCTCAGGGGATCGAGGGGACAGGAAGCCTCGCGGCGCGCTCGTTCCTGAACTTCGGCGTTCCAACCGACCGGCCGAAGCCCGGTGATATCGTCGTCCTCTCGCGCGGGAATGACCCGGCAAAGGGGCATGTCGGCTTCTTCCAGGGCCTCGATGCGAACGGAAACGTCCATGTACTCGGCGGCAATCAGGGCAACGCGGTCAGCGTGGCGACATTTGCAGCCGATCGCGTCCTCGGCTTCCGCTCTGCCGGCAACGTGGATGAGAATGTCGCACGGCTGCCGAGCTATGGGCCGCAGGGCCTTGCCGACATCTATCGGCGGGTGATGTCGATCGCCGATCCGCAGGAGCGCGAGGCGACGCGCCAGGCGCTCGACAGCTACTATACGGCACAGAAGAAGCTCATTGATGCCCAGCGCGACGCGGCAACGTCGTGGGCTCAGACGCAGATCATGCAGAACCCGGCATTGGACGTGATGAAAATGCCGATCGCGGTTCAGACGGCCATCGGTGCGTCGGGCATGACGACGCTTATGAGCTATCAGGAGAAGGTGCGCGCCCATGGCCAGCCGCAGACGGACGAGCGCGTTCTCTACGATCTCCAGACGCTATTCGCGATGGACCCGGAAGAGTTTGGCGAATTGGATCTCTTCCGGTTTCGGGACAAGCTTTCCAACTCCGATTGGAAGACGGTCACCGGCTGGCGTCAGACGGCATTGACCGACAAGCGCAAGGCGAGCGAGGAAGGCTTGAACCTCAACCAGGCGTTCTCTCAAGCGACCGAGCAGTTGCAGGCGGTCGGACTTCTCAGGACGCCGTCGAAGATGAGCGACGCGGACCGCAAGCGCGTCGGGCGGTTCCAGAACGTGCTTTACTCGCAAATGCAGGAATTCCAGCAGCGCGAGGGGCGGGCACCGACGCAGGCAGACGTGCAATCCATGATCAACAAGCTGCTGCTGCCGATCGTCATGAAGACGCCTGGATCAGCTTTCAACCGGCCCGCCAACGCGACGGGCTTCGTGCAGGAAGAGATCACATCACTTTCTGGATGGTTTGGCCTGGGGAACCCGTTTGAGGGCATTTGGTCGAGCGAAGGCTTCATGTTCGAAGCTGGCAACCGTCCCGATGGGTCAACTCTCAAAATGACCGTGAGGGACTACGAGGACATTCCGATAGATCTGCGGCGTATCATAGCCACCGACCTAGAACGGGAGTTGGGCCGCATTCCGTATCGGAGCGAGGTCATCGACCGGTATATGGGTTTTCTTCTCAATTCGACGCCGGCACAGGACGCGCCGGAACTCACGCCCGAGCAGGATGCGCAGCGCCGCATCCCGACCGGCCGCTGACGCATCAACGAGGCCTCAGACCATGACGAACATGCTTCCGACCCCGTCAGACGCAATGCTCGAAGACATGCGCCGTGCCTTCGATCTGGTGTTTTCACCGGCAGGGGCTCAGGCGCTGGAGAGCGAGCTTGCCGCGGCGCTGACGGCGGACGTGGAGAGCATGGGCGCGCTTGCGAGGCTGCTCACGCTGGCGCATACGGCGCTCGCGGTCGCCGATCTGAAGGAGTTGGACGACGTTGAGACGTGCGGCGTCGAGATGTGCGGCTCTCCGGCCTCCTGGTACCGTGATGTAGCCCAGAGCCTGCTTAGACGCGTCGTAGATGCGGTCGAGGCGCTGGGCCAGAAAATGCGCGGGCCGGCCGCCAGGCTGAATTGATCGGGGATGGATGGCCGCGCTCTACAACGAACAGTTCGTGCTTGGGGTCCGCCTCATCGCTGACGGAACGAAGATCTACAACAATCAGCCGGTGATCGGCATCGTCGCGGCAGCGGATGGCGTGATGTTCGTCGGCAACAGGCGCGTTCTTGGCACCGACGTGCTGCCGTCCGACCGGGCGATCCACAACGATCAACCCGTCTTTCGTGCTGTTCAGATCAGCGACGGGCGCAAGTTTTACAACGACCGCGAGGTCATTCCGGTGCGCGCGATCAGCGGGGTGCTGGCTTAGCGCCCTCTCAGCCCTGCCGGCACGCTCATTTGCGCTTCTCTGGCCGGCGTTCTTCCTCGGCCCCTCTCCAGGCTATCCACGAATAGCTTTCCGATCATGCTGCAAGGCTTCCGCGCTGCCAATCGACAAGCGCCTGCAGCCGTGCTGTCATCCCCATCGAGGGGCAACGCGTGCCATCACGCGCAACTGCCGGACTGAACTATGGCTTCCGTTCGCGCTCTGCCTTCCCCTCGCGCCGCTCCAGCTCGGCAGCGACGGCCTCTCGTATGAACTGTGCGCGATGCTTGTTTCCAACAAGGGCGTCGATGCGTTCGAGGATGCGACTTGGAAAACGCACGAGGGTGGCTGTCATGTTCAATGGTGGTCGGCCCATGACCGTGAAAATAAACGATACCGAATACAGGGTCAATTGCCACTATGACTTAAAAATAAGCGATATCGTTAATTGACAGAATAAACGGTATCGTTTATGTGTTGCCGTGTGATCCAACTCAAGGAAGGAACACACGTCATGCACGGCCCCCGCATGAGACAGCTGGTTGCAACCGCGATAGGCGTCGGCCTGGTGGGCTACTCTGCCCATCTCGCATGGGAACACTACCAAGACCCCTCGGCCCCGATCGCTGCCACCGTCGGCGCTGGGATGCTTCATTTCGGCGAGGTCGCCTGGCGCTCCCGTGAACGGCTCCGGTCTGTGGCTTTCATCGCCCTGAGCATGCTCGCGGTTGCAATCTCTCTGACTGCCGCCCTCGATCGGGTCGCTTCGGCCAAAGATGCTGCCATCCAATCGAGGCAGTCTGAGAACCTTGCTCGCAATCTCGCTCAGACGGCTGCGGATGATGCAAGGGCTGCGCTTGAGACGGCGGAAGCTGCGGCGCTCGCCGAATGCAAGACAGGTCGCGGCCCGAAGTGCCTTGGCCTTGAGGCGAGAGCCGACGCAGCACGGCAGCGTGCAGTCGAGGCCAGGGCGGCGCTGGCGAATGCTGGAGCCCAGATTGCCGAGGACAGCGGAGCCGCGCGGCTCGCTACGGTGCTTCCGTTCACGGCGGCGCAGATCAGCCTGTATCAGCCGCTTATGCTGCCGGTCTGGCTGGAGCTTGGCGGCATCCTGATGCTGACGTTCGGCCTCTCCCGGCCGACGCAGGCAAAGGAAGTCGCCCCGATCGCGCAACCGGTCGCGGCAATGGAACCGGCCGAAATGCCGGCCCCAAAAGCCGCCGCCAAGAAACGTGCGGCACGCAAGAAGCCGGCAGCAAAGAAGCCGGCCGCACCGAGACCCAGGCTCGGCGCAATGGCCGTGATTAGGCCTCCCTTAAGGCTTGTGAAGTGACGACAGAACCCGCCCGGAGAGACCCGGCGCAGATGAACACGTCATCGACCTGGAGCGATGGCCGGCAACTTTATGAAGGACCTGAGATGACCCCTTACGCATCAGTCGCACTGTTCGGCCGCAACGGCGATGTCCTGTTCAGCCCACCCCACAAGGAGCGGCCCACCAACATCACCCAGGCGCGCAAGGCCGCGGCGCGTTTCTGGCGCAGCAACCTCACCGCGGGCGACACGCTCGGCTCAGTCATCCTCGTGCGCGAGTTCGCCGGGCAGATGGAGATCAGCGAGCGCGCGGCGGGCAGCAACAGGCCGTGGCTCGAGTTCACGCGAGAAATCGCCGAAGCCCGGCAGGAGCCGCACCTTGCCGCCTGCCTCGACGTGCTTCGCGTTGGTCCGGGGCGCGCCGAAGTGCCCGACGTGCTGGAGATCAACGGCGTGATCTACCGGAGGGACATCTGATGAATACCGCGTTCCTCTTGTTGGCGCAGTACCAAGGCCGCGCCGTCATCCCGCTCGAAGACGTGTGCCGCGACTACTTCAGCCACCTGACGCCAGCGCAGTTCATCAGGAAGTCGGCAGAGGGCAAGATCGATCTGCCGCTTATCATGATCGAAGGGAGCCAGAAGGCCGCTCGCGGCGTGCACTTGACTGACCTCGCCGACTGGATCGACAAGCGGCGCGCCGCCGCTCAAAAGGAGAACGACCAGCTTCAAGGGAGACGATAGCACCCGCGCGTAAAACTGAGGCCCGGCCAAGTGCCGGGCCTTCTGTTATTGGCGTCTGTGGCATTGCGACCACGGGGCCACAGTGGGCCGCCGCCTGAGCTTATTCTTCCTCAGCCGAGAGCCGTGCCAGCGCCTCGGCGTCGGCTCGCCTGGCCTCCCTTGCGGCAGCCTCCTCATTGATCAGGTGTGGGCGCAGCACCTCCCGAAAAGCACGATGGTATGCGGCCCTGGCGGGGTGATCGCCGCCTAGTTCTTCGTCATAAAGCGACCACTCGACAAACCTCCAGATGTCGACCTGCGACAGTCCCTCGGCAAGCCAGGCGCGCGCATTGTGAGCGCCGCGCCGCGCCTCACCTTCGACACTATCGGTCTTGTTCGTATCGAACTTCCTGTTGAACTCGTCGCCGAACACCATGTGACACCTCGTTAGGCGCACCTCGCCCGTGGATCGGGCGATACCGAGTGCGCCATAATCGAGGTGCTGAGGTCAGGTCATGGAATGATTAGCTGGCTGCGTTCGAAGGGAATTTAGGGACGCTGGGGTCGCTGCCGCACTGGAACCGACCGCCGAAGGCGGCAATGGGTACAATTCCCAACGGCAGGGCGCGGTTTCTCGGGGTGCCAATCTCCCCTACGCTTCCCGAACCCCTGACCGACAGTCTGCCCGGCGTCCTAAGGCGAGCATACTCGGTCGCGATAGGGTCGGCAATGAGTTGCGCGGACCGGCCCTTGTCAGTAGCACACGATCTGTCCGGTTTAGGTAGCGCACAAGATGTCCGGTG
>JAHDXT010000040.1 GCA_023384095.1 Hyphomicrobiaceae bacterium
GGCATGGCCTCACCTTCGGCCCCGATCCGGCGACCCACGTCAGCAACACGCTCGGCGGCATGATCGGCAACAACTCCGGCGGCGTGCACGCCCTGATGCACGGCATCACCGTTCACAACGTGCAGGAGATGGAGGTTCTGACCTACGACGGGCTGAGACTGACGGTCGGACCGACCAGCGAGGCGGAGCTCAGGGCGATACTCGCGGCGGGCGGCCGGCGGGCGGAGATCTATCAGCGGCTCGAGTTCCTGCGGCATCGCTATGGCGACCAGATCCGCAGGCGGTTTCCCCAGATTCCCCGGCGCGTTTCGGGCTACGGCAATCTCGACCAGCTCTTCCGCGAGAAAGGCTTCAATGTCGCCCGCGCGCTGGTCGGCACCGAGGGGACCTGCGTCACGGTCCTCGCAGCGACCCTGAACCTCATCCCGCGTCCGCCGGAGCGGGTGATCGCCATCATCGGATTTCCCGATATCTGCGAGGCGGCCGATGCCGTCCCGCGCGTGCTCGGGCACGACCCGATCGGGCTAGAGGGCTTCGACCAGAAGCTGATCGAGGGCTACAAGGCCAAATCCATGCACCTGGAAGACCTGAAGATCCTTCCCGAGGGCAAGGGTTGGCTGCTGGTCGAGTTCGGCGCCGACGACAAGGAGAACGCCGTCGCCCAGGCGAACAGGCTGGTCCGCGAGCTCGAAGGCCAGCCCGGCGTCGATCCCAAGCTCGTTCGCGACGACGGCATGCAGGCCCGCTTCTGGGCCGTCCGCGACGACTCGCTCGGCGCCGAATCCTATGTGCCGAACCATCCCGACACCTGGCCCGGCTGGGAGGACAGCGCAGTGCATCCGAGCCGGCTCGGTGCCTACCTGCGCGACCTCGAGGGGCTGTTCCACCGCTACGGGTACGACCCCAACATCTACGGCCATTTCGGCGGCGGCGTGGTCCACTGCGCCGTGGCGTTCCAGCTCTACGACGAAGCCGGGCTGCGGCAGTGGCGCAAATTTCTCGGCGAAGCGGCCGAGCTGGTGACGCGCCACGGCGGCTCGCTCTCGGGCGAGCACGGCGACGGGCAGGCGCGCGCTCAGCTCCTGGAGACGATGTACGGGCCGGAGCTGGTCGAGGCGTTCCGGGAGTTCAAGCGCATCTGGGACCCCGAGGGCCGCATGAATCCGGGCAAGGTGATCGACCCCTATCCGATCACCTCGAACCTGCGCCTCGGCCCCGAATACAAGCCGCCGCAGCTCGACACTCATTTCGCCTTCCGCAATGAGGGCGGCTTCGACCGCGCCGCCCAGCGCTGCGTCGGCATCGGCAAGTGCCGCCGCATCGACAGCGGCGCGGAGGTGATGTGCCCGAGCTACCTCGTCACCCGCGAGGAGATGCACTCGACGCGCGGCCGCGCACGCCTGCTGTTCGAGATGCTGCGCGGCGATCCGGTGCGGGACGGCTGGCGCAGCCGCGAGGTGGAGGAGGCGCTGAGCCTCTGCCTCGCCTGCAAGGGCTGCAAGAGCGATTGCCCGGTCAACGTCGACATGGCTAGCTACAAGGCCGAGTTTCGCGCCCATCACTACCGGTGGCGGCTGCGGCACCGTTCCGCCTACTCGATGGGGCTCGTCTACTGGTGGTCGCGGCTCGCCTCGAAGGCGCCATGGCTCGCCAATGCGGCGATGGAGGCGCCCGGCCTCGGATCGGCGATCAAGATGGCCGGCGGAATTGCCCCGCAGCGCAAGCTGCCGCCGTTCGCACAGCAGACGTTCACGCGCTGGTTCCGGCAGCGCGAGCCGCAGGCCGGCGGCGGTCCGCGCGTGCTGCTGTGGCCGGACACTTTCAACAATTATTTCCGGCCCGAGACCGCGATCGCCGCCACCCGCGTGCTCGAGGCCGCCGGCTTCGAGGTCGCGATCCCTTGTCGGCCGCTCTGCTGCGGACGGCCGCTCTACGACTGGGGCTGGCTGGACCGGGCGAGCGCCCTGTGGCGGCAGACCATGGCGACGCTGCGGGAGGAGATCGCCGCCGGGACGCCCATCGTCGGTCTCGAGCCGGCCTGCGTCGCCGCGTTCAAGGACGAGCTGCCTGACCTCTTCCCCGACGACCGGATCGCGCAACAGCTCAGCGATCAGACCGTCTATTTCGCCGATTTTGTCGACCGACATGTGGCGCGGCTGCCGCACATCGAGGGCCGCGCCCTGGTCCATGTGCACTGCCACCACCACGCGGTCATCAAGGACAAGGGCGAGCTGAGCCTCCTCGGCCGGCTCGGGCTCGCGTGCGAAACGACGAAGGCGGGCTGCTGCGGCATGGCCGGCGCCTTCGGCTTCGCCTCCGACACGCATGACGTGGGCCTCGCCGCAGGCGAGCGCGTGCTGCTGCCGAAGGTGCGCGCTGCGGCGCCGGACACGCTGGTCCTCGCCGACGGCTTCAGTTGCCGTGAGCAGATCGAGCAAGGGACGGGGCGTGCGACGCTGCACGTCGCCGAGCTGATCGAGCGCGGGTTGCGGAATGAGATCGGGCCGCGAGCCGGTCCGCAATAGCAGTGCGCGCCGGCCGCAGGGCCAGCGCGCACTCTCGAGTGAGGCAGCAGACTTAAGCGAGGCAGCAGATCAGAACTTGTAGCTAACTCCGAGCGACAGCGTGTCGAACTCGGCCTCCACTTGGCTGGCAACGCCTATTGGACCTACACCAACGAGACTGAGCGCATGTCCCTCGGTGTCGAGGTCGATGTGCGCGTACTCGATGCGCACGGTGACGTTGTTCGTCAGGGCATGCTCGAAGCCGAGCCCGGCCGTCCAGCCGACGTGCGTCTCGCCGCCGCTCAGGATGTTGACTGTGCCGATGCTCACGTCCGTCTGCAGGTCGCCCCAGGCGACGCCGCCCTTGACGTAGACCAGCGACCGCCCCATCGCGTAGCCGAGGCGCCCGGTGACCGTCGCCAGCCAGTCCAGCTCACGCCGGGAGTTGAGGAACCCGAACAGCAGAGAGCCGTCGCCCTGGGCGTTGGAGCCCGAGTACGAAGCCTCGATGCCGAGGACCGTCGATCCCATCTGGTAGTTGTAGCCGATGTGACCGCCGAACAGCCCGCCGTTCATATCGTAGTCGGTGCCGAACAAGGCGTTGCAGAAAGGCTGTGCACCGGGGCAATTCGGCCCGCCCTGTGTATTGCCCGTCATCAAACCAGCGTGGGCGCCGACATAGACGCCGGTCCAGCTGAATGCATAAGGGGCATCCTTGATCGAACCGCCGTAATCGCGGCCGAAAAGATCCGCGGCGCTGGCGGGCTGGGCCATCACCGCCGCGAGCAGCCCGGCGGCAGCAGCGGCACGGGCTAAGAACGCAACTTTCGTCATGATCACGCAACTCCCTTCAACGCTGACCATGTGTTGCTTCTAGCGCAGAACGGCCTGCGATTGGTCGCAGAAATGACACACTACTGAGAGTAAGCTGTCTGACGATAGAGTAACACTGTTCAATTATTGGAAATTCGAGCAGCACAGCTCGCCCCCCACCTGTCGTCCAGCGTGGTCAGGCCATTCGGAAGCAGCGGCTCGTCCGCCCAATGGCCGATCAGCACCCTGAATGCCTCTCTCAGCCGCCCTCCGCGCCGAGCGGCCTGGCAGGCGGAACCCTTCGCGGCCGTGCCCGTTAGCCAGGAGCGGGCAGCCTGTGGCGTGCGCGGATGGGACGGCTGTGAAGGGACATGTCGACTACGACCTGCCGGGACGGATCGAGGACTACGCCCTCATCAGCGACTGCGAGACGGCCGCGCTGGTCTCGCGCACCGGCTCCATCGACTGGCTATGCTGGCCCCGGTTCGATTCCGACGCCTGCTTCGCCGCCCTGCTCGGCACCAGCGAGCACGGCCGCTGGCTGATCGCGCCGTCTCAGCCTGATCCCGGCGTGCGGCGGCGCTACCGTGACGGCACGCTCATCCTGGAGACCGATTTCGAGACGAGCGAGGGCGCCGTCCGCCTCGTCGATTTCATGTTCCCGCGACCCGGCTCCTCCGACCTGGTCCGCCTCGTCGTCGGACTGCACGGCAGGGTGAGAATGCGCGCGAGCCTCGTCCTGCGTTTCGGCTACGGCAACGACGTGCCCTGGGTGAGCCGGCTCGACGACCATACGATGCGCATGATCGACGGCCCGGACATGGCCGTCCTGCGCACGCCCGTCCGGCTGCGCGGAGAGAGCTTCCGCACGGTCTGCGATTTTACCGTCGAGCCCGGCGAGACGGTCCCGTTCACGCTCTCCCACACCGCCTCGCACCTGCCGCCGCCGCCTCCCCTCGACGCAGAGAAGGCGCTGGCCGACACCGAAGCCATGTGGCGGCAGTGGTCGAGCCGCTGCGCATCGGTCGGACCCTGGACGCAAGCAGTCAAGCGCTCCCTCCTCGTGCTCAAGGCGCTGACCTATGCGCCGACCGGCGGCATCGCGGCAGCGCCGACCACCTCGCTTCCCGAGAAGATCGGCGGGACCAGGAACTGGGACTACCGCTATTGCTGGTTGCGCGATGCGCCCCAGACGCTCCGCGCGCTCATGGACACTGGCTACTTCGGCGAGGCGCGCGCCTGGCGCGACTGGCTGGTGCGGGCCGTCGCCGGCAGCCCCTCGCAGATGCAGATCATGTACGGTCTCGCCGGCGAGCGGCGCCTGACCGAGTGGGAGGTATCGTGGCTGCCCGGCTACGAGGGCTCGCGGCCGGTCCGCGTCGGCAACGAGGCCCACCGGCAGACGCAGCTCGACGTGTTCGGCGAGATCATGGACACGCTGTTCGAGGCGCGGGCGGGCGGCATCGATACCGACGCGGTGGCATGGGGCGTCCAGCGCGAGCTGCTGCATCACCTCGAGAAGATCTGGCGCGAGCCGGACTTCAGCCTGTGGGAGATCCGCAGCGAGCCCCGGCAGTTCACCTATTCGAAAGTGATGGCGTGGGTCGCATTCGACCGGGGCGTCAGGGCGATCGAGTCCTTCGAGCTGGACGGGCCGCTCGATCGCTGGCGAAACGTCAGGGACGAGATCCGCGACCAGGTCCTGGACCTCGGCTACGACAGCGGTCTGGGCAGCTTCGTGCAGTGCTACGGGTCGCGCGAGCTCGACGCCAGTCTGCTGCTGATCCCGAGCGTCGGATTGCTGCCGCCCGGCGACGGGCGCGTCGACGGCACGGTCCGCGCGATCGAGCGCGAGCTGATGTCGGACGGCCTCGTCAGGCGTTACCATACCCACAGGACGGAGGACGGCCTGCCGCCGGGCGAAGGCGCCTTCCTCGCCTGCAGCTTCTGGCTGGTGGACGCCTATGTGCTGACGGGACGGCTGGACGAAGCCTGCCGACTTTTCGAGCACCTGCTGTCGATGCGCAACGATGTCGGCCTGCTGGCCGAGGAATACGATACCGTCGGCAGGCGCATGGTCGGCAACTTCCCGCAGGCCTTCTCGCACATCGCGCTCGTCAATTCGGCCTTGCTGCTCGAAAAGTCGCTCGCGCCGTGCCGGCAGGAGAAGCTCACGCGGCAGGCGGCCGAGTGAGCGGGCCTCGTTTCCCGGGAGCCGTTGCCGGCCTGCCGTGTTGAATGTGAGGAAGGCCTCCGTCCACAGTCGGACCAATGCCGATCAGCGCCTTGAAAGTTGCAGTCGCGGCGTCGCTCGCACTCGCCACATCGGGGTGCGGCGCCAGCGAGCCCCCGCCTCACCTGCGCATCACGGGCGGCGACGCCAGCGCGGGCCGCCAGCTCATCCGCTCCTACGGCTGCGGGACCTGTCACCTGATCGACGGCATCGCCGGCGCCCGCGGCGCCGTCGGCCCGCCGCTGACGAACTTCGCGCACCGCACCATCCTGGCCGGCAGGTACCCCAATGCGCCGCGCAATCTCGTGCCCTGGCTGATGAACCCGCAGGCCATGGCCCCCTTCACTGCCATGCCGACGCTGGGCATCACGGCGCAAGAGGCCCGGGACATCGCGACCTTCCTCTATACCCAGGGCGCGGCGGACGTGGCGGTGCCTGCGCCGATCCCTGCCGCATACCCATGGCTGGAGCACGCGGAGGCGTATCGTGCGGCCGACAGCCGGCGGCTGACCGGGACCGTCCGCATCGATCCGCAGCGCGCGCGCATCCCCATCGAGCGCGCCATGGAGCTTCTGGCCGACCCGCCACCGGGAAACTAGAGTGTGTCCGACTTGAGACGAAGAAGATCAGTTCACGCCTGTCCCGGCGGGAAAGGGCTGGGGTGAGGTCGTCGGTTGGCATGATGCCCTCCCCTCGACGGGGAGGGCGGCGCGGCAAAAGCCGCGCGGGTGGGGTGGAGCCACAACCGAGACGTTGGTGCAGAAGCACCCCCACCCCAACCCCTCCCCGCAAGGGGGAGGGGAGAAGTAGTTGCTGCCGTTTCAATTTCAACGGGAAAGACTCTAGCCGGCCCTGGCGTCCGGCGGGGCGGGCGGGCGCAGGTTGGCGGCGTACCAGAGTCCCCACAGCAGCCCGAGCCCCAGCCAGACCGGAGGGTCCGCCCACGTCAGGGCGGCGCCGGATGGCGAGGCCGGGCGCACCAGCCACAGCATGTGCCCGAGATACTGCACCAGCAGCAGCGCGCTCGCCACCGCCAGCCGCCCGCTCCCTGCCAGCGGCGGCAGCAGGACGCCGATGGCTGCGAGCAGCACCGGAAGTGCCAGGCCGATCTCGAGCCACAGCCAGCCGTCGGCGCGTGCGAGATACCACGTGATCTCGTCCGGGAGATTGGCCATCCATATGATGAGGAACTGGGCGAACCACACCCACAACGTGAGCAGCGCCAGCGTGAGGGCCGCCCGCTGCAGGCTGGGGAACCGGCGCGGGTCGAGGTGCCCCGGCTGCGCGATCGCGACGAGGAGCGCGAGCGCCAGACCGCCGGCGAGCTGCGTGACCGCATAGGCGAACGCGAACACGCTCGACCACCAGGCCGGCTCACGCGAGCTCACCCAGTCCAGCGCGGCGACCGCGGCCGTCGGCGCCAGCAGCGCCAGGCCGATGGCGCTCGCCCAGGCATGCTCTCCCCTGCGCGAGATGAGGAACCCGATGCCGATCCAGACGACGAGGATGATGCCGCCGCGCGCCAGGACCAGCGGCGTGCTGAAATAGAGCTGCCGGTCAGGCGGAACGCCCGCAACCGGCCCTTCAGCCCACGGGTAGATCTGCTCGAGGCCGATCGCCAGCGGGATGACGAGCACGGCCAGCAGCGGCACGGTCGAGGCGGCCGCCTCCAGCGGGCCGCGGACCGGCCGCAGCCAGGCTTCGCCCAGCAGATGGCCGATCATGAGCAGCCCCAGGCTGGCCGAGGCGAGGCCGGCCAGCACCAGGAAGGCCGCCAGCCACGCCTCGAGCAGCGCTTGGGTCGGCCACAACAGGCCGAGCGCGACCGCCAGCCCGGCCAACGCGGCAAGAGCAGCGAGCGCGGCGCGCGACAGGGGGCGCCAGACTCCGAGGTGACGGCGGCCGGCAGCGGCTTCAGACCCGTTCATCTTTCCACCTGGCTGCGCAAGTCGTCGGGGAGCCGGTCGATGGGGAAGGACTGGCTGAGCTGCAATGCCTTGACGTAGCTCGCGATCGCCCAGCGCTCTTGCGGCGGGATGCGCTCGGCGAACGACAGCATCAGGCCGAAGCCGCTGGTGATGACCTCCACGACGCGGGCGCGCGTGAGGTCCTGCTGCCGGTCGACGTGGAAGGACAGCGGCGCCGTGAAGCCGCGTTGCACGACCACGCCGTCGCCGTAGCCGGCCCGGCCGTGGCACGGCGAGCAGAACACGTCGTAGCGCTCGCGCCCGCGCGCCATGAGCTCGCGGGTGATCGGCGGGCCAGGCGGCAGGAGCTGAGCCAGCGCGCCGGTCGTCCCGCGCGGCACGGACCCCGGCGGCACCGCCACATAGGATTCCGTGCGCGCGCGGGTCGCGCCGGTCCCCGGCCGCGCCGGCGGCATCGCATCGCAACCGGCCAGTAGGACGCAGGCCATGGCGGTCGCGGCTCGCTTCATGCGGGCAGCTCCAGCCTGTTGATCGCAACGGCTCCATGGCGCTCCAGCAGGGCGGCGACGTCGCGAGGCTCATAGGCGGGATCGCCGGCCAGCACGCACAGGAAGAACCGGTCGACGGAGGCGCGCTCGAAGCCCGGCACCTCGAACACAGGATGGTTGAGGCGCGGCAGCCGGCACCGTATCAGCATGGTGAGGAGGGCGGCAGCCGCCAGCCATAGCGCCGAGACGATGATCGTCGCCGGGATGAAAGCCGGCCAGCTATTGAGCGGCCGTCCGCCGACGTTGAGCGGGTAGTCGATCGCATTCATCCAGTATTGCGACAGATAGGTGAGCCCGCCGCCGACGAGGGCCGCCACCGCGGCGATCACCGGCACGAGCTTCGTTTTGTGGCCCAGGACAGCCGAGACCTCGCCCATGGGGAACGGCGCAAAGGCGTCCATCTGCCGATAGCCGGCCTGCCGCGCGGCGCGGGTCGCCCGGATGAGGCGGTCCGCGGTCTCGAACTCGGCCATGATGCCGTAATCCCTGCGGCTCACGATCTCGCCTCCCGATGCTCGTCGTGCCGCGTCTCGGACATCGAGATGACCGGCAGGTAGCGCACGAACAGAAGGAAGAGCGCCGCAAACAGGCCGATGGTTCCGAGGTACAGGTACCATTCGGGCTGGGTCGGCGCATACATGCGCCACATGGACGGCAGGTAGTCGCGCTGCAGGCCGCCGACCACTATGGACAGGCGATCGAGCCAGACCCCCGCGGTGACGCCGAGCCCGATCAGGATGCAGCCCGGGTTGCTCGCCCTCACGCTGGGCGACCACAGCGCCTGCGGCAGCAGCACGGTCAGCGCTATCGCACCCCAGTAGAGCCCGGCGTAATCGCCGACGAGCCGGTTGATGGTCGCTGTCTGCGTGTAGGAGCCGGCCAGCAGGGCGCTGCCGATCTCGCCCATGTGGACGTAGCCGACAACGAGCGAGTTCGCGAGCAGCAGCTTGCCGATGAGGTCCAGGTCCTCGACAGAGATGTAGCGCTCGAGGCGCAACGAGCCGCGCAGGATCGCAGCCGCGAGCAGGATCAGCGCCAGTCCGCTCTCGAGCCCGCTCACGACGTAGTGCAGCGGCAGGCGCGTCTCGTGCCAGTCCGGCACCAGCGTCACCGAGAACTCGAACGCCACCGTGCTCTGGATGACGAGCGCGATCGGGATCACGGCGACGGCGACCAGTCGATAGGCGCGCTGGTGAAGGGCCCAGTGCCGCAGCGAGCCGCGCCAGCCCAGCGCGAAGGCGGCGAACACCCTCTTCGCGGCGAGCGGGCGGGCCCGGTCGCGCAACGTGGCGAGGTCGGGGATCAGCCCCACGTACCACAGCATCGTGGTCACGATCAGATGCGTGATGATCGCCCAGAAGTCCCAGGTGAGCGGGCTGCGGAACTGGGGCCAGACCTCGAACGTCGCCGGGTAGGGGAACATCCAGTAGAAGAGCCAGGGGCGACCCAGGTGGAAGATCGGGAAGATGCCGGCGCAAATCACCGCGAACAGGGCGAGGCCCTCGGCGAACCGGTTGATCGCGGTGCGCAGACTGTGCCGCCGCAGCACGAGGATGGCTGCGAACAGGGTGCTGCCGTTGGCGATGCCGATCCACCACACATAGTTGGTGAGGTCGAACCCCCACACGAAGGGGACGTTGGTGCCCCATACGCCGACGCCGATGAACACCAGCGCGCCGATCGAATAGGCGAGCACCAGGACCATGAAGGCGGAGGCGGCGAGCGCGAGCAGCCAGCCCCAGCCGAATTCGGGCGACAGCGGGATGCTGGCGACCTCGCTGGCCGAGGTCTCAGCCGGTGTCGTCATCGCCACCTCCCGCTCGGCGCAACGGCGGCTTCTGGGACAGGCGAGCGAGGTAGGTGGTGCGCGGCCGGGTATTGAGCTCGCCGAGCAGCGCGTAGTTGCGTGGGCTCGCTTTGCGGTCGGCCACGGCGCTGCCGGGGTCGTTGATGTTGCCGAACACGATCGCCCTCGTCGGGCACGCCTGCTGGCATGCGGTCATCAGCTCGCCGTCGCGGATCGGCCGGTTCTCCATCCCGGCCGCGATCCGCGCTGCGCCGATCCGGTGAACGCAGTAGGTGCATTTCTCGATCACGCCCCGCCAGCGCACCGTGACCTCTGGGTTGTAGACCTCGTCCGGCGCCGAGAACGGCCGCTGGCCGTAGTTGAACCAGTTGAACCGGCGCACCTTGTAGGGGCAGTTGTTGGAGCAGGTCCGGGTGCCGACGCAGCGGCTGTAGGTCATCTCGTTGAGGCCCTCGCTCGAATGCACCGTCGCGTTGACAGGGCAGACGACCTCGCAAGGCGCCTTCTCGCAATGCATGCAGAGCACCGGCTGGAAGTACGTCTCGGGCGCCGCCAGCGGTCCCGCGAAGTAGCGGTCGATGCGCAGCCAGTGCATCTCGCGCCCGCGCGCCACCTCGTCGGGGCCGACGATCGGCACGTTGTTCTCCGCCTGGCAGGCTATCACGCAGGCATTGCAGCCGAGGCAAAGGTCGAGGTCGATGGCCATGCCCCACGCGTTCCCGTCGTAGACGTATTCCGGGTACATGGATGGCAGCCTCGTCTCCGGCTCGTGCGGCGGCGGCGGCGCAGCGGCTGCCGCGACACGGACGATGTCGCGTCCCTCCATCGAGTGGTGATGCTGGGTGCTGACCAGCTCCTGGCGGCGGCCGGTGGCGATGATTGTGACTCCCTCTATCGCCCAGGGCTGCTCGGACGAGCGCAATTGATAAGCGTCGAACCCGCGCCGGCTCCCGATCCGCCCGGCGGCGCGGCGGCCGAAGCCGAGCGTCATCGTGGTGACGTCCGGCGCGTGCCCCGGCAGGAGCCAGACGGGCGCCTCGACGCTCAGCCCGCCATGAGTGAACAAGGCCATGTCGCCGGTGCGCAGACCGAAGGCGGCGGCGGTCGCGGGCGCCATCAGGGCAGCGTTGCCCCAGACCTGCTTGGTGAGCGGCTTGGGCAGCTCCTGTAGCCAGCCGTTGTTGGCGAAGCGGCCGTCCCAGACGGAAGGATCGGGTGCGAAGACCACCGTCTGGCCGCTCGGCGCTCCTCCCGCCTCGGCAGATCCCGGGCGCCAGCCGGAGGGCGCCGCGACGGCGACGGGCGGATACGCGCTGCCTGCTATGACGCCGTCCTCGAGCGACTTTAGCCAAAGCGCCTCGAACCGGTCGCCCCAGTCCTCCCGCCAGGTCGCCTGGACCAGGGCGTGAGCGTCGCCCGGCTCGCCGATCACCCGCGCCAGCAGCTCCTCGATGGCGGTCGCCTGGATCAGCGGCACGGTGGCCGGCTGGCGCAACCCGGCCGTTCCGTCGAATGCGCGCAGGTCGCCCCAGCTCTCGAGCGCGTGGCGCGCCGGCAGGTGCCAGCGGCAGAGGATCGCGGTCTCGTCCTGGTAGGTGCCGATATGCATCGACATCGGAACGCGGCTGAGCAGATTGGAGAAATCGAGGTCGCCGGGAGCGTCGTAGGCCGGATTGCCGCCGAGGATCAGGAGCGCGCGGACGCGGCCCGCGGCGATGGCCTCGGCGAGCGAGGCCAGTGAGCCCATCGGAGGGTCCTCTAAGGCGATCACCGGCTCGATGTAGCGCATCGTCACCCCGGCAGCGCCGAGCTCGCCGTTGATCGCGTTCGCGATTGCCTGCACGTCGCGGGGCTGCTCGCGCCCGGCCGCCACCACGCCGCGTGCCCCGGCCCGGCGGAGGTCGGCGGCGGCGGCTTGCGCAAAGGCGAGCTGCCCGGTCGTCGCCGTCGGCCCGCGCAAGAATGCGAGGATCTGGCGCGCGGCCGCCTCGACTGTCCGCGGCGGCGCCATCAGCCGGAGATCGGCGCGGGCGCCCGTCAGGCTCGGGGTCGATTCCGCGGCATAGAGGCGGGGCAGCGGCCGGTCGGGCGCGCGACGGCGCTGCGCGAAGTCCGCTGCATAGCGGATGGCTGCGGCGCCGCTGCAGAGGAGGTCGCCGCCGAGCGTGACGATCACATCGGCCGCGGTCAGGTCGAGGACCTGATCGAGCGGCCGCCCGAACACCGTCCGCGAGGCAGCGTGCGCCGTCCCGGTCGCGAGCGGCGCATGCGTGAACCAGCGCGCCTCGGGCAGCAGCAGACGGGCCCGCGCCACCAGCCGGTCAACGGTCGGCGAGGCCCGCGGCTCGAGCAGCACGTAGAGACCGGCGCCTCCGCTGGAGCGCGCCTGCTGACCGAGGTCGTTCACGACCCTCCATGCGTCGGCCCAGCTCATCCTCGCGCCGGACGCGCTCGGCGCGTCGGAGCGGTCCGGATCGTAGAGCGACAGCACCTCGGCCTGAGCGAACGCGTCGGTGCCTCCGAGGCTCGCCGGGTGGAGCGGGTTGCCCTCGATCTTCACCGGCCGCCCGTCGGTGCTCTCGACGAGCATGCCGCGACCCAGCCCGTCGAGCTCCAGCGATGTCGCGAACCGTAGTGGCACGCCGGGCGTATGGAGCGGCGGCAGGCGCGGGTGGGACAGCAGCGGCGCACCCCACGGCTGCCTGTTGACGGCGCAGCCGCCCAGCCCCGCCAGTGCGAGCGAGGCGGCCATGCGGCCGAGCAGCCCGCGGCGGTCGACCGCCTCGGGCGCGGCGGGCTCCGGAAACTCGCCTTCGAGGAACCGGCGCGCCTGCTCTTCCCCGGCGAGATCCTCAGGACTGCGCCAAAGCGCTTCTCCGGCCGGGTGGTCCGCGATGGCGGGAGTGCATTTGCGATCCTCGGCCATGGCTACCGATGGCACACGGAGCAGTTGGTCAGCGGCGATGCGGCGCGGAGCGGGCTGCCGCGAATCGGCTGGCCTTTGCTCGCCGAAAGGCGGCGCATGCCCGGCTGGGCCGCAATCTCAGCCTCGGCGGATCGCACATGATTGGCCGGGTCGCGGTGGCAATCCAGGCACCAGCCCATCGACAGCGTGTTGACCTTGTGCGTCTGGGGCATCTCCTCGACGCGGCCGTGACAGGTCTCGCAGGCAATGCCGCTGCTGACATGCGCACCGTGATGGAAATAGGCGAAGCTCGGCAGCCGGTGCACCGACGCCCACACTATGGGCTGGCCGAGGGCAACGCTCGTGCGCAGCGGTTCCAGCATCGTCGCGCCCTGCAGGATCTGCGAGTGGCAGATGAGGCAGGCGTGCGCCGTGGGCATCCCGGCATGGGCGGAACGCTCCGCGGTGCTGTGGCAGAAGGCGCAGGCGATCCCGATTCCGGAGACGTGGATGTCGTGCCTGAACGGAATGGGCTGCGCGGCAGTCACACCGACCCGCCAGAACCAGTCCGAGCGCACATAGAAATAGCTGAATGCGAGGAGACCTCCGACTGCCGAAACGGCGACGATGATGCCGAGCCGGAATGCGGTGTTGGCCCCAGGCCGGAAAAGCTGTGCCATCGAACGACCTGCCCTGGCCCCGCACGTGGGATGCCGCCGGTCGGCCGCCCCATGCCGCACGCCGGCAAACCGCATCCGTTCGGTTGCTAAACGAGCAGACGCTCGTCTCGTTCCGAGGTCAGAAGGCTGGCTGTCTCAGCAGGAAGCGCCGGCTCACGGGCAACGCAAACCCCCTGTGCCCCGCGCAGGCCGTCCCTCCTGGTCACCGCGCCGCTGATCGGGGTCAGCCGCTTACCGGCTTTGCCGACCCTCGATGACGAAACGATTCCCACTGCATACCCACACCGTCATTCCCGCGGAGGCGGGAATCCACGACACGCCGCAGATCAGGTGTGGAGAGTTGCGTGGATGGCCGCCTTCGCGGCCATGACGGAAGGAAGGGCAAAGGGGACCAGGCGGAACACTGGTGTCGACGCTGATCGGGGATCTGACCCCTTCGGCTCAGTTTCGTTTCAGACCCGCTGGGTCTGACCCCCTTAAAAACGATCTCCTTTGCCCCAGATCGCCCTCTCCCAGTTGCATGGGAGAGGGGACTGTGACGGTCCTTCTGAACCGGAGAAATCCTGGAGAAATCAGGCAGAGGGCGTGCATCGGCTGCCGGTCGAAGTACGCGGGGATGCACAGCCGAGCGGGTCATGATGCTACCCGCCCCGCTGCGCCTCTCGATCGAGGGGACCGAAGTAAACGCTACTTCTTCTTCGGAGGTGACTTGCGATCAGGACGCTGGGTGCTTGCAGACGCTCCAAGCGATCTGATCTCGGCTTCGGTCAGCGACTTGGGATCGCGCATCGCCTTCGATGCAATTTTCCCCACGCGCTCTGATGTCTTTTCATCCTTAGCCATAGCGGTGCTCCCTTGGGAGGAATGTCCTGGCGCAACGCAGCCAACTCAGCAAACGCCGCACACAATTCAGTATGTCAGAGCCATACGGGAACACAATCGGCTGGCCACGGAAAAAGCGTGGGTACTGCTGAGGGAAGTCGAACGGCTCAAGGCCCGATCCCGCGAACCGGGAACGGTCTGCTGGCCCTGACGGCGCGGAGCGCCGTCAGGCACATGGCGCGTTGCGCTGCATCGGCCCAGGTCGAGGAGCTCTCCGCGAATGGCGGGAGTTGGCGCGACGAGCACGTGCTCTCGGCCGGCGGTCGCCACACCCGATGGCCGACCTCAGCGGGAAATGAGCGGAGCTGCGGCCTCCATCCAGGTATTCATCATCCGGTCGTTGGTGACCTGGTAATCGTGCATCATCTCTTGGAAGAACTTGGCCTGCTCGTCCCACATCTGCTGCGGGGTCCGGCACTTCGCCAGATGCGCCGGCAGATCGAGGTAGGCCCTGCTGCGCCGGCCGAGCAGCCCGACCATCTCGACGTTGGCCTGCGCCAAGGCGTGCATGTAGCGGCTCGAGCCGCCGTTGCCTGCGGCGCCCCAGATCTGGGCCACCATGCTCTCGAGCTGTTTCGCGGGCGCCGTTGCCGCCCAGCCCAGCACCTGGGGCGCGGCGCCGGTCCACCCGGTCTGGCCGAAGGCCCGCCTGGCCTGCTCGCCGGCGCGCGCGGCCTGTGGCGCCGCCTGCATGGCCTCCATGAACGACTGCCGGGCGTGCTCGAGGCCCCCCGTTTCCTCCCGCTGGGGCTTCGCCGTCTTGCGGCCCGCCTGGGCCCGGCTCTGCCTCGCCGGCTGCTGCCGGCCCTTCCTGGCCTGAACGCGCTTCGGTTTCGCTGCCACGATCAACCTCCCGTTGGTGGATTGAGGATTGCTCAAACGCCGAGCTTGCAGGTGACTGGCTCTGTTCCCTCTTCACCCCCATCTGCCGTCATCCAGACCAATGCCGTCATACGGATGATATGCGGGTTGCGGGATCGCACACTCCACAACTGCCGGCCGCCAACGGCCGCCGACCCGGCTAGTAAACGGGCAAAGAGAGGTTTGGTTTCCCCACGGCGCGTCCGCCGCCGCAGGATCTGTTCCCGGCGGAACTGCCGGCCCTTCCGCCAGGGCATAGGATGAAATCATCACCCCTGGCGCTCCCGGCCTTTCGGATGGCGGGAGAGACGTGATGGAGGAGCAGATGACCCGCCCCGTCGACCTTCGCGCGAAGCTGTCCGCCCTTGCCGCGCTCGGCATCGGCGCCCTGATGATGGCAGGCCAGCCCGCGGCAGCCATGGAGGAAGGCGAGATCTTCCTGACCCAGGGGCTCGTCTGCGACCGTCCCTCGTTCGTGGACGCAGTCGTCACGCTGGCCTCCAGCGGCGAGGATCTTCCAGGGGCCATGGCGCAGGTGAACGCCGGTGCGGAAAAGCCGCGCTGTGTTGCCGGAACGCTGCTGGTCGCCAAGTACGTTGCGAAGGCCCGCACTTTCTTCACCAAGGACAACGCCGTCCACGTGCACAAGGTCAAGGTCGTCGGCTTCGCCATGGCGACACCCGACGGCGTCGTGCCGCAGCGGCTGCCGCAGCCGATCACCCAGTACGTGTTCTCGATGGAGAAGGCTGCCGGCGCTTGAGCTCGCAGCCGTCGATTTTCACCAGAGCGCTCCGGGTCCGCAGATCCGGAGCGTTTGTCGTTCTCGCCTGCCCGTTGCTCACGACCCGTTGACCATCACCTCCGAATCCGTCGCGCGGACCCGGCTGCACACACATTCTGACGGACTGTTACAGCCGGAACAGCGGGCTCGGCTCCAGCCAGTCATCATGCCTGCACGCTGAACGACCAACACCGCGCAAGCACCATCGAGGGCATTGCCATGCTGCTGACAACCGAGGACATGATGCAGTCGCACAGCGCGGAGGATGCGGCGCCCGAGAGCGACATTCGCCCGCCTCGCCGGGACGCGCGTCGCGCTGCCGGCAAGTCGGCCGGCAACACGATCCTGCGCGCCGGCGGCATCGAAAAGGTGCTGGGCACCGGCGTCGGCGAGATCCGGGTCCTGAAGGGCATCGACGTCGAGCTCAGGGCCGGCGAGCTGACCCTGCTGATGGGGCCCTCTGGCAGCGGCAAGACGACATTGCTGTCGATTCTCGGCTGCATCCTGACGCCCACGAGCGGCGCGCTCGCGATTGCCGGCCAGTCGACCGCGGGCCTCGGGCCCGAGGGTCTCGCCGATCTGCGCCGCCGGCACGTGGGTTTCGTGTTTCAATCCTACAACCTGTTCCCGACCCTGACGGCCACGCAGAACATCATGCTGGCGCTCGACCTGCGCGGCATCACCGGGGCGGATGCGGCTCAATATGCGGCGCGTGCGCTGGCCGAGGTCGGCCTGACCCATCGCGCTGAGGCATTCCCGGGGCAGATGAGCGGCGGCGAGAAGCAGCGGGTGGCGATCGCCCGCGCGCTTGCCGGCTCGCCATCCGTGATCCTGGCCGACGAGCCGACGGCCGCGCTCGACAGCGAGAACGGCAAAGGAGTGATGGCGCTTCTCGCCGAAGTCGCTAAGGATAAATCGCGAGCCGTCTTGGCGGTCACGCACGACCATCGCACGCTTGCCTATGCCGATCGCATCATCAGGATCGAGGACGGGCAAATCGTCGCCGATGAAAGGGCCGGCAACGCTTCCGAAAAGGGGAGCAATGGCCACATACTCGAAGGAGATGAAGCCAATGGGCGCCGGTTCAGGCGGCGGAGCCGCATCTAAGATGCTGGTCGTGCTGGCAGCGGCAGGGGCCATCGGCGTCGCCGGCCTCGGCGGCTATGCACTCAGCAATTTCATCGGCCAGGGCAAGCCGCTGCCGCAGGCGGCAAGCGCGCCGGTCCAGGTGCAGTGGGTCGCCTCCGCACCGGGCCGGGTCGAGGCGAAATCGGGCGAGATCCGCATCGGAGCAGCCGTGCTCGGGCGCATCATGCGGGTGACCGTCGGCGTCAACGACCGGGTCGAGGCGCGCGAGGTCCTGGTCCGGCTCGAGGACGACGAGGCGCGCGCACGGCTGTCCGCTGCCGAGGCGGAGGCAGGGGCGCGTCTGCGCGAGCGCGATGCGCAGCCCGCAAGCGCCGGCCGCGAGGACGTGCGCAAGGCCGAGGACGCCGTGTACCTCGCCGAGCGCGCAGTCACGGGCGCCCGCTACGAGCTCGACGCTGCGCTGCTCACCAGGCGTACGAACGGCGGCAATGACCGCATGGTCGCGGACGCGCGCAAGCGCCTCTCCGACGCGCGTGAGCGCCTGCAGCGCGAGCAGGTGTCGTTCGCCACCGCCCAGTCGCGTTCGAACGTGCCTGCGCCGAGCCGGCTCGAGGCGGCGCTGATCGCGGCCCGGGCGGAGGTATCGCTGGCGCAGATCCTGTTCGACCGCACCCGCATCCGCGCCCCGATCGACGGCACCGTGCTACAGGTCATGGGCAAAACGGGCGAGACGGTCGCGCCCTCGCCCGAGCAGCCGATCATCGTGATGGGGGATCCTGCGACCATCATCGTCAAGGCCGAGATCGACGAGCGGGACATCGCGAAGATCAAGATCGGGCAGCGCGCCTTCGTGCGCAGCACGGCGTTCCCGGGCCGCGATTTCGAAGGCAAGGTGACGACGCTCGCGCCGGCGCTCGGCCCCCCTCGGATGAGCCAGCGCGGCCCGCGCCGCCCGACCGACGTGGAGGTGCTGGAGGTGACGATCGAGTTCGAGAACAAGGGCCCGCTGATGCCGGGGCTGCGCGTCGACACATTCTTCCGCCGCGAGTCCTGAGATCGGCCGCTGATTGTCCGATCGGGGTCGGACCCTGCGGGAGACCTCCGCATCTCTTCCTTGCGCAAGCGAATCCGACTCGCGCCGCTTAGGCAAGTTTTGCAGAGGTCTCCCGGCGGGTCTGAAACGAAACTGAGCCGAAGGGCAGTGTCCCGCTGCCCTTCCTTCCGTCATGGCCGCGAAGGCGGCCATCCACGCAACTCTCCACACCTGATCTGCGGCGTGTCGTGGATTCCCGCCTCCGCGGGAATGACGGTGTGGGTATGCAGTGGCAATCGTTTCGTCATCGAGGGTCGGCGAAGCCGGTGAGCGGCTGACCCCACGCTACGCCCGTCATTCCTCAATCGAGTCCCTTGCCCCTGGTGGAGGGCGATCGGGTTCAGACCCTCCGGGCTGACCCCGCGTCACGAATGTGAGGCTTACTCCGCCGCCTCCTTGGCCATGAAACCGCCCGACTGGCGCGCCCACAGCTCAGCGTAAAGTCCGCCCTTGGACAGCAGCTCGCCGTGGCTGCCCTGCTCGACGATGCGGCCCTGGTCCATGATGACCAGGCGGTCCATGGCGGCAATGGTCGACAGCCGGTGCGCGATGGCGATCACCGTCTTGCCCTCCATCAGGTTGTAGAGCTGCTCCTGGATCGCCGCCTCGACCTCCGAGTCGAGCGCGCTCGTCGCCTCGTCCAGGATCAGGATCGGCGCGTTCTTGAGCAGCACGCGGGCGATGGCGACGCGCTGGCGCTGGCCGCCGGACAGCTTCACTCCCCGCTCGCCGACCTGGGCGGCATATCCCTCGCGCCCGCGCATATCCTGCAGGCCCACGATGAAGTCGTGCGCGTGCGCCTTGCGGGCAGCCGCGACGGCCGCAGCCTCGCCTGCCCCGGGCCGGCCATAGAGGATGTTCTCCATCACCGAGCGGTGCAGGAGCGA
The DNA here is from genome assembly GCA_023384095.1 of Hyphomicrobiaceae bacterium. GTDB lineage: Bacteria > Pseudomonadota > Alphaproteobacteria > Rhizobiales > Hyphomicrobiaceae > ZC4RG25. The sequence continues at coordinate 19,012 of JAHDXT010000040.1, forward strand.
CGTGTCCTGGGTGACCATCCCGACCTGGGCGCGGAGGCTGTCCTGGGTCACGCCTGCGATGTCCTGGCCGTCGATCAGGATGCGTCCGCCCTCGAGGTCGTAGAACCGCAGCAGCAGATTGACGAGCGTCGACTTTCCGGCGCCGGAGCGGCCGACGAGCCCGACTTTCTCACCCGGCGCGATCCTGAGCGAGAGCCGGTCGATGACGCCGCCTTCCTTGCCGTAGTGGAAGCTCACGTTCTCGTAGCGGACCTCGCCTCTGTCGACAGCGAGCGGCCTGGCGCCCGGCTTGTCGACGACATCGACGGGCCGGCTGATGGTCTCCATGCCTTCCTCGACCGTGCCGATCGCCTCGAAGACCGTCGCCACCGTCATCAGGATCCAGCCCGACATGCCGATCAGCCGGATGACGAGCGCGGTGATCAGCGCCACCGCCCCGATCGTGACGGCGCCGACGCTCCAGAGCCAGATCGCCAGCCCGGTGGCGGTCACCATCAGGGCGCCGTTGATCGAGTAGAGCACGAACTCCATGCGGGTGAGGTTACGCTGGCTCTCCTGGTACCGGTCGAGGTGGTCCTGCAGCGCCACGCGCGCGCTCTCGTCCTCGCGGTCCGCGTGGGCGAACAGCTTCACCGTCAGCATGTTCGTGTAGCTGTCGACGACCCGGCCGGTGAGCACCGACCGCGCTTCCGACGCGTTGAACGAAAGCCGCTGGATGCGCGGCACGAACTGCCGGATCGTCACGCCGTAGGCCGCGAGCCACGCCAGCAGCGGGATTGCGAGCCGCCAGTCCGCATCGGCGAACAGCACCAGCGCCGCGCCCCAGTGGACGACCGCGAACCACAGGCCGTCGATGACTTGCACCACCGACTCGCGCAGCGCATGACCGGTCTGCAGCACCTTGGCGGCGACACGGCCGGCGAAATCGTTCTGGAAAAAACCGAGGCTCTGGCGCAGGACATACCGATGCGACTGCCAGCGCACCCGCGTGTTGAAGGGCCCCGCGATCATCTGGTTCTTGACGAGATCGTGCGCCGTGGACACCAAGGGCCGCAGGACGAGCGCGACGAACCCCATCAGCAGCAGCATGCCGCCGTTGTCGGTGATGAACGTCTGCGGGCTTGCCGCCTCCTTCATCCGGTCGACGATGCTGCCGATGAACGCGTAGAGGGCGACCTCGATCAGCGAGCCGGCGAGGCCGACGGCCAGCAGCACCAGAAACACCGGCCAGACGGGCCGAACGAAATGCCAGTAGAACGCCGCCAGACGGTCCGGCGGCTGTTCCGGCGCCTCGTCGGGGAAGGCCTTGATGCGTGTCTCGAACCAATGGAACATGAGTTGCTTTCACGACTTGACTTGGCGCACCCGCGGAGCCGCAGACCCGGCACGCGGGCGTTCAGCGACCGGCAGCGGCCGGCAGAGGCGCAGTCCGGTGCAGATTGCCTGGAATCGGCTCCTCTCGTAGTCCCATGCCTCGTCAATAGCATGACTTGAGGAGACGACATGCTGCCTCAGCCGGACGTGCTCGACGAGTGGCGCCGTCGCGCGGCCGCCTGGTTCGCGGATCTGCGCGACGGCATCCGCGCCGCCTTCGAGCGGCTGGAGGACGAACTGCCGGCAGCTGCTCCCCTTTCGGACCGCGCCCCCGGCCGCTTCATCGCGACGCCGTGGAGCCGCACGGACCCCAGCGGCGCTCCCGGAGGCGGCGGCGTCATGTCGATCATGAAGGGGCGTGTGTTCGAGAAGGTCGGCGTGCACACCTCGACGGTGTTCGGCGAGTTCGCGCCCGAGTTCAGGTCCCAGATCCCGGGTGCGGGCGAGGACCCGCGGTTCTGGGCGTCGGGCCTCTCGCTCATCGCCCACATGCAGAGCCCGCACGTGCCCGCCGTGCACATGAACACCCGCATGGTCGTGACGACCAAGTGGTGGTTCGGCGGCGGCGCCGACCTGACGCCGGTGCTCGAAGCCCGGCGCAGGCAGACCGACCCCGACGCCGTCGCGTTCCACGGCGCGATGCGGGCCGCCTGCGAGCCGCACCGGGTCGCCGACTACGCCCGCTTCAAGCAGTGGTGCGACGAATACTTCTACCTGCCGCACCGCAAGGAAACGCGGGGCGTCGGCGGCATCTTCTACGATTATCTGACGCCCTCCGAGGACGCGGGAGGCTGGGACGCGGCGTTCGCGTTCACCCAGGACGTAGGCCGTGCGTTCCGCGACATCTATCCGGCCGTAGTGCGGCGCAACTGGTGGACGCCCTGGACGGAAGCCGAGCGCGAGGAGCAACTCGTCCGGCGCGGACGATACGTCGAGTTCAACCTGCTCTACGACCGCGGCACGATCTTCGGCCTCAAGACCGGCGGCAACGTCGACAGCATCCTGTCCTCCATGCCGCCGGTCGTGAAATGGCCGTGAGAGTGACGCCAGATCGTGAGGTCTGCGGCGCTGGCCGCGAATTCACGATTTCACGACCTCGCGACACCCTTCATCCGCCCTTCTTCCGCGCCTTGCGTGCCGCGTAACGGGCATCGCGCGCGGCCTTGCGCTCGGCGTCGAGCATGGCCTCCAGCTCGGCCTGCTCCGCCGCCTCGCGGTCCTCGCGCGCGCGCCGCTCGGCTTCCTCGGCGGCCTGTCGCGCAGCCTGCTCCGCAGCCAGCCGCTCCTGTTCTGCGATCTTGGCTGCCCTGCGCGCCTCGCGGGCGGCAGCGATTGCCTTGCGCTCCGCCAGACGCTGCTGCATGACCGGATTGTCAGGCGATGAACTCGCCCTGAATTTCTGCAATGCCGCAGACTTGGCGCTGGCGGCCATGCCGCGTCGCTCGGCGAACGACTTCTCCTTGAAACCCTTCATATCTCTCCATCTCGGGTGAAACGTCGCAATCTCCCGCTGATAGCGGAAATCGCCGCCGAGGCAAGGGCCTGCAACGCGGTTTTCTTTCAAACCCCCGTCATCAACCGCTTTTCTCATACAACTCGCGCCCGATCAGCATGCGCCGGATCTCGCTGGTGCCGGCGCCGATCTCGTAGAGCTTGGCGTCGCGCAGCAGCCGGCCCGTCGGGTAGTCGTTGATGTAGCCGTTACCGCCGAGAAGCTGGATGGCGTCGAGCGCCACCTGGGTCGCCTTCTCCGCCGCGAGCAGGATGGCGCCCGCCGCGTCCTCGCGCGTCGTCTCGCCCCGGTCGCAGGCACGTGCCACCGCGTAGACGTAGGCGCGGCAGGCGTTCAGGGTCACGTACATATCGGCGAGCTTGCCCTGCACGAGCTGGAAGGTGCCGATCGGCGCACCGAACTGCTTGCGCTCGTGCACGTAGGGCATTACCACGTCCATGCACGCTTGCATGATGCCGAGCGGCCCGGCCGCCAGCACGGCGCGCTCGTAGTCGAGCCCGCTCATCAGCACGTTGACGCCCTTGCCGACCTCGCCCAGCACGTTCTCCGCCGGCACCTCGCAGTCCTCGAACACCAGCTCGCCGGTGTTGGAGCCCCGCATGCCGAGCTTGTCGAGCTTCTGGGCGACGCGGAAGCCCTTGAAGCCCTTCTCGACGATGAGGGCGGTAATCCCCCGCGGCCCGGCATTCGGGTCGGTCTTGGCATAGACGACGATGACATCGCCGCCCGGCCCGTTGGTGATCCACATCTTGGTGCCGTTCAGCACGTAGCGGTCGCCCTTCTTCTCCGCCCTGAGCTTCATCGAGACGACATCGGAGCCCGCCCCCGGCTCCGACATGGCAAGCCCGCCGACGTGCTCGCCGGAAATCAGCTTCGGCAGATAGCGGCGCTTCTGCTCCTCCGTGCCGTTGCGCCGGAGCTGGTTGACGCACAGGTTCGAGTGCGCGCCGTAGGACAGGCCGACCGCGGCCGAGCCGCGGCTCACCTCCTCCATGGCCACCACGTGCTCGAGGTAGCCGAGGCCGACCCCGCCGAGCTCCTCCTCGACCGTGATGCCGTGCAGACCGAGGGCGCCCATCCTCGGCCACAGGTGGCGCGGGAACTCGTCGGTCCGGTCGATCTCCGCCGCAATGGGCGCGATCTCGTCGGAGGCGAACGTGCGCACCGTCTCGCGGAGCTGGTCGGCGGTCTCGCCGAGGTCGAAGTTGAACGACGGCAGGGCATTCGGGATCATGACAACTCCGGGCGACGTGCCGTAATCTGGGCCTACACTTTCGTGTCGCGTCGGCGCCCATGTCCGCCGGCCCGTCTTGCGCGGAGCCGGGCACCCGCGACGCGCCTCCACGAGCGCTCGTCGAGAGTTGCAGTGGATGGCCGCCCTGCGCGGCATGACGGAGAGTTGGGGTAATGTGGGCGCCAACTCGACTGCCGGGGCGGACTATAGAGTTTCCGCCGGACCTTGTCAGGGAGCCGAGATGGTGGAGACCAGTCACGAACCCAATGTCGAGCGGCCGAGCGGATTTCCGTGGCCGCCGGTTCTGCTCGTGCTGACGGTGGCGGCGGCCTGGGTGTTGCAGAACGTTTTTCCGCTCTCCTGGCCGGGGGTCGGCGATATGGCCTCGCGCATCGCCGGGCTGGGACTCGGTCTGGCCGGGCTGGCGCTGATGGCTTGGGCGGTGGTCACCCTACGGCGCGCCAGCACCACCGTGCTGCCGCATTCCGGCGCCACCGCTCTGGTGACCGACGGGCCGTTCCGCTACCGGCGCAATCCCATCTACCTGGCCGACATGCTGATCCTGCTCGGGCTCGCCGAGCTGACGCGGAACATCTGGCTCGTGCTGTTGACGCCGGTGTTCGGCCTCCTGGTGACATGGCTCGCCATCCTGCCGGAGGAGCGGCACCTCGAAGCCCGCTTCGGCGACGCTTACCGCGCCTACAAGGAGCGCACGCGCCGGCTGCTGTAGGGTGGCGCTGCTCCCCGGCGGCGTGGCGCTGGCTAATCCTCGAGGCCTTCGAGGCAGATCATGGACAGCAGCAGGGTCGCGACGTGCGAATCGCGACCGCTGTTCTGGCCGTAGACGTCCGCCCGGCAGACTGTGAGCGTCCGGCCCGGCTTGATGACGCGTCCCCGCGCGATGAGCCTCCCGCCCTCAGCAGGCCGCAGCAGGCTGATTTTGAACTCCGTCGTCAACACGCCCGTGCCCTTCGGATAAAGACTAAGAGCCGCGTATCCCGCTGCCGTGTCGGCGATGGTGGCGGTCGCGCCGGCGTGGAAGTAGCCGTGCTGCTGGGTGAGCTCGGGCCGGTGGCGCAAGCCGAGATCGACCTCACCCGGCGCCACATGCAGGATCTCGACACCGAGCGTGCGCATGAACGCCTGTCTGGCGAAGCTCGCGCGCACGCGCGCTTCGTACGCTGGGTCGGGTGGCTCGAACGTGCTCATGACCTGTGCTCTCCTCTGCTGTCGAGCAGGTCGGAGCATGACACGGAGGATCGGCGCTCGGCCAGCGGAGCGCCCGCGGACCGCCCGTTTGCCGAATGGACCGGGCGGCGCCTGCAACGGTCGTCTGCCATCCCCCATTGCAATCAGGGCTCTCCGTAATCAATTCATGCCGAAGGGGCGCTTCTTCATCGATTCGCCCGATTCTAGCAGCCATTGTGCAGCGGCTGGAGGTGCGACCATGGTGACCGGGATTCAGGCTGCCGTCATGACGCTCGCGCTGACCGCGGGCGCAGCCGCACTGGCGACCCCCGAAGCAGCCTCGCAGACGAGCCGGCGCGACAGCATCGCCGACCTCCTGGCACGCAACGGCAAGGCTGCGGAGCCGCCCGCCGAGGCCCAGCCGGGAGCCGACGCCAAGGACGCGCGCGAGGGCGATGCCACCTACGAGCAGGCGCGCCGACTCATGCGCGCACTCGACGCCGTGCTCCAGGACGCGGCCCGCCATCGCGGCGAGGCCCGCAAGCTGCCGTCCAAGGGCGACTTCCTCGTCACTCCGCTGTGGACGGAGACCAAGGAGGATCGCGAGCGCAAGGTCCGCGACCTGCTCGACGCGGCGCTCGGCATCGTCACGGATGTGCCGGTCGTCGACGTCCAGAGGCGGGTCGAGTCGCTGCGCAAGAATATCCGCGACCTGGAGGACCGCATCGTCGCCCTGAAGGAGAAGCAGCTCGTCGCCCCCCAGGACTCGCTGCTGCCGGGCGTGTTGTCGGATACCGTCGACAGCCTCGGACGCGGCATCGAGGACGCGCAGCGCAGAATCGAGCAGAACCGCGCCGACATCAAGAACGCGAAGACCGAGATCCAGCAGGCGCTCGTCGCCTCCGGCATCGAGCTGTCGCCCGAGCAGGTCGACCTGCTGCTCGACGGCGTGCTGTCCGGCGACCTCGTGCGGCTGGCAGCGATCTTCAATTCCGCCAAGCTCGTCGACAGCCAGCTCGCCAAGCTGCTCGGCTCGTCCGGGGACAACATGAACGCCGCGCGCAAGTACTTCGCCATGCACGCGGCCCTGTTCGCCATGCTCGTGCATGCCCAGGACACGCTGATCGCCAAGATCGACACCAATTACCTCCCCAAGCTCGATGCGATCGCCAAGGACATCGACGCGGCGCGGCGGAAGACGGCCGAGTTGCTCCGTGCCGAGAATCGCACCGACCAGCGCCGGGCGCTGGACGCCAATCGTGAAAGTCAGAAGCTGGCGGAGGAGGCGGCGAGAGGATACCGGCGCTATCTCCTGCAGCAGCGCGAGCAGATCGCCTCGGCGCGCAAGCGGGCGGCGCACGACCTCAGGATCGCCGACAACACCTACGAGACCGTCGAGGCGAGCTTCCAGCTCCGCAACCTGATGCGCGACAGCTCATCCTCGTTCGAGGCCATCCAGAAGCTGGAGGCGCCGACCTTCGAGCAGATCTTCAAGAACGAGGAGCTGCGCAAGGAATTCGAGAACCTGACGCGGAGGCTCGACGCGCCGTCGTCGTGAAGAGAGTCGTGAGATCGTTAAGTCGTGCAAATCCTCCCGATCTCACGACTTCACGACTTCACGATCTCACGAACCCTCACCGCCGATACTGCACGAACGGCGACTTCGTCGCGAGCTGGTCGTAGAGCGCCCGGGCGCGGTAGTTGAACTCCTGCGTCACCCAGTAGGTGCGGGTGCACGGGCGCGCATCGGCCTCCTTGTAGACAGCCTCGATCAGGGCGCGCCCGATTCCCTTGGTGCGCACGGCGGGCGCGACGAACAGGTCCTCCAGGTAGCAGTACCAGGTGGGCGACCAAGTCGAGCGGTGGAAAAGGGCGTGCGCGATGCCGACCGGCACGTCGGCCGCATCGGTGGCGACGAGGCAGACGTGGAAGTCCGGATCGCCCGCGATCAGCCGTTGCCAGGTCAGCTCCATCACCTCGTCCGGCAGGCTCGCCTTGTAGAAGGCGATGTAGCCCTTGAACAGCTCCAGCCAGTGCGGCTTGTCGCGGGCCTCGAGCCGTCTCACACGAATGCTCACCTTGTCCTGCTCCATCTCCACCTGAAGCTCGATTCCGTGACACGCGCCGCCCTGACGAAGAGCTCCGGGTCGGTGGCGCTGAGCTTGCGCCCCTGCGCGTCGTGATAGGCGTGCGTTGCGGTAATGAAGACCGTCCGCGAGCCGATGGCGCATTCGTAGGGGCCGACGTGGACGCCGCCGAGCACGATCCAGCGGCTGTCGAGTTGCTGTCCCGAGCACGCGATATCGCTGCGCGTGCGCTTCGCGCGCCAGAGCTGCCAGCGGATGGAAGCCTGTAACCGGGGATTGCGGGCGGTCTTCTCCATCACCTCGGAAAGCGGCACGTCCTGGCGGGAGACGCTAGCCGCGCGCGCCGGCTCGCCCGCGCACAGCCCTGCGGCCAGCATCACGAACAGCGCTCGATGCATGTCCTGCCCCCACGCACCAACCGGAAGACAAGCCAGCCTGCCATATTCCGCCCGAGGCAGCCAGCGGCGATAGATGAACCGAGTGGTTCTCTCCCCCGATCCCGGAGTTCGGCCACGAGGACTCCTCGGTGGCGACACAATGCGGCTCTTCACTGCGCCACCCGATGCACCGGGAACTGGGGAAACGCAGCAGTCCGGGACTGCAGCAAACCGGCAACTGTTGTTCCGGCGTCATCCTCCGCCCCCATTCAGCTCGCGGACGGGTTGAGCCGGCAAGTGCTTGCCAGTATATTCAGATTCCGAGGGAAAACGGGGTCATCCGGAGAATGCGAATGCGCGCGACCGCCGCTGTCGGCATGGCGGCCCTTCTGCTGTGCCTCTGGCCCGATGGTAGCGCCCGATCGGCGCCGGCGAAGTGCACGGCGCGCGACGCGATCGGCGTGTCGCGAACCGTCGAGATCGACACCTCGTCCGGACCCCGCTTCGGCAATCTCCAGTATAAGGACATCGACTTCCTGCGCGAAGGCGAGGTCGTGCTGACCTTCGACGACGGACCGATGCGGCGCCATACCCTGGCCGTGCTCGACGCGCTCGACGCGCACTGCGCCAAGGCGATCTTCTTCACGGTCGGCCGAATGGCTGTCGCCGATCCCGAGATGCTGCAGGAGGTCGCCATGCGCGGCCACACCATCGGCACGCATACGTGGTCGCACAAGAACCTGCGCTCGCTGTCGGCTGCGCAGGCCAGGGCCGAGATCGAGCTCGGATTGAGCGCCGTCCAGGCCGCCCTCGGCGCCCCCGTCGCACCGTTCTTCCGGTTTCCCTACCTCAGCGACCCTCCGGGAATGCAAGCCTTCCTTCAGCAGCGCGGAATCGGCATCTTCTCCATCGATGCAGATTCGTACGACTACCGCACTCCGAGCGGCGCCACGGTCCAGCGCAACATCCTGAGCCAGCTCACCGAGCGCAAGAAGGGCATCCTGCTGTTCCACGACATCCAGCCATCGACGGCGCGCGCGTTGAAGGGCCTGCTCGACGAGCTGAAGGCGCGCGGCTACCGCGTCGTCCACCTGGTGCCGAAAGAGGCCGCCACGACCGTCGCCGAGTTCGACGAGATGGCCGAGGAGGTGCTCGGCAAGAAGCGGCTTGCGGCGTCGGGGAGCCCGCCCGCGAAGCGCTCTACCGCTTGGCCGCTGGCCGCCGGGACTACCGCCGACGGCGCTGGGTCTGCGGCGGCAGTCTCCGCGCCGCCGGCGACCCGGCCGCGTCCGCCACGCTTCGGCGATGAGGAGGACTGGAAGGACCGGGTGTTCGGGAACTGAGCACAGCAAAGATCACGGGCCTGGCCCAGGCGAGGTCAACGTCTTCAGTTGGGGCTGAACAGCCGCAACGAGCGCTTCTCCCCTTCTTGGGATCTCACCGTCATTCCCGCGGAGGCGGGAATCTGCGACCCATCTCCACGAGCACTCGCGGAGAGGCATCGCGGATGGCCGCCTACGCGGCCATGACGGGATTGGGGTGGCTCTGACCTGCCCTGTTTATATACATGTTCCCTACATCGGGACAAATCCGCCACAATTGGCGTGAGGGAGAACAAATCGTCCTCCCGTCACATTCCGATAAAACATTGATCTTCTGGGGAAAATTGCTGGTGCGGTCGAGAGGACTCGAACCTCCACGCCTTTTGGGCGCTACCACCTCAAGGTAGTGCGTCTACCAGTTCCGCCACGACCGCATGCCAGGGGACGAGACGTCCCTGTATCAAACTCGGGGACAGCTCACAAGCCGTCCGCCGCAGGCCGCCCCACCTAACAGACACGGAGCCGCGGCGCAAGGAGCTCGGCCGCCGGAGCGGTCATCCTGCGACGTTCAGGCATGCCGCGCCGGGGGGCCGCATGCCACCACCGCCCTGTTCATTTCGCAGCGCGTGGGCTTCAATGGCCACGGCACGAACCATTGATCGAGAGCACCACCTTGAGCGCGAGGAGCGACATTGCGACCGACTGGGCCATCAGCGGGCCCGGCCCGGTGGACTATGCCGACGCGCTCGCGGTCATGGAGGAACGTGTCGCCGCGATCGCGAACGGCAGTGCGCCGGAGCTGGTCTGGCTTCTCGAGCACCCGCCGCTCTACACGGCGGGGACCAGCACGCGATGGGAGGACCTCGTCGACCCCGGCCGGTTCCCGGTCTATCGCACCGGCCGCGGCGGCCAGCTCACGTACCACGGCCCCGGCCAGCGGGTGGTCTACACGATGCTCGACGTCCGCCGCCGCACCGGCGACATACGCGCCTTCGTCAGGCAGCTCGAGAGCTGGGCCATCGCGACGATCGGGCAGTTCGGCGTCCGCGGCGAGACCCGAGCGGAGCGCGTCGGCGTCTGGGTCCGCCGCCCGGAGCGCGGCGAGGGCGTCGAGGACAAGATCGCGGCGATCGGCATCCGCATCCGGCGCTGGATCAGCTTTCACGGGCTCAGCCTCAACGTCTCGCCCGATCTCGGCCACTTCACCGGGATCGTCCCGTGCGGCGTGCGCCAGCACGGGGTGACGAGTCTTGCCGACCTCGGGCGAGGCGTCGCCATGAGCGAGGTGGATGCAGCACTCGCCGCTGTCTTCGAGCAACGGATGGGCGCAATCCGGCGGGTTGCGGCGCCTGTAGCGAACCGGGAGGCGGCGCTTCGGGTTGCAACCGCACACGCGCTGGCGCTGCCGGAAGAGAGAAGGAGCCCAGAGCCGCGCCTGCGGCCCTGAGCTCCTGAATCACTCGCCCGCGTCCTACTTCCTGGCGCCCTCTCCAGCCTCGCCCGGAACGGGGTCGGCCGGCGCATCGGGGCCATCATAGTACAGGTAGCCTTCCTCGATCGAAACGATCTCGTTTCCCTCGAGCTCGTACTCGTCGCTCTCACTGTCGTTGAGGCGAATCACGCAACCCTTCGGGCAGATCCCTTCGAGAACCGCCGACGGCGCCAACGTGTGATCCTGACTGCTCTGCCCCTCGACGATCGTAACCTTGTGGTCGCGCTCGTCGCGGTTCGTCAGGGACACCGCTGCGGCAGCCTCCGCACCGAACGCCGCTGCCGCTACACTCAACGCCAAGGCTGCAATGCGCGACACGAACAGCTCCGTGGCTGCGGGCAGAATCCTTACACTACCTACTTCTTCTTCTTCGCAGGAGCCTTCTTCGCGGGAGCCTTTGCGGCGGGCTTCTTCGCGGCAGGCTTGGCTGTCTTAGCCTTCATGTCGATCGTTCCTTCTGTCAATCTCGCCCGATGCGGGCACTTGACTCGATTCGACAATCGAGTCGCGAGCAATGTGGGTAGATTCAAAAGAGTCCACAAACGGATTTTTCCGGTGACTTCTATCGAACATTTCGATAGCTCAATGAGCGCTCCGCCGAGGCGGAACGCTCGGCTCGAAGCCCGTGAGCGCGACAGGCTCCAGGTCATGGACATCAATCTCGCACGCACCTTCCTGACGGTGGCCGAAACCGGCAGCTTCATCGAGGCGGCCCGCAAGATGCACGTGACCCAGTCGACGGTCAGTGCACGCGTCAAGGTGCTCGAGGACCTGCTCGGGCGGCCGCTCTTCGACCGCTCCAAGCATGGCGCCTCGATGACGGCGGCAGGCGAGCAGTTCCGCAAGCACGCGCTGGCGCTGGTCCGGGTGTGGCAGCACGCCCAGCTCGAGGTGGGCCTGTCCGATCAGCACCGCGATCACCTGTCGGTCGGCGGACCGTTGAGTCTGTGGGACGGCTTCCTGCTGCGCTGGATCACGTGGCTGCGCAGCGCCATTCCGGACATCGCCGTCTCGACCAGCGCCGGCGTCTCCTCCGGCCTGACGCAGCGCCTGCTGGAAGGCACGCTCGATCTCGCGGTCGTCTACCGCCCCGTGCAGCCGCCGGGGCTGATCGTGGAGCACCTGTTCGACGAGGAGTTCGTGCTGGTCACCAGCGGCAGGTCGATGAGCCGCCGCATCGGCGGCGACTACGTGTTCGTCAACTGGGGGCCCGACTTCCAGCTCGACCATGCCTCCGCGCATCCCGAGCTGACGAGCCCGGGTCTCAGCATGGATCTCGGCCCGCTCGCCCTCTCCTATGTGCTCGGGAACCCGGCATCCGGCTACTTCCCGATGCGCCTCGTCAAACAGCACATCGCGCGCGGCCGGCTGCGGCTGCCGAAGCGCGTGCGCAAGTTCGTCTACCCCGTCTACATGATCTACCCCGAGTCCCGCGACGAGGAAGCCTACGAGCCGATCCTCGGCGGCCTTCGCCGCGAGGCGGCGAAGTTGAGTTGAGCAAGCCTCGAGAAGCGAACGGCTTCCCTCCCCCTTGCGGGGAGGGGCCGGGGGTGGGGGTTGCATGAGCACAGCCGTCTCGCTCTTGGCCCCACCCCACCCGCGCGGCTTTCGCCGCGCCGCCCTCCCCGTCAAGGGGAGGGCCGGAACGAGGGATGTTCATACAGTCCGCTCCACCCGGAATCCGGGATCGACGGCCAGCCCCTCCGCCAGCACCTCGACTCGCGACACCCGCGCGGCCGGCGGGCCGCGCTCGCAGCGGCGCAGCATCTCGCCGACCGCATCAGGATCGCCGCCGAACACCGCCTCGACGGCGCCGTCGCGCCGGTTGCGCACCCAGCCGTCGAGGCCCAGACCGCCAGCCGCCTCTTCGACCCAGGCCCGGAAGCCGACCGCCTGGACGCGTCCCTCGATGCGGACATGCACCGTCCGGACCGCAGGGCTCGAGGGCGTGGCCATGGCGCTCGCGCTCAATAGCCCAGCGCGCAGCCGTCCTTGCGCGGGTCCGAGGCCCCGATCAGTACCCCGTTCACGCTATCGATGCAGATGGCCTGCCCGCCGCCCCAGGGCTCGTCGCGCACCTTGACGGCGTGACCCATGCCCGCCAGCCGCTCGGCGGTGGAGGCTGGCACCGATTCCTCGACGAACAGCTCGCCTCCCTCGAAGAACACGCGCGGACAGTCGATGGCCTCCTGCGGGTCCATGCCGAAGTCGAGCATGTTCGTCAGCACGTAGGCGTGACCCATCGGCTGGAACGCGGCGCCCATGACGCCGAAGGAGAGGAACGGCTCGCCACCGCGCGTGGCCATGGCCGGCACCAGCGTGTGCATGGGTCGCTTTCGGGGCGCGATGCAGTTGGGATGCCCGGGATCGAGCACGAACCCCTGCCCGCGGTTGTGCAGCGTTACGCCGGTTTTGCGCGTGACGATGCCGGAGCCGAAGGCGCTGTAGAGGGAGTTGATGAACGAGACCGCCATCCCCTTCTCGTCGACGATGCTGAGGTAGATGGTGTCGGAGCCGGCCGGCTGCGGCACCGGGCCGAGATCGGGCGTGCGCCGCTTCGGATCGATGCGCCGGGCCAGCTCGCCGATGGCGGCGTCCGACAGCATGTGCTCGACTGGCACGCTCGCCATCTGCGGATCCGCAACGAAGGCGTCGCGCATCGCATAGGCGAGCCGGCCCGCTTCCATCATCATGTGGTAGCGCTCGGCCGAGGTCAACTTGCCGGAGCCGAGGCCGGTCCTTTCCAGGATCTTGAGCAGGATCAGCGCGACGATGCCCTGGTTGTTGGGCGGCAGCTCATGGAGCTCGACGCCGCGGTAGGCGACCGAGATCGGCTCGACATAAGAGCAGCGCTGGGCGGCGAAGTCCGCAAGAGTATGCAGGCCGCCCATCTCCTTCAGCTCGGCGACGATATCGTCTGCCACCTCGCCCTGATAGAAGCCGTCGCGGCCCTCATCGGCGATGAGCTTCAGCGTGCGCGCCAGGGCCGGGAAGCGCACGACCTCGCCCACCTGCGGCGCCCGGCCCTGCGGCAGCAGATGCCGGCGCGCGCCCGCGTGCAGCTCGAGCTTGCCTGCGACGTTCGCCCAGTCGTGGGCGACGCGGGGCGCGACCGGGAAGCCGCGCTCGGCATAGTCGATCGCCGGCGCCAGCAGGCGAGCGAGCGGCAGCGTTCCGTGATCGGCCAGCAGAGTCGTCCAGCCGTCGATGGCGCCGGGCACGGTGACGGCGTGCGGCGAGTGCATCTCGATCTCGCGGACGCCCCTGCCCGCATACCACCCGGCCGTCGCCGCAGCCGGCGCGCGGCCCGAGGCATTGAGCCCGATCAGCTTCTGGCCGGGCCTGGCAATGATGGCGAAGCAGTCGCCGCCGATCCCCGTCATCGGATGCTCGACGACGGCGAGCACGGCCGCCGCCGCGATCGCCGCGTCCACCGCGTTGCCGCCATGGCGCAGGATGTCGATGGCCGTCGCGCTCGCCAGCGGATGCGACGTGGCGCACATGGCGCGCTGCGCATAGACGGGCGAGCGGCCGGGCATGTGGAAGCTGCGCATGGGGGTTTCCTCTGATTATTCGTGAAATCGTGAAGTCGTGAAGTCGCCAAGTCGTGAAGAGCGGTTCTGGGTGTTGGACACGGCCTCACGATTTCACGACTTCACGATTTCACGACCTGACAACCTCACGCAAATTCCAGAATCACCGCGTCCACCGCCAGACTGTCCCCCGGCCTGGCCTTGAGCTCCTTGATGACGCCGTCGCGCTCGGCCCGCAGGATGTTCTCCATCTTCATGGCCTCGACGACGGCCAGCGGGTCGCCGGCCTTCACCTCCTGACCGGGCGACACGTGAATCGCCTTCACGAGCCCCGGCATGGGACACAGCAGGACCCTCGAGGTATCAGCCACCGCGCGCTCCGGCATCAGGGCTGCGAGCGCAGCCTCGCGCTCGGTGTAGACGCGGGCCGGCACGCGGATGCCGCGATAGGCCAGCTCGAAGCCGTTGAGGATCGGCCGCACCTGGATCGAGACGTCGCGGTCGCGCACAAGTCCGGACCAGACCGGCTCGCCGGGCCACCATTTCGATGCGAGCTCGAGCGTTTCCGAAGGGTTCCCGCGATCGTCCGTCAGAGCCACCTTGACGGGGCCGTCCAGGTCGCCGTCGACGTGCACACGCTGCTGGACGTCCTCGCCGAGCCGGACGACGCGGTTGCTCGCGAAACGCACGTTGCGGCCGGACATCTGCCCGGTGATCCGGCGCCGGCGCGCATTGTTGAGGTGATCGATGGCCGCGGCCACGGCGGCGAGGATCCTCAGCTCCTCGCCTTCGGGCGCGCGCGTCTCGAACCCGGCCGGGTACTCCTCCCGGATGAAGGCGGTGGACAGATGGCCCTCGCGCCAGCGCGGATGCTGCATCAGGGCCGCCAGGAACGGGATGTTGTGCTGGATGCCTTCGATGCAGAACGCATCCAGCGCCTCGGCCTGCAGGTCGATGGCGGCTGCCCGCGTCGGCGCGTGGGTGACGAGCTTGGCGATCATGGGATCGTAGAACATCGAGATCTCGCCGCCTTCCGCCACGCCCGTGTCGTTGCGCACGGTGAGGCCTTCGGCCGACCCTTCCTTGGGCGGGCGGTATTTCACCAGCCGCCCGATCGAGGGCAGGAAGCCGCGGAACGGGTCCTCGGCGTAGATGCGGCTCTCCACCGCCCAGCCGGTGAAGGTGACGTCCTTCTGGCGAAGCCTCAGCTTCTCGCCGGCGGCGATGCGGATCATCTGCTCGACGAGGTCGATGCCGGTGACGAGCTCCGTCACCGGGTGCTCCACCTGGAGCCGCGTGTTCATCTCGAGGAAGTAGAAGCTCCTGTCCTGCCCGGCGACGAACTCGACCGTGCCGGCGGAATCGTAGTGGACCGCCTTGGCCAGCGCGACCGCCTGCTCGCCCATGGCCTTGCGGGTCCTCTCGTCCAGCAGAGGCGAGGGCGCCTCCTCGATGACCTTCTGGTTGCGGCGCTGGATGGAGCACTCGCGCTCGCCGAGATGGACGACGTTGCCGTGCTTGTCGCCGAGCACCTGGATCTCGATGTGGCGCGGATCGACGATGAACTTCTCGATGAAGACGCGGTCGTCGCCGAAACTCGCCTTGGCTTCCGAGCGGGCGGCGTCGAAGCCCTCCTCCACCTCCCTCCGGCTGGCGGCGATGCGCATCCCCTTGCCGCCGCCGCCGGCCGAGGCCTTGATCATGACCGGATAGCCGATCTCCTCGGCGATGCGGACCGCCTCCTTCGTGTCCCCGATCTCGCCCAGGTAGCCCGGCACGGTGGAGACCTTCGCCTTGGCCGCCGCGCGCTTCGACTCGATCTTGTCGCCCATGGCGGCGATCGCCCCGGGGTTGGGGCCGATGAAGACGATGCCGGCTGCCGCGAGCGCCAGCGGGAATGCCTCCCGCTCGGAGAGGAAGCCGTATCCCGGATGCACGGCCTCGGCGCCGGTCGCCTTGCAGGCGTCGACGATGCTCTCGATCACCAGATAGGACTGCGCGGCCGGCGCCGGCCCGATGCGCACGGCTTCGTCCGCCATCTCGACGTGCAGCGCGTCGCGGTCGGCATCGGAGTAGACGGCCACCGTCGCGATGCCCATGCGCCGCGCCGTCTTGATGACGCGGCAGGCGATCTCGCCGCGGTTGGCAATCAGGATCTTCTCGAACATCGGCCGGTCCGTCCCCTCGGGTTGCGGACGGCAACGCCTCGCCGCCGCGCGGCCGTTGTAGACCCGAGGGCTGGGTCGGGTAAACGGCTACATGCGTGGGTCGGCCGGGGCGCGGCGCGGGCGCGACAGCAGCGCGCCGATGTGGGCCTTCGCGATCGTGAGCCGCTTCTCGAGGCCCGCCGGCAGCGCTTCGATCCTCTCGAACACCGCCTCGTTCGCGATCAGACCCTCGATGACCCTGTCGACGATGGGATGGCGCCGGCGCTGCCTCGATGCAGCTTCGAGATAGGCGGCGCGCTCCGTGTCCTCATCGCTCTCGCCCATGGCATCGCGAACCGCGCCGCTCACCTCGTCCAGGAAGACGCCGCAGAAGTGCGGATGCGTGACGAGCGTGCGGAACAGCCGGTCGTCGGCGAACCTCTTCCAGCGCCGCAGCAGATGCGGAGCCGCACCCTCCCCTCCCTTCGACAGGTCCTGGAACGAGCTGCCGCCGCCGAAGCTCGTGATCGCGTCGGGGAGCCGGGCCGGGCTGATCGAGAGGCGTTCGGCAAGGCTCTCCCTGTAGTGCTCGTCGGCGAGCCAGCGGTTGTAGAAGACGAGCTCGCCTACGAACTGTCCGCCCTGATGCAGCTTCAGCCAGTTCCGCAACGCGAAGAGCTGGCGCAGCACCATGACCAGCTCCGCATGGCGGAGCGCCTTGCGCTGCAGGAGACTGGCGCAGGCATTGAGGGGGTCACGGACGAATAGAATGTTGCGGACAGCAGCGCCGGTCGCGGCTTGAGCGGCCATGGCCTTCGAGACTCCGGGGATGGAGACGCCCTCGTAGTTCATGACGATGGCCGCCGGCGCGGCGGCGCTCCGGGCGAGTCCTGGCAGCGACCCGAGCAGGGCCGGATCGATGACGGCGTTGTTGATGAACCGGACCGGGCCAGCGCTGCCGTCCCTGATCCAGTCGATGAACGCGTGATGGCCCGAGCGCTTGGTCGAGACCACGTTGAGGAAACCGGCCGGCGGCGCGGAGGCGGATGGAGGCATGCTGCGGCCTGAGAACGTTCGCGCGGTAGACTCGACTACGGCGATGAGGCTCTGTCCCGAGGTCGGCCCGATCGTCTCTTATCGGCTGGCAGCGCCGACGGCAAGCCCGCCGCCTATGACTTCCGGTCGGGCCGGCACCCGATCCGACCCGCCCCCGCACCGTCATTCCCGCGGAGGCGGGAAGGTGGATTCACATCCGAAGTGCAACAGCTGG
>JAHDXT010000041.1 GCA_023384095.1 Hyphomicrobiaceae bacterium
CAGCTCGAGATCTGCTATGCCTGACTTTCCCCGGACAGCCCTGCGCACACGCGGGAATGACGGTGTGGGTATGCAGTGGCAATCGTTTCGTCATCGAGGGTCGGCAAAGCCGGTGAGCGGCTGACCCCCGACGACGGAAAGGGCCCGCCGTTCTCACGCCCCGCCTCCACCCAAACCGTTTCGTCTTCCAGGGTCGGCGCAGCCGGTGACCGGCTGAGCTACGGAAGGATTCAGGCGCAGCCGAGACATTCAGTTGCGCTGCGGCGGCTTCGGCGGCTTCGAGGAACGCCAGGCCTCGGGCCAGTCCATGTCGGACCAGTCCCCGCCACCCTGCTGCCGGCGCTCGGGCGGCTGACGAGGCCAGTCCGGCATCGGCGCCGGCGCTGCCTGCGGTACGGCGGCGCGCATTTCTGCATGCCTGCCCCGCGTGCGCCGCGGCTCTGGCGCATCCTGCGGCTCGAATGCGAGGGCCGCGGCGAAGGCGAATACGGCCATCATGGCGCCTGTCCGCAGCGGGTAATCGACGAGCGAATGGGCGCCGATGAGCGCCAGCACCAGGACCGCGGCGCGGGCCAGCAGCAGGTCGATCTCGCCGCCGGGCTGCGGCCTGGCTCGCCAGAGCGCGACGCCGCGGGCGACGAGCCAGCCGCAGAAGAGCGTCGTCAGGAGAAGCGCCGGGATCCCCGCCTCGAGCCAGACCTCCAGGACATCGTTGTGCGCCCGGTTGGCGAACACGGTGAGCGCGTCCTGCGGCTTCTCGAACAGCGCATAGACCGGCACGAAGGTGCCCATGCCCGAGCCCAGCGGCATGTGCGCCATGGCCGCCTCGAAGGTCGTGCGCGCGAAAGGGATGCGCGCATCCGATAGCGGATCGGCCGTGAACCGGTCGAGCACGCGGTAGAGCGCGAACTGCACGCCGAACACAAGCGCCACCCCCACGGCCCCGGCCAGCAGCCGGCCCGGCGTCAGCCGTCCTTGCCCCGGCCGGTCGCGCAGCGCGAGCGCGAAGACGCCGATGAGCGCCACGATGGCGAGGCCGAGCCCGGCCCGCGAGCGCGCCATCATCTGTGCCGCGACCAGGGCCAGCATCACCGCCAGGCCGGCGATCAGCGCCAGGATCAGCGGGCCGTCGTCGTGCCTCCTGCGCGTGCTCTGTGCCGCCGCGAGCGTTCCGGCGTGCACGGTCCAGGCGGCGGCCAGCAGCGTCAGGCTGTAGAGCAGCGCCGCGAAATGGTTGCGGTTGGCGAAGAAGCCAACCGCCTCGGACGGGTTGGTGAAGGCGAAGAAGCGCAGCGGGCTCTGCGGCCCCTGCGCCACCTGCAGCAGGCCGAGGAAGACGCTGACGGCGCCGGCCCCGAGCAGGACGAGGCTCACGGTGCGCCGCGCCCGGCGGGGGAGCTGCACGGCTGCGAGGAAGATCGCGAGCGGCACGACGAGCGAGGCGAGGCTGAGCCAGGTCGCGTGCGGGGCCATGCTGATCGGCCGCCATGGCAGAGGTTGCCCGGCGAGCGACAGCGAGTCCGTGACGATCTCGCGGCCGGGCAGGGCAGACCACAGCGGCGGCGGCATTGGCACGAGCTGGGCGAGCGGAACGGCGGTGAGCGCCAGGCAAAAGAGGAGCGCGCCGCGCGGGGCGCGCGCGGAGCCTTCGGCAGACAGGCTCCACAGCGCCGTCAGCAGGAGTGGGATGGCGAGGAGTTGCAGGACGACGTCGGAGAGGAAGCCGGCGCGGGTGCCGCCGCCGAGCGCGATCGCCCCTGCCATGACCAGCGCGCAGAGCGGCATCAGTGCGGCCGAGACCCCCGCGGCGGGCCGCTGTAGCGTTCCAGCAATCGAGGCGTCGGTGGCGGTCAGGGGCCTGGCCGTATCCTTGGAAGCTCGAACAGAGGTGATGGCGGCGGCACCGCGCCTATGGGAGTTGACCCGTCGGCTGTCCACACCGCTCGCGGCGTCGATCCTGCGAGGTCAGGGGCTGCTGGGTCCGCCGCCGCCGCCCGCGGCGAGCGCAATGCCGACGCCGCCAGCCACAGCGACACCGCCCAGGATGAGCGGCCAGTTGCTGCCGGCGGCCTGGACAGGTTGGCCGGCCTTGCAGGGAGAGATCTCGGTGACCGTGAACACCATGCCGGGTTTGATGGCGACCACGCAGCCGTCGTCATAGGCGACCTGCGCGCTGGCGCCCGGGTTGGCGAGCACCGTGTCGCCGACCCTCAACTGGGCCGGCCCGCTGACGAGACGGTACCCGCCGCCGCCCTGGCTGACCAGAATTCCGCCTTGAATGCCGCCGAGGGTGGCCGCTTGCGCGGCGAACCCGACCGTCGCGGCGAGAGCAGCAGCACCCGTCCGTACCGCCCAGTTGAAAGTCATGATCAACTCCAATGCAATTGCCCACGCGATCAATTCCCGCCCGCAGCCGCCTGTCCGACTACGCACGGGCATCCCCCGATGCATGGCGCTGAAATCCGCCACGGCAGATCTGCGGGCACACTGAACGATCCGCAACTAACCACAACCGGCCGGTTTCGTCAATTCGCGCCCGTGTCCACCGGGTGACACGGACAACAGAAAGATACCCAGAGGAAACAACGAATGCAGCGCCAGCCGGATGAAGGACACCTGCCATCGGCGCCGGCGATGCCGCGGGCGTGTGGCCGGACGATCTCGCAGCGAATAGCTGCAGCTTGCATACTCCGTATGCAGTCGATACATGCGCGGGAGCGGCATAGGTGCTAGGGTCGAGGCCGAGCGCGGGGGCAAATTGCTGTGGGCAACTCGTTCCATGCGTGGACTCGTTGTGCAATCCGTCGACTCCCTGTTTGAGCTCGGGTTCGAAGCGCCATAACGTCGCCTGGTCGTGCGCGGTGAAGAGATGATCGACCTGCATTGTCATATCCTGCCCGGAATCGACGATGGCGCGCCCGATCTGCCGGCGGCACTCGACATGGCGCGCGCGTTCGTCGCCGACGGCGTGAGCGTCGTCGCCTGCACCCCGCATATCGTCCCGGGGCTCTACCACAACACCGGCCCCGGCATCCGGCGGGCGGTCGCCGGCCTGCAGAGCGAGCTGGATCGGGAGGGCATCCCGCTCAGGCTCGTCCCGGGCGCCGACAATCACGTCACTCCGGATTGCGTGGCCAAGCTCGGCACCGGTGAGCTGCTGGCGCTCGCCGATTCGCGCTATGTCCTCATCGAGCCGCCGCACCACGTCGCGCCGCAGCGCCTCGAGACCGTCTTCTTCGATCTGCTGACGGCGGGCTACGTGCCGATCCTGACGCATCCGGAGCGCTTGCGCTGGATCGAAGCGCAGTATACTGCGATCCAGCGGCTGGCCCGTGCCGGCGTGTGGATGCAGATCACCGCCGGCTCGCTCGCTGGCGCTTTCGGCTCCGGTGCGCAATACTGGGCGGAGCGGATGCTGGACGAGGGGTGGGTCCAAGTTCTGGCGACCGATGCTCACGACGCCCGGCGGCGGCATCCCGATCTCGGCCGGGGCCGAGCGCTCGCGGCGCGCAGGGTCGGCGAGCAGGAGGCCCGGCATCTCGTCCTGACCCGGCCGAGCGCAGTGCTGGACAACCTCGCGCCTGCGGAGGTTCCGCGGCCGGTGCATGACGACCGCTTCTCAGAGGTGACAGATGGCGAAGCTCGGTCCGGTCCAACAGGCGGCGATCCGATCTGGCCGCGGCGCGCGAGCCCTGCCGGTGCTGGCGGCGTGCGCGGCATTGCTGGCCGGCTGCGGCGCCTCCTTGCCGGTTGAGACGTCGACGGAGCTCGGCCCGCAGAGGGTCGGCTCGGCTCCGCCCGTGAGCGAGCCCGCTGCCGCGAAAGCCGCCGACCTCGGCACGGCGGCGTCCGGCAGCGCCGCCATGCGGGGCGACAGCGGACAGCCCAAGGCGGTCCGCACCGCATCGCTGGGCAGTGCCGCCGGCACCGCCGCGCTCACGAGCGCCGCGGGGCGGTCGCCGGCTGCTGCGGCGAGCGCCTTCACCTCGATGTCCGAGCCCGGCCATGTCGCCTATCGCGTCGGCCCGCTCGACGTGCTCGAGATCTCGGTGTTCCGGGTTCCCGAGCTGTCTGCCGTCGTTCAGGTCGCCGATACCGGGACCATCAACCTGCCGCTCATCGGCGAGGTGCCGGCCTCGAGTCGCACGGCCCAGGAGATCGAGCAGGACGTCACGGCCCGTCTCGGGGCCGACTACCTGCAGAAGCCGCAGGTCACCGTCTTCATCAAGGAGTACAACGCGCGCCGCGTCACGGTGGACGGCTCCGTGCGGAAGCCTGGTGTCTATCCCTTGCGCGGCAGGACCTCGCTGCTGCAGGTCATCACCATGGCCGAGGGCCTCGACTACAACCGCGCCTCGAGCGACGTGGTCGTCTTCAGGCAGCAGGACGGCAAGCGCAAGGCCGCCCGCTTCGATCTGGACGCGATCCGCGCGGGGACAGCCAACGATCCGCTGATGGAGCCGGGCGACGTGGTGATCGTCGACGACAGTGCGGCCAAGATCGTCCTGCTCAATATCCTCCGCGTCATTCCTGTCACCAACGTCTTCATGGGCGTTCTATGAGCCTCGTCGCGCGCCGGAATGTCCTGCTCGTCACCGGAAAGCGAGTGCAGGCGAGGCATCGGCCGCGCCGCCGCGGGCTGGCCGGGGGCGGCGGATGAACGTCATGAGCAACGGCGGCGGCGACGACAGCCGCCCTGCCCGCCTGACGCCCGTGGGACAGTCCACGCCTGTGGCGCGCGATCCTTATGGCCCACTCGGATACGGCGCTCCGCCGCCGGAGGCGGACGGCAGCTTCGCCCAGGATTTCCTCGAGTACTGGCGCATCTTCTACAAGCGGAAATGGCTGATCGCCGGCGTCGTGGTCGCCGCAGTGGCGGTCAGCGGTGTGCGAACGCTGATGATGACGCCGCTCTACACGGCATCGGTACGCATCCAGATCGACCGGCAGGCCGCGAAAGTGGTGCAGGCCGGCGAGGTCGAGGCGAACGACTCCCGCTCCTACGACTTCCTCAAGACGGAGTACGAGCTCCTGCAGAGCCGCACCGTCGCCGAGCGGGTCGCCTCGGCGCTGAAGCTCGGCGAGGACGCGGAATTCCTGAAGCCACGCGGCGTCTCGATCCCGGGCGCGATCGCGAGCGTGTTCCGGCCGGCTCCGACGGGCCAGCAGAAGGCCGACAAGGCAGCCATGGAGCGGCGGGCCACCGGCGTCATTGTCGCCAATCGCGGCGTCAGGCCGGTGCCAGGCTCGCGCCTCGTCGACGTCACCTACACCGACCCCGACCCCCGCCGCGCTCAGCGGATCGCCAATTCCTATGCCGACGCCTACATCGCCTCCAACCTCGACAAGCGCTTCCAGGCCAACGCCTACGCCAAGACGTTCCTCGAGGACCAGATCAAGCAGATGAAGCTGCGGCTGGAGGAATCCGAGAAGGTGCTGCTCGAGTTCGCCGAGCGCGAGCAGATCGTCATCGTGACGGAGAAGGCCTCCATCGCCGAGACCAACCTGGCCGCCGCCAACGTTGCGCTCGGCCAGATCATCTCGGAGCGCATCAAGAACGAGCAGCTTTGGAAGCAGGTGGCCGAGGCCAACGCGATCAACGTGCCGCAGCTCCTGTCGAACAGCGTCATCGACGGGCTGCGCGCCCGCCGCAACGTGCTCACGACCGAGTACCAGGAGAAGCTCGAGACCTTCAAGCCGACCTTTCCGGCCATGATCGAGATCAGCTCCAAGATCAAGGAGATCGACCGGCAGCTCGCGACCGAGGTTACGACGATCAAGGCCTCGCTCAAGGCCGCCTACGACACGTCGCTCCGCCAGGAGGAGGCCGTGCGCGAGCAGGTCGAGACGTTGCGGGCCGAGGTCCTCGATCTGCAGAAGCGCAGCATCCAGTACAACATCCTGAAGCGCGAGGTCGACACCAACCGGTCGCTCTACAACGGGCTTCTGCAGCGCTTCAAGGAGGTCGACATCGCCGGCGGGGTGGGCGCCAACAACGTGTTCGTGGTCGATCGCGCCCAGGTGCCCGTCGTGCCCTCCTCGCCCAACATGACGCGGGCGCTGGTGCTGGCGTTCGGTCTGGGCCTGGGCGCCGGGCTGGCTGGCGCCTATCTTCTGGAGCGCCTCGACGACACGATCCGCGCGCCGGAGGAGATCGAGCGCATCTCGGGTCTGGCGACGCTCGGCATCATCCCCAAGGTCGCGGCCGGGAAAACCATCGAGGCGGAGTTCTCCGATCCGCGCTCCGCGCTGTCGGAGGCCTACAGGTCGCTGTGCACGGCGCTGCAGTTCTCCACGGACGACGGCCTGCCGAGGACGCTGCTCGTGACCAGCGCCGCGCCGTCGGAAGGCAAGTCGATCACTGCCCTGGCAATCGCCCGCCACTTCGCGGCCATGGGCCAGAAGGTGCTGTTGATCGACGCCGACCTGCGCAACCCCTCGCTGCACGCCAAGCTCGGGCTCGAGGCCCACATGGGCTTCAGCAATTACCTGATCGGCGCCTGCAACCCGCCCGAGGCCTTCCAGAGGACGGGCATCCCCAACCTGACCTTCATGGCCTCGGGCCCGCTGCCCCCGAACGCCGCCGACCTGCTGGCCAGCGCGCGCGTGCACTCGCTGCTGTCGATCGGGCACGAGGTGTTCGACCTCATCGTGCTGGACGGGCCGCCGGTGATGGGGCTCGCCGACGCGCCGATCCTGTCGAGCACCGCTGCGGCGACGGTGTTCATCGTCGGGGCCGGCCAGGCCCGCACGGGGATGATCCGCGCCGCCCTGAGGCGGCTGCAGCTCTCCCGCGGGGCCCTGATCGGCGCGGTGCTGACCAAGTTCGACGCCAAGAGCGCCGGCTACGGTTATGGCTACGGGTACGGCTACGGATATGGCGGCGACGGTTACACCTACGGGCGCCAGTCGCTGCAGGACAACGACGACCGGCCGCAGTTGCCGGGCGTTCGGAAGAGTGCGTGATGGCCGGGCCGGCGGCATTGCGCGTCGCGCTCGATCTGATGCACGTCCCTTCGCGCGTTCGCCACACGAGAGCCGCCCCGCTGCCCGAGGGCGTCGGGTTCCTGTTGCGCATCGCTGCCGGCGACACGACGGCCGAGTCCGAGGCGGTAGCGCAGGTCTGCCGCCCGGTGGACGAAATCCGCGGGGCCGCCGCATTCTTCATCGAGCAGGTCCTGCTGGCGCCGGACTCCGACAGCTATCGCGTGCTCGGCGCCTCGGCCCAGGCCTCGACCGCCGAGCTGCGCCACAACATGGCCCTGCTCATGCGATGGCTGCATCCCGACAGCAACGGCGAGGGGCAGCACGGGCTGTTTGCGGGGCGCGTCACCAGCGCCTGGGACGACCTCAAGACTGCCGACCGGCGGCTCGCCTACGACCGGCGCTTGAGCGAGCTCGACGCGTCTCGCCCAAGTCGCAATTCCCGTGCGCGCTCCTCCTCGGCCAAGTCCGGCCGCCGCCGTAAGCACATGCCGGCTGCCCACGGCTACGAGGCACGGGCAGTCGATGTCTACCGGGGGCGGCCGGCAGGCTTCATCCGGCGCGCCCTGTGGCTGTTGCTCGGAAGGCCCCAGCACTGATGGACGGCGGCTCTCAGGCGGAATCAACGCAGGCTGCCGGGCGCAGCGGCGGCGCCGGCTCGCACTCGATTCGACGCGCGCTGGCGCTCGCCGTGCTCGGGGCGGCCCTGGCCTGGCTGGTTCTCACGCACAGCTTCGCTGCCTATCTGGCCGAAACGGCGCCCGAGCTGGCGCTGTCCTTCAATGCCGGCCAGCCAGTCGCGCTGGTCCGGCTGGCCGGGACCCGGCTCGACGCCAAGGATGCCGAGGCGCCGTCTGCGGAGCAGGACGCCACGCCCTCGGCTGGAGGTCCGAGCCGGCTTACCGGGTTCGCTGCAAAAGGCGCCCGCCCCGCTGCCACGGAGAGCGGCCGAGAGCCGCAACCTGACGCCGGCAATGCGGGGCAGCCGCCCGACCCTGCTGACGCTGCCGCGGCCAGCGCCACCCCCGAGGCCGATCCCGATGCTCCGGCTGCGGTCCGTGCGCTGGCCGAGCAGGCCCTGGCGCTCGATCCCCTCAACGCCCAGGCCCTGCGGCTGCTCGCGCAGGTCGCCGCGGCCGAGGGCGAGGCCGACAGAGTCGTCGAGCTGATGCAAGCCGCCGCCCGCCGTTCGCGGCGCGAGACGGCCGCCATCCATTTCATGATGCGCCGCAGCTTCGAGGCGAAGGATTACGCCGGCACTCTCGAGCACGCCGACACCATCCTGCGCACCGCCCCCCACCTGGCGCGATTCGTCGTGCCGACTTTGGCCCGCATCGCCGAGGACGAGGACATCCGCCACCTGCTCGAGCAGCGGCTCGCCGCCAATCCGCCCTGGCGCGCAGCGGTCCTCTCGGCACTGCCTGGCGCCATCACGGATGCGCGCACGCCGCTCAACCTGCTCCTCAGCCTGCGCGAGACGGCGTCGCCGCCGACGGCAGCCGACCTGCGCGGCTATCTCGACTTCCTGATCAGGAACGGCTTCTTCGAGCTTGCATACTACGTCTGGCTGCAGTTCCTGCCGCCGGAGCATCTGACCAGCACCGGCCTGCTGTTCAATGGCAGCTTCGAGCTCGCTCCCTCCAGTCTTCCGTTCGACTGGGTCATCGCGGGCGGCTCGGGCGTGGCGATCCAGGTGGCGCCGGCCGCGGACCTGGAGACCGGGGGCGCGCTGCTGATCGAGTTCGGGCAGGGGCGGGTCGACTTCGGCAGAGTCCAGCAGATGGTGCTCCTTGCGCCGGGCGACTACCGGGTCGAGGGCCGCTTCCGGGGCGAGCTTGTCGGCCGCCGCGGTCTCGTCTGGCGGATCGCATGCGTCGGCAAGCGGCCGATGACGCTCGGTCAGAGCCAGATGATCGCAGGCCAGGCCCCCACGTGGCGCCCGTTCGAGGCCGCCTTCACGGTGCCGGAGAACGACTGCCGCGCCCAGCAGATCCGGCTCACCCACGACGCGCGCTCCGCATCGGAGCAGTTCATCTCGGGTGCGGTGTGGATCGCCGATCTCAGGATCGTGCGCCAGTGAACGGCGCTCGAGCCGGCCGGCGGCCAGGATTCGCGGGCGCGGGCGCTGCATGCTATGACTGCGGCAATGTATGCGCTCGGTTCAGCACTTGAGGAGTTGGCAAAATGACGGGGACAATCAGAGCCTTGCTTTTTGCGGGATTTGGGGTCGCGGCGCTGGTGCTAGGCGGCCCAACGGCGAGCGCCAGGATCGCCTGCGACGGGGCATACCAGATCGTCAATGGTCAGCCGGTTGCGACGCCCTACTGCGAGGACGGGTATCTGGCCGAGGTGGCGCGCGAGTATGGGATGCGCGTCTCCGCGGCGGCTGTTCGCTCGAGCCCGAGCGTCAAGGAGCGGGTCTGCCGGCTCATCGGCCACGACAACCGCGCTCAATCCGCGTGCGCGGCGTACCGCGAGCCCTTCTTGAGACGTCGCTTCTGAGACCTTGATCGACCTAACTTTTCCGGCATCGCATCTGCGGGCAGCCGGAGCGAGATCCTCGAGCCGTCGAACCTGCACGCCACAGCCGCTGCAAGGTCCACGGAGCATTGAGGCCCGCCGGTCCTCAACAGCTCCGCCTGTTGAGGGTTACACGGAAGGCCTGGCTCAGCCTGGCGTTTTGAGCGAGAACGTCCTCTGCGACGCTTCGAGGGGGAGGCGCAGTGGCAACAAGAGGGTCCTCGAAGGATCAGAAGAACGGCTTCGGCTGGTACGTCAGCTTCGCGCTGATCGCGGTCGTGGCCTTTATCGGCATCGGCGCGTTCACCGGACAGGAGGCGCTGGCGGCGGCCGCGCGCGTGCTGTGGAACGGCTTCGCCCTCGTCTTCAACGGCATCATGCGCCTCTTCGGCGGCCTGCTCGGCCTCCTCGCCAGGGGCGTCGGCTGGCGCCGCCTCACACGCATCGCGAACGTCGTCGGCGGGGTGGGCCTCGGCTATGCCGCAAGTGTAGTCCTCAGCGATGAGACGGTGCAAAGGGCGCGCGGCTGGCGCGGCAGACTCAAGACTGCACTGGCCGTCCTCAAGGGCCGCTGGCAGGACCTGCCGCTGGCCTTGAAGCTCGTCATCGTCGCTACGCTCATCGCGAGCCAGGTCTACTTGCATACCGTGCTCATCGTGTTTCCCATCGCGTTCCTCATCCCGATCGTGCGGCGGCTGTGGGTGCGCACCGCCGACATGCTGTTCGGGAGCTGGTACTGGCGGATATTCGGCGGCCGCCATCGCAGGATCGTCTGCTGGCTCAGGAGCCTGCCGGGCCTGCGTGGGGTGATCGGGTGGACGCGCCTCACCCGCATCCGTTATCTCGCCGCGTGGCGGCTATGGAAGTATCACCCCCGGTACCTGGACCAGGAATCCGGATGCCGCGCGGTGAGCTTCGTCGAGCCCATCCGCCTCTGGTGGCGCGGCGAGCTCGACGGCTACGTCGGCCGACCGCTGTTCACGGGAGGCACGCACCGCAGGGAACGGGTCCCGGATGCTGCCCCGCACAGGACTTCCCTCGGCCGCGAGTCGGCCGACAGGCAGGAGCTGCCCCGCGCAAGCTGAGCCACCGCCACGACCTGGCAAATGCTTCCGCGGCGCAGCCAGCCTCAGCCAGATCGCCGGCCGACGACGTCTTCAGCCTCGAGACGCTCGATCTCCCCGGCCGTGAAGCCCCAGTCGGCCAGCACGCCCCTGGTGTCCGCCCCCGGAGCGGACGGCAGTGCTCCCGGGCTCGCCGGGGTGGCGCTGAAGCGCGGCGCCGGGGCAGGCTGCACCACGCCGGCCTGCTCGAAGAAGACGCCCCGCTGGCGGTTGTGGGGGTGTTGCGCGGCTTCGGACAGCGACAGCACGGGGGTGACGCACGCATCGCCGTCAGCGAACACGGCCTCCCACTCGCTCCGTGTCCTGCTGGCGAACACCTCGGCAAAGCGCCTGGCGAGCTCGGCCCATCCCGCCCGGTCATGCTGGCCGGGCAGGACTTCCCCCTCCAGCCCGAGCCTGCGGACCAGCTCGCGATAGAACCGGCCCTCGATGGCGCCGACGGCCACGGACTTGCCGTCGCGGGTGGCGTAGGTCCGATACCAGGGCGCGGCGCCATCCAGGATGTTGGCGCGGCGCTCGTCGCGCCACTTGCCGGCCGCGAACAGCCCGTACATCAAGCTCATCAGATAGGCGGAGCCGTCCACCATGGCCGCATCGACGACCTGGCCTCGCCCGCTCTTCTGCGCGGCGAGCAGCGCCGAGACCACCCCGAGCGCCAGAAACATCCCGCCGCCGCCGAAATCTCCGATCAGATTGGCTGGCGGAACCGGCGGCTCGTCCGGGCTGCCGATGGCATGCAGCACACCGGCAATGGCGATGTAGTTGATGTCGTGCCCGGCGCGAGGCGCCAGAGGACCGTCCTGCCCGTAGCCGGTCATGCGGCCGTAGACGAGCCGGGGGTTGGCCGCGAGGCAAGGGTCCGGGCCGAGGCCCAGCCGCTCCATGACGCCCGGGCGGAAGCCCTCGATCAGAGCATCCGCGCTGCTCGCAAGGCGCAGCACGAGGTTGCGGCCTGCCTCGGACTTGATGTCCACCGCGATCGATCGCCGGCCGCGGGACAGCACGTCGAACCTCGGCTCGAGGCTGACCGGCAGGCCGATGTCGATGTCCTCGCGGCGGTCGATGCGCACTACCTCGGCGCCCAGGTCCGCAAGCAGCATCGCTGCGAACGGCGCCGGCCCGATCCCCGCCAACTCGATAATTCGCGTTCCCGCGAGTGGTCCCATGCCCTCTCCCCCCTCCTCTCGGCTGATGCAGGAGATTAACCAGATTCCTGAAGGCTTTATCAAGACCCGCGTGGTCTGCTGAGCCCAAGCAGAACACGAAATCAAGCGTGCTCGAATCGTTGCAGTGGCCGGTCGGAGTTGTGGCAAGGGGGGAGCCGGGCTCCGCGTCCCGCCACGCCTGTGTTGGAGACTCGGCTCGATGAGCATGCGGCTCGAACCGCCTTCCGCGCTGACTGCCGTCCTCGGCGCCGGCGGACTGGCGATCCTGATTGCCCCGGTCATCGCGCCTGAGCTCCTCGGGGGCCAGCATGCGAGCCTGCTGGGCGCCGGCTTGCTGATCGGGCTCGCCATGCAGGCTCTGCTGCGGCCCGGAGCCCTGTCGGGCGATCGCCACCGGCAGCAACACCCCCCTGGCCTGGGCGAAGAGCTCGAGCGACTGCACGACCTGCAGTGGGAGATGAAGGAGACCGAGGCGCGCTATCGGGACCTGCTCGACAGGCAGAGCGGCGTCATCCTGCGCCGAAACTCGCGGGGGGCCCTGACGTTCGTCAACCGCGCCTTCTGCAGCACGTTCGGCGTGACGGCCGAGCAGGTGATCGGGACGGCATTCGAGCCCGCCGTTCTGGAGCAGGAGGCGCCGGGATTGCGTGAAGACGAGCCGCGGCGGCTGAAGAGCTTCGTGCAACGGCTCGAAACCGCTGCGGGGCCGCGCTGGCTCGCCTGGGAGGAGTGCATCGCCACGGCAGCCGGCGCCGGAGACTGCGAGATCCAGCGCGTCGGACGCGATATCACGGAGCAGCGGGCGGCGAGCGCCATGCTGGCCAAGGCTCGCGAGCAGGCCGAAGCCGCCAGCCGCGCCAAGTCGCGCTTTCTCGCCGCCATGAGCCACGAGATCAGGACGCCGATGAACGGCATCCTCGGAATGGTCGATCTGCTGCTCGCCACGGAGCAGACGCCGGAGCAGGAGACCTACGCCAACGCCATCGAGCAGTCGGGCAGGACTCTGCTCGTGCTGATCGACGAGATCCTCGATTTCTCCAAGATCGAGGCAGGCAAGATCGAGCTCAGAGCGGCGCCGTTCGACCTCGAGGCCTGCGTGCGGGATGCAGTCGAGCTGCTGGCGACGAAGGGCCGCCAGAAGGGGCTGGAGATCGCCTGGACGCTCGACGCTTCCGTGCCGCGGCATGTGCTGGCCGACGAGGCGCGCATCCGTCAGGTTCTGCTCAACCTGATCGGGAACGCGGTGAAATTCACCGATCGGGGCGGCGTGCTCGTCAGCGTCACGGCGCGACGCGCGGAATCCGGCCAGTCGAGGATCGCGATCCGCGTGGAGGATACCGGCGTCGGACTCGATCGCCAGGCGCTGGCGGGACTGTTCGGCGAGTTCGAGCAGGTCGATACGGCGGGGCGGGGCCGACCGGCCGGCACCGGGCTGGGGCTCGCTATTTCCCGCAGGCTGGCGCGGGCCATGGGCGGGGAAATCGCCGTCGAAAGCGAAGCAGGGCGCGGTTCGGCGTTCACGTTCGAGCTGCCCGTCGGCATCCACGACGGCAGCCCCGCGCTCGCCGCGGCCCCGCCGATGGCGTCGGAGATGCCGAGCGGCGGCGCTCCCTCGGGCCTGCGGGTTCTGATTGCAGAGGACAACCCCATCAATGCGCTTCTGGCGCAATGCATGGTCCGCCGCGCCGGCTGCGCCAGCCTGCTCGTGGAGGACGGCCGTGCAGCTGTCGAGGCCTTGGAGCACTGCCTGAATGGGACCGGTCCCGCCATCGATCTCGTGCTGATGGACGTCCACATGCCGGTGCTCGACGGGCTGCAGGCCGCGCGGGAGGTCCGCCGCTTTTGCGCCAGACTGCCTGGCTCCGATAGAGGCAGGAGCTGCCCGCCGCTGATCGCGGTGACGGCCAGCGCCTTTCCCGAGGACCGCAAGAAGTGCCTGGAAGCCGGTATGAACGACTACCTCTCCAAGCCGTTCTCCTGGCTCGAGTTCCAGGCGCTCCTTGCCCGCTGGCTGCCGCAGGCCGAGACCGCCGCCTGTCCTGGCCTGCCTGAAGCGACGATGCGGTCTGATTGTCCAGCGCTGAACTGCGCTATTGCTGAATTGTCATACTCTTATACTAATGGTTGCTGAGAGCGCAGTGCGGCGATCTCGGGAGCTGCGTGGACCCGCACGCGGCAATGGGGGTTGCGGAACCCGGATGAAGTTGAGCGCCCGTCGAATCTTGAACCGCTGGTCGCGCGGCCACAGGACCAGTGCGCTGCCGCAGGGGTTGCTCGCGCTAGGCTCCGCCGCACGCAGGCGGGCGACGCGGTTCGGCATCGGGACGCGGCGGCTCCCAGAGAAGGTCTACGGCCGCATCGGCGACCTGGAAGTGCGCCTCGCCCGCACCTGGGCCGACGTCAGGCTGGCGCAGCGGCTGCGCTATGACGTGTTCTACAACGAGATGTCGGCCAGGGCGAGCTTTGCCATGCAGATGCGGGGCCGCGACGAGGACCCCTACGATGCCATCTGCGATCACCTGCTCGTGGTCGACACGTCCATGCCCTGCCCCGACGCCCGCGATTGGGGGAGGCAGCAGCCGCGCGTCGTCGGCACCTATCGTGTGCTCCGCCAGGATGTGGCCCGCCGCAGGCTCGGGTTCTATACCCAGGGCGAATACGACATCGCGCCGCTGACCGCCGCCAGGCCGGGCCATCGTTTCATGGAGCTCGGGCGCAGTTGCGTGCTCAAGCCGTACCGCACCAAGCGCACGGTCGAGCTGCTCTGGCATGGGCTTTGGACCTACGTGCGCGAGCACAAGGTCGATGTGATGATCGGCTGCGCCAGCTTCGAGGGCACCGATCCCGACAGGCACGCGACGGCGCTGTCGTTCCTGCATCACTACGCGCGCGCGCCGGAGGACTGGCGGGTGCGCGCCCACAGCCGTCTCTTCGTGCCCATGGACCGGCTGCCGAAGGAACAGGTGGACGCGCGCGCGGCGCTGAAGTCGATGCCGCCGCTCATCAAGGGTTATCTCCGGCTCGGCGCCGTGGTCGGCGACGGGGCAGTGATCGACCGGCAGTTCGGCACCACGGACGTGCTGATCGTGCTTCCGGTCGAGCGCATCGATCCCCGCTATTTCGAGCACTTCGGCGCCCCCGACGAGCAGGGCTGCCGCGTTGCCAATGGCCGCAACGCCGCCAGGGCGGGTGGAGTGACAGCGCCTCCCTCAGCCTGAGGCCGCCGCCCGCGCTGCCTCGATGGCCGGGATGACTTTCGTCTCGAGCGCCTCGAGCGAGATCGGCCCGACGTGCTTATAGGCGATACGGCCGCGGCCATCGACGACGAAGGTCTCCGGCATGCCGTAAACGCCCCACTCGATGGCTGTGCGGCCGTTGCCGTCGGCTCCGACCGCCCGGTAGGGATTGCCGTAGTGGCCGAGGAACCGGCGTGCTGCCGCTGCCTTGTCCTTGTAATTGATGCCGTAGAGGTCGACCCCGGTCCGGCGCGTCAGCTCGAGCAGGACCGGATGCTCCTGCACACAGGGCACGCACCATGACGCCCAGAAGTTCACCACCGAGACCCGGCCGCGGGCGAGATCGGCGGTGCCGATGCCCGGCACCGGCCGGCCGTCGTCGACCAGGCCCGCAATCGGCTCCAGCGCGAACTGCGGGACTGGCTTGCCGATCAGCGCCGACGGCAGGCGGGAGGGATCGCCGGTCTTCAGCGCGTAGGTGAACATCAGCGCCAGGCCCGCGAAGATGACGAGCGGCGCCGCGACCCAGCCGAAGCGGCGGCGGCCAGGGCTGCCGGCGTGATCCGTGGCGTGGTGCTCGGCCATCCCGTCCTGCATCCGGTTATGAGGTGCGGCGGCCCGGGCCAGCTTGCGCGGCGGACGAGCGCCGCCTGACGCCACGCGCCTCGAGCTGATCGAGCCGCCGCTGCTGCAGCCGCCCGTCCGCGACGAGCCACGCGATCAGCGCGCCGAGGACCAGCGCATTGACGCCGTACGAGGCCCAGATGAACGCGGCATGGGGTCCAAGCTCCATCGTGCTACTCCGCAGTCCGCGCTTCGAGCCGGGCGGCCCGCTCGACCTCGGCCATCGTGAGCGACCTCACCCGCCGCCGCAGGATCTCGTTGCGCATCGCCTTGAGATGCAAGGCGAAGAACATCAGTGTGAAGCCGGCGGCCATGACCAGTAGCGGCACCAGGATCGACGAATGGATCGCCGGACCGCCGACCCTGAGCACGCTCGCCGGCTGATGGAGCGTGTTCCACCAATCGACCGAGAAGCGGATCACCGGCAGGACGGCGACGCCGACCAGCCCCAGTACGGCCGTGAGCTTGCCTGCCAGCGCCGGGTCCTCGTCGAGCGCGGAGCGCAGCGCCATCAGGCCGAGGTAGAGGAAGAACAGGATCAGCACCGACGTCAGGCGCGCGTCCCAGACCCAGTAGGCGCCCCACATCGGCTTACCCCACAGCGCGCCCGTGACGAGCGCCAGCAGCGTGAACGCCGCCCCGATCGGCGCCGCGGCCTTGGCGGATACATCGGCCAGCGGGTGGCGGAAGACGAGCAGGCCGAAGCTCGAGACGGCGATGACCATGTAGCCCATCATGGCGAGCCACGCCGCCGGCACGTGGATGAACATGATCTTGACCGTCTCGCCCTGCTGGTAGTCGGGCGGTGCGACGAAAAAAGTCAGATAGAGGCCATAGGCCAGCAACAGCGCTGCGAGCCCGGAGAGCCAGGGCAGGAGCCACTGCGACAGCTCCATGAACCGGGTCGGATTGGCCAGCCTCTGGGTGAGCGTTTGCATGCCACTGATCTAGGCTGTCCGCTGGCCTCGCGCAAACCGCTTCGAGGTCGCGGGGATTTCGGTCGCGCCAGTTCCCCCTCTCCCCGCGCGCGGGGAGAGGGCCGGGGTGAGGGACAGCCGCGAGCGGTGCGCAAGCTCCTGCCCCTCACCCTGACCCTCTCCCCATCTCGATGGGGAGAGGGGACTAACCGAGCTGCGCCCTGAGTGCTGCCGCTGCAGCAATCGGCCCGATCGCCAGCGAGGCGATCGTGACGGCCGAGAGCAGCAGCAGCGATGCCTCCAGGCTGCCGGGCGGGGTCACGACGGCGCTGATGGCCGCGATGCCGAATATGAGCGTCGGGATATAGAGCGGCAGCACGAGCAGCGCGATCAGCAGACCGCCGCGCCGGCTCCTGAGAGTGAGCGCCGCCCCGATGCCGCCGAGGAAGCTGATCGCGGGCGAGCCGGCCAGCACCGTGCCGATCAGGACCGGGTAGGCCGCGAGGTCGAGGTTGAGCATGAGACCGAGCAGCGGCGACAGGATCGCCAGCGGCACGCAGGTCGAGATCCAATGGGCGACGGCCTTGGCCGCCGCCACCAGCTCCAGCGGCAGTGGCCCCATCGCCAGGACGTCCAGCACGCCCTCGTCCTGGTCGGTGTCGAACATCCGACCGAGCGACAGCAGCGCGGCGAGCAGCAGGCCGACCCAAAGCATTCCCGGAGCGATCCGCGCCAGGAGCTGCATGTCGGGCCCGAGGCCGAGCGGCATGAGCGCGATGACGATCAGGTAGAAGCCGAGCGCCGTCCCCGTCGCGCCGCCCTCCCGCAAGGCAAGCAGCAGGTCGCGCTTCACGAGCGTCCAGAACGCGTTCATGCCTGTCCCGCGGCGAAGCCGAGCCGCAGCTCCCGCGAGCGCGCGAGTCCGAGGTCCAGGTGGGTGGCGGCAACGACCAGCCCGCCCGCCGCGACATGCCCGTCGAGCACACCGGCGAGCACGCGTGTCGAGCTGGCGTCGAGCGAGGCCGAGGGCTCGTCGAGCAGCCACAGCGGCCGCTGCGCAAGCAGCAGCCGCGCCAGCGCCAGCCGGCGCTTCTGGCCCGCGGAAAGATAGCCGGTCGGAATGGCGGCCAGCGAAGCGAGCCCGAACCGGTCGAGCGCAGGACGCACCCGCCCATCCGAGCCGCCGAGATACCGCGCCCAGAAGCTCGCGTTCTCCTCGACCGTGAGAGTAGGCCGGACGGCATTCGTGTGGCCGACGTAGTGCGCCCGCTCCGCAATGGGCTGCTCGCCGCTGCTGCCCGCCAGGGCGATGCGGCCCGAAGCTGGCGCCAGGAACCCGGCGATGGTCCTCAGCAGCGTCGTCTTGCCGGCGCCGTTGGGCCCGGTCAGCAGCAGTGCCTCGCCCGCCGCCACCTCGAACGACAGCTCGGAGAGCACCCGTCGCCCGCCGCGCTCCACGGCGAGCCGTTCGACCGTGAGCCCAGGACGGGTGTCCGCATCAGGCGCAATCCTATCTTCCACCGGCAAACCTGCTTTTGAGACTGACCGTAACCGACCCTGTGCACGCCGCCGAGACGACGCGCGGACTGGCCCTCTCGCGCGCGCGGCTATATAAGGAGCACGCTTCTATCGACGCTAGCGCAAAAACGGGATCGGTCCCTCCGCCGGCGCTCCGGCGGCGCGGCTTCAGATGCTCGGAGGAGGACAGAACGTGACCGCGCAGCAACCCGTGTCGTTGGACAGCTTCAAGACCCGCAAGACGCTCGAGATCGACAAAAAGACCTATACCTACTTCTCGCTCCCGGATGCCGAGAGGAACGGGCTCGCCGGCATCTCCCGGCTGCCCTACTCCATGAAGGTTTTGCTGGAGAACCTGCTGCGGCACGAGAACGGCCGCTCGGTGACCAGGGAGGACATCACGGCCGTCTCGGCCTGGCTCGAGAACCGCGGCAAGGCCGAGAAGGAGATCGGCTTCCGGCCCGCCCGCGTGCTGATGCAGGACTTCACGGGCGTGCCTGCCGTCGTCGATCTCGCCGCCATGCGCGACGGCATGACTACGCTCGGCGGCGATCCGCGCAGGATCAATCCGCTGGTGCCGGTGGATCTCGTCATCGACCACTCGGTCATCGTCGACGAGTTCGGATCCCCGCGCGCCTTCGCCCGCAACGTGGAGCTCGAGTACGAGCGCAACGGCGAGCGCTACGTGTTCCTGAAGTGGGGCCAGGGCGCCTTTGCCAACTTCCGCGTCGTGCCGCCGGGCACCGGCATCTGCCATCAGGTCAACCTCGAGTACCTGTCTCAGACCGTGTGGACCCGCGAGGCCGGCAGCGAGACCTACGCTTTCCCCGACACGCTCGTGGGCACCGACAGCCACACCACGATGGTCAACGGCCTCTCCGTGCTCGGCTGGGGCGTGGGTGGCATCGAGGCCGAGGCGGCCATGCTCGGGCAGGCACAGTCGATGCTCATTCCCGAGGTCGTCGGCTTCAAGCTGACAGGCCGGCTGAAGGAGGGCGTCACGGCCACCGATCTCGTCCTCACCGTAACGCAGTTGCTGCGCAAGCACGGCGTCGTCGGCCGGTTCGTCGAGTTCTACGGGCCGGGCCTCGACCACATGACCATCGCCGACCGGGCCACGATCGCCAATATGGCGCCGGAGTACGGCGCCACCTGCGGTTTCTTCCCCATCGATCAGACGACGCTCGATTATCTTTCCCTCACGGGTCGCGACTCGCACCGGATCGCACTGGTCGAGGCTTACGCCAAGGCGCAGGGCCTGTTCCGGACCGCCGAATCGCCCGACCCGGTGTTCACCGCGACGCTGTCGCTCGACCTCGCCGACGTGGAGCCGTCGATGGCGGGACCGAAGCGGCCGGAGGGCCGAATCGCGCTCGACAAGGTCGGCAGCGGGTTCGCCAGCGCGCTCGACACCGAGTACCGGAAATCCGGCGACATCGGCGCGCGGCACAAGGTTGCGGGCAAGGACTTCGACCTCGGCCACGGCGATGTCGTCATCGCCGCCATCACGAGCTGCACGAACACCTCGAACCCGAGCGTGCTGATCGGCGCCGGCCTGCTCGCCCGCAAGGCGATCGAGAAGGGGCTGGCGAGCAAGCCGTGGGTGAAGACCTCCCTGGCGCCCGGGTCGCAGGTCGTTGCGGCCTACCTGGAGAAGGCGGGACTGCAGACCTATCTCGACCGGCTCGGCTTCAACCTGGTGGGCTTCGGCTGCACAACCTGCATCGGCAACTCTGGGCCGCTGGCGCCGGAGTTCTCGCAGACGATCAACGAGAAAGGCATCGTCGCGGCGGCCGTCCTGTCCGGCAACCGCAACTTCGAGGGACGCGTCAGCCCGGACGTTCAGGCGAACTATCTAGCCTCGCCGCCGCTCGTCGTCGCCTATGCGCTGGCCGGCTCGGTCAGCAAGAATCTCGCGACCGAGCCGCTGGGCGCCGGCAAGGACGGCCAGCCG
Organism: Hyphomicrobiaceae bacterium; assembly: GCA_023384095.1. Lineage (GTDB taxonomy): Bacteria > Pseudomonadota > Alphaproteobacteria > Rhizobiales > Hyphomicrobiaceae > ZC4RG25. The sequence goes on from JAHDXT010000041.1 coordinate 20,044, forward strand.
GTCTATCTGCGCGACATCTGGCCGACCAACCAGGAGATCCAGCAGTACATCGCCGAGAACATTACACGGGAGATGTTCAGGCAGCGTTACGCCGACGTGTTCAAGGGCGACGAGAACTGGCAGCGGATCAAGGCCGCTCCGGGTCTGACCTATGCCTGGAGCAGCGGCTCGACCTACGTGCAGAACCCGCCTTATTTCGCGGGCATCACGAAGGAGCCGAAGCCGGTCGCCGACGTCCAGGGCGCCCGCATCCTGGCGCTGCTCGGGGACAAGATCACCACCGATCACATCTCGCCCGCGGGCTCCATCAAGAAGGACAGCCCGGCCGGCAGCTACCTCATCGAGCGGCAGGTGCGGCCGGAGGATTTCAACCAGTACGGCACGCGGCGAGGCAACCATGAGGTCATGATGCGCGGCACGTTCGCCAACATCCGCATCAAGAACAGCATGGTGAAGGATGCGGGCGGCAACGTGCGCGAGGGCGGCTACACGGTTCACCATCCCTCGGGCGAGACCATGTTCATCTACGACGCGGCCATGCGCTATCGCGACGAGGGCGTGCCGCTGGTGGTCTTTGCCGGTGTCGAGTACGGCAACGGCTCGTCCCGCGACTGGGCGGCGAAAGGCACCAACCTGCTCGGCGTCAAGGCGGTGATCGCGCAGTCCTACGAGCGCATACACCGCTCCAACCTCGTCGGCATGGGCGTGCTGCCGCTGGTGTTCGAGGACGGTCAGAGCTGGCAGTCGCTCGGGCTCAGGGGCGACGAGAAGGTGAGCCTCCGTGGCCTGTCGGGCCTCGAGCCGCGGGCGAAGCTCATCGCAGAGATTGCCTCACCCGGCGGAAAGTATGAGGTGCCACTGCTCTGCCGTATCGATACCCTGGACGAGCTCGAATACTACCGGCACGGCGGGATCCTGCATTACGTGCTGCGCAACCTGGCGACGGTAGCGTGACCTGGGCAAAGGCCGGCCGCAGCCGGCCTTTTCCACTCTGGCTTGCGTCAACTCTGCAATCTCACCCATTCGTGACTCGCAATTGAAGCCTCAGGCGCGGATAAGTCTCACTCGACGCAAGCAGCAAGGACCGACATGCCCCGCTGGCTGACAACGTTGCTTTGTCTGGCGTTGCCGGCTGTGGCGATCGGCATGACCAAGGCGGCGCAGCCCCAGGCCCAGCGCGCCGTCTCGGTGGTCGAGCTGTTCACCAGCCAAGGCTGCTCCTCCTGCCCCACCGCCGATGCGGTCCTGCACAGCTATGCGCAGCGGCCCGATATCGTGGCGCTGTCGCTTTCGGTCGACTACTGGGATTATCTCGGCTGGAAGGACACCCTCGCCAACCCCAAGTTCACCACGCGCCAGCGGGCCTACGCCGACGAGCGCGGCGACGGCCGCGTTTACACGCCGCAGGTCGTCGTGAACGGCCTCGTGCACGTCATCGGCAGCAGCAGGACCGAGATCGACCGGGCCATCGCCGAGACGTCACAGAGGCTCACGGCCGACCGGATCGAGGTCGTCGCACGCAGCGACGGCAAGACGGTGACGATCGAGGCCGGCGCGATCCCGCAGACCAGCGGCATGACGGGCGGCACGATCTGGCTGGCGGTCGTGATGCCAAGCGTCGATGTCGAGATCAGGCGGGGCGAGAACCGCGGCAGGACCGTGACCTATGCCAACGTCGTGCGGGATCTGACCCCGATCGGCATGTGGTCGGGAAAACCGACGCACATCGAGCTGCCGGAGACGGCGGTGCTGCAGCAGGGGCAGCGCGGCGCCGTGCTGCTGCAGGAGGGCACCGCCGGCGCCATCGTCGGCGCGGCATGGATCACCGGCCCGGAGCATTGAGGCGACGCGGCGTCAGCGGGACGCCCGGGGCACCTCAGCGGGCGCCGAGCGCCCTCAGCATCATCCGGTTCATGCGCGCCACGAAATCCGCCGGGTCGGCCGGCGTCTCGCCCTCGAGGATTCGCGCTTCGTCGAGCAGCAGCCGCGCCAGCTCGGCGGCCTCCTCCTTGCCCGTTTCCGCGATCCGGCGCCCGATCGCCGTGATCAGCGGATGACCCGGATTGACCTCGAGCACCGGTTTCGGATTGGCGCCCGGCTGCTGGCGCTGCAGCAGCCGGTCCAGCCCGAGATCGGCCCCGCCACGGGGTGCGACCAGACACACCACGCTCTCGGTGAGCCGCTTCGAAGCGCGCACGTCGGTGACGGCGTCGCCGAGCGCTGCCCGCAACCCGTCGATGAGGCCTTTGACGTCGGCGTCCTTGGCCGGCGTGTCCGCCGCCTTGCTGTCGTCCGTCAGCGAGATGGACGTGAGGTCGACCTCGCCCTGGCTGAGCGACCGGAACGGCCGGCCCTCGAACTTCATGCCCAGCACCGTCCAGAAATGGTCGATCGGGTCGGTCAGCAGCAGCACCTCCACGCCGCGTGCGCGGGCTGCCTCGAGCTGAGGGCTGGCGGCGAGGCGGTCCAGGCTCTCGCCGGCCAGGAAATAGATCTCGGTCTGATTGGGCCTGAGGCTCGCGACGTACTCGGCAAGCGAGCGCCAGCTCGAACCCTGCGTGGTCCGGAACCGGGCCAGCTTCAAAAGCTGCTCGCGCCGCGCCGCGTCCTCGTAGAGCCCTTCCTTCAGCACCGTGCCGAAGGTCTGGAAAAACGACTGATAGCCGCCGGGATCGCGTGAGGCGAAGCCTTCGAGCTCGGCAAGCACCCGGCCCGTGACTGCGTTCCTGATCTGGCCCACGAGCGGGTTCTTCTGCAGCATCTCGCGGGAGATGTTGAGCGGCACGTCCTCGCTGTCGATTGCGCCCCGGACGAACCTCAGGTAGGCGGGCAGCAGGCCGGCGTCGTCCGTGATGAAGACGCGGCGCACGTAGAGCTTCACGCGCCCCTTGCGGTCCGGGTCGAACAGGTCGTATGGCCGCTGGCCGGGGATGAACAGCAGCACCGCATAGGACTGCCGGCCCTCGGCCTTGTAGTGGATGGTGAGCGCCGGCTCGTCGATGTGGCTCGTGAGCGAGCGATAGGCCTGCGTGTACTCTTGCGGGGTCACCTCGTTCCTGGAGCGCTGCCAGAGCGCGCTGGCCGTGTTGATCTGGCGCGCCGCCTGGCCAGGAACCTCGAGCTCGACCGGGAACAGGATGTGGTCCGAGTAGGCCCTGACGATGCGCTCGATCTCGCCGGGCTCGAGAAACGCGCGCGCGTCCTCCTTGAGGCTCAGCTTGACGGCAGTGCCGCGGGCAGGGAGAACGCCGGCGCTCTGCGGGTCCGCGGGGCTGATCGTGAAGCCCGAGAGCCCGTCCGACCTCCACGCCCAGGCGTCCCCGGAGCCCGCCCGGCGGCTGGTCACCTCGATCTCCCCTGCCACCATGAACGCGGAGTAGAAACCGACCCCGAACTGGCCGATCAGCCCGCTGCTTCCATTCGCCTGCTGCAGGCGCTCGAGGAAGGCCCGGGTCCCCGATCGGGCGATGGTGCCGAGGTTCTCGATCAGCTCCTGGCGGTCCATCCCGATGCCGTTGTCGGCGATCGTCAGCGTGCCGGCAGCCCTGTCCGGTACGATGGTGATTCGCAGGCGATCCTCGCCTCCGAGCAATTCCGGATGAGCGATGGCATCGTAACGCAGCTTGTCGCAGGCGTCGGACGCATTGGAGATCAGCTCTCTCAAGAAGATGTCGCGATCCGAGTAGACCGAATTGACCATGAGATGAAGAAGCCGGCTCACCTCTGCCAGGAACGGATGCGCTTCCTCGGTTCTGGAGTCTGAAATCATGCGGCCTCTGCTGACGGCAACCTGGCTGTTGCATGCCCTTTGGGGGCAAGTTCCTAGACCGGCGCGATGAGGCTTTGCAAGTGACCGATCGATGCAGCTTGTGCGCTCGCCAGATGCGGCGCTGGCAGGGCAGGCCGAGACGGGGGAGCTTGCAAGGCCCGGTCCAGGTACTCGTCTCCGGCAGCTTGGGGGCCCATCCGGAGCAATCCTTGGAACCGGGCCAGGGGCAACGGCTTGAAACTGCCTGTGATTCGCGGCGATTCGGCGGCTTTGCCGCGGCACCTGCATGGCGCTGGAGTCCCGGTCTCAGCCAACCCTGGGAAGGAGTGGCCCGGTCCACGAGGGGGGAAGCTCGGGGGGACGATGGGGGGCATCAGTTCCGAGCTGATGGACCGGGCCAGGGCAACGAGGAACAGTCTACTCGATATTGGGGCGCCTGATTGGAGGGACTGTGGCGCTCGCGTGATTTTTATTGCGATTTATTGCGGCCGCTCGTTCCGGTCGCCGCGACAACCCGAGACTTGAATTTTCCCGGAGGCCAAGCGACACTGACCGGGGAAGACAAGGAGGCGCCGTTGAGCGATTCCGAACCGATAGCACTGCGCCCGCGCCAGGCGGGCGATCCACGGCCTGGCATGTTGCAGTCCCACCCAGGGCCGGTCCCGGCGACCTCAGTCTTCTTCGATCGCCGCGAGCTCGACGACATCCTCGCCGTCTACGGGCGCAAGGTCGCCGCGGGGGAGTGGCGCGACTACGCGATCGACATGGGCCGCGACAAGGCCATTTTCTCGGTTTTCCGGCGATCGAGCGAGTGCCCGCTCTACAGGATCGAGAAGAACCCGAAGCTCGCACGGAAGCAAGGCGCCTACAGCGTCATCGCGGCCGGCGGACTGGTGCTGAAGCGCGGCCATGACCTGCGCCGCGTGCTGCGCGTGCTCGAGGCCCGCCTGCGGCTGGTGGAGCACTGACGGGCGCTTTTCGCCTCGACGATCGCTATCGACCGGTGCAGCGCATCGGCATTGCGCTGTGGCACGGGACGGATCGAGACCGGCCTCGTGTCAACGAGCACGGGACGGAGCGTCCGGCGGCGGAGTGCGATCGCCGTCGCCGAGCGTGCGCTGCATCATGACCGTGTCCAGCCAGCGGCCGTGCTTGAAGCCGACCGAGTGCATGGTTCCGGTGAACGTGAAACCGAGCGAGCGGTGCAGTCCGATGGACGCCCGCTGGCCCGAGTCGCCGATCACCGCGATCATCTGCCGGAACCCTTGAGCCGTGCACGCTTCGATGAGCGCCGTGAGCAGGGCGCGGCCGACGCCCTGGCCCTGGTGGTCCGGCGCCACATAGATCGAGTTCTCAACACTGAAACGGTAAGCCGGGCGCGGACGGAAGGCGTTGGCGTAGCCGTAGCCCACGACGACCCCCTGACGCTCGGCTGCGAAGTATGGGAACCCGCCGCCGATGATCGCCTCGTAGCGCCGCCGCATCTCGTCCCCCGAGGGCGGCTCGAGCTCGAAGCTCGCTGTGCCCGAGATCACGGCAGGGCGGTAGATCGCCGTGATGGCTGGAATGTCGTCGTGCCTCGCCGCCCGCAGATCGATTTCTGCCACCCGCTTGTCCCCTCGCTGGAATTCCGGCCGCGATCCTATCGTCGGCGCCTGTCACGCAAAAGGGCCCCGCAGTGGCGGGGCCCTTCCATGCGCCGGCATCAGACCGGTCGTTGCTTACTCGCGCTCGCCGAACAGGTAGAGCAGCGAGGTGAACATGTTGATGAAGTCGAGATAGAGGCTGAGCGCGCCCATGATGGCGGTCTTCGCGGCCAGCTCCGCATTTCCGGCAACCTGGAAGTAGCCGTCCTTGATCCGCTGCGTGTCGTAGGCGGTCAGACCGGCGAACACCAGCACGCCGATCACGGAGATGGCGAACTGAAGCGCGCTCGACTGCAGGAAGATGTTGACGAGCGCCGCGATGACGATGCCGATCAGGCCCATGAACAGGAAGGTGCCCCAGGCGGACAGATCCCTGCGGGTCGTGTAGCCCCACAGGCTGAGGCCGGCGAATGCGGCCGCGGTGATGAAGAACACCCGCGTGATCGAGGCGCCCGTGTAGACGAGGAAGATCGTCGACAGCGACGCGCCCATGACCGCTGCGAACAGCCAGAACGTCGCCTGCGCCGCGCCGACGCTCATCTGGTAGACGCGGAACGACAGGAAGAACACGAAGCCAAGAGGCGCCAGCATGAGGACCCAGCGCAGCGGGCTGACGTAGAGGGTCCGGCCGAACTCTGTCAGCATGACGCCGTTACCCAGCCGGGCGGCAGCCGAGCCGGGGTCGCCGGTCACCGCGGCGCTGAACAGCATGTAGGCGACGATGCCGGTGAGAGCCACGCCGGCCGCCATGTAGTTGTAGACGGAGAGCATGTAGGCGCGAAGGCCTTCATCGACCGCGACGCCCGTGCGGGCGGCCGTACTGGCTTGCGCATACCTGTTGTCGGATTGAGCCATTTGTGGATCCCTTTGACCGCTGATGCGAGCACCCGAAGACAGTGATCTGCAATATGACCCGCGCCAGTGCCGCTTTCAAGGCGGCGCCGGCCATATTCCCTGGGCATCAAGGTATGGGTTCCGGCCCGCCCGTGCAAGAGCGCGAGCCTGAGCGTGAACGGGGGCGCCTAGTCCGACCTGAGATGCGGCGCCGCCGGCGCCCGGAGCACCTGCCAGGTGCCGAGCCCGCCGAATCCCATCACCAGCGCCAGAGACACCGCCAGCGCGCTGGCGACAGCCATTGGCGAGAATGTGAAATCGATCTCCATCACCTGTGTCACCACGATCCAGGCGGAGAAGGTGCCGAGCGCTGCCGCGACGGCCGCGGTCACCGTCGCCAGGATGGCATACTCGGCGAAATGGGACAGCAGGATCCGGCGGCGGACGGCGCCGAGCGTCTTCAGGATGACCGCCTGCTTGATGCGGCGGCGTTGTGCTGTGCTCAGCGCTCCGGCCAGCACCAGCGCCCCCGCGAGCAGCGTGATGCCGCCCGCCACGCGCACCGCCGTCATCACCTTCTGGAGCACCGCATTGAACGAATCGATCGCGTCCTTGACGCGGATGGCGGTCGCGGACGGGAACGTGTTGGAGATCGATCGGGCGAGAGCTGCGTCCTCGGCCAGCCCCGCCCCTTCGGGCAGCGTCACCGTCGCGAGCAGCCCATGCGGTGCCGCGCTCAGCGCGTTCGGCGAGAAGACCATGACGAAATTGATGGCCAGCGATTCCCAGTTCACCTCCCTCAGGTTGGCGATGCGCGCCGAGACGTTGCGGCCGAGCACGTTGACGGTGACCGTATCGCCGATGGCAAGGCCGAGCTGGCCAGCCAGCTCCGCTTCGAAGGACACCAGCGGCTCGCCGTCGTAGTCCGCCGGCCACCAACTCCCGGTCACGACGCGCGATCCTTCGGGCACGGCCTCGGAATAGGTCAGCCCGCGGTCGCCGCTCAGAACCCACTGGGCTTCCGGCGCGGCCTTTACCTGCTCGGCCGGCGTCCCGCCAAGCCTCACCAGCCGGCCGCGCAGCATCGGCGCCTCCCGCACGACCGCGCCGGGCGCGACCTGCTGGACGAGCGCTCTGAAAGCCGCGGCGTCGCCCTTGCCTACGTCCAGCACGAAGTAGGTTGGGCTCGTCTCCGGCAGCCGCGTCGTCAGCTCGCGAACCAGCGAGGCGTCCGAAAGCGCCACCGCGACGAGCAGCGACAGCCCGGCGCCGAGCGACAGCACGATCGAGCGGGTCAGCCCGCCGGGCGCGCCGAGATTGCCGACGGCCAGCGCGATCTCGGGCGTGCGCGGGCGCGGCATGCGGCGCGCCACGCGCGTCACCAGCGTGCCGAGGCCCGCGAACAGCGCGAAGACCGCCACCAGGCCGAGGCAGAAGTAGATCGCGATCCACCGCACCTCCGACGACAGCACGGCGAACAGGACCAGCGCCGCCACCGCCGCGGCCGTCAGCGCGAGCACGCGCGGGCGCGGGCGCACCTGCTCGGGGGCGACCTCGTCCCGGAACAGCACGCCGGCGCGGACCAGCTCGGCCCGGCCAAGCGGCAACAGCGTGAAGACGAGCGCCACCAGGAAGCCGTAGGCGGCTGCCGAAACGATGCTCCACAGGCTGATCGTCATCTGGGCGCGGATCGGAAGCGCATCGCCGTAGATGCCGTTGAGCAGGACGGGAACGAGGTAGCCCAGCACGAGCCCGATCGCCACGCCGAGCCCCGCCATCAGCAACACCTGGGTCAGGAATACGCCGAAGATCATGCCGCTGGTGGCGCCGAGGCTCTTGAAGGTGGCGATCACCTTGCGCCGGCGATCGACGAAGGTCGCGACGGCGTTGGCGACGCCAATGCCGCCGACCAGCAGCGCCGTCAGGCCGAGCAGGGTGAGGAACTGCCGCAGCCGGTCGAGCGTGCGGGTCACACGCGGCGAGGGGTTGCGCCGATCGGTGACCGTGAAGCCGCTCTCCGGCAACGCCGAGGCGAGGCTTTCCCGGAAGTGGATGAGCTCTTCCGCATCCGCGCCGGCGTCGTTCGCCAGCTCGAGCGCATAGCGCCATCGGACGAGGCTTCCCGGCTGCAGGAGACCTGTCCTCTGCATCGTCTCCAGCGACACGAACACCCGCGGGCCGTAGGTCAGCCGGTCGGTGATGTTGTCGGGCTCGTGCTCGACGACGCCGGTGATCGGCACCATGATGGAGCCCAGCGAGATGAGGTCCCCGACCTCGAGATCCAGCCGTTCCAGCAGGATCGGCGCCACTGCGGCGCCCTGCATCTCGTGGACGGCCTGGTCGAATCCGATGCCGTTCGCCAGAGTCACCGCCCCGGCCAGCGGATAGCTCCGATCGACGCCCTTGAGCTCGGCGAGCGCCTGGTCCTGGCCGTCCACCCGGCGCGCCATGGTGCGCATGGTCGCCGTCTCGCTGACCTGGCCCCGCGCCAGCAGCCAGGCGCGCTCGCCCTCCTCGGCGCGCCGGTGCGCTCTGGACAGGGCCACGTCGCCGCCGAGGATCGTCTCCCCTTGCTGCTCGAAGCCGAGCCGCAGCGAATCGGTGAGGGCGCCGACGCCCGCGATCACCATGACGCCGAGGGCGACGCAGGCGATGAAGACATGAAACCCCGAGACGCCGCTGCGCACCTCGCGCAATGCCAGCCGCACCACCTGCGCCACACGGCCGGCGGAGGGGGACCCTCGAGTTTCGATCGTATCGGCGCTGGTCATGCGGCCTCGAACTCGGTCGCGTCGGCGACGATCCGGCCGTCCGCCATGCGCACGACGCGCTCGCAGCGCTCCGCGAGCATGGGGTCGTGCGTGACGAGGACCAGCGTCGTGCTGCGGCGGCGGTGCAGGTCGAACAGCAGCTCGATGATCTGGCCGCCCGTCCTGCCGTCGAGATTGCCGGTCGGCTCGTCGGCGAGGATCAGCTTCGGCCGCGGCGCCAGCGCGCGGGCCAGCGCCACGCGCTGCTGCTCGCCGCCGGAGAGCTGCGCCGGGAAATGACTTGTCCGGTGGCCCAGCCCCACCTCCTCCAGCACCTCGCCGGCGATTCCGAACGCATCCGCATTGCCCGCGAATTCCAGGGGCAGCGCCACGTTCTCGAGCGCGGTCATGGTCGGGACCAGGTGGAAGGACTGGAACACGATGCCGATCTCCCGGCCTCTGACCAGCGCCAGGGCGTCCTCGCCGAGCGCGGTGAAGTCATGGCCGGCGACCTCGACCGAGCCGCTGGTGGCGCGCTCGAGCCCGGCGACGATCATCAGCAGCGATGTCTTGCCCGAGCCGGACGGGCCGACGATGGCGACCGCCTCGCCCCTGCCGAACTCAAGGCTCACTCCGCGCAGGATATCGACCGGACCGGCGCGGCTGACGAGCCTCAGTCCGACGTCGGCCAGAGCGATGATGGGAGGTCGAGGCGTCGGCACGGGCGGTCTCCGGGAGCTTGTGTCACGCATGCGGGCTATCTAGGTGAGAGTCGAGGCATCGACTTTGAACCGGACGGGAGGCGATATCATGAAGCGCCGGACGCAAATCCGCGCATTGGCACAAGTGAGCATGCTCGCCGTCCTGGTCAATGCATGCCTTACGCTACTTCCCGCGTCTGCGGATAGTCTTGCGCGAGACGATCCGATCAGGATCGTCGCGTTCGGGGACAGCCTGACCGCCGGCTACGGCCTCCAGCAGGGCGAGGCATTCCCTGCGGAGCTCCAACGGGCCCTCGAGGCCAGGGGCCACGCCGTCGAGGTGATCAATGCGGGCGTGTCCGGCGATACCACAGCGGGCGGGCTGCAGCGCTTCGACTGGGCGTTTCCCGACAATGCCGACGCGGCGATCGTCGCGCTCGGCGCAAATGACGCACTCCGAGGAATCGATCCGGCACAATCTCGCCAGAATCTGGATAAAATTCTCGCGCGGCTCGAGGCCAGGGGCATCGTCGTCCTGCTGGCCGGCATGAAGGCGCCGCGCAACTGGGGCGAGGATTACGTGAAGCGGTTCGACGCGATGTTTCCCGAGCTTGCGGGGAAACACGGCGCGCTGCTGCATCCGTTCTTCCTCGAGAGAGTTGCACTTCGGCCCGCGTTGAACCTCGACGACGGCGTGCACCCGAACCGTGACGGCGTTGCCGCCATGGTCGAGAGCATCCTGCCCAAGGTCGAGGAGCTGATCGCGCGCGTGACGGCAAAGCGAGGCGCGGCGGCGAACTGACCCGATCGGGGCGGATGCCGCCGGGTGCTCGGCCGAATGCGGCGGCGGACACGCTGCGGCTCGCGGGCGGAACCCGGGCTCGATTCGGATCGTTGGCTGACCTGTGCAGCGAGTGGGTGATATTGCCGGCCATGTCCTGCGCGGCATCCGCCGCCGATGCGCGCCGGCCTCGATTCATGACTGCTGAGCCCAGTGCCTGCCTTTGGGCGGGGCCTCGTCGGGAGAGTGAGCGTTGACTGACCAGAGCCTTTTCAAGAGCATGTTCATCGCCGGCTACGAGTGCTCGACGCATCGCCGCCCCGACGGTCGGCGTCTCGACCTCATCGCCGCGACGGGTCACGACCGCAACGTCGAAGCCGACTACCGCCAGCTCGCGGAATCGGGCATCCGGACGGCGCGCGACGGCTTGCGCTGGCATCTCATCGAGACCTCGCCCGGGCGCTATGACTGGTCGAGCTTCCTGCCGATGCTGCGCGCCGCCCGGCACCAGCGCATCCAGGTGATCTGGGACCTGTGCCACTACGGCTATCCGGACGATGTCGACATCTGGTCGCCTGCGTTCGTCGACCGTTTCGCCAGATTCGCGGCGGAGGCGGCCCGCGTCGTGCGCGAGGAGACGGGCGAGGCGCCATTCTACTGCCCGGTCAACGAGATCTCGTTCTGGGCCTGGGCCGGCGGCGACGTCGCCGAGTTCAACCCGACTGCCAAGGGCCGCGGCGGCGAGCTGAAGCGGCAGCTCGTCCGGGCGGCGCTCGCCGGCACGGCGGCGGTGCGTGCCGTCGAGCATCGTGCGCGCATCGTGTTCTGCGAGCCCGCCATTCACGTGCGCACCAAATGGGAGCAGGACCCCGAGCACGCGGCCGCCGAGCGCTATCGGCTGGCGCAGTACGAGGCTTACGACATGCTGACCGGCCGCATGTGCCCGGAGCTCGGCGGCAAGCCCGACGTGCTCGATATCGTCGGGGTGAACTACTACTCGTTCAACCAGTGGTACTATGGCGGCGGGTTCATCCCGATGGGGCACCATCACTTCCGCCCGTTCAGCGACATCCTGGTCGAGATCCACCAGCGCTACGAGCGCCCGCTGTTCGTGGCCGAGACCGGCGCCGAGGGCACGCCGCGCGCGCCATGGCTGCATTACGTCTGCGGCGAGGTGCGCGACACGATCAAAAAGGGCGTGCCGGTCCACGGCATCTGCCTCTATCCGGTCGTCAATTACCCGGGCTGGGAGAACGAGCGGCTGTGCGAGGTCGGCCTGTTCCGCGAACTCGAGGAGGGCGGCGCGAGCCCTCGCCGCGTCGTAGAGCGCTACATGCAGGAGCTGCAGCGCCAGCGCGCGCTGCTCGTCGACCGCTGAGCCCGCCGGGACGTTTCAGCCCCTTTCGCTCGACCCCACGCTCCGCGCTCCCGCCGCCGCGGGAATGTGCGGTGCGTTTTGGCAAAAGCAACGATCGCGCGTCGCCATGTCGAACAGACCCCCAGTCGCACGGCATCGCAGATGCCCACCTCCGTGGGCATGACGGGAGTGGGTGGGGGCAGGTCATCGGCGAGACGGGGGCCGGTGCGGGTCAATGGCCGAGAGTGGAGGCATCGACCGCCCTTCCATGCCGTCATTCCCGCGCAGGCGGGAATCCGCGATGCGTCTCAGCAAAGGCAACGATCGCGCGTCGCTCCGTCGACCCTCACAGCCGGCGCGTCCCAGTCGCACGGCGCAGATACCTCTTGGTAAGTGCTCGTGGAGATGTCGCCAGTGACGGCCCGAGCCGGGATCCCGGCGCATCTCGACGCGGGTGCGGGTGGAACACCGGCATAACCGGGCGCCATGCCAGTGAAACCTTTGCGCGGCGCGCAAGACCGACTAAATGTCAGCCCTTGGCTGCCGCTTCGGACTCGATGAATGGTTCTCATACTGGACAAGACAGAACCCCGGGTTTCCACCGCCGACCACGGTGAGCGCCGGCCGTCGCTGATCGGCCTGGGGCGCGAGGAGCTGCGCGAGTCGCTGGCGGCGATCGGGGTGCCGCCGACACAACTGCGCATGCGCGTGTCGCAGCTCTGGAGCTGGATCTACGTGCGCGGCATCGCCTCCTTCGATCAGATGACCGATGTCTCGAAGGACCTGCGGTCGCGGCTGGAGGCGGCGTTCACGCTGGAGCGCCCGCGGATCGTGAGCGAGCAGGTGTCGGTCGACGGCACGCGCAAGTGGCTGCTGCTGTTGCCGAGACGTGGACGCGAGGCACAGGCGCCAGAGATCGAGACGGTCTATATCCCCGAGTCGGACCGCGGCACGCTGTGCATCTCGAGCCAGGTCGGCTGCACGCTCAACTGCTCCTTCTGCCACACCGGGACGCAGAGGCTGGTGCGCAATCTCGAGTCCGAGGAGATCGTCGGCCAGATCATGCTGGCCCGCGACCGGATCGGCGACTGGCCGGGAGCCGTGCCGCCCGACGATGCCCGCCTGCTGCCAGAAGGCGAGCGCAAGATCACCAACATCGTCCTGATGGGCATGGGCGAGCCGCTGTACAACTTCGACAATGTCCGTGCAGCCATGGAAATCGCCGCCGACGGCGAAGGGCTCTCCGTCTCGAAGCGGCGCATCACGCTGTCGACCTCCGGCGTGGTGCCCGAGATCGCCCGCTGGGGCGCGGAAAGCGGGACGATGCTCGCCATCTCGCTTCATGCCACTCGCGACGAGCTCCGCGACGAGCTGGTGCCCATCAACCGCAAGTACCCCATCGCCGAGCTGATGGCCGCCTGCCGCGCCTATCCGGGCCTGTCGAACGCCAAGCGCATCACCTTCGAGTACGTCATGCTGAAGGGGATCAACGACTCGCTGGCCGAGGCCAAGGCGCTGGTGAAGCTGCTGCAGGGCATCCCCGCCAAGATCAACCTCATCCCCTTCAATCCCTGGCCCGGCACACGGTACGAGTGCTCGGACTGGGAGCAGATCGAGCTGTTCGCCGAGGTCGTCAATCGCGCCGGCTACGCGAGCCCCGTCCGCACGCCGCGCGGCCGCGACATCCTCGCCGCCTGCGGCCAGCTCAAGTCGCAGAGCACCAGGCTGCGGGCCAGCGCGCCGCGCGGCCCGGGCGAAGCCGGCGGGAGCTGAGGCTTTCATGTTCTGGTCGACCCTCTGGCGGATCATCGTCGTGCCGGTCGCGTTCGCGATCTCGGGGCTGTTCGCCGCGCTCGTGCTCGTCACGCTCGGCCTGGAGCGCGTTACGCACGCGTTCCATGGTGAAGGCATGGACGAGGCGGATTCCGTCTTCGCGGTGTTCGACCTCGTCAGCCAGGGCGTCGTCCTCGCCTCCGGCCTCACGATCCTGCCGGCCCTGATCGTCGTCCTGGTGGGAGAGGTCGCACGCATCCGCTCGGCACTCTATTACATCGTCGGCGGCGGCGCGGCGCTGGCGGCCGTGCCGCTGCTGTCGCAGCTCGGGTACTCGGCGGGCGTCGTGCTGCCGAGCGCGACGGTGTGGCAGGTCTTCGCGACAGCAGGCTTCGGGGGCGGGTTCATTTACTGGCTGCTGGCCGGCCGCCGCGCCTGACGCATGGCGGCTGCCCGGTTGCGATGGGCATACGGCCTGCTGGCCGGGATCGGGGGGTACTATCGATGCTGGCCGCTATCGCCCGCTGTACGGCCGGTTACGTGCTCGCTTGTGCCGTCTCCGGCGCGATTCAGGTCGCCTTCGTTCTGCCGCCGCTCGAGCTTGTGGGCGCTGGTCCGGATCGGCTGGCCGCGGCGGGAATCTGGGCGCTGCTCGCCACTCTGCACAGCGGCATCTTCGCGGCGCCGTTCGTTCTCGTCGGGCTGGTCCTGGCCGAGCTGAAAGGCCTCAGAAGCCCGGCGTACTACGCGGCCGTCGGCTTCGGCATCGCTGCTCTGGGTTTTCTCACGCAGATGACCGGCCACGGTTTCGAGCAGCCGATCATTGTGACTCTGTATGTCCTCACGGCGCTCGTGTCGGCTGCCGTGGGGGGAAGCCTCGTCTACTGGCTCGTGTCGGGCCGCCATGCAGGGAGATCCGCTCGAACGGCTGCGTCGGGCCGCAAGGGTTCGTGAACGTTGCAGTGCAAAATTTCTTGCTGCACTGCAGAAAACGCGGTATCCTTGCTTCGACCATACTCGCTGCCGGGAGGTCATGGCATGTTCGGCCTCGACTATCAGATGGATCTGGCGCGGGCTTGGGGCGATGCTGCATTCGGCTGCATGACAGCCGCGGCGCAGGTCTCGACAGCACTGTTCGGCATGAGCGCGACCGCCAGGCCGGCGCACCCCGCGCAGCCGTTCTCCAGGCGCGTGCAGGTTTCGCGCGGCGGGTCCCCGCAGTCGGGCGCCTCCTGGTACCGCGCACCGCAATCCAACCCGTTCGATGTCACAATGATCGGCATGGCCTGGCCGTTTCCGCTCACGACGCCGTCGATCCAGCCGGTACCCGCGATGCTGCAAGCACTTCAATTCTGGACGAGCCTGTTCGGGCTGCCGATGACCGCAACGTCCGCCATGCCAGCCGGCTGGCCGGGATGGCCGTATCCGGTGAGCTGGCCGATGCCGGTCCTGCCCTGGACGATCGGGATGGACGCTGCGGCCCTGATGGGGACCAGGTCTTCACCGGCCAGCCACGCACCGTTTGCAACCTATCGCTCGGACAGCGGCCACGCGGTCGCGCAGATCACATTTCCCAACAGTATCGTGGCCGCCGTCGCCGTGCCGTCGGCCGCGGCGCCATTGCTCGACCACTTGTTCGCCTGGCCGCTGATGCTGAGCTGACCCCGGGGCCGGCGCTTTTCGGGCAGATTACTTCTTTGCGGGCACGGCGGCAGCAGCAGCCGGCTTAAGAGCGGGCGCTTTCGCCACCGATTTCGGCTGCAGCCGGCAGTATGCCTTCACCTGCCGGCCGTCCTTCCGCTTCGTCGCCGCCACCCAGATGCACTCGGCCTTGGCCGCGCAAAGCTTCTGCTCGAGGTCCTTGCAGGGCGAGACCGGCTTCGTGCCCTTGCCCGGCTCGGCAGCGGGCGCGGAGGTGTTGGCCTTCGCGGCGGGCGGAGCCGCGACAGGCTTGGCCGGCGCGGATGGCGGTTGCTGGGCTGCAGCGGATGTAATGAGGCCGAGTGCAAACATCCCGGCTGCCAGGCTCCTGGCCCAGATATCGATCCTCACGACAGTCTCCCCCCGTCGGTGTCACTGACGAGAGTTTTATCAACTCGTCCCGGCACCGATCCTCGTCGGGCTCGGAAGAACATTTGTTCCCGGATGGGCGGCCCAGCCGACGGCCTGCTCCAGCCGGTCGTCGCCCCAGAACAGCTCTCCGTCCTCGGCGATGAACGTCGGGGCGCCGAAGATGCCGCGTGTTGCCGCCTCGGCCGTCTGATCCTTGAGGCGCTGCTTGACCGCCGCGTCCTCGGCGCTCTGTATCATCTGCTCTGCATCGAGACCCAGCGCGGAGAGCACATCGGCGAGCACGGCGCGGTCGAAGATGTCGGCGCCGCGCGCGAACTCCGCCTCGAAGACCGCGCGCGTGAACGGCTCGATCCAGCCATTCTCGGCGCCGACCAGGGCCAATCTCGCGGCCCTCAGTCCGTTGGCCGGGAATGTCGGCGGCATCATGAACGACAGCCCGCGCCCCGCCGCCAGCCGCTGCATGTCGCGGACCATATAGCGCCCCTTCGCCGGGTAGATGTTGAACGGCGAGGTCTCCCAGCCTTGCGACTTGAAGATCGGCCCGAGCAGGAACGGCCGCCAGACCACCTCGACGCCCGCCCGCTCCGCCATTTCCGCGATGCGCATCGCGGAGAGGTAGGAGTAGTTCGAGGCGAGCTCGTACCAGAATTCCAGACGCGGCATTCTCGTAGCCTCCAGTGGCCTCGGAGGATGCGACGGTCATGCCCGACCAACGCGCCTCTGTCGGCAGCTTTTGATCTTGTCCGGTTCTCGTAGCACACGAGTTGTCCGCTGCT
>JAHDXT010000042.1 GCA_023384095.1 Hyphomicrobiaceae bacterium
ATGCGCGATCTCGTCAGGAACTGCCTGCGCATGCGGCCCGAGCGGATCATCGTCGGCGAGGTGCGCGGCGCCGAGGCGTTCGACCTGCTGCAGGCCATGAACACCGGTCACGACGGATCGATGGGCACGCTGCACGCCAACAGCCCGCGGGAGGCCATCAGCCGCATGGAGTCGATGATCATGATGGGCGGCTTCACGCTGCCGACCAAGACCATCCGGGAGATGATCACGGGCTCCGTCGACGTGATCGTGCAGGCTTCCCGGCTGCGCGACGGCTCGCGCAAGATCACGCACATCACGGAAGTCCTCGGGATGGAGGGCGACGTCGTGACCTTGCAGGACATCATGGTCCACGAGATCACCGGGGAGGATCCGAAGTCCGGCAAGATCCTGGGCCGGCACCGCTCGACGGGGATTGCGCGTCCGCGGCTCTGGGAACGCGCCGAGTACTATGGAGAGCAGCACCGGCTGGCCGCGGCCCTGGCGTCGGCCGAGGTCGGGGACGAGCACGGCAGCCCGCTGGGGGCGATGAATGCTTAGCACCGAGCTCGTTCTGGCGCTGGCGGCGGTCGCGGCCGGCGCGGTGGCCTACAGCCTGTTCCAGACCTATTTCTCGGGGGACAGGCGGGCCGAGAAGCGCCGTCAGAGCGTGACCGAGAACAAGTCGGTCCGCGTCGCTCGCGCGTCGCATGCGGAGCAGGCGTCCAACCGTCGCAAGGCCGTCGCCGAGACGCTGAAGGAGATCGAGCAGCGTCAGAAGTCCAAGCAGAAAGTGACCCTGCGCGTCCGGCTGCAGCGCGCAGGCCTCGACATATCGACGAATGCATACTGGATCGCCAGCGCCGTATCAGGGCTGACCTCGGGCGTCCTGGTGATGATGCTGTTCCCGAGCATTCCGATCGTGACTGGTGCGGCGGGCGCTTTCGTCGGCGCATTCGGACTGCCGCATTGGGTGCTGAACCGTCTCACCAAACGGCGCCAGGGCAAGTTCATGGAAGAATTCGCGAATGCCATCGACGTCATCGTGCGTGGCGTGAAGTCGGGGCTTCCGCTCAACGATTGCCTCGGCATCATTGCGCGCGAGAGCCCGCAGCCGATCGGCGGCGAGTTCCGGGATCTGGTCGAGCAGCAGAGAGTCGGAGTCCCGCTGTTCGAATGCTTCGACCGCATGATCGTCCGGATGCCGCTTGCCGAGGTGAAGTTCTTCGCCATCGTGGTCGCCATCCAGCAGCAGGCCGGCGGCAACCTGTCCGAGGCGCTCGGCAACCTTTCCGGCGTGCTGCGCGACCGCAAGCGGCTGCAGGCGAAGGTGAAGGCGCTTTCGGCGGAGGCCAAGGCATCGGCGGCGGTGCTCGGCGCGCTGCCGTTCATCGTCATGAGCATGGTCTACGTGACGACGCCCAACTACATCGCCTTCCTGTGGACCACCAAGACGGGCCAGTTCCTGCTGGCCGTGGCGGCGATCTGGATGACGATGGGCCTGCTGGTGATGCGCAAGATGATCAATTTCAAGTACTAGGGATGCTGCCGGAGGCGGTGACCAGGGCATTCGCGAGGTCAGGCACCCAGCTCGAAGTTGAGGGGACGAGGCTGCTGTCATGATGGATTTCATCGAGGCGATGGTGCGCCCGCAGCTCATGGTGATGACCGCCGCGGCCATCGCGGCGTTCGCGACGGCGCTCACCATCGTCATGCCGATCCTAAACCGCGACCGCATGAGCCAGCGGATGCGGGTGATGGCGCTGGAGCGCGACAAGATGCGGGCCGCGCGCATCGCCGATCTCAAGACGGGCAGGGAGGGCCAGGGCAAGCTGCGGCAGGCGCCGAAGGGCTTCATGCAGGAGCTGGTCGACCGGTTCGACCTGCGCTCGAAATTCGAGACGGAGGAATTGAGATCGAAGCTCAAGATGGCGGGCCTCAGAGGGCAGGCGCCTCTCGTCACCTACATGTTCTTCCGCGTCGTCATGCCGGTGATCCTGACCATCTTTGCACTGATCTATCTCTTCTTCGTGATGACCAAGCTGACCTATCCGCCGGCCATCAAGTTCACCATGGCGCTCGGCGTCGGCATTCTCGGCTTCTATCTGCCGAACATGATCCTCGAGAACATGGTCCAGCGCCGGCAGTCGTCCATCAAGGAAGCCTTCCCGGATGCGCTCGACATGCTGCTGATCTGCGTTCAGGCCGGCATGTCGGTCGAGGCGGCGTTCGGCAAGGTCGCCAAGGAGATCACCAGCCAGTCCCTCGAGCTGGCGGAGGAATTCAGCCTGACGACGGCCGAGCTCTCCTACCTGCAAGAGCGCCGCCTGGCCTACGAGAACCTCGGCAAGCGCACGGGCATCGCGGGAGTGAAGGCGGTCGCGACCGCGCTCATCCAGGCGGAGCGGTATGGCACGCCGGTGGCGCAGGCGCTGCGCGTGATGGCCAAGGAGAACCGCGACATGCGCATGTCGGAGGCGGAGAAGAAGGCGGCCGCGCTGCCGCCGAAGCTGACCGTGCCGATGATCATCTTCTTCCTGCCGGTGCTGTTCATCGTCATCCTCGGCCCGGCCATCATCCAGGTGATGAAGCTCGGCTGACGACGGGGCCCGAGCCGGATCGAGGTCCAGGGCAGGCTCCGGCGGCCACCCGCGATGCCTCTCAGTGCTCGTGGAGATGTGTCACGGATTCCCGCCTCCGCGGGAATGACGGTGAGGGGCGGGCAAGCCACTTGCCCCTACCATATTTGCGTACCCCTTAATGCACATACTGCGTCCACAGCCGCCCCCATCCCGTCATGGCCGCGCAGGCGGCCATCCGTGATGCCGCTCAGCGGGTGCTCGTGGAGACGTATCGCGGATTCCCGCCTTCGCGGGAATGACGGTGAGGGGAGGCCGTGCACATCGACCGATCCAACCAAAATCCCCGACAGCAGTGGACCTGCGCTGACACGTGTCCTGGATTTCCCTCTCGGTGAAACTGCATGGTGTGGATGGGGCGACCCATATAAGCCAGGCAGCGCGAGAGAGCATGAGCCAGGAACTCAAGGACAGCGTGATCGCGGCCGCCCGGGAGCTCGGGTTCGCAGCCGTGCGCGTCACCACGCCCGATGCGATCGGCCCGGCCGGCGACCGCCTGCGAGCGTTCCTGGCCGACGGCCGGCATGGCGCCATGCAGTGGATGGAAACCACCGCAGAACGGCGCGCCGATCCCAGGGTGCTTTGGCCCGAGGCCCGCTCAGTCGTGATGCTCGGGTTCAGCTATGCCCCGGAGCACGATCCTTTGGCCATCCTCAAGTCCCCCTCGCGCGGCGCCATCTCCTGCTATGCCCAGAGCAAGGATTACCATGACATCGTCAGAGGCCGCCTCAAGCAGGTCGCTGCGGCGCTGGCGCGAAAGAGCGGGGCCGACGTCAAGGTGTTCGTGGATACCGCGCCCCTGATGGAGAAGCCGCTCGCGGAGGCCGCGGGCCTCGGCTGGCAGGGGAGGCACACCAACCTGGTCTCGCGCGAGCACGGCTCCTGGCTGTTCCTGGGGGCCATCCTGACCGCCGCCGAGCTGCCGCCCGACCAGCCCGAGGCGGACCATTGCGGCTCATGCCGCCGCTGCCTCGACATCTGTCCGACGGCTGCATTCCCCGCGCCCGATCAGCTCGATGCGCGCCGCTGCATCGCGTATCTCACGATCGAGCATCCCGGCCACATCGATGAGGAATTCCGGACTGCGATCGGCAACCGCGTATTCGGCTGCGACGATTGCCTGGCCGTATGCCCGTGGAACAAGTTCGCCAGAGCTTCGAGCGAGATGCGCCTCTATCATCGTCCGGAGACCGTCGCCCCGCCGCTCGCCGAGCTGCTGCAGCTCGACGACGCGGCGTTCCGCAAACGCTTCGCCGGCACGCCGGTGAAGCGGACCGGACGCGACCGCTTCATCCGCAACGTGTTGATCGCGGCCGGCAACTCGGGTGATGCCGGTCTGCTGCCCCTTATCGAACCGCTCGCCGCAAACGCCTCGCCATTGGTGCGGGCGATGGCGGCGTGGGCGGCACGGCTGCTGTCGGATGCCGCGACGTTCTGGCGCCTCAGGGCGCGCCATCTGGACGGCGAGGAGGATCCTGCCGTGCGGGCAGAATGGGAACGGGAGCAGCCTGCATGAGCCACCTGCTCTGTTTCGGCCTGGGCTACAGCGCGCGAGCCATTGCCGCCAGGCTGCACGAGCAGGGCTGGCGGATCAGCGGCACGGCCAGGTCGTCGGACTCGGCCGCTCGCATTGCCAGGATGGGTTACGAAGGGCTCGTTTTCGACGGCTCGATCCCGAGCGATGCAGTCCGCGACGCACTGGGAGCTGCCACACACCTGCTCGTCTCCATCCCTGCCGGGGAAACCGGGGACCCGGCGCTCGCTTGCCACATGGGGGACATCGCGCGCGCAGAAGGCCTGGCGTGGATCGGGTATCTGTCCACGGTCGGCGTCTACGGCGACCGGCAGGGCGCCTGGGTTGACGAGGATTCGCCGCCTCGCCCGACGTCCGATCGCAGCCGCCGCCGCTTGGATGCAGAACGGGCCTGGCTCGCGCTCGGCGAGCGCTGCGGCAAGCGGGTGCAGGTGTTCCGGCTGGCCGGCATCTACGGCCCCGGGCGCAGCGCATTCGATGCGCTGCGCGCGGGCCGGGCGCGGCGGATCGTGCAGCCGGGGCAGGTCTTCAACCGCATCCACGTCGAGGATGTCGCGCGGGTCGTCGCCGCCGCTGCGGCGAGCCCGGGGCGCCATTCGGTCTACAATGTCGCCGACGACGAGCCGGCGCCGCCACAGGACGTGATCGCGTTCGCAGCAGGCCTGCTCGGGCTGCCGCTCCCGCCCGAGGTGAGCCTCGCCGATGCCGGCCTCGGTCCCATGGCGGCAAGCTTCTATGCGGAGAGCAAGCGCGTCGGCAATCGGCGCATCAAGGAGGATCTCGGCATCCAGCTTGCCTTCCCCACGTACCGCGAGGGCCTCCTGGATCTGGCGGGGCGTTGAGCCTTCGTTCAGCAGCAGTTCATCCGTTCTCCGCGTTGTTGCCCCACTTATCACGCATACGTTCAAAGGTTCGCCGCGCGCGTGGGCCTCGACACTGCCGACACGCCCTCGCGCCGCATTCACCGTTCGCGAAAGCGTGGACCCAATGCGCATCACCGCCATTTGCCGCCGCATGCCGTCTCTCGCCGTGGCTCTTGCGGCGGCGCTCTTCCTGCCCGCGTGCACGGTCGAGGCCGGCGACGAAGCCGCACATGCCATCGCCGAGAAGTTCGCCGCAGACAGTACGCCGCCGCAGCCGGCGGCGAAGGAAGCACGGCCCGCGTCTCAGCCTCAGCCGTCCGAGACGGCAGGACCGCGGGTTACCGAGGACAAGACAAAGGAAACCGCGGCGAAGCGGCTTGCTGCCGAGAAGGCCGATGCCGAGCGCCGGGCCAAAGCGCAGCGCCAGGCCGACGAGGCCGAGATGCTGGCCCGCGCCCGCGCCGAAGCGGAAGAGCGGCGACTGGCGAAACTGAAGAAGCTCGAGGAGATCGAGCAGGCGGAAGCCGAAGCGGAGCGCCTTCGCGCCGTGAAGGCTGCGGAAACGGAGCGCCGGCGCGCCGAGGCGGAGGAGCAGCGCCGGGCCGCCGAAGCAAAACGCCTCGCCGAGACCGCCGCCCGGGAGGAGGCCCGCAGAGAGGTGGTGCGCCGCTTCGCCGAGGAGCAGCAGCGCGCCGCCGAAGCAGAAGAGCAGCGCCGGGCCGCCGAAGCCCGAAGAATTGCGGCGCTGCGCCAGCTCGAGGAGGAAGGCCGGCGCAGAGCCGAGCAGGTCAGGGCCATCGGCGAGCTCGCTGCCGTGGAGCAGGCCCACGTGACCGACCCGTCGCATCAGGAGATCGAGCGCGAGCGAGAGGCGCAGCTTCTATCGGACAAGCTGAGGCACATCCGCGAAAGCCGGGCGGAGCGGGATCGCGCGTACCCTTCGCCGCAAGGGCTCGGCGGCCCCTGGCCGGCCGATCCTGTCGAGAACGACGGCGCGATCTCCAGCACCCGCGTCACAGTGCTGCTCGTCATGCAGGCCGGCAGCCGTGGCATTCGCCGCTTCGAGAAATCGGGCGATCCCATCCTGTGCACGGCCTCGCGGTGCTACGTCAGCCGCGGCGGCGCGGCGCCCGCCGAGGCCATCTCGCGAGGCAAGGCGTTCGGGCCCGGAGTGGCGCTCGGCTCGCGCGCCGGCCGGTGCAGCCGGTCGCTGACCTGCGTGTTCCGCAATGTCGATCTCGAGCGCGCCCTGGCCGAGGTGCAGCCGATCGACCTCCGGATCCTGCGCCACGACCGGCGCGAGCCGCGCACGGTGATGGCGGACCCGACCTGCCGCGTGAATGCTGGACGTCTGACCTGCCGCCGCCCGGTGATCGCCGCCGACTACATGCTGTGGGTGGTGCCGGAGAGGACGGCAGAGCGCGCCGGGGCCATAGCCCTGGAGACGGCTGTCCGCGCCGGCCTGCCCGGCGAGGGCATGGCACTGACGGTGGGCAACTGATCAGCCCTGCTGGTCTCGACCCGACGCGAGCTGCTCGACGACGCCGAGCAGCAGCTCGATGTCCTCCGGACGCGACAGGCGGTGGTCGCCGTCGGGGACGGCCGACACGCGCGTCCAGTCGCCCGCCAGGGAGCTCTCCAGGTCGAGCGTGTGCTCCCAGGGCACGTCAGGGTCGAGCAGCCCGTGCAGGATGTGGACGGGCCGGCCGGGGTTCCACGGCGTGGAGCCGAGCAGGTGCTTGCGACCGTCCTCGATCAGCCCGCGCGTGATCGGGTACGGCTCGCCATAGTCGGAGGGCCGCAGCCACACGCCCTTTTCGGTGATCGTCCGCTTCACCTCCTCCGGAAACTGCCGCCACATCAGATCCTCGGTCATGTCCCAGGCCGGCGCGATCAGGACCAGGGCCTCGATGCGCTCGGCCTCCTGCGGCGCCTCCGCCATGAGCTGGCGCAGCAGCAGCAGCGCGATGTAGCCGCCCATGCTGGACCCGACGACGATGACCGGCCCCTGCGTCGCCTGCGAGAACACGGCCCGCGCCTCCTCGAGCCAGCGTCCGATGGTGCCCTCCTCGAGCCGGCCCTCCGATTGCCCGTGGCCGCTGTAGTCGAAGCGGGTGCAGGCGAACCCCTTCTCCCGCGCCCAGCCGCTGAGCGCGCTCGCCTTGGTGCTCACCATGTCCGAGTTGAAGCCCGGCAGCCAGATCAGGCCCGGCGCGCGGCCCCGATCGTGCAGGAGAGCGATGCGGCGCCGGCTCTCGCCGGAGCCGACGCTGAGGTATTGCGTGTCGGAGTCGGGCATCTTAACAGAGGTCCTTCCTGTCCAAACGGGGCCGTCCGTGCCGCAGCATCGCCCGACCATACTGCAGATCATCCCGCGTCTCGACACGGGCGGGGCGGAGCGCACCACGATCGAGATGACGCAGGCCATCGTGACGGCGGGCGGGCGCGCGCTGGTCGCCACTGGCGGCGGCCGCATGGCGGCTCAGGTGACCCGGGCCGGCGGCGAGGTCATCCCGCTCAACGCCTCCAGCAAGAATCCGTTGACCATGCTCGCCAACGCGCGGCGGCTCAGCCGAATAGCCCGGCGCGAAAGCGTGGATCTGCTGCACGCGCGCAGCCGCGCCCCGGCCTGGAGCGCGCTGATCGCCGCGCGATCGAGCGGACGGCCGCTCGTCACCACCTACCACGGCGCTTACGCCGAGCATGGCGCACTCAAGCGCGCGTACAACAGCGTCATGGCGCGCGGCGACGCGGTGATCGCCAACTCGCGCTATACGGCCCGCCTGATCGAGGGCCGGTACGGCACACCCCCAGATCGCATCCGGGTCATCCATCGCGGCATCGACGAGGAGAGCTTCGATCCCGACCTGATCGAGCCGGAGCGGGTCGAGCGGCTGCGGGCGGGCTGGGGCGTGCGGCCAAATCAGCGGGTCCTGCTGCACGCGGCGCGCCTGACGTCCTGGAAGGGCCAGGCAGTCGTCGTGGCCGCAGCCGCCCGCCTGGTCCAGCAGACCGCGCCGGGCGACTGGGTCGTCATCCTCGCCGGCGACGCCCAAGGCCGGCTCGATTACGCCGATGACCTGGAACAGCAGATCGCCGCGCATGGCCTCGGCGACCGTGTGCGGCTCGTCGGGCACGTCGATGACATGCCGGCGGCTTACCTCGCCGCGCACGTCGCCGTGGTCGCTTCGACCGCGCCCGAGGCGTTCGGGCGTGCAGCGGCCGAGGCCGAGGCCATGCGCTGCCCCGTCATCGCAACGGCGATCGGGGCCGCCCCCGAAACCGTCATCGCAGCGCCGAGCGCGGCGATGAATGAGATCACCGGCTGGCTGGTGCCGCCGGGCGACAGCGTGGTGCTGGCGCACCATATGGGTGCAGCCCTGGAGCTTTCGGACGCCGAGCGGAGGGCCATCGGGGAGCGGGCCCGCAGTCATGTCAGCCGGTCGTTCTCGCTGGCCGCCATGCAGGCTGCGACGCTCGACGTCTATGACGGCCTGCTGGGCACCCGGCTCGCCGACGCCTGGGCTGCGGCGCGCTCATCCCGCAGCCGCGCTGCTGGCGCTTGACTTGGCCGAGGACTTTCCCGATCTTCGCAGGCTGGAGGCCAGACGGTGGACGCACGCGTGCGGCCGCCGCGCTTACTGCATGATGAGCGACCTGATCTGAAGGCTGAAGAGGGAGACTTAACATCCGCCGACCAATGGTTAGAGGCGCGCCGGAGCGCGAGCCCACCGGCCCACGGATCAACGAGGCGATCCGGGCCAGAGAGGTAAGATTGATCGACGAAACCGGGCAGAACCTTGGCGTGGTGAGCCGCACAGACGCTGTCGAGCGCGCCACCGCGGCCGGGCTCGACCTTGTCGAGGTGTCACCCGACGCCGATCCGCCTGTCTGCAAGATTCTCGATTACGGCAAGTTCAAGTACCAGGAGCAGAAGAAGGCGGCCGAGGCGCGCAAGCACCAGAAGATCGTCGAGGTCAAGGAGATCAAGATGCGGCCGAGCATCGACGATCACGACTACGACGTCAAAATGCGCTCCATCAAGCGCTTCTTCGACGAAGGCGACAAGGTGAAGATCACCTTGCGCTTCCGCGGTCGCGAAATGGCCCACCAGGAGATCGGGTATGATCTCCTGCAGCGTGTCAAGGCCGACCTGGGGGAGCTTGCGAAGGTCGAGGCCGAGCCTCGCCTCGAAGGCCGCCAGATGGTGATGGTGCTGGCGCCGCGCTGAGCGCGAGCAGCTTGCGCTGGCGGCTTTCTGTGGACTATAAGCGAGCCGAGCCGCCCGGCGGGGCATGCCGTGGCGGCTCGATCATGTTTGCAAGAGCATAGGGCGGCTGCACCCCTCGCCTGCACGCGCGAGCGCCGCAGGCGCGATGGCCTCGCGTAGAGGCGGTCGCCGGTGCCCGGCCCAAGCGAGAAATGGAGCAAGCGAAATGCCCAAGTTGAAGACGAAGAGCAGCGCCAAGAAGCGCTTCAAGATGACCGCCACCGGCAAGGTGAAGGTGCAGGCGCAAGGCAAGCGGCATGGCATGATCAAGCGGACGTCGAAGTTCATCCGCGATGCGCGGGGCACCATGGTGCTGAGCGACAGCGACGCCAAGATCGTCAAGAAGTACATGCCTTACGATCGCTGAGGCCGCAGGATCGGGCTGATTGGCCGCCATCGCGAGCCTGCCGAGTCCTGATCCGACCATTCCCTTACATTCCGACGGAGCATCATCATGGCACGTGTCAAGCGCGGCGTCACAGCCCACGCGAAGCACAAGAAGGTTCTCAAGGCCGCCAAGGGCTATTACGGCCGGCGCAAGAATACCATCCGCGTCGCCAAGCAGGCGGTGGAGAAAGCGCAGCAGTACGCCTATCGCGACCGCAAGCGCCGCAAGCGCACCTTCCGGGCGCTGTGGATTCAGCGCATCAACGCCGCGGCGCGTGAGCTCGGCACCACCTACGGCCAGTTCATCAACGGCTTGAGCAAGGCCGGCATCGAGGTCGACCGCAAGATGCTTGCCGATCTAGCCGTGCGCGATTCGACGGCCTTCAAGGCGCTCGTCGAGCAGGCTTCCGCGGCCGTGCAGGCATCGCAGCCGGCCGCAACGGCCTGAGGCGCCGCACGGCGCCTTGCATGCTGACACGGGCGCTGCCGGCTGGCAGCGCCTTCGCAGGGGCACGACGATGGTGAGCTTTCCGGACCTCGAGAAGCTTCGGTCCGAGCTGCTGAGCCGGATCGAGGCGGCGAGGGATCTCGTGGCACTCGAGCAGGTGCGCATCGCCGCGCTCGGCAAGAAGGGCAGCATCTCCGAGCAGATGGCCAGGCTCGGCACGCTGCCGCCGGAGCAGCGCCGGGAGCTCGGGCAGGCCACCAACGCCGTCAAGGCGGCGGTTTCCGATGCTCTCGAAGCGCGCAAGGCGGCGCTCGAGGCGGCGGCGCTCGACGAGCGGCTCGCCACCGAGCGCGCGGACATCTCCCTGCCGGTCCGGCTCGGACCGGCGTCGGAGGGCCGCATTCACCCCGTCTCGCAGGTGTTCGACGAGGTCATCGAGATTTTCGCGGACATGGGCTTCTCGGTGGCCGAGGGACCGGACATCGAGACCGACGACCTCAACTTCACCAAGCTCAACATCCCGGAGGAGCACCCCGCCCGGCAGGAGCACGACACGTTCTACCTGCGCGACGGCGGTCCGGGTGACGGCAGCAACCGGCCGCGCATGCTGCTGCGCACGCATACGAGCCCAGTGCAAATCCGCACCATGCTGACCCAGCCTCCCCCGATCCGCATCATCGCGCCCGGCCGCGTCTACCGCTGCGACAGCGATCAGACGCATACGCCGATGTTCCACCAGATCGAGGGGCTCATCATCGATGAGAGCACCCACCTCGGTCACCTCAAGTGGTGCCTGGAGGAGTTCTGCAAGGCGTTCTTCGAGGTGGAGGAAGTGAAAATGCGCTTCCGCGCCTCGCACTTCCCTTTCACCGAGCCGTCCATGGAGGTGGACATCGACGCCGCCGCGATCGGCAAGCCCGGGCAGTGGCTGGAAATTCTCGGCTCCGGCATGGTGCACCCGAACGTCATCCGCAACTGCGGCCTCGACCCGGAGAAGTACCAGGGGTTCGCGTTCGGCATGGGCCTCGACCGGATCACCATGCTGAAGTATGGCATACCGGACCTGCGCGACATGTTCGCCGCGGACCTGCGCTGGATGAAGCACTACGGCTTCCTTGCGGTCGATGTGCCCACGTTGGCTGGTGGGCTGTCGTCGTGAGAAATGACGGCGCAGGCCGGCTCTTATCCCCTCTCCCCATCCTCATGGGGAGAGGGTTAGGGTGAGGGGCAGGAACTTGCGCTTCGGTTCGCGGCTGCCCCTCACCCCGACCCTCTCCCCGCACGCGGGGAGAGGGGATTGTCGCGTTTCCGTCGGTTTCAGGCAGAACGGACTTTGCATCTGAGGGGAGTTGTTGCGGCGGCATCGGCTTGGAGGGGCGCCGACAGATGTTTGCAATCCTGAACACCACGCCCGCGGTGCTGCTGGCGCTCGCCATCGCCGCCCTGATGATCGCGGCGTCGGTATTCATCCTCTTCTACCACGACCGCAAGCACGAGGAGCTCGACCAGTGGGTCGATTTCTCCTTCAGCCGGGACACGCTTCGCAACGCGCTCACGTATTACCGCTTCATGGCGGTCTCGATGCTCGTGTTCTACGTCCTGTTCACGATAAGCTGCCTGCTGCTGCAGGCCGAAGGCCGCCACATCTTCGCGAGCGGCAACGAGCCCCTCCACGCCGGACCGATCGCGGCGTCGATGTTCACGTTCGACCTCGTCCTGCGGGGCGGGTTCTTCGACATCATGGAGCACTTCGACCTGGGCGTGTCGCCGGTCGCCATGAACCGCAAGTCGCTGTGGTTCGTCTGGTATGCCTTCGTGTTCCGGATGTTCTACGCGCTGACGCTGATCAAGATCCTGATCTCCTTCGTGTGGATCTACGGCAAGATCCGCATGGCGCGGCAGGTCTTCCGGGCGAGCAGCAGCCAGTTGCGGCTGTTCGAGTGATGTTGCCCTTGGCGGCCGGCGGGCAAAGAGGGTAAGACCCTCGCGCTGCACGCGGCCCGGTCCGGCGCCGCCTGGGCATTTGCATCTTTTGCGGGATGAATGACGTCATGAAGCTCACGCTGTCCTGGCTCCAGGACCATCTCGACACCGAAGCCTCTCTCGAGGAGATCGCCGACCGGCTATCTGCTATCGGCCTCGAGGTGGAGAGCATCGACGATCCGGCCGCGAAGCTGGCGCCCTTCACCGTCGCGCGCGTGATCGAGGCGAGGCCCCATCCCAACGCCGACCGGCTGCGCGTCTGCGTGGTCGAGGTCGCGCCCGGCAAGCCCCCGGTCGAGGTCGTCTGCGGGGCGCCGAACGCGCGCACCGGCATGATCGGCGTCTTCGCGCCGCTCGGCACCCATATTCCCGGCACCGGCATCACACTCGACAAGAGGCCGGTCCGCGGCGCGGTCTCGAACGGCATGCTCGTCTCCGAGCGCGAGCTCGAGCTGTCCGAGGACCACGAGGGCATCATCGAGCTCGATCCCGCTCACGGCGAGCGCATCGGTGCGCGCTACATCGACGTGGCCGGCCTCAGCGACCCGGTGGTCGACGTGAAGCTGACGCCCAACCGGCCCGACTGCACCGGCGTGCGCGGCATCGCCCGCGATCTGGCGGCCGCCGGCCTCGGCAAGCTCCGGCCGGAGCCGAGGCTCGGCACCGTCGAGGGCGCCTTCGCCTGCCCGGTCGACATCCGGCTCGAGTTCACGCCCGAAACCGCCGACGCATGCCCCGCGTTCGCCGGGCGTCTCGTCAAGGACGTGAAGAACGGCCCATCGCCGGCCTGGATGCAGAGCCGCCTCAAGGCGGCGGGCCTCAGGCCGATCAGCGCGCTGGTCGATATCACCAACTACGTGTCGCTGGACCGCGGCCGGCCGCTGCACGTCTACGATGCCGACAAGTTGAAGGGCGCCATCCGCGCGCGGCTGGGGCGCGCGGGCGAGAGGTTCCCGGCGCTCGACGGGCGCGAGTATGCGGTCGACGAGACCATGTGCGTCATCGCGGACGACAGCGGCGTGCTCGGCCTCGGCGGCATCATCGGCGGCGAGAGCACCGCCTGCACGGAGGCCACGACCAGCGTCTTCATCGAGAGCGCCTATTTCGACCCGCTGCGGACGGCCGCAACGGGCCGCAAGGCCGGCGTGCAGACGGACGCGCGCTACCGCTTCGAGCGCGGCGTCGATCCTGCTTTCATCGTGCCGGGGCTCGACCTTGCCACCGACCTGATTCTGAAGCTTGCCGGCGGCAACCCGTCGAAGCGGCGTGTCGCCGGCGCGCCGCCCGAGCACCGCGCGACGATCGCCTTCGACCTCCGCCGCATCGGTCGCCTGACCGGCCTGACGGTGAAGGAGGCGGAAAGCCGCAAGGTGCTCGCCGCGCTAGGGTTCGAGGTCGGGGGCAAGGGGCCGGACGTGAAGGTGACGCCGCCGAGCTGGCGGCCGGACATCCACGGGCCGGCGGACCTGGTCGAGGAGGTCGTCCGCATCGTCGGGCTCGACAAGGTGCCCTCCACTCCCATCCCGCGCGTTCAGGGTGTGACGCGGTCGGTGCTCACCGAGGCTCAGCGCCGCGGCCGCCGCGCCCGCCGCGTCCTGGCCGGGCGCGGCCTCGTGGAAGCGATGACCTGGTCGTTCATACCGCGCCCGCAGTCGGAGCAGTTCGGTGGCGGCGCGGAGGTGCTCGAGCTCGCCAACCCGATCTCGGTCGAGATGTCCTCGATGCGGCCGAGCCTGCTGCCGGGCCTCCTGTCCGCCGTGCAGCGCAATCGCAACCGCGGCTTCGCCAATGTCGCCCTGTTCGAGCTGGGGCAGGCCTACCGCGGCGATCAGCCGGAGGACCAGATCCAGATCGCGGCGGGCGTACGCGCCGGAGCGGCGCG
The DNA here is from genome assembly GCA_023384095.1 of Hyphomicrobiaceae bacterium. GTDB lineage: Bacteria > Pseudomonadota > Alphaproteobacteria > Rhizobiales > Hyphomicrobiaceae > ZC4RG25. Next base: position 13,986 of record JAHDXT010000042.1, read on the forward strand.
GCTCGCGGGCTTTGGTCGCCACTGGGACGCGCCCGCCGAGGATGCCGGCGTCTTCGACGCCAAGTCCGACGTCTTCGCAACGCTGGCGGCGCTCGGCTTCGATCCCACCCGCGCCCAGATCGCCCGCGAGGCGCCGTCCTGGTACCATCCGGGCCGGTCCGGCGTGCTGCGGCTCGGGCCCAAGACGGTGCTGGCTCATTTCGGCGAGATCCACCCCGCGACGCTCGCCGCCCTCGACGTGGCGGCGCCCGCGGCTGCGTTCGAGATTTTCCTCGACGCGCTGCCGCCCGAGAAACGCAAGTCCCGCGCCCGCCCCGCAATGGTGGCGCCGGACCTGCTGCCCGTGCGGCGCGATTTCGCGTTCGTGCTCGACGAGACGGTGCCGGCGGGCGACGTCGTCAGAGCCGCGACGGGCGCCGACAAGGTGCTGATCGCGGACGTCACCGTCTTCGACGTGTTCGCCGGCAAGAGCCTCGGGCCCGGCAGGAAGTCGGTGGCGATCGAGGTGACGTTGCAGCCCCGGGAGCGCACCTTGACCGATCCCGAGATCGAGGCGGTCTCGGCGAAGGTCATCGCCGAGGTCAAACGGATCACGGGCGGCGAGGTCCGGGGGTAAGGCCGTGAGATCGTGAGGATTACCTCTACGGCCCACCATCTCACGACTTCACGTCTTCTGGCCGTAGCCGGCGAAGCCCGCAAGCGCGTCCTCGATCTCCGCGGCGGAGAGGAGCACCGGCCCGCCGGCGAGCAGAGACACCCAGTACTGCTTGGCGAGCGTCTCGAGCTCGCAGGCCAGCCATACGGCCCTTTCCAGCGTCGCGCCGATGGCGATCATGCCGTGGTTGGCCAGCAGGCAGCCGTTGCGGCCCTCCAGCGCGGCGAGCGCCGCGTCGGACAGCTCCTTGGTGCCGAAGCGGGCGTATCCCGAGCAGCGGATATCGCCCCCGCCGAACGCCGCGACCATGTAGTGGCAGGCAGGGATGCCGCGGCGCGCGATGGCCAGCGCGGTCGCATAGGTCGAGTGCGTGTGCACGACCGCGCCCGCTTCGGGACGGGCGCGCAGGATGTCGAGATGGATGCGCCATTCCGACGAGGGCTTCAGCGGGCCGCGGTGACAGCCGTAGTCGCGCGAGACCGGCATGGCGGCGATCATATCCGGCGTCATGGCGTCGTAGGGAATGCCCGACGGCGTAATCAGCATCTCGTCTCGGTGTCGGACGGAGATGTTTCCGGAGGTGCCCTGGTTGAGACCGCTGGCGTTCAGCCAGCGGCACTTGTCGATGACCGCCTGGCGCAACTTGAGCTCGAGCTTGGGCACCTTCGGCATGAGGACCGGCACGCCTGCTGATCTATGATCCCCCTCTCCCCGCGTGCGGGGAGAGGGTCGTGGTGAGGGGCAGCCGCGAGCGCAGGGCGAGTACGCAGGGCCTGATGCTCACGCCTCACTCGGGGTCAGACCCGACGGGTCTGACCCTCAACCCCCCTCAATCCTGCCTTCCTCGGGTCTGACCCGCAGGGTCTGACCCCTTAGAAGCCTCCTTGAACCCTGCCTCCTAACCTTCCCCATTTGCAATGGGGAGAGGAGACATGGACGTTTCCATCTGAACCGGAAAAACTCTATGTTGCCGAGAGGCTGTCGATTTCGGCGATCTCCTCCGCGGTCAGCGCCCAGCCCGCGGCGCGCACGTTCTGCTCCACCTGCTCGGGCTTTGTTGCGCCGGCAATGACGCTGGCGACGACGGGCTGCGATGCCAGCCAGCTAAAGACCAGCTCCAGAAGGGAGTGACCGCGCGACTCGGCGAATGCCGTCAGGCGCTCGACGAGTAGGAAGTTCGGCTCGGTCAGGTACTTGTCCGCCCACCGTGCCGCCGCCGCCATGCGCGTGCCCGGAGGCAGTGCCTCACCGCGCTTGTACTTGCCCGTCAGCAGCCCGCAGGCGAGCGGGAAATAGGGCAGCAGGCCGAGCTCATAATGCTGCATCGCCGGGGTCAGGTGACTCTCGTGAGTGCGGACCACGAGGCTGTATTCATCCTGGCAGGACACGAAGCTCGCGAGGTTGCGGTGCCGCGAGGTCCACAGCGCATCCGCCACCTGCCAGGCCGGCATGTTGGAGCAGCCGACATAGCGCACCTTGCCTTGCCGCACGAGGTCGTCGAGCGCTCGCAGCGTCTCCTCGATGGGAGTGCGCGGATCCGGCTGGTGGAGCTGGTAGAGGTCGATCCAGTCCGTCTTGAGCCGCCGCAGGCTCGCTTCCACCGCCGTCACGATGTAGCGGCGCGAGGCGCCCGTGAGCCCGCGGCCGGCATCCATCGGCATGCCGAACTTCGTGGCCAGCACGATGTCCTTGCGGCGCGCGCCGAGGATCTCGCCGAGCGCCGTTTCCGAGCCGCCCTTGTCTCCGTAGACGTCGGCGGTGTCGAGCAGCGTGATGCCGAGATCGAGCGCCTTGTGCACCACGGCACGTGAGGCCTCGAGGTCGATGCGGCCGCCGAAGTTGTTGCACCCCAGGCCGACCGCGGACACCAGCAGGCCGGAGGGGCCGAGATTGCGCTGCTCCATCAGAAACCTCCCTGAGACCTCGTTCTGCCCGTCATTGCCCGGCGAACCGCTGCAGCCGCCGGGCATGCTCGTCGTTGACCGCGCCCTCGGGCGCCCGGCCTTTCAGGATCTCGTTCACCTGCACGACCGTTTCGAGCGCCTGACCCTCGATGCCGGCCTGCGTCAGCCCGCCCATATGCGGCGTCGCAATCACGTCCGGACGGCGCGCAAGATTGGGTGAGGGCATCTGGTCGGGCGCGCGGCCGACGTCGAGCGCGGCGCCGGCGATCCACCGCTCGTCGAGCGCGCGTTCCAATGCGGCCTCGTCGATGAGATTGCCGCGGCTCAGGTTGACGAGATACGCGGTCGGCTTCATGGCCTTGAGCTCGGCCTCGCCGATGAGGTTCTCGGTCTCCTCGGTCGCGACGGCGAGCGGCACGACGAAATCGGCACGCCGCACCAGCTCATCGAGCGGCACCTGCTCGATTCCTTGCCGCTCGACCGTCACGTAGGGATCGTTGACGAGGACCGTCATGCCGAATGCGAGCAGCAGCTCCGCCACGTTCCGCCCGAGCGGACCATAGCCGATGATGCCGGCGACGCTGCCGTCGAGCTGGCGCCCCATCGCCGCCTCGGCCGCCGCGCCCTGGCGGTAGGCGATGACCATGTCCGGGATGCCGCGCGCGATGCCGATCATGTGGCCGACCACGAGCTCGCTCACCGCCGGCACCCACGTCCGGCGCGCATGAGTCACCAGCACGCCGGCACGGCTCGCGGCGGCGACATCGACGTTGCGGATGTCCACCGCCACGCGCAGGAAGGCGACGAGATCGTCCAGCCGGCCGAAGATGTCGCCGTAACCGGGCGTATTGCGATCGCTGACGATGATGTGCGCGCACGCCGCCGCCCGCGCCAGCCCCGCGGCGTCGAGTGGATCCTCCGCCTCGTGCAGCAGGACCGTGCCGAGCTCCCGCAGCCCGGCAAGTGCGCGGTCACCATAGTAGTTGCGGCGCATCTCCGGCGTATGAGTGAGCAGGATGCGAGGCTTCGTCATGGGCGGACTTCCGGTGCGGAACACTCCGGCTCAACTCCAGATCCCGTCGGTGTCGCCGTCGAACTCCATGGCGCAGAAGGTTCCGCCCTGGAAGTAGTCGCCGACGGGGTCGGGCGGCAGCTTCGCCTGCTCGGCGAGCGCATGGTCGCGAAAGTCCTCCGCGCGCCCGGTGGGCCGGTATCCGTACCTGTAGGCGACCGAGTTGTCCCACCAGGAGCGCTCGTTGAGCGAGGCGCCATACATCACCTCGTAGCGCAGGTCCGAGTGCTCGAGGCCGATGCGGATGAGCTGGACGAGATCGCCGGGCTTGATCCAGATCGACAGCCGCCGCTTGTCGAGCGGGCGCTCGCCGACATTGCCGATGCGCAGCGACAGCACGCGCAGGCCGTGCTTGTCGGCGTAGAGCGAGCCCAGCCCCTCGCCGAACAGCTTGCTCACACCGTAGCGGCTGTCGGGCCGCGGCACGACGTCGGCCCCGATCCGCTGGGCCCGCGGATAGAAGCCCACCGCGTGGTTCGAGGACGCGAACACGACCCGCCTCACGCCCTTGCGGCGCGCCGCCTCGAACAGGTGATAGCAGCCGATGATGTTCGACTGCAGGATGCTCTCCCAGGGCCCCTCGACCGAATAGCCGCCGAGATGAACGACGCCGTCGACGCCCTCGCAGACGCGCTCGACGCCCGCCATGTCGGTGAGCTCGGCGGGGATGAACGTCTCGTTGGGCCGGAGGCTCTGCGGCTCCTTCACGTCGCTGAGGACGATCTCGGGATAGACCGCCGTCAGCAGCGGCCGGACCATGCCGCCGACGCTGCCGGCGGCCCCTGTCATCAGAACACGCTTCATCATGCCTTCTCCTGGTTGCGGGAATCGCACAGGCCGCCGGCCCGTCGATCAATCGGCAGCCGTCTGAGCCTCGGCGAGACGGCGGTAGCGGGCAAGGCTTCGCGTCAGATGCGCCCGCATGGCGCGCCGGGCTGCCGCCGCATCGCCGCTGCGAACGGCATTGAGAATGCGCCGGTGCTCGTCCTGGATGCGTCGCAGATAGCGGCGCAGCTCGTCGTCCGTGATGAGCGCGCTGCGAATGCTCTGCCGCGGGATGACGTGGCGGCCGAGGAACTCCAGGAGCTGACAGTACATCGGATTGCCGGTCGCTGCCGCGATGGCGCGGTGAAAGGCGAAATCCTCGTTGACGGCAGCCTCGCCCTCCTTGATCGCAACGTCGATTGCCGCCAGCGCTTGCGCGACTGCGTCGGTCAGCTCGGGCGTGGTGCGCTCGGCGGCGAGCGCCGCGGCCTCGACCTCGATGGCGAGCCTGAGCTCCATCACGTTCAGCACGTCTTCTATGGAGCTCAGGCCATCCGGGCCGATACGGAACGGGATGCGGCTCTCGTCGGCGACGAAGACGCCGGCGCCCTGACGCGAGATGACGAGGCCATCCGCGCGCAGAGCCGCCACGGCCTCGCGCACCACGGTACGGCTCACTCCGAGCGCCGCCCTGAGCTCGTGCTCGGTCGGCAGGCGCGTGCCGGGTGCAAGCCGTCCACTGCGGATCTCGCCCGCGATCTGCTCGACGACCTCGAGCGTCAGGTTCCGCACGGGCCGCAACCGCCGTAAAACTGCGAGCTTGTCACCCCGTGGCGACGATGATAAGTTCTCAAGTTGTCGGGTCATCGTACAAATTTCTATCATCGAGCAGGCGAATCCGCAAGGTGTCGATCGGAAAGCCTGCTCCGCCCTCGAAGGGGGAGACTCGTACCGCACACGCTTTCGCTCGTGGCGAGAAGAGACAAGGCTCCGGCGGCAAGACCGGATCAGATCAGGCCAGGCAGATGCAGGAGGAAACGCAGATGAACAGACGCGAAGTGATCAAGCTGGGGGTCGCCTCGGTTGCGGCAGGCAGTCTCGGAACCATGGGCGGGATGCCCGCACTGGCGCAGGACAAGCTGGTCCTGAAATCGTCCGACGTGCACCCGCTCGGCTATCCGACGGTCGAGGCCGTCGTACGCATGGGCAAGAAGCTCGAGGCGGCGACCAACGGGCGCATCTCGGTGCAGATGTTCCCGGCGATGCAGCTCGGCGGCGAGAAGGAGATGATCGAGCAGGCGCAGGTCGGCGCGCTGCAGATGGCCCGCATCAGCGTCGGCCCGGTGGGCACGATCATCAAGGACCTCAACGTCTTCAACATGCCGTTCGTGTTCCGGAGCGAAGCGCACATGCGCAAGGTCATCGACGGCGAGATCGGCAAGGAGATGCTCGAGAAGATCTCGGCCAACCCGCAGACGAAGCTGATCGGCCTGTGCTGGATGGATGCCGGATCGCGCAACGTCTATACGAAGCAGGCGGTTCGCAAGCCCGAGGACCTCAAGGGCATCAAGATCCGCATGATGGGCAACCCGCTGTTCGTGGACACCATGAACGCCATGGGCGGCAACGGCATCTCGATGGGCTTCAGCGAGCTCTACAGCGCCATGCAGACGGGCGTCGTCGACGGCGCCGAGAACAATCCGCCGACCTACGTCACGCACAACCACCACCAGATCGCCAAGTTCTTCTCGATGACGGAGCACCTGATCATCCCGGAGATCCTCGTGTACTCGAGAGCGGCCTGGGAAAAGCTGTCGAAGGAAGACCAGAGCCTGATCAAGAAGGTCGCAGCGGAGGCGCAGCAGGAGCAGCGCAAGCTGTGGGACGAGATGGTCGACAAGTCGATGGCCAAGCTCAAGGAATCCGGCGTCACCATCGTCACGGACGTCGACAAGAAGGCGTTCCAGGCCGCCGTGAAGCCCGTCTATGACAAGTATGGCGGCGACTTCGCCGAGCTCATGAAGCGCATCCAGGCGGTGCAGTAGCCAGTTCCTCGCCTCCGCGGGCGATGGTCTGCGGAGGCACTTGCGGCCGGTATCCCTGAGGCCGGCCGCATCCGCCTGAAGTCCGAAGCCCGACAGCCGCGGTGCTCGCTCTCATGTTCGAACGCTACGTCAGGGCGATGGATGCCCTGCATCGCTGTTGCATGCTGATCGCGGGTCTTTGCCTGCTCATCATCACGCTCATCATCCCCTGGGGGGTCTATACCCGCTACGTTCTCGGCACCGGGTCGCAGTGGCCCGAGCCGATCGCGATCATCCTGATGATCGTGTTCACGTTCTTCGCCGGCGCGGTCTGCTATCGGGAGAACCTGCACATCGCCGTCATGGCGCTGCCCAGCATGACCTCGGGCGTCGGGCGGACCGTGCTCGGGTGGATCATCGAGCTGTGCATGCTGGGCACGTCCCTGTTCCTGCTCTTTTTCGGCTGGGAGCTGGTCAAGACGACCTGGAACCAGGTCATGGCGCAGATGCCGGTCATCCCCGTGGGTTTGACCTACGCGCCAATCCCGGTCGGCGGCGGCATCATCGCGCTGTTCGTGATCGAGCGGATCTGGTCCGGGCGCTTCTTCGCGCCGGCCGAAGCCGATCCGCCATTTCAGTCCGCCCGAACACCTGACGCGAACTGAACCCCGAGCAAATCCGCCTTGGAACTCGCACCATGGATGCACTGGTCCTCCTCGGAACCTTCGGCTTCCTCATCGCCATCGGCGTGCCGGTTGCCTTCTCGCTCGGGATGGCCGCGATTGCCGGAGCGCTCTGGTACGACATCCCCCTCGAAGCGGTGATGCTGAAGATCTCGGACGGGGTCGACGAGTTCGCGCTGCTCGCCATCCCGTTCTTCGTGCTGGCCGGGGCGATCATGGCCGAGGGCGGCATGGCCATGCGCCTCGTCAATCTCGCCAAGGTGTTCGTCGGCTTCATCCGCGGCGGGCTGGCGCTCGTCAACGTACTCGCCTCGACGTTCTTCGGCTGCATCTCCGGATCGTCAGTCGCCGATACCGCCTCCGTCGGCTCGGTCATGATCCCGCAGATGGAGAAGAACGGCTATCCGCGTGTTTTCGCGACCAATGTCACCGTCTGTGGCTCGGTGCAGGCGATCCTCATCCCGCCGTCACACAACGCCGTCATTTACTCATTGGCCGCAGGCGGCACTGTCTCCATTGCCCATCTCTTTCTGGCCGGTGTCTTTCCAGGCTTTCTCCTGGGCCTGACATTGATGGGCATGATCCTGGTCATCGCCCATCGCCGGAACTATCCAAAGGGCGAGGTCGTCTCTCTCAGCCAGGCGGGCAAGATCGTCATCGACGCGTTCTGGGGCCTGCTGACGATGTTCATCATCCTTGGCGGCATCCTGAGCGGCGTCTTCACGCCGACCGAGTCGGCGGCGATCGCCGTCCTCTATGCGTTCTTCATTACGATGTTCGTCTATCGCGACTACAAGTGGCGGGAGCTGCCGCTGCTGATGGCGCGCGTGGTCCGCACCGTCGGCATGGTCATGATGCTGATCGGCTTCGCCGCCGCGTTCGGCTACATGATGGCGCTGATGCGATTGCCGGCGCAGGTCACTCAGTTCTTCCTGTCCGTGTCGGACAACAAGATCGTCATTCTGCTGCTGATCAATGCCATGCTGCTCATCCTCGGCTGCCTGATGGACATGGCCCCGCTGATCCTGATCTGCACGCCCATTCTTCTGCCTGTGGCGGCCAGCATCGGCGTCGACCCGGTCCATTTCGGGATGATCCTGCTGGTCAACCTGGGGATGGGGTTGATCACGCCGCCGGTGGGCGCAACGCTGTTCGTGGGCTGTGCCGTCGGAAACGTGACGATGGGCGAAATGGTGCGGACGATCTGGCCCTTCTATCTGGCGATGATTTTCGTCCTCGCGCTCGTCACCTATGTGCCGGCCATCTCGCTGTGGCTGCCGTCCCTGCTCACGTTCTAAGCCCGCTCGGGCGGGAGCGAGGCGCGCTCTCGCCCGGTGGAGACCCGAATGTCGTGGGCCGGCCCGATGCCGGAACGTCAATCCCCCGTGCCGGGCTTCGGAGAGAAGTAGGCTTCGAACTTGCCGTCCACGTCGCGGAACTCCTCCGCCTCGTCGAGCGCGGGCTTCTTGGCCGTGATGTTCGGCCACTTGTCCGCATACTCGCGGTTGACCTCGAGCCATTTCTCGAGCCCCGGCTCGGTATCGGGCTTGATCGCCTCGACCGGGCACTCTGGCTCGCACACCCCGCAGTCGATGCATTCGTCCGGGTGGATCACGAGCATGTTCTCACCCTCATAGAAGCAATCGACGGGACAGACCTCCACACAGTCCGTGTACTTGCACTTGATGCATTGGTCGTTGACGATGAAAGTCATCTGCTCGGCACCCCGTTCGATCGGCTCGTATTACGATTGGATGCCAGCTTCCCGCACGTTGGCAGTTTGCCGCAAGGCCCTGATTTGTCTCAGGGGGGCGCTCGCCCGGTCGTCAGCAGTCGTCTTCAGTCAGACGTTCGAGCGCCCGCCGCTCGCGCTTCGTCGGGCGCCCGCTGCCGGCGTCGCGACGTGGAGCGCCGGGGGCGGGATTACCCTCGCCTGCGCCCGGGGCACCAGGGTTGGACACGGGCGGCGTCAAGTCCCCGTAGAGCGTCTCGGCGACGGCGGCCGGCCCGCGGCGCTCTCCTGTCGCGACGACCTTGAGGATCCGCACGCGTGAGTGCGCGGCGACCGTGATGACATCGCCGGGGCGGACGGCATGGCTCGGCCTGTCGATCCGAACCCGGTTGACCCGCACCTTGCCGTCGAGGACGAGCGCGGCCGCCAGCGTGCGCGTCTTCACCACGCGCGCGAACCAGAGCCATTTGTCGAGCCGCTGCGCTCCGCCCGAGATCGGTCCGGATCGAGCCCCGCGGCTCATTTGGAGCCCGACTCCTGCGCCTGTTTCTCCAGCGCCTTCTTGAGCGCGCCGAGCGCCGCGAATGGAGAGTCGGGGTCGACCTCGGCCCGCCTCGGCGCCGGCGACGAGCGCATCTGCATCGGCGCGGGCTGACGCTCCTGCGACCGGCGGCGGTCGTCGCCCCTGCGGCCATCGCGCCGGCCCTCCTTGGGCCGATCGCGATACTTCTGCCCGCCGCCGGCTGCAGGACGGGCCGTGCCCTCCGCGTTGTCAGGCGTTGCCGGCGCAGCCGCCGCAGGCTGTGCCGGCTGCCTGTCCCGCTGGTGCGAGCCTTGCCGAGCATCGCGTTGGGTCGTTGCCGTGTCCCGATTGCCGCGCCTGCGGCGGCGCTCGCCCCGCTCGCCGTCGTGCCGACGCCGCGGGCGCCAGACCTCCTCGAACCTGACCTCGTCCGGTCCCGCTGCCTCCGGGGCGGCAGTCTCCGGCGCGACGATGGCGACGTCGGGTGCGGCGCGGCTTTCGGCCTGACCATCGATGGCGCTGCCGCCCGAGATCGCCTCGACCGGTTCGACGGCCGCCGCACCCGAGCCGGTCTCGGCTGGCTCTGCGGCCGCCGCGGTCGCGGTGTCGGCGGGCATAGCCTCCGGCACGGCGGGCGGAGCTTCGGGCAGCAGCCCAGCTTCTGCAGCATCGGGCGGCGCGACCGGCTCGGCGGCCGCAGGCGCGGCCGGTGATGCTGCCGGCGATTCCGTTGATTGAGCGGCAGGCGGCTGCGCGGGAGCAGGCGGCTGTCGCACCGGCCGCCGGTCGAGCCTGAACCCGAGGCTCCCGAACACGGCCCCCAACTCCTCCGGCGAGCAGCCGAGGATCGACATCATCTCCGGGATGACGACGAACCCGCCGTCGCCCGTCGATCCCTTGGGCGGCGCGGCCGAGGGAGCCTCGGGGTTGGGCCGCCAGGCCAGCAACGGCCTGATGAGATCCGCGAGCCGCTCCAGGATGTCGATCCTGACCGCCCGCGGACCGCACACGTGATAGCCGCAGGCCCGGTAGAAAGCCTCGGGAACGGCGCCGTCGGCCGGCGCGGAGGTCAGGCCGGGCCGCGGCGGCTGCGGCAGCGTCTCGAGCGACAACCCGTTCCCGCCTGCATTCTTCAGTGCCCAGAGCACCAGAGTGAGCTCCGCCGGCGCCGGCTTCAGCAGCAGCGGGAAATGGATGTTGAAGGCGCCGAAGCGCACGCCGTAGCGCCGCAACTGCGCGCGCCCGGCCTGATCGAGCGCTTTCATCTCCTCGGCGACGCTCTCTCGCTTGAGCGCCCCGAAGCTCTCGGTGAGGCGGAACGCGATCCCGCGCGCGAGCCCTGACAGATCCTGCGCCTCGGAGAGCTCCATCAGCGGTTTCAACCGCTCACGGATCGTCTCGCTCAGCCAATTCGTCAGCCGCTCCTGGACCTTCTCCCTGTCGGGCGCTTGCAGATGGTCGTCCACCAGCAGCACGAGTTGCGGCTTCAGCGGATGCTCGCCGGGCTCGAGCCGCGCCACCTCTTCACCTCGCCACAGGATGCGGCCGTTGCGGGAGATCTTGAACGCATCGCTCTTGGCGGAGACAACGCGCCGCGTGCGCATCGACAGCTCTTTGGCGAGCACCTGTGCGGCCGCATTCCGCGCTGCCTTGCCGTGAATGCCTTCGGCGTGGGCGTCGGGCGAGAACAGAAAACCCTTCAGCCGGCCGACGTAGTGGTTCTCGACGCGGATCGCGCCGTCCTCGCCGATGTCCGCAGCGAGCCCGTCCTTGTCGCGCATGCCGCGCATCAGCGCGCTCGTGCGCCGGTCGACGAAGCGCTGCGTGAGCTGCTCGTGGAGCGCATCGGAAAGGCTGTCCTCGATGGCACGCGTGCGGCCCTGCCAGTGCTCCGGATCGCGCAGCCAGTTGGCGCGGTTCGAGACGAACGTCCATGTCCTGATGTGGGCGATGCGGTTGGCCAGCGTGTCGATGTCGCCATCCGTGCGGTCGGCGAGCGCTACCTGCTTGGCGAACCAGTCCTCCGGGATGCGCTCCTCCCCCGTCATCAGGAACTTGTAGAGCGTCGCCACCAGCTCGGCATGGTTCTGGCTCGAGATCTTGCGGTAGTCGGGCACCTGGCAGACGTCCCACAGGCTCGCCGTCGCCGCGGGCCCGCGCACCAGATCGGCGAGCTCGCGATCCTGCGCGACGGTCTCCAGCGCGATGACATCGTCGGCCATGCGCGCGCGCGCGAGGCGCCCCTCGCGCGGGAGCGCGCGCAGGCTGTCGCGTAGCGCGTCGAGCGAGGAGAGGTCGAGACGGCGATTGCGCCACTGCAACACCTTGATGGTGTCGAACGTGTGCGTCTCGATCCGCTCGACGAGGTCATGGTCGAACGGCTCGACGTCGCCCGTGACCCCGAACGTGCCGTCGTTCATGTGCCGGCCGGCGCGGCCTGCGATCTGCGCCAGCTCCGCCGGCGTCAGGGTGCGATGGTTCTGGCCGTCGAACTTGCGCACTGCGGCGAACGCCACGTGATCGACCGTGAGGTTGAGACCCATGCCGATGGCGTCGGTGGCGACGAGGAAGTCGACGTCGCCCGACTGGTAGAGGTCCACCTGGGCATTGCGGGTGCGCGGCGACAGCGCGCCGAGCACGACAGCGGCGCCGCCGCGCTGCCGGCGGATGAGCTCCGCGACGGAATAGACGTCGTTGGCGGAGAAGGCGACGACGGCAGATCGCGCCGGAAGCCGCGTGATCTTCTTCTGCCCCGCGTAGGTGAGCTTCGACAGGCGCGGGCGCGAGATGAAGTTGGCGCCCGGAATGAGGTCGCTGATCGCCTCGCGCATGGTGCCGGCGCCGAGCAGCAGCGTCTCGAGCTTGCCGCGGGCGTGCAGCAGCCGGTCCGTGAAGACGTGCCCGCGCTCCGGATCGGCGGCGAGCTGGATCTCGTCGATGGCCAGGAAATCGACGTCGATCTCCCGCGGCATGGCCTCGACGGTGGAGACCCAGAAGCGCGGGCTCTCCGGCTTGATCTTCTCCTCGCCGGTGATCAGCGCGACCTTCTCGGCGCCGACACGCTGCGCGATCTTGTCATAGACCTCGCGCGCCAGCAGCCGCAGCGGCAGCCCGATCATCCCCGTGTCGTGGCCGAGCATGCGCTCGATCGCGAGATGGGTCTTGCCGGTATTGGTCGGCCCCAGAACCGCCGTGACGTTCCGGATCCGCGTTACGAGATCGATGCCCATGACTACTCAGCCTCCAGCCTTGGTCTCGTTGGAGACGTCAGCCGCCTCGGATGCAAGCGAGCGCATCGCGCGAACCCATGCCGCCGCTCGGAAGCAAGTCCGGCTGCCGGCCGAATCCCCGCGCCCGGCCGGCAAACGGTGACCAGCCCTGAGCGAGCCCTTGCTTCATGAGAAGGCGCCATTCAGTGTCATTTATCGGCCGCGGGGTCAATGAACCAGGGCGATCTGCCTCATTCCGGTGGTGATCTCCACACGCTGCGACGTGAGGACGGCCGAGCCGAGGATGGTCGGTATCGTAATCCGGTACGGAATGAGGATATTGGCGCTCGGGATGGGACGCAAGGCGACCTCGATGCCGGTATTGGCGGCCATGGTCCGCGTCTCGTCGTTGTCCTTGTGGCCGGCGATCGGGACGTAGCGCACGCGGCACACGAACGCGATGCCCGGCTGACCGCTGGGTTTCGCCTCGTTGACGTTCTGCTGGCGGCGATACGACAGCTCGAGGTCGAACCGCTGCTTGCCGTCGAAGATCGAGATGGTGCGGACGCACGGGTTGTCCTGGCGCCCGCGGCTCATCGCCATGACCGCGCTCAGGGGATCGAGGACGCCCTCGAGATGCCGCTCGGTGAGCGGGACCGTTCTTTTCGATGGCGAGCTCGGCGGCACGACGGTGGCGCTGGCCACGCGCCCGCCGCTGAAGCTCATGGCGACGGAGCCCTTCTTGGAAGTGCTCTTGTAGTCGAAGGCGTAATCGACAGGCTTCGGCTCTCCTGCGGCCAGCGCACCCGAGCTGCGGGTGGCGCCGGTCCACTTGAAGGCCCCGAGCAGGGCGGACAGCTCGGCGCTGCCGGTGAGCGAATACGAGCGCGAGCCGATGTTCGAGTCGAACCGGAAGCTGCCGATATCGAACCCGTTGAAGGTGATCTTGTATTTGGCGGAGACCTTGCTCGGCCAGCCATCTTCGGCAGCTGCGGCGGCCGGCAGGAGCACTGCCAGCAGCGCCATGAGCGCAGCCCGCCCGAACCCGGAAATCCCGATCGGCAGCCGGGCGGTTCTGAACCTCATGGCGCAGGAAGGCCCCTCGGACGAGCAACGGACACCATTCATCGCCCTACGTTTCTTTTTCGTCAATTCTGTGTCTGGCCCGCACGGGGGGCAGGCCGCCGCCCGACCGCTGGGAGTGAACCCGTCCGGGTGAGCTTGACGCTCCCCCGGCGATGTCAGTATAGAGTGGCGCGGACTCGCGGCCGCAGGCCTGACGGGACGTTTCCGCTTCCGAAGCGAGCAGAATTCACGCGTCCCAGCCAGGGTGCGCCAAGAGAGGGTATCGTGCCATGACGAGACGCTGTGAGCTGAGCGGCAAGCTGCCGATGTCAGGGCAGCTCCGCAGCCACGCAGAGAACAAGAGCAAGCGCACGTTCCGGCCGAACCTGTGCACCGTGTCGCTGATCAGCGATGCGCTGCGCCGCACGGTGCGCCTGAAGGTGAGCGCCCATGCCCTGAAGTCGGTGGAGCATCGCGGCGGGCTCGACGCCTATCTGCTGAAGGCGCGGGACGAGCAACTGTCGGACCGCTGCCTGCGCCTCAAGCGCGAGATCCGGAAGAAGAAGGCCGAGGGGCAGGAGCCTGCCGTCGCGGCTTGAGTAGCGCTTTCGTGCTGGGCGACGTGCACGCACGTGGACGCGCCACCTGCCGAGCCGAGAATCGGCCTCTGAGCTCACAATTCGTCATTCTCGCAGGCGGCTATCCGGGTCGCCTCGCCCTCGCGGCGTGGAAGCCTGCTCGGATTCCAATCCGGGCGGCCATGGCGGAGCGGTGGCGGGTACGTGCGGCCGGCCTCAGAACATCGCCGGATGCACGCGATCGGGTGGCGCGTGGCCGTCCAGGAAGGTCTTGATGTTGATGATGACCTTCTCGCCCATGTCGATGCGCCCCTCGATGGTCGCGGACCCCATGTGCGGTAGCGCCACGACGCGATTGGACGCGAGCAGCTTCGGGTTGATGGCCGGCTCGTGCTCGAACACGTCGAGCCCGGCGCCCGCGATCGCTCCGGTCTCGACGAGGCGCGAAAGCTCGTTCTCGTCGATCACCTCGCCGCGCGCGGTGTTCACGAGGTAGGCCGTCGGCTTCAGCAGCTTCAGGCGGCGCGCGGACAAGAGATGATAGGTCGCCGGCGTATGCGGGCAGTTGACTGAAATGATGTCCATGCGCGCCAGCATCTGGTCGAGGCTGTCCCAGTAGGTCGCCTCCAGCTCCTGCTCGATCTCCTCGGCCACGGGGCGGCGGTTGTGATAGTGGATCTGCAGGCCGAAGGCGCGCGCGCGCCGGGCCACGGCCTGGCCGATGCGGCCCATGCCGATGATGCCGAGGCGCTTGCCGTAGATGCGATGGCCGAGCATCCAGGTCGGGGACCAGCCGGCCCACTCGTTCCGGTGATCCTTGAGGTAAGCGGTGCCTTCGGCAAGCCGGCGCGGCACCGCGAGGATCAGCGCCATCGTCATGTCGGCGGTGTCCTCGGTCAGCACGCCGGGGGTGTTGGTGACGATGATGCCCCGGTTGCGCGCCGTATCGAGATCGATGTTGTCGACGCCGGTCCCGAAGTTGGCGACCAGCTTGAGCTGTGGCCCCGACTGCGAGAGCACCGCGCGGTCGATCCTGTCGGTGACGGTCGGCACCAGCACCTGGGCGGTCTTGACCGCCTCGACGAGCTCGCTTTGGCTGCGCGGCTTGTCGTCGACGTTGAGGCGGGCGTCGAAGAGCTCGCGCATGCGGGTCTCGACCACGTCCGGCAGCTTGCGCGTGACGATCACCAGAGGTTTCTTGGCCGTGTTTGGCATGGGCGATTCTGTCGTCTCTGTTCGCTCTGAGCCGGCGCGCCGGCCCGACCGATCGGCGCCGCCCGCTTTCTGGACTGTCTAACAGAAGGCCAACTCGATGACAAAGAGTTGGGGATGATGAGCGTTCAGCGCGGGCCGTAGCCAGTGTTTCGTCGGCGCAGCCGCCGCGCCCGCGGTCGGCATTTCATCTCGCGCCGGGTTGACAGGTCAAGACCGCTCGTCGGGCCGGGCCTCTCAGGCCCACGGCCGGATCAAGGTTCCGTATCGCCAGTCGGGGTGGTGCCAGGTAAGGCCCGGGCCTTGATTGCGCCCCGGAATCGTGTTGTTGGGCGGAGCATGCGGGGCGCGGGACGAGTGGCGGCAACATCGCGAGCGCTGGTCGCGGCGCTAGGCGTTCTTGCGTCTGCGACCGTGCCGCCCGGCTATTCCCGCGCGCAGCCGTCGATCGGGGCGACCACCCAGGAGAAAGGCAGCTCGAGCGGCCTCGCCATTCCCCGTTTCGTAAGCCTCAAAGCGGATCGAATCAACCTGCGCAAGGGGCCTGGGACCGAGTACCCCGCAGCATGGGTGTTCAGCAGGGCCGGCCTCCCGGTCGAGGTGCTCAACGAATACGAAGCCTGGCGGCAGGTGCGCGATGCGGAAGGCGCCACCGGCTGGGTTCTGCATTCGATGCTCTCGGGCCGGCGCACCGCCCTCGTCCTGCCATGGGAGCTCAAGCAGGGCCAGCCGCCGCCCCAGACCCCCCTGCGCGGCGATGACCGCGAGAGCGCCAGGACCGTGGCCATCGTCGAGGCCGGCGTGATTGCGAATGTCCGCCATTGCGACGGCCGCTGGTGCCTGGTCGTGATCGGCGATTTCCAGGGCTACATCGAGCAGGACAAGCTCTGGGGCGTCTACGCCGGCGAGGTCGTCCGCTGACCCTGGCCCGACCGCCCCGGTCGTCGGTGGCCGAGTGCTAGTGTGGTGATTCCGAAGTCCACTACCACCTCGCGGCAAGCTCTCGAAGCGGACTTCGGAATCACAGACACCGGCGTTCCGCACCAGACACTTGATTCCCGCCATCCAAAACTGTCGAGCCTTCGGCGCTTCTGACGCTGGCTCCCGGCTCTCCTCGCCACTTTAGTGTGGCTCGTCGTCCGGGATGACGGCAGGAAATGAAGCGTCAGGTTCGACACGCTAATATGTCTTCGCCGCGGACGCCTGCGCCTCGCCTTTGGCCTCGCGGACGGCGGCCTGCGCCGCTGCGGCCAGCAGCCGCGCGTCGTTCAGGATGGTGCAGAGCTGGAAACCTTCACCGAAGCGCTTCAGTGCGGTCGCGGCGCTGTCGGTATGGGCGCCGGCGATCAGCCCCATGCCGCGGGTACGACCGAGGATCGTCTCCATGGCGGCCAGCACATCGCGGTCGGTGGGGTCGAGCGTCGGTGTGCGGCCCATCGAAAGCGACAGGTCGGAAGGTCCGATGTAAACGCCGTCGAGGCCCCGCACGGTGAGGATCTCGTCGAGGTTCTCCAGCGCCTTCGTCGTCTCGATCATGGCGAGCAGCAGGACTTCCTCGTTGGCGTGCTGCCAGTAGTCCGCGCCGCCATACTGCACCGCGCGATTGGGACCGAACGACCGGAATCCCTGCGGCGCATAGCGGGCTGCCCCGACGAACGCCTCCGCCTCGGCCTTGGTGTTGATCATCGGGCAGATGAGCCCGTAGGCGCCCGCGTCGAGCAGCTTCATGATGATCGCCGGGTCGTTCCACGGGACCCGCGCCATCGGCACGGCGCTCGTCGTCGAGATGGCCTGCAGCATGGTGAAGGCGACCTGGTAATCGACCGGGCCGTGCTGCAGGTCGATCGTGACGCTGTCCCAGCCCTGGTGCGCCATGACCTCGGCCGAATAGGAGCTCGGGATCGAGCACCAGGCGTTCACCACGCGCCCGCCTCGGGCGAGCGTCGTCCTGACGGCGTTCTTGCGCATCGCTTTTCCTCGCAGTCGCTCAGCTCTCGGCGCGGGCGCGCCTCTGGATTGAAGATGTGCGCAGCGGCATGCGGCCGTCGAAACGGTCGAGCGCGTGATGTGCGGCGATCCCCGCCATTCGTATCACACCTTCCGGATGCGGACGACCTTGCGCGTCAATGGATCTCGTCCTGCATCGAGAGCGCTTCCGCGAGCATCGCGACCGTGACCCCGGGCTTGCGCGCCATGTCGAGGATCACCGCTTCCTTTCGCGCCATCAGCTCGCAGGCCGCGGGCACCTTCGCGGCGAGCGCATGCGGGATGACCACCGCGCCATGCCGGTCGGCGTGGACGAGATCGCCGGAGCGGACCAGCATGCCCGCGACCCTGACCTGCCGGCCGAAGTCGGCGAGATGCACATGCGCGTGGCTCGGCATGATCGAGCCGGCCAGCACGTTGAGACCGGGCGCCCACTGCGGGATATCGCGGATGCAGCCGTCGGTGACGACCCCGGCGCAGCCGAGCGCCTTGTGCACCGTGCTCTGCACCTCGCCCCAGAAGGCGCCGAAGCCGCAGTCCGGCCCATCGAGATCCTGGATGACGACGATCTGCGGGCCGGGGCCGGCGGCGACATACTCATAGTAGTCGATCCGCTGGGCGCGCGCCGACTTGGCGTCGAGCTCGTGCGTGTGGGTCGAGCGGATCGCGGCGGTGCGCGCGTAGCCGACCATCGGCGGCAGGTCCGGGAAGGGCGCGATCAGCGGCCTGGTGGTGAAGCCGGTCAGCCGGCGCGAGCCGTCCACGACCTCGAGCGCGTTGCAGATCGTGGGCGTGTCGTAGGCCCTGAGCTGTTCCAGGAGGTCCGGTGAGGGCATTTTTGATCCTTGTTGGGAGTGTCCGGAAGGACAATCGTTCCGATCTCACGCTTCATACCCTGCCGTCATCCCGGACGACGAGCCGCATTTCAGCGGCGAGGAGATCCGGGATTCGGCATAAGAAATGCCGAAGGCTCGAAATTCTTGTGTCCTTTCGGACTTTTTTGCGCTGGATCCCGGATCGGCGGTCGCTTCGCTCCCTGGTCCGGGATGACGAGAACCAAGCATTGCGGACTATCAGCGCACCT
>JAHDXT010000043.1 GCA_023384095.1 Hyphomicrobiaceae bacterium
ACTGATCCTGGGTGTGAAGTTCGCCGACGGGTTGGAGGTGGTGCCCAAGCGCACCCGCCGGCCAGCCCGCTACAGCCGCCGCCTGACCGCCCCGGCCGTCACCAACTTCCGGCGATAGCTCGCGTGATTCACGCGACGGCGAGTACGATCTCATTCCGCTCCGGCTGAGGTTGGAGGCCGAGAGCGTCTCGGGCGATAATAGATGAGGACGGCGCCCGAATTTGAACCTTCCACGGCGCAAGCTCGATCGTAGTAATCGGCGATGGCGTCGGCGGTCGACGCCGCGTGCTTTGGCCCGCTAGGATAGCTATTGGGAGCTACCCCTTGAATACCTGCTCCCGATGGAACCGCAAGAACGACGGGTGCGGACGCAACGTCTCGTCGCAAGGCAGCAGTAGTCGTGCCTCCGGGCGTATCAGGCGGGCCACGTCCTCAGGCACGCTTTGCGCCCGCAGTACGCGGTAGTCATCGTCGACCGAGATCAACCCGCGATCGAACATCCAGTGTAGCGTGCCGGACAACGCGATGCCGTTGCGCACCGAGTCGGGCCCCTCGCTCGCCACCGGCTTGATGTGCGCCGCCTGCACCTCGGGTCGGCCACCGCCGTTGATCAGCTTGAGCCCGCTGATCGCGCAGCGGTTGTCGTAGGCGAGCCGCACCTGCCTGCGGAATGCCTCGTCGCGGAACGGCCGCGTCAGTGTCGTCTCGACCATCGGCCGTGAGCTCGCGCCGCCGTCGAACGGCTGCTGATCCTCGGCCATGCCGAGCGGCATGACGGGCGTAGCCGCTGAAGCGCCTGTCCCCGACCCTAGCTCCGGGCCGAAGCCCGTTGCGAGGATCAGCTCGAACTCGCGATCCGGGATCGGCCGCACCGCGCGTCCGAACGCGCCCTTGCTGGTCTGCCCGTCGGGCCGCATCAGCGCACTTTCGTAGTAGTGCGCGCCGTCGCGGAACGGCACCGGCCGATCAAGCTCGAGATAGTCGCTGACGAAGGCATAGAAGTGATCGACGAGCTTGGGATCGGGCTCAATGCCCATCCCGCGTGCCACCGCGAAATACGCCAGCCGCCCGCCCCGGCTCGACACATCTCCCGTCCGTCGCGGTTCGTAGTAGACGATCCAGTCGCCCACGGCCGCACGCGCCTGGCCGAGATACGTGCGCGGAAAATGATAGCGCACCTCCGGCAGGTCGTCCTACGTCGGGTTGACCTTGGTCGTGAAGACTGCCTTTGCCATGGTGTGCTTCGTCGCCCAAGATGGAGCCTTGAACCAACTTAGATACTGACAGCAGCGCGTTCTCTATACCTCCAATACCGGACCCATCCGGCGTTCCCAACCCGCCTTCGCCGGTGGTTGGGATATTCGGTCGATGTCGGCTCGACTCTGGATCGCAACCTTGGTCGCATGACCCGATGCCAGAAAAGACGGCTAGGTATAATCGCTTATATATATCCCAGCGGGCCAACTTGAGCTGATAAAGCCACCCCATGACCGAATTCGGAATGCAGGGCTCGACGAAGCAAAAAAAACGCGCCACATCAGGCATTTCCCTGGCCGGATGCCGCTGCTCGATCCCCCTCATAACGCCGGCGCGCTTTATCCTAGCGCACGATGAATCCCGAGCTGATCGGGTCGTCGCGATCGATGATCCAACGGGCTGTGCCGAGAAGGCTTGCCGTACCTTTGACGGTCGGGCGGACGGCGGGCTGGGTGCCCAGAGTCGTCTCGCCGATGAGGCAGCCCTCGAATGTGCCAGTGCCCACCAGCCCTTCGGACTGGATCGGCTGGTTCAGCTCGAGCTGTCCCCGGGCGTGAAACATTGCCATCATGGCCGACGTCCCAGTGCCGCCCGGCGACCGGTCGAGCTGCCCTGCGCTGAACACGTGCACGTTCTTGTAGAATGCACCAGGCAGCCGCCCCTCGTGCCAGAGCGTTACGAAATTGAAATTGCTGATGTGTCCTTCGGTCGGGTGCTGCAAAGCTATTTTCTCGCGCAGCATCTCGCGGGCCGTGACACCAACCTGCGAGAGGCGGGCGCCGTTTTCGGGGCCGATTTCGAGGCCCTTGCCGCGAATATCGATAATGCCGAAATAATTGCCGCCCCAGACGACGTCGGCGTCGACCCGACCCAGGTCCGGCACATCGAGTGGAATGTCCTGGGCTGCCACGTAGGCCGGCACGTTCTCGAACCGGCACCATAGGACACGATCGGCCTCGTGCGCGACCTCGCTCACGACCGGCCCGGCGGTGGTCTCGAAGCGGATCGTCGTTCGTCCCTCCTTACCTCTCGGCACCATCCCCAGCGCCACCATCGCCATCGAGACCGCGATCGTGCCGTGACCGCACATGTGCGAGTATTGGGTGCCGTCGATCCAGATGAGTCCGGCATCGAAGCCGGGCTCCGAAGGTGGTGTCAGGAAGACACCGAACATATCGCGATGGCCCCGTGGCTCGCGCATGAGGGCTGTTCGCAGCCAGTCGTAGTTCTCCTCGAGGAAGCGACGTTTCTCCAGGATGCTCGAGCGCGGGGGATAGATCACGCCCGAATGAATAATGCAGGTCGGCTCACCCTCAGTGTGAGTGTAGATGACCTCGAAGGCTGTGCTGGATCGCATCATGCTGAGTAGTTGCCATTTTGCTTCGGTGCCGTCATAGTCGATGTATCCTTGGCGCAGGACGGTTTGCAAACGGTAGATCGCCGACCGGACCAGGAACTCTAACCTACTCCTCGCCCGCCGCCTGCGTCGAGACATGAAAGACTAGGCGATACAAGGGAGGCTGCGCATGGAACTTCGGCGAATTCCAGTTCTGCTGGCCGCAACTGCTTTCCTGGCGACAACAGGAGCGGCTGAAGCACAACAGCGGCTAACGGTGGCGACATATGGCGGCAACTGGGGCGAGGCGCAAAAGGCCTGCATACTCGACCCGTTCGCCAAGTCGAGTGGCGTGCAGGTCATCCAGGAGACGAGCGTCTCGACCGTTACCTACAATAAGCTGAAGCAGCAAAAGGGAAACCCGGCGATCGACATCGCTTGGATTGACGGCGGCATTTCCGAGCTGGCCGCTGCCGACGGGGTGGTCGGTGCCATCGATCCTGCGAAGGTCCCAAACATCGCGGGGCTCATCGACGAGGCGGTCTATAGGACCAAGGACGGCAAGATCTACGCCTTGAGCACCGGCTTTTACGCACTGGGCATTGCCTACAATTCCAAGGACGTGAAGGCCCCGCCGCAGTCCTGGTGGGACCTTTGGAAGCCCGAGTATGCCGGCAAGGTGACGCTGCCAAGCCCGGTCAATGCCGCTGGCATTCCCTTGTTCGCGCACCTGATCAAGCTTACCGGCGGCACACTCGACAACCCGGCGGCCGCGGTCGAGAGACTCAGGGAGCTCAAGGTATCGAGCTATTACGACGCCTCGGGCGTTGCGCAGGCGGCGCTGCAGAGCGGCGAGGCCATTGCAGCCGCCTACTACAATACCGCGGCGTGGGCCATTGCCGACAAGGGTATCCCGATCGTATTCGTCGTCCCGAACGAGGGCGCGCCATCCGCCGATATCCGCGTCCACATCGCCGAGGGAACCAAGAACCTCGACGCCGCGCTATCGTTCGTCAACTACACGGTGAGCGATGAGGCCATGAACTGCCTCGCTGAAAGACTTTATGTCGGGCCTCCGATCAAGAATTCGAAGATCTCGGACAAGGCGAAGGAGAGAATGCCCTGGGGAGCCGGCGGTACGGTCAAAAACCTCGCTATTCCCAACTGGGACGCCATCAACGCCAAGCGTCAGGCGCTGACCGAGGTCTGGAACCGGCAAGTTGCCGGCAGATGATGGAATGTCGGCGCAGGCCAGTGCGAGGCCCGAATGAGCAATGATGACGTCGTTGTCGTTGATCGCCTTGTAAAGCGGTATGGCAAGGTAACAGCTCTCAACGGCGTCTCCCTCGATGTGCAGAGGGGAGAATTCATTGCTCTGCTCGGCCCGAGTGGCTGCGGTAAGACGACTCTGCTTAGAGCGGTCGCTGGTTTCGTCGAGCCCACCTCCGGCGAAATCCGGATCAACGGGCGTTCGATGACCGTCGTTCCTCCGAACCTCCGGCCGGTCAATACCGTGTTTCAGCAGTACGCCCTGTTTCCGCACATGTCGGTGGTCGACAATGTTGCGTTCGGCCCGCGGCGGCAGCGCCTGCCGGCACGAGAGGTGGAGAAGCGGGTGTCCGAGGCGCTGGACATGGTTGGACTTGCCTCCCTGGGCGCGCGATTTCCGCGCGAGCTGTCGGGGGGCCAGCAGCAGAGGGTCGCACTTGCCCGTGCGCTAGTGAACCAGCCGGAGGTCTTGCTTCTCGACGAGCCACTAGGGGCGCTCGACCTCAAGCTACGGAAGCGGATGCAAGTCGAGCTCAAGCGACTGCATCAACAGCTCGGCATGACGTTCCTGTTCGTCACGCACGACCAGGAGGAAGCGCTCGCGATAGCTGACCGTATCGGCGTCATGCGGGACGGAGACATCGTTCAGCTCGGCAGCGGCGCGGAAATCTATCGAAACCCCGCGACGCGTTACGTCGCCGATTTCATCGGGGAAGCGAACCTGCTCGACTGTTGCAGCGATAGCGACGGCTCCGTCCGTCTCGCTCCTGATGGTCCGTTGCTCCCTTATCGCGCAGCGGCAGGCGGATTGCGCGACGTCTCACTGATGATCCGTCCCGAGGACATGCAGGTCGGCGCAACTGCCCGCGGTGAGGATTGCGTCGCGCTTTCGGCGACGCTCAATGA
Source organism: Hyphomicrobiaceae bacterium (assembly GCA_023384095.1). Lineage (GTDB taxonomy): Bacteria > Pseudomonadota > Alphaproteobacteria > Rhizobiales > Hyphomicrobiaceae > ZC4RG25. The sequence continues at coordinate 4,769 of JAHDXT010000043.1, forward strand.
CAAGGTGTTCATCGGAGCGACGTGGCGGCTGTACTTTGTCATTGCCAATGGGCAGGAGATTGCGGCCGAGCCCGGCTACAACCCGGCCGCCGAGCGGCTGCAGCCAGGCGAGATGACCACGGTGCATTGGCGGCGGGATGCTGCTCGCCTGTTGCAGACCTGACGTGGGGTGGCTTTATGCGCATCACGTCGACCAATGCTGCATTCTTGATGCTCGGACCGGTCGCCTTCTTCGTGCTTTTCTTCCTGGCGCCGTTCTCCGTGCTGGTGGGCGAGAGCTTCATGCGTCCCGACGGCGGCTGGACGCTGGCGAATTACACCGCGGTCCTCGGCGACGCCTATTACTGGGGCGCACTCCTGAACACGCTTCTGATCGCCTTCTGGGTTTCCGTGGTCTGCTTCCTCCTCGGCTACCCTCTGGCCTATTACACCATCTTCCATGCGCGCTCTGTTTGGGTGCGGCGTCTGATCTATGTGCTGCTTGTGACGCCATTGTTTACCAGCAACATCGTCCGCGCCTTTGGCTGGATCGTGATCCTGGGGCGACGCGGCATCGTCAATGAGAGCCTGCTCAGCATTGGCCTGATCGAGACGCCTCTCGACATCCTCTACAGCAAGCTCAGCATCATCACCGGGCTCGCCTACATCCTGCTGCCCGTCATGGTGCTGTCCGTCTGCAGCGTGCTGCAGGGAGTCGACCGGTCCCTGATCGAGGCGGCCCGGGACCTCGGGGCTCGCCCCTCACGCGCCTTCCTCGCGGTAACTTTCCCGCTCAGTCTTCCTGGTGTGGTGGCTGGCTCAATCATCGTGTTCGCACTCAGCGTCAGCGCCTACGTCATCCCCAGCATCCTCAGCGGCGGGCGAGAGATGGTCACGCCGATACTGATCTTCCAGCAGTACACCGCGACATTCCGGCCGGATATCGGCGCCACCCTGTCAGTGGTTCTGCTCGCCGTGACCCTGCTGCTGATCGGTGCTTATTTGCTGATCTTCGAGCGGCGCGTCCGGATGGCGGGGTGATGCGGAACATGCAGCAAAGGATTGCAGATCGTTTGGGCCGTCTGCTGATTGCCGGTATCAGCTGGGTTGTCGTTGCCTATCTGGCGCTGCCGCTCATCGTAGTCGTCGCCATCTCATTCACCACCACCGAATACCTCAGGTTCCCGCCGCAGGGCGCGACTTTCCGATGGTATTGGCGATTCATCAGTGATCCGACGTTCGTGGAAGCATTCGTGCTTTCGGGTGGACTTGCTGCCGCGGCAACAGCAGCGGCATTGCTGCTTGGAATCCCAGCGGCGCTGGTGTTTGCCCGCAAGCGGTTTCCGGGCAGTGCCGCACTGAGCGCGGCCTTTCTATCCCCACTGGTGCTGCCGACGATCGTTCTCGGCGCGGCCATCCTTCAGTACGCCTCCGCGCTCGGCTTCGCGCGCAGCTTCTGGGCACTGTTCGCCGGTCATGTGGTGCTCGTGACGCCTTACGTGATCCGCACGACGCTTGCATCACTTTCGGGCATGGAAACAACAACGGAGGAGGCGGCACAAGACCTGGGCGCCACACCTGCCGAAACGTTCTTCCTGGTGACGCTGCCGCAGATCAAGCCCGGTGTCATTGCCGGCGCACTTTTCGCGTTCATAAATTCCTGGATCAACGTCGAAGTCAGCATTTTCAATTCGACGGCGCAATTAGAGACCATTCCGGTGAAGCTGTTCAATTACATCCAGTTCAATATCGACCCGACGCTGGCGGCCGTATCGGCGGCAACGATTTACATCGCGATCATTGCAGTGGTCGCCATCGACCTGTCGGTCGGGATCGAGAAAGCCGCCATCAACACCACTGCCGACACGCGGAATTGACGGTCGGCGCTGCAGGAAAGTCAGAACCAGTGGCTACCGTGAGCGACGTTCTCTATCTCAACAGCACCGATCTCGACGGCCTTGGCCTGGGTGTTGCCGAGATCGTGCCGGTGCTGGAGGCGATGTTCCGCCTGAGGGCGGCCGGAGGCACCATCATGCCGCCGAAAATCTTCTTTCATCGCCACGGCCCGCCCTTCTACAGCTCCATGGTCAGTGCTTCCCCGAAGCTCGGGTTTGCCGGATGTAAATGGCAGAGCGGTGATCCCGGGAACCCGGCACGCGGGTTGCCGTATATCCAGGGCTTGTTTCTCCTGTCTGAGGACGATACGGGGCAGCCCGTCGCAATCATGGATGCGAAGTGGATAACCGGAAACCGCACCGCCGCGGCCTCTGCTCTGGCTGCCAGGCACCTGGCCAGAAAAGATGCGAACAGCCTGGCCATACTTGGCTGCGGCCTGCAGGGCCGCAAGAACCTGGAAGCCCTCAAAGGCGTGCTGCCGAGCCTGACCCACTGCCGGGCTTATGACATCGTGCCGGAGCGGGAGGCGGCGTTCGTCCAGGAAATGCAGGGGCGCTGGGGTACCCAGGTCACCGGAACGGGCAGCGCCGAGCGGGCGGTGCGCGGGGCGGATATCATCATCACGGCTGGGCCGATCGAGCAGTCGCGCCGCGCTTGTCTGCTGCCGGAATGGCTCGCGCCCGGCAGTCTGACCATTACGCTGGATTACGATTCCTACATCACCGATGCGGCCATCGCCGCCATGGATCTGGTGCTGACCGACGACTACGGACAGATCGAGGATGCCCGAATTCACGAGGGCAAGTTCACAGGCGTCCACCGCGTCGATGCCGAGCTGGCGGAACTCCTCACCTCGGGCAAAGGGCAGCGCATGAATGATGCCCAGCGCATTCTCGTCTTCAATCTCGGTATCGCCCTCGAGGACCTTGCCACGGGGGTCGAAATCCTGAAGCGGGCGCGGGCCCGGAACATCGGCACACGATTGTCGCCATGAGCGGGGGCTGCCGGGGCCGGTGTCAATGTTCACTCTTGCCCGGCGCTGTCAACCGCGCCAGCCGCTCCTTGACCACCGGGAACGGATTGAGCACGTGTGCCGACTCGATCGGATCGGTTGCAACGAGATAGCTCCTGTCGAGCCCGGCCAGATTGGAAGCCCCGATCAGGCCCATGGCAATGATGATTTCCTCTTCCAGGATCTCCATCGCCCGCACCAGGCCTGCCTCGCCGCCGGCCGCCAAGGCCCAGCACTGGAGCCGGCCGATGCACACGGCCCGCGCACCCAGCGCGATCGCCTTGAGCACATCGGTGCCGCGGTAGATCCCGCCGTCGAGGATCACTTCGGCGTGCCCGCCCACTGCCGCGACGATCTCCGGCAACGCTTCGATGCAGCCTCGGGCCGAGTCCAGCTGACGCCCGCCGTGATTGGAGACATAGACGGCGCTCACACCGTGCTCGACGGCCATGCGCGCGTCCTCTGCGGTCGCAATGCCTTTCAGAATGATGGGAAGGTTCGATCGCTTTCTTATGCGCTCCACGGTATCCCAGGTCAGTCGCGCGGTGACCATGCGCGCCTCGGCCGCGGCAGTCGCATCGGGGCTTCCGCCCTCCCGCAAGATTTTTTGCGTTGCTGCATACGTACCTGACTTGCTGCCTCGGGAACGGAAGCGGTTCAGGAGATCGCGCTCGCGGCGAGAGTAGTAGGGGGCCTCCGTCACCACCGCGATGGCAACGCAGCCCGCGGCGACGGCCTCGTCCACCGCCTGGTCGACCCACGCTTCGTCACCTCGCACGTAGAGTCCAAGAACGAGCGGGTGATCAACCTTCTGCCGCACCACGTCGAGCGGCGGATCGGCGAAGGTGCTGTAGATGAGCATCGACCCGACCGTTCGGCAGGCGCCGGCGACCGCGACGGCCCCATCCGGATCGACGAGCGCCAGCGACCCGACCGGCGCCATCATCACCGGCAGGCTGAGCTCATGGCCCAGAAACGTCGTGCTCGTGTCGATCCTGCTGACATCCCGCAGCACGCGCGGACGGAAGGCGAGGCGATCCAATCCGTGGCGGTTGCGCCGGAGCGTGCTCTCTGCCTCCGTGCCGCCAATGATGAAATCCCATGTTGCCGGCGCGAGCTTTTCATGCGCCGCGAGCAGCATCTCCTGCAGGCTCGTGAACTCGACCATGGTTCTGCACTCTGTCCTGAGGAAATGGCAGACACCAGCATGATCGCAGTTGTCAGCTTGGCGGACAAGGCTGATGGCTGCCGGCGCGCTTGCGGTCTGCGCTGCTTCTCGCCATCCTGGCGACGACCGAGCGAACCAGGGAGTTGCAGATGTATGCCCGCGTGATGACCTCGACCCCGAAGCCCGGCGCAGCCGAGGCGGCAATTGCCGAGTGGCCGAAGCATATCAGCGTGTTCAAGGACAAGGGTTTGATCGCCGGCTATCTTTTCTTCGATCGCGCAGAGAACCGGTTTCTTTCGATCACGATCTGGGAGAGCGAGGAGGCGCAAAAGCGCAACGCGACAAGCCCGGAGCAGATCCATGGACGGGCGGAGTTCGCGAAGCACCTGACGGCAATGCCTGCCCCGAGCACCTATCAAGTCGTGGCGGTCGTACAGTGATCGGGAACCTTTCTGACAGCGTCCGCAATGCACCGGCGCAGGCATCCGAGGGGGGAGCCATGAAGTTGAAGCGATACCAGTGGGGCGAGCTGATCGGGTTGTTGTTCCTGCTGGCCTCGACTGCGACGCAAATCTTCTACGTCGAGCCGCTGAAGCGGGAGATCGAGTGGCGTATGGCCGCGTTCAACATGCAACAGAATGGCCAGCTTCAGATGAGCGCGATCTACGGCAACCGGATCGCCACGTTGCACGCTCTGAAAGTGCCCGACGCCGAGATCAGCCTGGTCGAGGCCGAGCGGGACACGATGATCAAGAGGTACAGAACGGCGGATGCGAACGTTTCGGACTATCTGATCGAGAAGGAGTCGGTCGAGGGCAACTTGCAGATCGTCGTCCTGGTGTTCTTCGCCATCGGCATGGCGCTCGCCGGATTCGGCCGCGCCATGGAGATGTCGGCCGCGAGCTGGCGGGATTGAGCAGGAGCTCGATGCGATGGTAGTCGCCAGCCCGGCAGACGCGAATTCCAATACCCGAGCAAGAGATGAACTATCTGAAGATCGGCTATTCTCCGGTAGGATCAGCACTGCGTTCGTGCGGCGACGCTCCCGGTCATCGCGCAGCGGTCACAGTGCTGTGCGCCGGCCTACTTGACCACGTGGCGTGCGATCGTGATCACCTTCTCCACATCCTGGTCGTTGTTGTACATGTGGAAGCCGAAGCGCAAGAGACCGCGCCGGATCGAAAATCGCACGCGCTCTTCTTTGAGTGCCGCTGCAATCGCGTTCAGGACGGGATCGCTGGTCGAATAAGCATCGCCGGCACCTCGCTCGCCGACCGTAACCAGGTGGCTCAGGGCGCGCGCCGAACCCGGACGCCGGACTGGAAGCCCGAGGCCTTCCAGTCCGTGCCTGAGCTTTTCCGCGAGCGCCAGGGCATGGGCTTCGATGCGCTCGATGCCGGCCACGTTGATCTCCTGCAGCGCCTTGGCCGCAGCCGCAATCCCGACCCAGTTCGGATTGCCGACCTCGAAACGCTCCGCAGCGGGCGCGAATTCGAAGTCGACGCTCTCGATCTCCGAATAATGGCCGGTCGTCGCGATGCCCGTGCGGGCGACGTAGGCCGGCTTCAGTCGCGGCAGCCAGTCCTTCCGCACCCAGAGGAAGCCCAGGCCCATCAAGCCGAGGAGACCCTTGCTGGTGGAGGTCGCGAGCGCGTCGATGCAGTTGTCGTGCACATCGAGCATTAGGATACCGCAGCTCTGCACCCCATCTACCAGGAACAGGGAGCCGTGGGCACGCGCCGCCTTCCCGATCGTCTGCAGATCAGTGCGGAAGCCGGGCGTGAAGGTCACGCTCGCGGCAGTAACGATCCGTGTGCGCCCATCGATGGCAGCCGCCAGCGCCTCGGCATCGATCTCGCCGGCCCGCGGCGGAATGGCGCGCACCTCCACACCGAAGCGGCGGACCCAGTACCAGAGATAGACGTTGTTGGCGTGCTCCAGGTCCGCCGAGACGACCACGTTGTCGCCCGCCTGCCATTCGATCGCAGTCGCGACGGCATTGAGGCCCTCGGAGACGTTCTCGGTCACCGCGACCTCGGACGGGTCGCCGTGGATGAGGCGCGCGAGCTCCTCCTTACACGTCACGAGCAGAGGGTTGATCTTCTCCTTCGAGACATCGACGAGCCAGTGGCCATCGACGAGCTCGACGGCCGCCTGGCGGGCCGCGTCCGAGATGATGCCGCGCGAGCCGACGTTGAGATAGGTCCACTCGCGAGCGGCCGGAAACCGGGCGCGCATACGCGTGGAAAGGTCCGCATCGGGCACTACGCGCAGGTCGGGAGCGTTCATTTCATCCTCATTCGGTTCAAATCGCGCGCACTGTCGTTCGGCCGCGATTCGAGGTCAGTTATCTTGCGGAGTTGGAGGGGCTGCAGATTTCATAATTCGTGCAATGGCGCTGACCGCCGTGGCGATCCCGCGGGAATCGACGTCGAGGTGCGTGACCGCACGCAGCCGCGTGTGGCTCTCGGCACCGATCGCGATGCCCTCGGCCCGAAGATGCTTGGAAAGCTCGGGTGCGCTCATTCCTGCAACGTCGAAAAAGACGAGGTTGGTTTCCGGCTGCGGCTGGTCGAGGGCGATGCCGGGCACATTTCGAAGACCCTCGGCCAGCAGCTTCGCGTTGGCGTGGTCCTCGGCGAGGCGCTCCACGTGGTGGTCGAGTGCGAACAGGCCGGCGGCGGCCAGTATGCCCGCCTGTCGCATCGCACCGCCGAGCCGATGCTTCCATCGCCAGGCTTCGGCAATGAGCTCGCGCGACCCCGCGAGCACGGCACCGACCGGACAGCCGAGCCCTTTCGACAGGTCGAGCCACACGCTGTCGCATGGCGCCCCGAAGTCGGATGCCGCCACACCGGAAGCGACGACGGCGTTGATGAGACGGGCCCCGTCCATGTGGAGCGCAAGGCATTCGCGGCGGGCGAGCTCGCCGATCTCCTGCAGGGCCGCAAGCGACCAGACCGCGCCGCCGCCGCGGTTGACGGTCTGCTCGACGGCGATCAGCCGTGAGCGCGGGGCATTCTTCTTCGGCCCGCGCAAGGCAGCACGCACGTCGGCCGCCGTGAACCTGCCATGGTGTCCCTGAACGGGGCGGATCTGCGCGCCGGCCAGCGCCGCCGAGCCGGCGGCCTCTGTGTTGAAAAGATGGGAGCAGACGTCGGCGATGATCTCATCGCCGGGGCGGCAATGGACCGCTACCGCGATGGCGTTGCACATCGTGCCGGAGGGCAGGAAGACCGCCGCCTCCTTTCCGAGCAGATCGGCAACCCGCTCGCAGAGCGCGTTGACGGACGGGTCCTCGGCGGACTGCTCGTCTCCAACCTCGGCTGCCGCCATGGCCCGGCGCATGGCCTCGGTCGGCCGGGATTTGGTGTCGCTCCGCAGATCGATGCGGATGGGAGCGATCGTCATGCGCGGCTCCCGCAGGCGACTTCGAAGAACCGGTGCAGATCCGACTCGTCGTTATAGAAATGGCAGGCGATACGCACGAAACCGTCCTTCACGCTGGCAATGACCCGTTCCGCCTTGAGCCGTGCCACCATCGCGTCCGCGTCCTGCCGGAGATCGAAGCTGATGATCCCGGCGCGGTCCTGCCAGGCGCGCGGGGTGCGCACGGCGATGCCCCGCTCGTCGGCGAGTTGGAGGGCGGTGGTCGTGAGATCGCGGACGCGGTTCTCGATGGCCGCAAGTCCCATGGAGTGCAGTTTTTCAGCAGAGCGGCGCAGAACCCAGCAGCCAAGGAAATTCGGATTGCCGTACTCGAAGCGATGGGCATCTGCGGCGAGTTGCAGCTCGGGCCGGAACCGGTCATTGGACGTGAAGCTGAACTTGGCGGCATAGGGCGGCTCGAGCTCGGCGATGCGGTCCGGCCGGACATGGAGAAAGCCGGCTCCCGCAAGTGCCAGCAGCGCCTTATGCCCACCGCATATGACGGCATCGGCCCCGAGCTCCCCCAGCGGCTGGGCCAGAACGCCGGCGCCATGCATGGCATCGACGACCATCCAGGCATCGCTGCCGGCCATGCACGCGCGCAGGCCCGCGATGTCCGCACGATAGCCGTTGCCGTAGGCCACCCAGGCCACGGACACGACGCGCGTATCGCGATCGATCAGCTTCGCGTAATCCTCAGGCGGCAGACGCCCATCGGGCCTCATCGGAACGATGCGCACCTCGATGCCGTCGCGCTCGAGATAGCGCCAGGGGAACGTATTGTTCTCGTGCTCGGCCTCGCCGATGACGACGTTGTCACCCCGGCGCAACTTGAGCCCGCGCGCGATGATATTGGCCCCTTCCGAGGTATTCTTGACCATCGCCAGTCCGGCAGGATCTAAGCCCAGCAGCCGGGCGAGGGCCGCACGGGCATCCTCGAACCGATCCATAGAGAATGCTTCCTGTCCGGCATTCTCGTAAACGTCGGCGAACCATTCTTGCGTCGCGGCCTCGACCCAGCGCGGCAGGACGGCTTTGCGCGCCAGATCGAGATGTGTCCAGCGCGCCAGCGTCGGGAATTCGCGGCGCAGTGCGGCCCAATCGGGCTCGACCATATTCGGAAGGCTTTTTACGGCGGCGGTCATGGAGCGGCTTCGGTCCCGGATCGGTGTTTCAGGATCTGCCCGAGGAAGCGCTGCGCGCGCTCGGTCCTCGGAGCGGTGAAGAATTCCTCAGGCGGAGCGTCCTCGACGATCTCGCCCGAGTCCATGAAGACGACGCGGTCGGCGACCGCTCGGGCGAAGCCCATCTCGTGCGTGACGACCAGCATGGTCCGCCCTTCGCGGGCGAGATCCATCATGACGTCCAGCACCTCCTTGATCATCTCCGGATCGAGGGCGGATGTCGGCTCGTCGAACAGGAGAATGTCGGGCTGCATGGTAAGGGCACGGGCGATCGCGACCCGCTGCTGCTGGCCACCGGAGAGCTGCCCCGGATACTTGCTCTCGTGCTCCAGCATGTGCACGCGCGTCAGGTATTGGCGCCCCCGCTCCTCGGCATCGGCGCGCGAGAGGCCGAGCACGCAGGTGAGGCCGAATGTAAGGTTCTCCAGCGCCGTCAGATGCGGGAACAGATTGAAGCTTTGAAAAACCATCGCCGATTTACGACGAACGGCACGGATATTGCGGACGTCGTAGTCGAGCTCGATGCCGTCGACGACGATCCGGCCGGCATCGGCTGTTTCCAACCGGTTTATGCAGCGAACCAGCGTCGATTTTCCGGAGCCGGACGGACCGCAGATTACGATCTTTTCCCCCCGGTCCACTTTTAGCGTAATGCCATTAAGGGCCCGGAATCGGCCGAAAGTCTTGACGACGCCGGAAATGTCGAGAAGGCACTCAGGGCGACCTTCGCGCATCAGTAGTTCCGCCCTGATTTCAGCTCGGCCTCCAGCTTCTGGCTGTATTGAGACATCGAGAAGCAGAACACGAAGTAGAGAATAGCTATGAACAGATAGGCCTCGACGTAATAGCGGGTCCACTCGGGATCCTCGAGTGCCGCCATGGTGCCCCCGAGGAGATCGAGAACGCCGATGATGACGAGGACAGACGTGTTCTTGAACGCGCGGATGACGTCGTTGACGATGGGCGGAATGACGATCCGAAGAGCCTGCGGCAGCACGATCTTGAAAGTGCGGTCCCAGTAGGACACGCCCAGCGAATCTGCCGCCTCGTACTGCCCGCGAGGTATGGCCTGCAGCCCGCCCCTGACCGATTCGGCCGTGTAGGCTGCGAAGAACATGATCATGCCGACCTGCGCCCGTAGCAGCTTGTCGAAGTTCACCCCCTCCGGCATGAAGAGCGGAAACATCAAAGCGGCCATGAAGAGGATGTTGACCAGCGGGATGCCGCGGATCGTCTCGATATAGCCGGCCGAGAGCTTCTGGATGATCGGCATGTCCGACTGCCGGCCGAGCGCCAGCAGCACTGCAAACGGCATGCCTCCGGCGATTGTGCCGACGAAAATGAACATGGTCAGAGGCAGCCCGCCCCACATCGTGGTCTGGACAAATTCGAGGCCGAGAAAGCCGCCGAACTGCAGCGCCAGCGCCACCGCGAGGCCCGCCACCCAGGCCATCAGCAGTTTCGGGGTCCACCAGCGGCGCACCGTCGAGGCCAATATGAGGGCGACCATCAGGGCGACCACCAGAACCCCGCGCCACTGCTGCTCATAGGGATAGGTGCCGAACAGCATGACCCGATGCTTCTCGGCGACCACCGCCCAGCAGGCGCCGGAAGCTTCGCGGCAAATGGCTGGATCGTCGGTTTGCCAGATGCTGTCGAGAAATGCCCAGCGGACGAGTGGCGGCAGCGTGACGACGAGAATCGCGGCCATCACCAGCGTGAGGATCGAAGATCCCGTCGAGCTGAAAAAGCCGACGCGTACCCAGCTCCAGAATCCCGTGGCTGCTTTCGCTGGCGGCAGGCGTGGTGCGGTCATCCCGGACGCTTGCATTCTTCAGCGCTCCTTGATGGCGACTGCGCGGTTGTAGAGGTTCATCGCGGCAGCGATGGAGAAGCTGATCAGGAGGTAGACCGCAGACATCAGCACGAGAGCCTCGACCACGTGACCCGTCTGGTTCAGCGTCGTGTTGGAAACGTTGACCAGATCCGGATACCCGATCACGACAGCCAGCGAGCTGCTCTTGGCGAGGCTCACGTACTGACCGGCCGTCGGGGGGATCATCACACGGAGCGCCTGTGGGATCAGCACGAGGCGGTAGATCTGGCTCTGGCTGAGACCCAGCGAGCGGGCCGCCTCGACCTGACCGCGACCGACGGACTCCACGCCGCTCCGGACGATCTCGGCGATGAATGCCCCGGTGTAGAGCGCGAGTCCGAGGAACAGCGCAACGAACTCAGGCGACAGCGTCACGCCACCTGTGAAGTTGAAACCGCGGAGAGCGGGTCGCTCAAACTCGGTCGGGGCGCCGGCAATTGCCCAGGCCAGCATCGGTAGACCGACGATGAGCACGGTTCGCCAATGCGTCACATTCGGCAGCTCGCCGGTGCGCGCCTGCACGCCGCGCGCCCATCTGGTGAGCAGGATCGCTCCGAGCGCGCCGGCGGCGAGTGCCGCGAAGGCCCAAAGATATGCGGCATGCGGGGCTGGCCAGGGAAGGATCAGACCGCGGTTGCTGAGGTAGATGTCACCGCCCGGCGAAAGCGCCTGGCGAGGGCGCGGCAAGTCGGTCATCACCGCGTACCAGAACACGATTTGCAGGAGCTGCGGCGTGTTGCGAAAGAGCTCGACATAGCCCGCCGCCAGCTTCGATGCGCCGAGATTGGAGGACAGCCGCATCAGGCCGAACACAAGACCGATCAAGGTCGCAGCGATGATCGCCAGCATCGAGACCCGCAGCGTGTTGATCAGCCCGACGGCAAAGGCGCGGAGATAGGTATCGGACGGCGAATACGTGAGAAACAAACTCTCGCCGATGCCGAAGCCGGCCTCCTGCGAAAGGTAGCCGAATCCCGATGCAATCCCGCGGGCTTTGAGCGCGGTGCTGGCGTTGCCGACGAGGTAGGCGATCAACGCCACGACCGCGCCCAGCACGATGATCTGCAGCACGGCATCGCGTACGCGCCGGTCGTGGACCAGCCTCGAGAGCGCCCGAGCGCGGGCAGGTTGGCTTGATGAAGACGAGCGTGCGTCCTGCGCAATCGTCATCGCTTCTGGGTTCCGCTTGCGGCCGGGCCTCTGCACATGCCCGGACCCGGCCGCCCGTCTTCAGTTGAAAGGAGGCGAGTAGAGGAGGCCGCCTTTCGTCCAAAGATTGTTCATGCCGCGTGGCAGCTTCAGCGCGGATTTCTCGCCGAAGTTGCGCTCGTAGGCCTCGCCGTAGTTTCCAACCTGCTTGATGACGCGATAGGCCCATTGCTCGTCGAGCCCGAGCGCCTTGCCCAGACCCGGCGTGACGCCCAGAAGACGGCGGATGCCCGGGTCGTCGGACTCGAGCATCTTGTCGACGTTCGCGGAGCTGACACCGGTTTCCTCAGCCTCGATCATGGCGTAGACGACCCAGGTGACGATGTCTGTCCACTGGTCGTCTCCGTGCCGCACGACGGGCCCCATCGGGTCCTTGCCGGCGATTTCGTCCAGGAACACGAAGTCATCGGGGTTCTTGGCGAAAATGGCCCGTTGCGAAGCAAGCCCGGAGGTCGTTTGCACGTTCACATCGCAGCGGCCCGAGAAAAAGGCCTGCGACAACTCCTGCGGCTTGTCGATGACGACGGCCTTGTATTGCATGTCATTCCTGCGGAACACGTCGGCGACGACCTTCTCGGACGTCGATCCGGGCGCGACGCAGACCGTTGCGCCATCGAGGTCCTTGACGCTCTTTGCGTTGAGGGACCTCGGCACCAGGAAGCCCTGCGCGTCATAGAACGTCACCGGCCCGAAATCGAAGCCGAGACTGGTATCCCGCAGAAGCGTCTTGGTGACGTTGTTCGTCAGCACATCGACTTCACCGGTTTGCAGCACGGGAAAGCGGCTCTGTGCGGTCGTCTTGGTGAATTGCGTTTTCGAGGCATCCCCGAGCACGGCGGCTGCTATGGCACGGCAGGTGTCCACGTCGATCCCCGTCCAGCGCCCCTGGCTGTCGATCACGGAGAAGCCGGCCCGGCCGCCGTGAATGCCGCAGATCAATGTTCCGCGCTGCTTCACGGTGTCCAGAGTTGCCGCATGCGCATCCTGCGCTACGGTTGCGAGCCCCAGAGCGATGGCTGCGGCGTGGAGCAATAAGGGTCTCATTTCAGGCGTTCCTCTTTTTTTCTGCCGAGTGGTTGCTGGAGAACGGTGTTCTTGCCGGGAGGGACCGCCTTGGGAACATAGATCGGTACCCTCGGCACGCGCGTGCGGGCCTCGAGAACACTCGCGAGGTGATCCATGATGCGCGTTTGTGCGAGCGCCTCGTCGCCGCTCTCGATGGCATCGAGAATCGCCAGATGCTCGTGCAGACTCTTGGTGGCCTGATCCGAGCCGACCGGGCGCCCTGAACGAAGAGCCATGATGGGTAGCCGCAGCGTTTCATAGGTCTGCAGCATGCGCCTGTTGCCGGTCGCGCGGACGATCGCCTCGTGAAAATCCCAGCCCACACGATGCATAGCTGCGATGCTGCCGACGTTCCTGCGTCCACGGAAGGATGAAAGCCGCTTGCGGAATGCGGAGAGCTCCGGCGTCACACCACGCTGCGCGACGAGGTAGGCCGCCATGCCCTCCACCGCCAGCCGGACCTCGTAGATCTCGCGTACGTCGTCTATCGAGGGGCTTCTGAGGAAGGTGCCGCGCATGGGCACGACCTCGAGCAGACCATCGCGCGCAAACGCCTTGAGGGCTTCGCGCACCGGCGTGCGGCCAAGACCGAGCTGAACCGCCAGCGATCGTTCCGAAATGGCTTCGTCCGGCAGGATCGCACCGGCAGCGATCAGGCGCTTTATGCGGGCGTACGCCTGTTCGCGATCGCTCTGCTCCGACTGGTGCATGGCTGGCATGCCAGCACGTCGGCGGAAATCCTGTCAACAGAATTCTGCGGCGGCAGCAGCATGTCTGGTGTTCTGGCGCTATCGCAAGATTCTCACTGCCTGCCCACGCCACACCGTCATTCCCGCGGAGGCGGGAAACCACGACACCGAATAGATCAGGTGTGGAGAGTTGCGTGGATGGCCGCCTTCGCGGGAATGACGTAAGGGGAACCAAATGTCGAGAGCGCCATGCCTTCGTGCTTCTTTGGTACGGAGCCGGCATGGCGGCACCCGCCGTAGCCGGCGCGCTCGTCGGGTTCATCCTGCTGCGCCGGTAGCCGCGCGACGGCCTTGGCCGGCGCGGCTTCCGCTCAGCCCATAGCTGCTTGGACGAAAGGCCACACGTCGTTCGCGCCGCGCCAGATCATGTCGAGGGCGACGTAGAGGATGACGGCGAGGCCGACGTAGGCGATCCAGTGATGCCGGTGCAGAAGCCGCGCGATGTAGGCGGCGGCGAAGCCCATCAGCGCGATGGAGAGCACCAGGCCGAACACGAGCACCAGCGGGTATTCGCGGGAGGCGCCTGCGACGGCCAGCACGTTGTCGAGGGACATGGTCACGTCCGCGATGAGGATCTGCAGCGCCGCCTGCCCGAACGACTTCCTCGGGGCGCCCTCGGCGATGCCGCCGCTGCAGTCCAGGTCCTCGTTCGCCAGGGCCTCCTGTCCGGAATGCGCCATCGCCGCCGTGGTGCGCAGCTCGCGCCACATCTTCCAGCACACCCACAGCAGCAGCAGGCCGCCGGCCAGCAGCAGGCCGACGATGGCCAGAAGCTGCACGGTGACGGCGGCGAACCCGATGCGCAGCACCGTCGCCGCGATGATGCCGACCAAAATGGCCTTGTTGCGCTGGTCGGTCGGAAGCCCGGCAGCCGCGAGGCCGATGACGATGGCATTGTCGCCGGCCAGCACGAGATCGATGAGGATGACCTGGCCGAAGGCAGAAAGCGCCCCGGTAGTCAGATAATCGGCAATGAGCTCCATTCCGGCTCGCCCTTTGTCTCGATGGAAACGAAGGAGCGGCCAGACGACGGCCACACACGGCGATCAGCGCGTCTGTGCTGGCTGGAGGGGATCACGTCAGGCCGCTTCCGATGATGTCCAGTCCGACATCACAGCTCACCTGAGCTGCCAGAGGGGCCCGGCCTGGTGGCCCATAGATAGGCGTGATCCCCTGCCGGGCCAAGGGGGGCGTATTGCCTTGCCCGAGCAGCAGATGCAACCCTGACCGGGCGTCCGGTCGCGAAAAAAGTTCATGCGCGATGTCGATTCCGCCGTCGCTCGATCGTCGTATGAGCAGGAGGCCGATGGGGCCTTCGTCAAGCAGAGGAGTAGACGCGATGCGCGTGGTGGTCTTCGTGAAGGCGACGGAGGACAGCGAGGCGGGCGTCATGCCCCGACCGAGCTCCTCGATGCCATGGGCAAGTACAACGAGGAGCTGGTGAAGGCCGGCATCATGTTGGCCGGCGACGGCCTCAAGCCGTCACGCCAAGGCAAGCGCGTGGCCTTCGACGGCCCGAAGCGCACCGTCATCGACGGCCCCTTCGCCGAGACCCGCGAGCTGGTCGCCGGGTACTGGCTGTGGGAGGTCAAGGACATGGCCGAGGCGGTGGAATGGGTGAAGCGCTGCCCGAACCCCATGCTTGGGCCCAGCGAGATCGAGATCCGTCCCGTTTACGAGCTGGAGGACTTCGGCGAGAGCGAGGCTTTGGATCGGCACCGCCGGCTGCGCGAGAAGATGACGAAGCCGGAGTGATCTCATAGCGCCAGTGCCCATCCAACCAAAGGCGGTGGCCGGAACCCCGCGCCGGACGAGGGCGACGGCACGCGCGACCCCATTCAGGAGACCGACATGCGAATTCTCGGATTGATGAAAGCCAGCAAGGAGAGTGAAGCAGGCGTCCCGCCGAGCAGAGAGCTCATGGAGCGCATGGGCGCATTCGTCGAGGAAGTGACGAAGGCCGGCGTGATGGTTTCATCAGACGGGTTGCAGCCCAGCTCGAAGGGTAAGCGCCTGAAGCTCGAGGGCGGCAAAGTCACGGTGACCGACGGCCCGTTCACCGAGTCCAAGGAGCTGGTCGCGTCCTATGCCCTGCTCCAGGTGAAAGACATGGACGAGGCCTTGATGTGGTGCACCCGGTTCCTGGAGGTGCTGGGCGAGGGCGAGTGCGAGCTGCGCCCCCTCTTCGGCCCGGAGGACTTCTCGCCCGATGTCTTCACGCCGGAGGAAGCCGCACGCGAGGCGGCAACGCGCCAGCAGATGGAGCGCAACGCGCGCCGCTGAGGCCTCCGCCTCGGAGGTGCTTGCCTCCGTGAGGCTGGAATGATGTGATCCGCGGCCGTGGCGGTCGCGGATACACATCAGGCCATCGAGACTGTCTGGAGGATGGAGCAGGCCAGGCTCATCGCCGGGCTGATGCGGCTCGTGCGCGATCTCGGCGAGGCCGAGGAGCTGGCACAGGACGCGCTCGTCGCCGCGCTGGAGCAGTGGCCGGCGAGCGGCATTCCCGACCGGCCGGGAGCCTGGCTCATGGCGGCGGCCAGGAACCGCGGCCTCGACAGGATGCGGCGCGCGAAGCTCATGGCGCGCAAGCACGAGGAGCTGGGCCGGGATCAGGAGGTCGACGGCGAAGGCCGCGCGCCGGATCTCGATAGGGCGCTCGACGACGATGTCGGCGACGAGCTGCTGAGCCTGATCTTCACCGCCTGCCACCCGGTGCTGTCGCGGGAGGCGCGCGCGGCCCTGACGCTGCGCCTGATCGCCGGCCTGACGACGGACGAGATCGCCCGCGCCTTCCTCTCGACCGAGGCCACCATCGCCCAGCGCATCGTGCGGGCCAAGAAGACGATCCGCGACGCGGGCGCCGCCTACGAGGTGCCGCGCGGGCCGGAGCGAAACGAGCGCCTCGCCTCCGTGCTCGAGGTCATCTACCTGATCTTCAACGAGGGCTACGCGGCGACTGCCGGCGAGGATCTGATCCGCCCCGCCCTATGCACCGAGGCCCGGCGCCTGGGCCGCATTCTCGCCGGCCTGATGCCGGACGAGCCGGAGGTCCTCGGCCTGCTCGCGCTGATGGAGATCCAGGCCTCGCGCTTCGCCGCCCGCACGGGGGCGGATGGACTGCCGGTCCCCATAACCGAGCAGAACCGCGCCCGCTGGGACCGGCTCCTGATCCGCCGCGGCCTCGCCGCCCTGGACCGTTCCGAGGCCCTGGGCGGGAATGACGGGCCCTACACCTTGCAGGCCGCCATTGCCGCCGGCCATGCGCGGGCGCGCACGGCGGAGGAGACGGACTGGAAGCGGATCGCGGCGCTCTACGACAGTCTGCGCGAGGTCGTGCCGTCGCCGGTGGTCGATCTCAATCGGGCGGTGGCCTACAGCATGGCCTTCGGCCCTGATGCCGGCCTCGCGCTGTTGGCCGACATCGAGCAGGCCCCGGCCTTGCAGCACTACTCTCTCCTGCCGGCGGCGAGGGGGGACTTCCTGTTCCGCGCCGGCCGGCTCGCCGAAGCCAGGCTCGAGCTCGAGCGTGCGGCCGCGCTCACCCGCAACGAGCGCGAGAAGGCGTTCCTTCTGAGACGCGCGGCGGCCTGCGGCGGCTGACTGCGGTCTGGTGCTAAGGGGTCAGCCGCTGCGGGTCTGACCCTGGGAGGAGGTGGACAGAAATCCGCGCGGTGCTCGCGGCTGCCTCTCACTCCGGCTCTCTCCACGCACGCGGGAGAGGGGGATCTCGCCGCAAAGGAATCGTTTCGATTTCGATCGAAAAGGCCGTCGGGACGTCCAGGCGATCTGAGCTGCGCACGCGAACGGGCGCCCCGCCGGGATTGGAGGATCACGGCCGATTCCGCATTGCCGGGAGATCGGACGACTTGGCCAGGAACTCGCCCACGATCGCGCGCACCTCTTGCTCGTGCCCGACCAGCAGGTGGCCGCCGGTATCGAAAACGACCAGCCTGGCATCGGGGATGGCGCCTGCCGCGAGCTCGGCCGCCGGCAACGTATTGAACAGGTCGTCCCGCGCCGTGACGACCAGGGTCGGAGCCGTGATCTTCTCCAGCGGCAGCCGGTGGAGACCGGGATTGCTGTCGATGTTGATGCCGGGGAACCGCCGGGAGAGCGGCTGGACGCTCCGGGCGATCTGCATCACGCGATCCCGCTCGGCCTTCGGTGCAGCAGCGACGACCTCCGGCGGCACGCCGATGAATCGGATGAGCACGGACGGGGCGATTTTCTCCGTCGCCCACCAGGCAAAGTCCGCTCCGGCATTGACCAGCCGGAATGCGAATTGGCTCCCGCGGCTGCTTTCGATCGCGACCGGGCTCGCCGGTGCATATGTCCCCGGAACCATCAGGATCAGCGCGGCAACCCTGCCCGGATGGCGGAGGGCCAGCTCGACTGCCGAGCATGCGCCGGCCGAAATGCCGACGACGACGACCTTGTCGACCTTCAACTCGGCAAGAAGCGCTGCGTGCGCATCCGCTTGCGCCGAAGGCGACGCATCCGCCGGGATCGGCGTGCCAAGATAGCCGAACCGGGAGGGCGCGATGACGCGGAAGCCGTCGCCGACGAGCTCGGCGGCATTGGCGAGGCCTTGGTCGTAGCCGCCGCCGGCGCCGTGGATGGAGAGGAGCGGCATGCCGGCGCCTTTCTCGGCATATTCGATCGGACCGGCCGTCGTGCTCGCGATCCGGCCGCCGCTGCCGAGGACGGCCCGCGCACGTCCGACCGTGTCGTTGTAGGAGCGAAACACGAGCCCGCCTGCAACAACGACGGCAAGCGACGCAACCACCAGGAAAAGCGAGGCAGTGTTCATGGCTTATCGATCACCGCCTGATTTTGCTCGACGCTGCATAGCATAGCGGCAGCCTCGACCCGCGGCCGCATCCGTGCATGTGATTAGAATCGTGTGCAGGTGGGGGAATTGATCCAGCGCAAGCATACGTCGGCCAAAATCGAGCGAGAGTGAGCGGGCGCGGCGAATGCGCCAGAATTGCGAGGCAGCCCCGGTTCACAGCGTCTGCACTTGCGAAACACCGGGTGGTCTGCGAGGGTCGATGCAACGTGCTGGCTGAAATCCAGTGCCTCGAAAAACAGCTCAGGAGAACAGAGATTTGCGCAGACAGGCTAATAATTCGGATGCGGGGGCGGAACGCACGGCGCGCGAGTGGATGCAGATACTCGGCCCTTATCGCGAGCCGAACCAGACGAGGAGCGTGCTCGAGATCGCGATCACGGCAGGACCATTCGTCCTGCTTTGGATCGCGAGCTGGGCGGCACTCTCGGTGAGCTATTGGCTCAGCCTCGCCATCGCGACGATCGCGGCCGGCTTCCTGGTTCGCCTGTTCATGATTCAGCACGACTGTGGGCACGGGGCGCTTTTTCGCAAGCGCATCGCCAACGACTGGGTCGGACGCGTGATCGGGGTCGTGACGCTGACGCCCTACGACGTCTGGCGGCGAAATCACGCGATTCATCATGCTTCGTCGGGCAATCTGGACCGCCGCGGGATCGGCGACATCCAAACCCTGACGGTCCGCGAGTACCGCGCTCTGCCGCTCTGGCGACGGCTCGCCTATCGCATCTACCGCCATCCCGTCGTGATGTTCGGGATCGGGCCCGCCTACCTCTTCATGCTCCAGCATCGTTTGCCGGTCGGCCTCATGCGCGCAGGATGGCGGCCCTGGATCACCAGCATGGGCACCAACCTCGGCATCGCGCTCGTCGTCATCCTCATGATGTGGCTGGTCGGTGCCGGCACGTTCCTGCTCGTCCACTTGCCGATCATGCTGCTGGCATCATCGATAGGGGTCTGGCTGTTCTACGTTCAGCACCAGTTCGAGGATACCTTTTGGGCCGAGGGGAGCTCCTGGAGCCTTCCCGACGCGGCGTTGCAGGGCAGCTCGTACTACGATCTCCCGATGCTGCTGCGCTGGATGACGGCCAACATCGGCATTCACCATGTGCACCACCTCTACAGCGGCATCCCCTACTACAGGCTGCCCGAGGTGCTGCGCGACCATCCCGATCTCGCTGCCGTCAGCCGCATGACGCTGACCGAGAGCCTCCGGTGCGTCCGGCTCCGGCTCTGGGATGAGAGCACACGGCGTCTGGTGTCGTTCCGCGAAGCGCGCCAGCATCGCTAATGGATTTCCGATCGAGATCGAAACAGTTCTCCCCCTCCCCCCGCGTGCGGGGAGAGGGTCGGGGTGAGGGGCAGCCGCGAGCACGGCTCGAATTTCTGCCCCTCACCCTAACCCTCTCCCCATTGAGAATGGGGAGAGGGTACTTGGACGCTTCAATCTGAACCGGAAAAACACCAGGGCGCAGCCGGGCCAGCTCGCGCATGCTCTGACGCTGGTGGACGCGGGCTCAGTCGAATCCATGTCGGCGGCGCTCGTGTGATGATCGAGAAATTCGCCAGCGGCAGACGCGGGCGAATATCGGAATCGGGACCCTAGCGGGGACCGTGCCGCAGCGGTGCGGGCAGGCTTTCGGGAGCCTTGCCGAGCATCTGCGCCGCTGCCAGCATGCCGGCGATGTAGCCGTAAGTGCCGAGCCCGCAGATGACGCCCCTGGCGGCGGCCGAGAGGATGGAGTGGCGGTGCACCTCGTCCCGGGCGTGGATGTTGGAGATGTGCACCTCGATGATCGGGCCCTCGAAGATCCTCAGCGCATCGAGGATGGAAACGGAGGTGAAGGAGAAGCCGGCGGGATTGATGATGATGGCGTCGGCGCGCCCGCGCGCGGCGTGGATCAGGTCGACCAGGACGCCTTCATGGTTCGACTGATGGAATTCGAGCGACGCACCGAGAAACCCCGCCAGCTCCCGGCAACTCGCCTCGACCGCCGCCAGCGTCGTCGTGCCGTAGATGTGCGGCTCGCGAATTCCCAGCATGTTGAGGTTCGAGCCATTCAGGATCATGAGCTTCAGTGCCATCGCGCCGGGCTCCCATCACAGTCGCTGCAGGGCTCAGATAGCACGCCGCGACGAGGTTAGGACACGCCTGCGCCCGGGCTCGGCGAGGCGAGCCAGGGCTGCGAGTAGAGCATCCGGTAGACCACATTGATGGCGAGAAGGGACGCCGGACTGAGCAGCACCAGGGAAACCGCCGCTGCAACGTAGGTCCGCCAGAATGCGACGCCCATGGATGCCCTGAGCGCCTTGGCCAGCACGCGAGAGTAGTGGACGAGCGCGCCGAGCATCACGAGCAGAATGAACGGAATGCTCATCCCGAGCGTCCCGGACCCGCGGCGCGGAACGCCATACTCCGCGAGGGCGCCGCCGCTGACGAGGCAGATGATCGTGCGGTAGCTGCAGGGGCTCGCCTCGATGTCCTGATAGCTCGCCAGAAAGTCTGCAGTCAGCAGGGCGAAGATGACAGAGATCATGAAGAGAAGGGCTGCTCCGCCGACATAGAGTGTGGTGCTCAGTGTGCCGACGAACCGGACGTTCGGCGTTAAGAGGAGCTTCAGAAACACATAGACCGCGACACCACCCAGGAGCGCGACAACGATGGGGAAGGACTGATGCACGAGATCCGAGAACGAGGTGTCGAAGGCAAGGGAAAAGACGGCCTCGATGGCCAGCACGATCCCGACGCATCCCAGAAAGAACTTGAAGGCTGGTAGAAGGCGGGAGCCCGTGTGGGCTCGAGCCTCGTCGGCGAAGGCCGAGGGGCGGAACGTTATCCTGGCGGCCGTCGACAGGAGGGAAAGCTTCCGCCTTGCCTGCGCCGTCAGCCAGCCTGCCAAGGTGCTCGGCATCTTCGTCCCCCAGAGAACGTCCGATTGCCACTTGCGATCGTCACCTGATCTAATACCGGGTCGTCCCCGCGCTTGCCAGTGCGTACGATGCGGGCTTCCTCAATGCCGGTGATCTAGCTTCAGCCGGGCCCATCCCCGGCTGAAGACTCCCACTGTCGCCAGCGCGGCGCCGGCCTGTGTGACGGCTGATCAGTGCGACGGCCGCCGGCCTTCTAAGCACCTGCGCTCTGGAGCGCGGAGACCTGATCGGAAAAGCGGCGGTCGTAATCATCCGCCAGGGCGTGCAGGGCGGCGGCGCCGTCGCCCGTGAAGGAGGGGCCGTGCATCAGGGCCAGCGTGCGCGGCGCGAGGCTCGAGAGGCCGCGGATCGTCTTGCCCATGCCGGGGGCGAGGCTTGAATACTTGAACAGGTCCTCCGCCGCGACCGCCGGCCCGACGACGTCGCCGTCGGTCAGTGCACGGTCGTCGCCGAGCTGGGTGAAGAGGTCGCCGCACAGCAGCGTGCGTGTCGACTCCTCGAACATCACGCCGGCGTCCCAGCCGTGCGGCGTGTGCGGCGTGTCGATGAAGCGGACGCGCTTGCCGCCGCCGAGGTCGATCACCTCCCCGTCCTGCAGCACGCGCGGGGCGCGGTCGGCGAAGTCGTTGAGCGACACCATGCAGCCGGTCTGGCCGTGCGCGGCCGTGGCCTGCGGCGCCGCCGCGAGCCATTCGTTCATCGCCCCGCATTCGTCGGCCTCGAAATGCCCGAACCCGATCCAGCGCAGGCGCTCAGGCCGGATGATGCGGCTCAGGGCGTCGCGGTTGAGCGGAAACATCTTGCGCAGGCCGGTGTGGAACATCAGCGGCTCGTCGCCGAGGACGAGGAACTGGTTGAAGGTGAAGCCGGCGGGCGGCGCGATATCCGGCACATAGGTCGAGAGCCGGTAGATGCCGTCGGCGATTTCGCTGATCTTCGTTTCCATCGTCGTTCTCCGTGGGATGCAGGGGGCTGAGACGCCATCCGGCCGCGGCGGGGCGGTGGACGTCGTCCACGTTTTCGTGGTACACATGCGTGTAGTGAAACTGGACGAGCCTGTCAATACGGGTGCACACGCCTGTGCAGTGAATAATTCATGAAGCGGACCTACACCCTGAAGCGTCGCGCCGAGCAGCAGGCGGACACGCGGCGCCGCATCGTCGAGGCCGCGATCGACCTGCACGGCAGCGTCGGCCCGGCGTCGACGACGTTCAGCATGGTCGCCGAGCGCGCCGGCGTTCAGCGCCACACGCTCTACGCGCACTTCCCCGACGAGCGCAGTCTTCACCTTGCCTGCTCGGCGTTGGCGATGGCGCGCGATCCGCTGCCGGATGCGGAGCCCTGGCGCGCGATCGCGGACCGGCGCGAGCGCCTCGTCACCGGCCTCGCCGCAATCTACGGCTGGTTCGAGCGCAACGCCCGGCTCGCCGCCTGCGTGCTGCGCGACGCCGAGCACCACGCCATCACCCGGGAGATGATCGAGTTGCGCATGGGGCCGCACATGGCGGCTTATTACGAGGTGCTCCGCGCCGGGCTCACCGACAGGCAGCGCGCGATGCTGGGGCTGGCGCTGAGCTTTTTCACGTGGCGGACGCTGGTGCGTGACGGCGGGTTGAAGACACGCGCCGCGGTGGAGGTTCTCGTACAGGCGATCGATTGCGCGAAATGAGGGCTGATGCGCGGCGCAAGCTCAGGCGCAGCGGGTGTAAACGACAATCGGTTCGCGGCCTGTCCGCCGGCGCGCCTGCGTCCGTCGCTCGGGATCGCTCCGGGGCTCACCAGCGCGGGCCGATATAGGGCGGATACCAGCGCGCGTCCGCGCATCTCTCCCCATCCCAGTACCGGAACACGCCGCAACTCGACGGGCGTGGGGGCGGCAGCCATTCGTAGGCGGGCGGGCCGTAGCTGGCCGACGGCCGCCAGGGTTGCCTGTAGACGGGGGCGGGGGGCGGCAAGGGCGCCGGCGCATAGTGGGGCGGCGATACGTAATAGGACCCGTCGTCCTCGTCGCTTTCGTCGTCCTCGTCGTAATCGCGATAATGACGATAGCCGGGGCGCTCGGCCCAATCGCCCACATACCGACGCTGAATGCCCTCACCGGCAAAATGCCCGGCATCCGCAGGCGCGACAATCGACGTGAAGGCCAGACCGAGAACGGACACCAGTAGAACCTTGGGAACACGCGTGCGCATCACCAACTCCGATCTCCCGGCACGCGCAGCATACTGCTCAGACTGCTGCCGAGTCTCGAATAATTTCTAGACGGAGCAATGCGGCAGGGCCGGAATCGTTCCCTTTCCTCGCCAGCGCCGAGATGCGGTTGCTGCAACTCGCGCAGGACATGCCGGGCGACGGTGATGAATCGTCGTGTAGCCCGTAAGGATCGACGGTGCTGCCCGACGTCGAGCGTCTTTCTCGCGCCGTTGCCAGCGGCTAGTGTCGCGAACCCCAGGTTCGCGTACGCCGGTTCACGCCCATGACGGATCAAATGCAGATCGCGCCGCCGACACTGTCTCCGTCCGAAGAGATCCTCGTCTCCGCCGTCCTCGCCGGCCAGCGCGCAAGCCTCGGTGGGCAGAGCATCCGCGCGTCCTTCCTGCGTGAGCTCGCGAACGAGATCCGGACCGAGTGGCCGCTGCCGCCCGCCGGCATTCACGTCGGCGACGCCGTGATCGAGGGGCCGCTCGACCTCGAAGGCTGCACCATCGCGAAGCCGCTGGTGCTCGAGAGCTGCCGGCTCACGGCGGCGGGCAGCGAGGAGGGCGCGGTGCGCCTCAGGGATGCCAGCGTCAAGCGCATCGCCCTCTACGACTGCACGATCGCGGGCGCGCTCCGGGCCGACCGGGCACACATCGAGACGGCCTTCTTTCTGACCGGCAGCACGCTCGAAGGTCCGCTGCGGCTGCGCGGCGCCAGCATCGGCGAGGCGTTCGCCATGGACCGCGTCACGATCGGCAAGGCCGGCGACACGGCCATACTCGCAGACGGGCTGCGCCTCGGCGGCCCATGGATCCTCCGCGAGGCGACGATCAATGGTGCCGTCCGCCTCGCCGGCGCACGCATCGCCGGCGCCCTGCTGTGGGAGGATTCCCGCCTGAAGCAACCCGGCGTGGCGGTCGACGCCGAGGGAGCCGTCTGCGAGGGGGCCTGGATCCTGCGCCGCGCCCATATCACCGGCTCCGTGCGCTTCCGTGGCAGCACGCTCAAGTCCGTTGACGCGCAGAACCTGCAGCTCGATGCCGCCGCGGAAGGTCTCAACGGCCGCGGCGCGGACATCGGCGGGGATTTCGTGATCGACGGCGCGCGGCTGACCGGCGGCGTGCGGCTGAGCCGCGCCCATATCGCCGGAGAATTCTCGGGCCGCGGCGCGGCGATCGAAGGCCCCGGCGCCGAGTGGGGGCTCTCGGCGGCGGGCCTGGTGGTCGATCAGGGCGTAGTGCTGGCCGGCGCCAAGGTCAAGGGCGGCATCTCGATCGCCGGCGCGCGCATCGGCGCCGGCCTGACGGCGAGCAGCATCCAGATCGACGGCCAGGGCCGGGCCATCGAGGCCGACGTCATGCGCGTCGGCGGCAACTGGGTCATGCGGGGAGCGACGATCAAGGGCAGCGTCCGCTTCGCCGGGGCGGAGATCGAGGGCCAGGTCGCCTTCACGGAAAGCCGCATCGAAGGCAACGGCGACCTGGCCATCAGGGCCGACGGCGCCAGCATCCGTGGCGGCTGGTTCATGGGCCGCGCCGACATCAAGGGTCTCGTCCGGCTGCCGTCGGCGCGGCTCGGCAACGAGATGCGGCTGCGGGCGACGCGGCTCGAGGTGATGAACGGACCGGCCCTGCTGGCGAGCGGCGTCAGGATCGCGCGCGAGCTCGTCCTCGACGGCGGCTTCGCGACCTCGGGCGGCGTCGTTCTCGACCATGGCGAGATCGAGGGCGCGGTGCACCTGTCGGGCAGCCGCATCCGCTCGGCGGCGCTGGCGCGTGGCGGCTCCTCGCGGCGCGGCTCATACGACGAGGTGCTCGATGCGCGCTACGACGAGACGGCGCTGAGCCTCGTCGACGCCCGCATCGACCGGCTCGTCATGCCCGATTGCGAGGCCGACCGGCCGGGCGGTATCGTCGACCTGTCGCGGGCGCACGTCGGCAGCTACGAGGACTGGGCGGCCGCCTGGCCGCCGCCGCTCGGCAAGCCTCGCCGGCGCGGCCACAGCGCCGACGGCCGCGACATCGACCATCTCGTGCTCGACGGGCTCGTCTACGATCACCTCGCCAACCCGACGGGCGTCGGCGTGCCGAAAGGTCCGGGTGCGCCGGCCGATCGCCATGTCGAGGACGGCACGGCGCGCATGCGCACGCGCTGGCTCGGAGCGCAATCGCCACACGATCTTTCTACTCACTTTCGACCGCAGCCCTGGGTTCAGCTCGCCCGCAGGCTCGCGGCGCAGGGCTATCACGAGGACTCGCGCGAGGTCGCCATCGCCCGCCGCCGCAGCCATCGCAAGAGTGCCTCGGCTTCCCGGTCGGCGAAGCTGCAGGGCTGGTTCCTGGACGTATTCGCGCTCTACGGGTTCAACCCCTGGCGGACAGTCGTCTGGATGCTGCTGCTCGTGGCGCTGTTCGCGGGCGTCTGGGCCTGGGCCGGGCAAGGCTGCGCGCGGCCCGACTGCAAGGACGAGGGCGTGTTCGTGATGGCGCTGAAGGGCGACTTCGGCCAGGACGACGGCAGGTCGGAGCGGAGCTACCCCGGCTTCGACGCGCTCGCCTACTCGCTCGACGCCTTCCTGCCGTTCGTCGACCTCGGCTACGAGAACCACTGGCGGCCGAACGTCGGCTACGGGCCGCTGGGTGAGCTGGTGCTGCCCGGCATCGCGGGGCATCGGCCCTGGCGCGTTACCGTCAGCGTCGGCGGGCTGCTCTATTCCCTCTACGTGCTCGAGGTGCTGCTCGGCCTGGTGCTCACCTCGCTGGCGGTGACGGGATTCACGGGCCTGCTCAAGGGCGAGGACGAGCCCCGCTGAGGTCCCTATTCCGAAGCTCGCCCCGGTTCGATGCTGGGTTCGTCAGGGAGGGGGTCGGACCTGCGGGCGTCGGGTCTGACCCACGACGGGAACGCCCGTAGCAGGGTCCGGATCCGCGCCATCGCGGGACCCGCCGTTCACACGCCCCGCCTCCACCATGACCGTTTCGCCATCGAGGGTCGACAAAGCCGGTGAGCGGCTGACCCCGCTTCACGCGCTCGTGCGCGGTTGCGAAGAGCCGGAACCCACATCAAGCAGCGCGTAACGGAGCTCGATGGCTCCAACGTGCCGCGATCAGGCGGGGTCCTTGTCGTAGGTCGTAATCCCCGGCGGCAGTTGCACCCAGGAATACCTGCGGCAGTCGTAGACCGAACCTCGGGCGGCGGAAAGTCGGGATCGGCGAACGCGCCCACGGCAACGCCGACGGACCTCGCCTCGTAACCTTCCTCGGTGTGGAACACGGTCGTGCCGCAGACGGGGCAGAAGCGGGACCTGAACCTGGCGTCCTGGTCGCCGGTGCGGACGTACTCGGTTGCGGTGCCATGGACCGTGGTGGATGCGGCGAAGCTGGCGAGCGCCGCGAGCACACTGCCCGTCCGGCGCTGACAGGCGAGGCAATGACACACGCCGACGCCGCGCGGCTCGCCGTGGACCTCGATGCGCAACTGGCTGCAGGAGCAGGAGGCGGTTCGGGTGGGGATGGGACATCACTCCTTCCGTCATGGCCGCGGAGGCGGCCATCCGTGATGTCTCACAACGAGCGCTCGTGGCAGCGTGTCGTGGATCCCCGCCTCCGCGGGGATGACGGTGTGGGGGTGGTGGAGCGCGGCGCCTCTCCCATTCCGTCATGGCCGCGGAGGCGGCCATCCACGCAAGTTTCCGCGCGTAACTCGTAGCTTAGAGCCTGTCTCGGAAGTTCTTGAATCATAAGAATCACCTGTGATTCTGTCT
>JAHDXT010000044.1 GCA_023384095.1 Hyphomicrobiaceae bacterium
AGCTTCTTGCCGACGCCCGGCGCCTGCTCGACCGCCGCCCAGTTGCCGAGCGCGATGGCGTTGGCGAGATCCTGGGTGGACAGCGTGCCGAGGATGGCGAGCGCCACCTTCGAGCCGACTCCCTGCACCGTCTGCAGCGCGCGGAACCAGGCGCGCTCGACCTCGCTCGTGAAGCCGAACAGGCGGATGGCGTCCTCGCGCACATAAGTCTCGATGGAGAGGCTCACCGCATCGCCAGCCTTCAGGTTGCGCAGCATGCGCTGGGACGCCTGCACCTCGTAGCCGACGCCGTTGACGTCGACGATGAGATGGCTCTCGCCGACGGCGTCCACCTTGCCCCTGAGCCGCCCGATCATTCCGCGCCTCCGTTCGCAATGAACGCCATGGAGCCCCTCCGCGTCAGCCGCCCCACTGCATCGCCGCCTGCGACGCGAGCGCCTGCGGGCTGGTGCGATGGTTGGCATGGCAGATGGCGATCGCCAACGCGTCCGCCTCGTCGGCGCTTTCGAACTTGGCCTTCGGAAGCAGAAATCCGACCATCGCCTGGATCTGACGCTTGTCGCCATGGCCCGTGCCGGTAACCGACTTCTTCACCAGGTTGGGAGGGTACTCGGCCACCCGGAGCCCCTTGAGGGCAGGCGCCAACAGTGCCATCCCGCGCGCCTGGCCGAGCTTGAGCGTCGCTCGCGCGTTCTCGTTGACGAACGTCTCCTCGACGGCCGCCTCCTGTGGGCAAAAGCTGGCGATCACGCCCGACAGGCCCTCGAAGATCTCGCGCAGCCGGTAGGCCAGCTCGTCCTCGCGGTCGGACGCTATCCGTCCCGAGGCGACGTAGCCGAGCCGCACGCCGTCGGACTCGATGACGCCCCAGCCTGTGCGCCGCAGTCCCGGATCGATGCCGATGATGCGAATCGATTTGCCCCGCATGGGGGCTCAGTAGCACAAACCCACCTCATCGGGCAGGCGGGTAACCATCCGGCAACGCTCCGCGGAGGCGGGAATCCGCGACACATTTCCACGAGCGCTCGCTGAGATGCATCACGGATGGCCGCCTGCGCGGCCATGACGGGATTGGGGTGGGGGGTCATGACGGGATTGATCTGGGTATTGAGGGTCTTGGGGAAGACGACCTGCCCCCTCTCCCCGTCATTCCCGCGGAGGCGGGAATCCGCGACACCCCTCAACGAGCCCACGTCGAGAGGCATCGCACAGGGCCGCCTGCGCAGCCGTGCGGCCAGCAAGACGACGGCGTCGCGGGAGGTGCTCAGGCCGCCGTCAGCCTGGCCATCGTCTCCTCGTCCACCTCGAAGTTGGAGAACACGTTCTGCACGTCGTCGTCGTCCTCGAGTGCGGCGACGAGCTTCATAATGGTCTCGGCATTGCTCTCGTCGAGTTGCGCCGTCACCGCCGGGCGCCAGACCGCCTTGACCGAAGCCGCCTGGCCGAACCTCTCCTCCAGGGCGGCCGCAACGGCGCCGAGATCCTCGAAGGCGCAGGTGACGAGATGACCGTTCTCGTCGGACTGGACGTCCTCGGCGCCGGCTTCGACCGCCGCCTCCAGCATGGCTTCCGCGCTCGCCGCGCCCGGCTCGTAGCCGACCTCGCCCAACCGGCTGAACATGTGCGCGACGGAGCCCGTGGAGCCGAGATTGCCGCCGTACTTCGTGAAGACGGCCCGCACCGCGCCGCCGGTCCGGTTGCGGTTGTCGGTCAGCGCCTCGACGATGACCGCCACCCCGCCCGGGGCATAGCCCTCGTAGCGAATGCTCTCGAAGCTCTCGCCATCGCTGCCCTGCGCCTTCCTGATCGCGCGCTCGATGTTGTCCTTCGGCATGTTCTCCGCCCGCGCCGCCTGGATGGCGAGGCGCAGGCGCGCGTTCATGTCAGGGTCCGGCAGGCCCGCCTTGGCGGCGACGGTGATCTCGCGTGCGAGCTTGGCGAACAGCTTGGCCCGGGCCGCATCCTGCCGGCCCTTGCGGTGCATGATGTTCTTGAACTGAGAATGTCCAGCCATGTCGGGTTCGTCGGTCTGCCGGGGTCTCGGCGGGCGCATCAGCCAGCGCTCGCGTGCATTCGCGTCTTCGCCTTTATAGTGCGGGAGGGGCCGCCGAATCCATCCTCGAGGCCATGGAAGAGGACGTCAGCGCTCGGCGGCCGTCGCGGATCGCTCTTCCTCGATCCAGAACAGCGGCTCGGCCGGCGCCAGCACGCCACCGAGCCGCAGGACGCCCGCGCGCTCGGCCAGACCCGACGCATCGTCGATCTCCACGGCCAGTCCCGAGAGGGTGACCGGGCCGAGCGACGGTTCGAAACGCTCGCGCGGGATGCGCGTCAGGAAGCGGTTGACCGGCTCCGCGGAATCCATGCCGAGCACCGAGTTGTAGTCGCCGCACATGCCAACATCGGAGATGTAGGCCGTGCCGCCAGGCAGCACACGGTCATCCGCCGTCGGGGCATGTGTATGCGTGCCGATGACCGTGCTCACCCGGCCGTCGAGGAAATGCGCGAGCGCCTGCTTTTCCGAGGTGGCCTCGGCGTGGAAATCGACGACGATCGCGTCGGCCGCGCCGCGCTTCAGCCCGCAAGCCGTCACCTCGTGGTCGACGGCCCGGAACGGGCAGTCGAACTCACCCATGAACACCCGGCCGATCGCGTTGACGACCAGGACGTCGGCGCCGTTCGCGGCCCGGAACAGCCCGGCGCCCTTGCCGGGTGTGCCCGGCGGGAAGTTGACCGGACGCAGCAGGCGCGGCTGCCGCTCGATGAAGACGAGCGCCTCCTTCTGGTCGAAGGCGTGATTGCCCAGCGTCACCACGTCGGCGCCCGCGCCGACGAGGTCCTCCAGGATCTGCTCGGTGATGCCGAACCCGCCGGCAGAGTTCTCGCCGTTGACCACGACGAAATCGAGCCGGTAGCGCCGGCGCAGGTCCGGCAGCATCTCGATGACGGCCTTGCGGGCGGCGCGCCCGACGATGTCGCCGAGGAAGAGGAAGCGCATCAGCCGGCCAAACACTTGCGCGGTCCCGACGGGGTCAGGACCCAGTCCAGGCGCTGGTCGAAGTCGAGGCGCGGCACGGCCGCCATTTCCTGCGCGTCGAAGGCGAGGCCGATGGCGAGGACCGCCCGCCTGGCGCGCGCCGCCGCCAGGGTCCGGTCGAAGAAGCCGCCGCCGTACCCGAGCCGGTGCCCGCCGGCATCGAAGGCCAGCAGCGGCACCAGCATGATCTCGGGCTCCGCTTCTGGCGCCGATGGCAGCGGCTCACGGATGCCCCATTTCTCCTCTGACATCGGATCGCCGGGCTGCCAGCAGCGGAAGAGCAACGGCTCGCACCTGCCCTGCACCGCAGGCATCGCCAGCCCGAAGCCCTCGCCCGCGAGCTGCTGCATCAGCGGCAACGGATCGATCTCCTGGCCGATGGGAGAATACCCGGAGACGGTTGCACCGGCGCGCGGACCGGCGAACGCGATGCCGTGGGCCGCGATCCGTCCGGCAGCCATTCCTCCCTGGCGCTGGAAAGCCTCTGCGCGAATGCGCCTGGCGGTCGCACGAAGCTCATGCTTGGCCGCAGCAATTGCGGAAGTGTCCACCAAGTGCTCCTGCGCCGCAGGTTTCAGCTCCCGCCTCGAGCCGCTGGCGCGCAGGGCGGAGACGATCGAATAAAGTGCCGCGAAGGCCGTCGGAGCGGTTGATCCCGCCAGGTCCCTACAGATGTAGGTGGGCGCCGTTTGCCCAGGACCACGGTCGAGGGCAGGGACAGCTCCCAAGCGAGTCTTATAGGCCCAGGGGAAAATGTGCTCCTGACGGGCCCCGCAGCCTCACGAATGTATGGAGGAGTGCGTGAAAAACCAACCACCATGTTTGCCGCACGATCTGCCGGGGAACAGATCATGGATCGACAGCGGAGATCGGCGGTCAGGCCACGCCGGCCTTACGGTCCGGGCTCGAGTCCGGCCGGGCCCAGGCCTCGGCGGGCTCCGGCACATCCGGCTTGCGCTGCTGCTTGCGGTTGACGCGGGCATCGGGTTGGGCGGGATTGGCAGTGAGCTGGCCGCGGCTGTCGAGCAACTCGTCCGCCACCAGCAGCGCCGACATCAGCATCAGGCGATCGTCGCCGATCTGACCGAACTCCTTGACCAGCACATCGAGCTTGCCTCGCACGTGCTCCGCCAGAGCGAACAGGCGCTGCTCCTCGCCATCCTCGCAACGCAGCCGGTAGGTACGCCCGTTCAGCGTCACCGTAACCTGCCCCATCCCCCTCTCGGCAGCCCGCAAGGGGCTGCCGCCTCGTGCGAATCAAGTTCCCCGCTCGATCACGTTATGAATCGAATCGATCACCCAATCAATGCGGTTCAGGACTTCCACCCGCTGGCTCTCGAGCAGCTCGATCCTGGCTTCGGCGGCGGCGAGCCGGGTGCGCAGCTCGTTGCGCTCGCGCTCGAGGTCTCCGAGTGCATCGAGCGCCGCACCGGCCGGGCTGGACGCTTCGGACCGTGCCGAGCGGCTCGTTGCGCGCGTGGCAACCGCGCGCCCCTTCTTCTGCCGATCCCTCTGCGTCATTCGGCGTCGTCCTGGCGTGCGACGCAGAGCCCCCCCTGGCCACGAGCATCGCCGGCTTCGACCTTAAGTCCTGGAAAGCGGGCCCGTCAACTCGTTGGACGACGAACGATTCATTGTCGGCCGGGCAATGCAGCGCGATGGCCGCAGACGCATTGACACGGGCGCGCGCCGCGAACATGTAATCGCCACCAACATTGCGGTCTCACGGGCGCGATCGCCTGCTGCAGGCCCGTGCAAAACGCTCGCCAGGAGAGACGACCATGGCTGTCAAGATCGCGATTTCGGGGTTCGGGCGCATCGGCCGCAGCGTGCTGCGCGCCATCGCGGAGAGCAAGCGCACCGATGTCGACGTGGTCGCGATCAACGACCTGGGCTCGCCGGAGGACAACGCGCACCTGTTCAAGTATGACAGCGTTCACGGCACCTACCCCCGCGAGGTCAAGGTCGAGGGCGACCGGATGGACATCGGCCTCGGGCAGCCGATCCGGGTGCTGGCCGTCAAGGACCCGGCCCAGCTCCCCTGGAAGGAGCTCGCCATCGATATCGTGATGGAGTGCACGGGCATCTTCACCGACAAGGAGAAGGCCAAGGCGCACCTCGACGCAGGGGCCAAGCGCGTGCTCGTCTCGGCGCCATCGAAGGGCGCCGACCTGACCGTCGTCTACGGCGTCAACCACGACAAGCTGAAGCCCGAGCACAAGATCGTCTCGAACGCCTCCTGCACCACCAACTGCCTGGCGCCCGTGGCCAAGGTGCTGAACGACCTGTGCGGGATCAAGTCGGGTTTCATGACGACGGTCCACGCCTACACCAACGACCAGAAGATCCTCGACCAGGCCCACAAGGACCGGCGGCGGGCGCGAGCTGCGGCCATGTCGATGATCCCGACCTCGACCGGCGCCGCGACCGCGGTCGGCCTCGTGCTGCCGGAGCTCAAGGGCAAGCTCGACGGCACCGCCATCCGCGTCCCCATCCCCAACGTGTCGGTCGTCGATCTCAAGTTCATCCCCGAGCGCGAGACCTCCGTGGAGGAGGTCAACAAGGCGATGGAGCATGCGGCCGCCCAGGAGCTCAAGGGCGTGCTGGCCGTCAACCGGGAGGAGCTCGTCTCTGTCGACTTCCTGCGCTCGCCCGCGTCATCGACGTTCGACGAGACGCAGACCCAGATCGTCGACGGCAAGCTCGTGCGCGTGCTGGCCTGGTACGACAACGAGTGGGGCTTCTCCAACCGCATGGTCGACACCGCGGTGGCGATGGGCAAGCTGCTGTAGGCCAGGCGCCGCAAGCCGCTCGTCGCGACCTTCGAGCCACGGTGCCGCAGCGGAGCTGAGCCGCCGCGCGGCTCTGGCCCGCCACTTGAAATCCCGGTAGATGAAGCGCGAAATATGGCTCAGTTGACGCCCGAGGAGACGTGACTCATGACTGAAAAGCTCGCGGACATCGCCCAGGCCATGGTCGCGCCCGGCAAGGGCATCCTGGCCGCCGACGAGAGCTCCGGCACGATCAAGAAGCGCTTCGACTCGATCAAGGCGGAGAACACCGAGCCCAACAGGCGCGACTACCGCGAGATGCTCTTCCGAACCGCCGACGCCATGCGCGAGCACATTTCCGGCGTGATCCTGTTCGACGAGACGATCCGCCAGAAAGCGAAAGACGGGACGCCTCTCGTCGACCTCATCAAAGCCACCGGCGCGGTGCCCGGCATCAAGGTCGATACCGGAGCCAAGGCGCTGAGCGGACCGACGTCCGGGATCGAGAAGGTCACCGAGGGGCTCGACGGCCTTCGCGAGCGGCTCGCCGAATACCATAAGCTGGGAGCCCGGTTCGCCAAGTGGCGCGCGGTCATCACCATTGCCGACGGCTGCCCGACTTGGAACTGCGTCAAGGCCAATGCCCACGCGCTCGCCCGCTACGCCGCCCTGTGCCAGGAGGCTGGCATCGTGCCCATCGTCGAGCCCGAGGTGCTGATGGACGGCGAGCACGCCAAGCACGATATCGACCGCTGCCACGAAGTAACGGAGTGGACGCTGAGAGCGACGTTCGAAGAGCTCTACGACGCCCGCGTCAGGCTCGAGGGCATGGTGCTGAAACCGAACATGGTCATCGCCGGCCAGAAATCCGCAAAGCAGGCGAGCGCCGAGGAGGTGGCCGAGCGCACCGTGAGCTGCCTGAAGAGCAGTGTGCCTGCCGCGGTCCCGGGCATCGCGTTCCTTTCCGGCGGCCAGTCGGACGAGCGGGCGACGGAGCACCTGTCGCTGATGAACGCCATGGGCGACCTGCCCTGGAAGTTGACGTTCTCATACGGCCGGGCGCTGCAGGCGGCCGCGCTCGAGGCCTGGAGCGGACGGCCGGAGAACGTCGCGGCGGGACAGCGGGCATTCGCGCATCGCGCCAGAATGAACGGCCTCGCCGCCCTCGGCACGTGGACGAGGTCCCTGGAGAAGGCGGCCTGAAACCAGCAAAGGGCGCCAGCTTCGAGGCAGCCGGCCGGATCGGCCGCGACGTCACCGTTTGGCCGGATTTGCCGCGGATAGGCTCGTAGGTCTGTGGATCGCGCAGGGAGCGGCCGGGTGGTGGAGCAGGAAGGCAGTACGCAGCTTTTCCTGGTCGTCGAGACCGGCCTTTCCGCCCTGGACCGCCTCATCGCCGCCCTCGCGGCAGCACCGGTCGCCTCCGTTCTGATCGTCGCGCCCGCCGGACAGGCACTGGAGCCCGCTCTGACGGAGGCGCTCGTCGAGTGCGCGCAGTCCCGGGGGGCCGCCGCCTTGCTTTTCGAGGATGCCGAGCTGGCGCAGCGTCTCGCCGCCGATGGCGTGCACCTGCCGCACGGGCGAGACATCGAAGAGCTGTATCACAGCGCACGGCGGACCGTCGGACCGGATGCCATCGTCGGCGTACAAGCTGAGGCGTCCCGCCACGACGCCATGACGCTCGCCGAGGCGGGCGCGGATTACGTCGCCTTCGGCATCCCCACAGGCGTCCACGACAGCGAGGCCGCGCGCGAGCGCCGGCTCGAGCTGGTCGAGTGGTGGGCCGAAATCTTCGATATCCCGTGCGTCGCCCTCGACGTCGAGACGGCCGAGGACGCCGCTCTGCTGGCCCAGGCCGGGGCCGATTTCGTCGGCGTCAGGCTCGGCGCGGGGGAAGCACTTTCCGACGCCGGCGAACGGCTGCGGGCGATGGCGGAAGCCGTCGCTGCCGCGCCGGCGGGCTGAGGGGGTGCGACGCCATGCGAGCCGGCGCTAGGCTGTTACTCGGGTGCATCGCGCTGTCGCTTGCCGCTCTGCCGCTACACGCCGAGACAAGCTCCTGGTCGACCAAGACACAGCCCGGCAAGCCCGCCGACAAGCCGAAGCCGATGGCGCGGCCGCAGCCCAAGGGCCCCAAGCCGCTCAAGCCCGGCCAGAGCGCCGATCCCGTGACCAGGTTCACGCCCGCCAAGCCCGACAGCAACATGTCGCGCCATGTCGCCCCGGCGACGGGCGAGGACGCCGCCTATATCGCCTTCGACCAGGGGCAGTACCTGACGGCCCTCGATCTGGCCGAGCGCGCTGCCGGGCGTGGCGACCCGCAGGCGCACACGCTGGTGGGCCGCATCTATGCGGAGGGCCTGGGCGTACCGAAGGACGAGGCCGTCGCCGCGCGCTGGTACGCAAGGGGCGCCGAGCTCGGCGACATCGAGGCCGCCTTCGCGCTCGGACTGCAGCTTGCCGAGGGCCACGGGGTGGAGAAGGACCGCGCCGCAGCCGCCAGCATGTTCGAGATGGCCGCGGCCAAAGGGCACGCGTTCGCCAACTACAATCTCGGGCTGCTGTTCCTGAATGGCGACGGCAAGCCGGAGAACCCGCGCAGGGCGGCGCTGCACATCCAGTACGCAGCCGAGAAGGGTGTCGTCGCAGCCCAGTACGACCTCGCGGTGCTCTACCAGACCGGCCATGGCGTCGAGCCCAACGCGTTCGAGGCCGCGCGCTGGATGCGGCAGGCCGCGGAGCAGGGCCTTATCGAGGCCGAGTACGACTACGCCCTCATGCTGCTGCGCGGCTTCGGCCTCAATGCGGAGGCGCCGAAGGCGGTCGATTACCTGCGCTCTGCGGCCGAAAAGGGGTTCGCCGGCGCCCAGAACCGGCTGGCGCACCTGCTCGCCGACGAAAGCCGCGGGCGGGTGAACCTCGCCGAAGCGGCCAAATGGCGCATCCTCGCCCGCCAGAGCGGCCTCGAGGACAAGGCGCTCGACGCCGTCGTCGCCAAGCTGCCGGCCGCCGAGCGCCTCGCCGCCGAGAAGGCCGCCCATGAATGGCGCGAGCGGGCTTCGGTCGGCATCCTGGCGCAGTAGCGTCCTGCCTCGCCCTGATCCCGGAACCGGGTGGCGCTCCCGGCCCTTCCTCTTGCCATGCCGGACCGGAGCCGCTAGTCGAAGCCACCATGCCTGGACCTGGACGGCAACCGGGCCGCTCAATCCGCTCCTGGCCCGTATCGAGGCGCTGTCCGATGCCCGCATCCGCACTGATGAACGTGATGACGGCCGCCGCCCGCAAGGCCGCGCGCAGCCTCGCCCGCGACTTCGGCGAGGTTGCGCAGTTGCAGGTCTCGGTGAAGGGTCCCGCGAACTTCGTCTCCGCCGCCGATCATCGCGCCGAGGATATCCTGTTCCGCGAGCTGTCCAAGGCGCGCCCCGGCTATGGCTTCCTCATGGAGGAGCGCGGCGAGGTCGCCGGCGTCGACACGACCCACCGCTGGCTCGTCGATCCGCTCGACGGCACCACCAACTTCCTGCACGGCATCCCGCTGTTCGCGATCTCGGTCGGCCTCGAGCGCGAGGGACAGCTCGTCGCCGGGCTGATCTATAACCCGATCACGGACGAGCTCTACACGGCGGAGAAGGGCAAGGGCGCCTTCCTCAACGACCGTCGCATCCGGGTGGCGGCGCGCCAGACGCTCGCCGACGCCGTGGTCGCCACCGGCATCCCCCACCGGGGCCGCACCGGCCACCCGAGGTTCCTGCGCGAGGCTGAGGCCGTCATGCGGGAGGTGGCCGGCCTGAGGCGCACCGGCGCGGCATCGCTCGACCTGGCCTGGACCGCGGCCGGCCGGTTCGACGCCTACTGGGACCGCAATCTTCAGCCATGGGATCTGGCGGCGGGAATCCTCATCGTCCGGGAGTCCGGCGGCGTGGTGACCGACACCGAGGGAGGCAGCGACATGTTCGAGAACGGCAGCGTTCTCGCCGGGAATCCGGCGATATCAAGGGGGCTTCTGTCTGTCCTCGCAGGGGCCCGGCAGACGGCATGAGCCCGCAACTCGTGTCCGGAGGCACGATGTTGCCGGTTTTGCCTGTCAAGAGATTTCGCTAAGGTCGCTTGTGCGTCCGTCATGAGGCTCGAGGAATGGCCAGAAAGCGACAATCAGAAATTGCGGGGAAGCCGATCCATCGTACGTTGTCTTCGCCGGGCGGTTTTCTGCTGAACATGATCTTCTTTCTGACGATCGTCGGCTTCATAGCCGCGATCGCAGCGCCGACGCTCATCGCCGCCTTCCTCAATAATCCATTCCTCAACGGCCTCATCGTCTTCGTCCTGTTCGTCGGCATCCTGTATTCCTTCCGGCAGGTGCTCCGGCTCTATCCCGAGATCCGGTGGGTGAACGCCTTCCGCATCGCCGACCCCGGACTCGCGATCGCGCACCGGCCCGTCCTGCTGGCGCCCATGGCCACCATGCTCCGCGACCGCACCGGAACGCTGTCGCTGTCGACCGGCTCGATGCGCTCGATCATGGACTCGATCGGCTCGCGGCTCGACGAGGCTCGCGACAGCGGCCGCTACATGATCGGCCTCCTGGTGTTCCTGGGCCTGCTGGGTACGTTCTGGGGCCTGCTCGAGACGATCACGTCGGTGGGGCTCACCATCAGTACGCTGGACACCAGGGCGAACGAGAGCGCCATCGTCTTCGAGGAGCTGAAAAGCGGGCTGGCGGCGCCACTGAAGGGCATGGGCACGGCCTTCTCGTCGTCGCTGCTGGGCCTCGCCGGATCGCTGGTCCTGGGCTTCCTGGAGCTGCAGGCCAGCCATGCGCAGAACCGCTTCTACAACGAGCTCGAGGAATGGCTGTCGGGCATCACCGAGCTGACCCCGGGGGGCGCGGGCGCTTCAGATCAGATGAACCGCCAGCTCTATTCGGCCGTGTTCGAGATGCAGCGCTCCATTACCGAGCTGACCGACCGCCTGCAGTCGGCGCTGCCACTGCAGCCGAACGGCTCGAACGAGGCCGTCAGGGACCTGGCCCACGGCGTCAACGAGCTCGTGACCCAGATGCGAGCCGAGCAGAACGTCGTGCGCCAGTGGGTGGACGAGCAGGCCGCGCAGCAGAACCAGGTGACGGGCATGCTGCGGGACCTCGCTTCCAATTTCCAGCGCCGCGGAGCCTAGTCGATGTCGCGAGGGCGGGCCCGCCGGGCGGCGCAGTACGGCGAGTTCTGGCCGGGTTACGTCGACGTGCTGTCGACGCTGCTCCTCGTCTTCATCTTCCTGCTGTCGATCTTCATGCTGGCGCAGTATTTCGTCAGCCAGGAGTCGAGCGGCAAGGATGCGGCGCTGCGCCGGCTGACCCGCCAGATCGCGGAGCTGACGAACCTGCTGTCGCTCGAGAAGGGCAAGGGCAAGACGGTGGAGGACGACCTCTCGGCCATGCATGCAACGCTGGCGACGCTCAGGGACGAGAACGCCCGCCTGTCGGGCCTCGTCGCGGGCAGCGAGGACGCGATGCGCGGGAGCCAGGCCCGCGTCAGCGCGCTCACCTCGGACCTCGACGAGCAGACGAAACTCTCGAACGAGGCGCTCGCCAAGGTCGATCTGCTCAACCAGCAGTTGCTCGCGCTGCGCCGTCAGATCGCCGCCCTCAACGAGGTGCTGGAGGCTTCCGAACGGAAGGATCAGGAGGCGCAGGACCGGATCAAGGATCTGGGGCAGCGGCTCAATGCGGCGCTTGCACGCCAGGTGCAGGAGCTGCAGCGGTACAGGTCCGACTTCTTCGGGCGGCTGCGCGAGCTGCTGAAGGATCGCAAGGACATCCGTGTCGTCGGCGACCGGTTCGTCTTCCAGTCCGAGGTCCTGTTTCCCTCCGGCCAGGCGCAGATGACGCCCGAGGGTCTGGCTGCGATCGACCATCTTGCGACCGCCATCGTCGAGCTGGAGCGGACCATTCCCAAGGAGATCGGCTGGGCGCTGCAGGTCGATGGCCATACCGACAGCCGCCCGATCAGCAGCTTCCAGTTTCCCTCCAACTGGGAGCTGTCGACGGCCCGCGCCATCTCGGTCGTGCGCTATCTCATCTCGCGGGGCGTGCCGGCCAGCCGGCTCGTCGCCGCCGGGTACGGCGAGTTCCAGCCGCTCGAGGAAGGCGCCGGCGAAGAGATCCTGCGGCGCAACCGCCGCATCGAGCTGAAGCTGACGAACCGGTAGGCCCGAACCGGAGACTATCGCGGCGCGCGCGGCCGCAGGCTCCCGGCGCGGGGCCGTGGCTGACGAGCGGCCGCTTTGCGTTGCAGATCCTTCTGCCCTATATCCATGCCCACTCTCCTCCCATTCCCGATCCCTTCGAGGTCAGTTCCCATGAGCGCCAGCACGGTCGCCAACCCCCTTCTCGTCCCCTGGCCGACCCAGCTCGGCGTGCCGCCGTTCGCAGACATCGCGCCCGAGCACTTCCGTCCGGCCTTCGAGCAGGCGACCGCCGAGCATCGCGCAGAGATCGACCGCATCGCCGCCGATGCCGCCGCGCCGACCTTCGGCAACACGATCGCCGCCCTGGAGAATGCAGGCCGCACGCTCGAACGCGTCTCCGCGGTATTCTGGAATCTCGCCGGCGCTCATACCGACGACGCGCTGCAGGCGATCGAGCGCGAGATGTCGCCGAGGCTCGCCCTGCACTGGAACGCCATCACCTCCAACGCGGCGCTGTTCGCGCGGATCGACGCCGTGATGCAGGGCGACGAAGCCGCCCGGCTCGATCCCGAGCAGAAGCGGGTGCTGGAGCGCACGCACCTCGCCTTCGTGCGCGCCGGCGCGCGGCTCGGCCCGGACGAGAAGAAGCGGCTCGGCGATATCCTGGAACGGCTCGCCACGCTCGGCACGCAGTTCAGCCAGAACGTGCTCGCCGACGAGAGGTCCTACGAGCTGCCGCTCGCGGAGACGGACGTCGCCGGACTGCCGGAGCTCGTCGCCGCCGCCGCGCGCCGGACCGCCGAGGAGCGCG
Source organism: Hyphomicrobiaceae bacterium (assembly GCA_023384095.1). GTDB lineage: Bacteria > Pseudomonadota > Alphaproteobacteria > Rhizobiales > Hyphomicrobiaceae > ZC4RG25. The sequence goes on from JAHDXT010000044.1 coordinate 12,803, forward strand.
GCAGCGCGGCCACTCATGTCGTCACGCTGTCACGGTCGCTGATCGAGCCGTTCCTGACCTTCTCGCCGCGCCGCGACCTGCGCGAGCGGGCGTTCATGGCATGGACGAGCCGCGGCGAGAACGGCGGCGCGACGGACAACCGCGCCATCATCGCGGCGATGCTGGCGCTGAGGCGCGAGCGCGCCCGCCTGCTCGGCTACGACACGTTCGCCGACTACAAGCTCGACAACACCATGGCCAAGTCCGCAGCCAGCGTCCGCGCTCTCCTCGACGAGGTCTGGCCGGCGGCGAAGGCGCGCGCCGATGGCGAGCGCGGCAAGCTGCAGGCCCTGGCGCAGAGCGAGGGCGCCAACATCACCATCGAGCCGTGGGACTGGCGCTACTACGCGGACAAGGTGCGCAAGGCCGAATTCGATCTCGACGAGGCGGAGGTCAAGCCGTACCTGGCGCTGGACAGCATGATCGAGGCGGCTTTCTACACGGCGGGCCGGCTGTTCGGGCTGAGCTTCGCCGAGCGCACCGATCTCGGCCTCTATCACCCTGACGTGCGCGCGTTCGAGGTGACCGACAGCAGCGGCGCCCACGTCGGGCTGTTCCTCGGCGACTACTTCGCGCGGCCCTCGAAGCGCTCGGGCGCCTGGATGAGCTCCTACCGCAGGCAGGAGCGGCTCGGCGGCGACATCCGGCCCATCGTCGTCAACGTCATGAACTTCGCCAAGGGCGCGGGCAGCTCGCCGCCGCTGCTGTCGTTCGACGACGCGCGCACGCTTTTCCACGAGTTCGGGCACGCGCTGCACGGGCTGCTGTCGGATGTCACCTATCCGTCGCTGTCGGGCACGTCGGTGGCGCGCGATTTCGTCGAGCTGCCCTCGCAGCTCTTCGAGCACTGGCTTTCCACCCGCGAGGTCCTCGGGCAATACGCGCGGCACTACCGGACGGGCGAGCCGATGCCGGACCGGATGATCGACAAGCTGCGCGCCGCGCGCACCTTCAGCCAGGGCTTCGCCACCGTCGAATACCTGAGCTCGGCCATCGTCGACATCGACTTCCATTCCGGCGCTTACGACGACGGCGATCCGGTCGCCTTCGAGCGCGCCGCGTTGGCCCGCATCGGCATGCCGCGCGAGATCGCCATGCGGCACCGCACGCCGCACTTCTCGCACATCTTCTCGGGCGACGGCTACGCGTCGGGCTACTACAGCTATCTGTGGTCGGAGGTGCTGGACGCAGACGCCTTCGCCGCCTTCGAGGAGGTCGGAGACGTGTTCGACCCGGCGACGGCGGCGCGGCTGAAGCAGTTCGTCTATGGCGCCGGCGGGCTGAGGGATGAGGAAGAAGCCTACCTGGGCTTCCGCGGCAGGATGCCGAGCATCGAGGGACTGCTGAAGAAGCGCGGACTCACGACCTGAGCAGCGAGCACGCCCTACCAAAGAGTCAAGACGATTTGATTTGACGGCGCTGGGCTGATTGCTCATGCTGGCCTGATCCTTCGAAAGGAGGTCTAAGAAAATGTTGCCACCGGGCAGACCTGGGCCATCTAGCGAGTGCTGACGATCGCAGCTCGACGCGAGATGGCAAGAACCAGACAATTCGAAAACTGCACGATGATTGGCGGCACGGTCGCCGGAACTGTACCGGTTGATCTTGGCTCTTGTGTCTGCTTGTAGGCAGGGACGGTTCGAGCTGATCTACTTCCAGTGACCCTGTTGGTGGTGATTGCCGACACAGCAACACCGGCACCGGGCAGGATAACGGGTACGGTCCCGTCACCGGGCCGGGCAATGATCGAAAGCCTGATCTCGACGGCAAGGGCAAGTGGCGGTTCGATGACCCGAGCGGCGCGTGGGAGCCATCTCCCGCAATGAAAGCCGCAGACGGCAGACCGCGAACGTAACGCCCCTGAGACCGCAGATCGGTCGAGCCCGGCGGGTTTCCGCTGGGCTCTTCCCGTTTCAGGTCCCGAAGAAATCGTGGGCCCAGACGAAGGGGATTCCGGCGCGTCGCGCGGCCTCTGCGTCAATGGGCAGATCGCCGACGAACAGTGCCTCGGCCGGTGATATCCGGTGGGCCCGGAGCAGCCGGAGGAGCAGTCCCGGCGCCGGCTTGCGGCAATCGCAGCCCGCTTGCTCGCTGCACACGCAAAGCTCGACGGACGTCCTTTCCGGCACACGGCCGAGCGCCTCGACGAGCATGTACTGGATCAGCCGTCGCGCCGTCGGCTCGTCCAGCAGACCCTCGGCCACGCCGTTCTGATTGGATGCGACGGCGAGCCAGGGACCGGCGGCAGACCACGGGATGCCGGCCAGGCGCTGCCGCACGTTGGGCATCAGCCGCCATTCGCCGGATCGCGTCGGATATTTCTGACCCTCGACCGTGGTCCAGCGAAGAGTCCCGTCCGCGTCGAATATGTAAAGGCGCGTCTCGACGTTCGTCATGGCCGGGCCGGCTCCGCCGTCAGGGACGCCAAGGCGGCCTCCAATTTCCTCTCGTACCAGCGGCTGGCGCCGATCAGGTGCTCGCGCATGCGCGCATCACCGCCCGTCGCGGCGCAGTGACGGGCCGCGGCCGCCCGGAACACACAGTATCCTGCCTTGTAGAAAGCGCGGGTCGCTTCGCCGCACGAGAAGCCGGTGAGCCGCCGGACGCAGGCGCAAAGTGCCTCCGCACGATCTCGATCGAGCTCCCACTCGATGTCTGCGCCAGCCAGATCCCACACGATCGGCTGGCGTCCGACCCAGGTGTGATCGCAATCGTGCCCTCTGGCATCAGCCTTTCTGAAGGCGCCGCCTGGGGTCCGGATCCACTCGTGGGGCGCCAGCCGGCCGTCGCCGTAGCCCGGCTGCGATTCCAGGCCGGCTCGCATGGTCAGGCGCTCGGCCATGCGCTCGATCGCGCTCGCGCGCGCCGCATCGCCACGGCTCATGGCCCAGGCGTCGAGCGCCGCTGCGATCCGCCCGACAGCGTCCCTGACTTCCTCGACGTCCAGGACCTCGGTCGCCGCTGCGGCGATCCATGGGCCAAGGCAACCGGTCAGGAACGGACCGCGCGCGTCGTCCACCGTGAGCCGGACGCCCTCGACCCAGGGCGTTGCAGTCCAGCCGTGACCGCCGCCGCAGGGAGGGATTGCCGTGCCGGAGAAGGCCCGCTGACGGAGCCGCGCCTCCGGCGCCAGCGCCGGGCCGGTGAGCGCGGTGCCGGCGAACTTCAGGACAACGCTGCGCCCCGATTTCAGGCGGACGACCTTCTTGGGCGTCTCGAGTCCCGGCGCCACGGCGCGCGGGAGCCGTGTCAGCCCTGCAAGGGAGCACCAGCCGTCCGTGCCGAGAGGCCGGGCCGGGCCGGCGGCGCGCTCGCCGGCACAGGCTTCGGCCAGAGCGGAAAGCAGGTCCGGCAAAGTGCTCCCGCCGACGACGGTGTCGCCGAGCCCGGTCGCCCAGACGCGGGGGCCTCGCCACCAGCTTCGGGTCGCCTCGTCGGCGGCCGGACCGGGGCCGTAGCAGTGGCCGGCAAAGAAATGAATTGCGTCCGCATGTGCTCCGGCCGTTCGGAGCGCGCGCGCCACCGCGACCATGGACGTGCCCGACAGCCCCGGACCTTCATCGACGATGATGTTCCGAGGGGCCGGCGCAAAGCCCCGAGGCAGCTCCGCACATCGGGAGAACGGTGCTCCCGTCGTCCGCAGGCTGAAGCGCTCGGTGACCGCCAGCCCGCGATTGCGCAGCGCTTGCGCCACCACCGCGGCGAGCGTCGTGCCGATGCTGCGCAAGCCGATGACCGACACGCCGGAGCCGTCTGCCCCATGCCGGTGCGACCAGGCCTCGGCCGCCTGCGCATAGCCGTCGGGATAGAGAGCGTACCAGGCGAACCCCTCCGGCACCCGAACGTCGAGCTCGCGGTCCTCCGAGGCCAACTCGGCCCGGTAGAGTGCGCGAACCAGCCGCGCCGTGAATTCGGCGAGGCCCGTGCTCGCTCGGCTCGCGAGGAACAGGTCCGCCGCCGCGATGGTGGCCGCGGATGCCCGGCTGGCGCTTTCGTGCCCAGCGTCGTGGACGGCCTGCTCGAGCTGCCCGGTGGCGATGAGCCAGCCGCGCGTCTCCTGGAGATCCGGCCGCGGCCGAGCTGCGACGAGACGCCGGAGCCCGCGCGCCAGACGGCGGGGTGAAGCCCTGAAGCTGCGTTTGGCGTAGACCAGCAAGGAACGGTTCGTGAGCTCGATTGGCCTCGGCCGACCAACTTGGCGAAACGAGCTGAGTTCCGCGCCAGAGCTCCTCAATTCGTCGATGACGAAACGGTCATGGCGGAGGCGGGGCATGTGAACGGCGGGTCCCGCGATGGCGCGGTTCCGGACCTGCTACGGGCGTTCCCGTCGGGGTCCGCCGCTCACCGGCTTTGCCGACCCTCGATGACGAAACGATTCCCACTGCATTCCCACACCCGTCATTCCCGCGGAGGCGGGAATCCACGACACGCCGCAGATCAGGTGTGGAGAGTTGCGTGGATGGCCGCCTTCGGCTCAATTTCGTTTCAGACCCGCTGGGTCTGGCCCCTTGAGCCTTCCGGGCGTCAGCCGCGCGCGGCCCGCAGCGCCTCGGGCAGCGCCTCGGCCAGGATGTCGAGATCCGCTGCCCTCCCCGCGCTGATGCGGATGCAGCGGTCGAGCGGCGCGACGCCGGGCATGCGCACGAACACGTCTCGCGCGATCAGGCTCTCCAGCACCCGCCTGGCGAACGCCCCGTCGCCGCCGCAGTCGACGGCGACGAAGTTGGTCGCCGAGGGCAGCGGCTCCAGTCCGTTGGCGCGCCCGATGGCGCCGATGCGGTCGCGGGCAGCGGCGATCTCTCCCACCACGCTGCCGAGATGGGACTGGTCCCCCAGCGCCGCCAAAGCCCCCGCCTGCGCCATGCGGTTGACGCCGAAGTGGTTGCGGATCTTGTCGAACGAGCGGACCAGCCTCGCCTCCCCGATCGCGTAGCCGACACGCAGGCCCGCCAGACCGTAGGCCTTGGAAAAGGTGCGCAGCCGCAGCACCAGAGGGTTGGCCACATCGATCGGCGGCAGGGCGTCGGCGGGAGCCGTATCCGAGTAGGCCTCGTCGAGCAGCAGCACGGCGCCGCCCGGCAGCCCGTCGATGAGGCCCTGCACCTCCCGCGCGCTCCACCAGGACCCCATCGGGTTGTCCGGGTTGGCGAAGTAGACGAGCCGCGCGTCCTCGCGGCGGGCCGCTTCGAGCAGGGCCTCGGGGTCCTCGCGATCGCCCCGGTAGGGAACGCGCACGAGCCTCCCGCCATAGCCCGCGACATGGAAGTTGAAGGTCGGGTAGGCGCCGAGCGACGTGACGACCGCCTGCCCGGGCTCGATCGTGAGACGTACGGCATAGCCGAGCAGCGCGTCGATGCCCTCGCCCACCACGACGTTCTCGAATCCGACGCCGTGATGCCGCGCCAGCGCCGCCTTGAGATCGTGGTTCTCCGGGTCGGCGTACATCCAGCCGTCCGCTGCCGCCTGCTGCATCGCCGCGACCGCTTGCGGCGAGGGACCGAACACGCTCTCGTTGGCGCCGATCCGCGCCCGGAAGCGACGGCCCCGCGCCCGCTCCTGCGTCTCGGGCCCGACGAACGGCACCGTCGCCGGCAGGCCCTCCACCAGGCTCGTGTACCGTGGTCCGCGCGGATGCTGTGACATCGGAAAGTCTCCTTGCGCGTCCATCAAATGAGGCCCAGCTCGGCCAAGTCCTTGCGCATCTGCGGCGTCAGCAGCGCGAGCTCCTGCGTGGCGCGGCCGTCGAGGTCCGGCGGGGCATCGGCCGGCTCGAGATAGCGCCAGCCCTGGAAGGCCCGCCGCGGGACCGGACGGGTCGGGACCAGCGCGCGGTCGAGATAGACGAGGCAGCAGGGCGTGCCGTCCGGCTTCCGGCCTTCGCCGAAGCCGGTGATGCGCTGACGGACCTGCAGCATGCCCTTGATCACCCAGTAGAGAGCGCCGCCGTCGAGCAGCTCCGATTGCCTCCGGGGCACCATGCGCGTGCCGTGAAAAAGGCGAGCCTTCTGGCCCGCCGCCCGCTGCTGCGCCAGCCGGCCCTTCTGCCACTGTGCCAGGTCCTCGATGCTGTCGGCACCGACGCACAGCTTGATCATGTGCAGCGTCATGTCTCGGTCGAGACCTCGTGCTCTGTCGCGACGCCCTCTTGTCCACCCGGCGGGGCAAATGGCCCTACTGCCGGACGCGGACGATACTCAGGTGCAGCAGGGCGCTGCCGCTGGCAAGTGTCAAAGTTGCACACGCTCGGCGCTTCCGGCGCGGCCACGCCGCTGCTCCGGTGATGCCGAGCCCACTTCGACAAGTGTATGAGGCGAGATCGCCATGAACGAGATGAGAACCGATCTTCTCACGCTTGCCCGATGATATTCATATCTGCGAATATGCTGTCCCTGCGCCGCTGACCGCGCGAGGGAGAACAGGCATGACAGCGCTTCGCGAGCTCGTTGCCGAGAATGGCCCCATGGCCCTGACGCTCGGTGGCCTTCTCATCGGCTTCCTGTTCGGGGCCATCGTGTTCAAAACCAATTTCTGCACGATGGGCTCGATCTCCGACATCGTATCGTTCGGAGACTACCGCCGGTTCCGCGCCTGGGTGCTGGCGGCGGCCACTGCCATCCTCGGCACGCAGCTCCTGCAGCACGCCGGCGTCGTCGATCTCTCCAGATCGATGTACCTGGCGCCCAGCTTCAACTGGGCCGGCAACCTGCTCGGGGGGCTGATGTTCGGCTACGGCATGGTCTTCGCCGGGGGCTGCGCCAGCCGCAATCTCGCGCGGGTCGGGGGCGGCGACCTGAGGTCCCTGATGGCGCTGGTCGTCATCGGGGTCTTCGCCTACACGGCCATCGGCGGGCTGCTGGGGCCCGTCCGTGCCTGGCTCGAGCAGTCGACCGCCATCAGCCTCGCCGCTCTGAACGCGCCCAGCCAGAGCCTCGGCGACGTGCTGAGCGCAGCACTCGGACTGAGCCGGACCACCGCCGGTCTCGTCGCCATGGCTGCCGTCCTCGTGCCTGCCCTCGTCTACTGCTTCAAGGACGACGGCTTCCGCGGATCGCCCGTCCACGTTGCATCCGGCATCGGGATCGGACTCTGCGTCGTCGCCGGATGGGCGCTGACGGGACTGGCCTTCGACGAGCTGGCGGACCGGCCCGTCGCGCCCATCTCTCTCACCTTTGTCCGGCCGACCGGAGACACGCTCGAATGGCTGCAGCGCTACACGGCACTCGGCCTGCCGGGTTTCGGGGTGGCGACCGTATTGGGCGCGGTGCTCGGCGCCTTCGCCACGGCGCTGGCCATGGGGCGCTTCGCCATCACCGGCTTCTCCGACAAGGGCGACACCGTGCGCGTGCTCTCGGGCGCGGCGCTGATGGGGACCGGCGGCGTGCTCGCACTCGGCTGCACGGTGGGGCAGGGCATCACCGGCGTCTCGACGCTGGCGGTCGGCTCAGTCCTGACCTTCGCATCGATCGTCACGGGAGGCTTCGCCGGCATGAAAGCCTTCGAGCGCATCCTGATGGCCGAGGCTTGATGCCGACCCGCGGGGGGCATGGGGGCATGGATCTGATGCTGTGACTCGTCGTCGCAGCCTCAGAAAGTCCGTCTGCCGACCTGCAGTGTAATGGGCATCCGGGCGCGGCGTCGAGCCTGTGCCCTTCGAGGACTGGGAGGCGGACCGTGCGCCCTTCCGCCGGTCATCAGGCAGCGCCCGCAAGGCAACGCCGTCGCTGCCTCGCGATGCGAAATGCGGAAGGGAGTGCCGGGAGAGACAGCCCGGGTCAGGAGACGTTGATCTTCACCTTCTCCACGATCTTGGCGCCGGAGTCGTCGAGCCAGCTCAGCTCCAGGTCTCCCGGACCCGGCACCCGCATATGGAAGGCCATATAGGGGTTGGCCGAGATGCCTGGCTGCAGGTCGACCTTGAACACCTCCTTGCCGTTGAAGGTGGCGGTGAACGTGTTGATGATGTTGCGCGGGATCGGCTTGCCGTCGCGATCCTTGCGCTGCCCCGTCTCCATGATGTGCGAAATGAGCGTCTTGACCTCGATCACCTCCCCGACCTTTGCGGTATCGGGAACCCTGATGCGCGGCTTGGTCGACATGGCGTTTCTTCCTTCCCGGGTTCGCTGTTCCAGATGCGCTGCCGACTAGACTAGCCGCCGCAACCGCCGATGGTCACCTTGACCGTCCGCTTCGCCAACGCGAACTGGCCGTCGCTGAGCTCAGCCACGCAAACGATGTCCTGGGTCTTGGCGAGCCGCATCCGGCTCGACACCGCCGCCTTCCCGGACTGGGGCGAGAAGTGGAACGTCGCGACGACCGGCTGCGGATTGCCGGTCGAGAACACATGCACGGCTTTCACGAACTCCTGCTCGGTCATGGGGCTGTCGACCGAGACCGAGAATGGCACCGTATTGCCGTTTTCCGCGATCTCCGGCATGTCGAGCGTGATCTTGCCTTCGATAGGCTTGGCATCGCCCACGACCTTCTTGAGCGCGGCCTCCCAGCTATCGTCCGCCTGCGCCTGAGCAGGAACGCCCGCCAGCAGCACGACTGCAGCGCCCGCGACGCCGAAGCCGAGCAGGAGATCCCGCCTGTTGATCGCTTCGAGTGAGATGAAGTCCTTCATTTCTCTCCCCTGTCGCGCCACCGTTTTCATCTGACCTCGCCGAGTTCGCCGCGAGCCCGCCTGCAAATGCAATCCCTTACGCACACCGGCGCGATAGTCGTGACCCGATCGGCACGCCGGCTCGAGCCTGCACTGCGCCATTCGCGACCGGCCAAGGCCAGCAAGGGACTTGCTCAAAGAGTATTAGCATATCAGAATGTCTGCCAGCAATTCTGCTGTAGGCTCCACATGCCTATGGGCTGGCTTCGGAGACAACTCCGGCCGATTGCGCCGGCAGTCGGCGCTGCGGCCCTGACGATCGCGCTGGTCGCGCTCATCCTGTCGGCTATGCCGGCGAGCCGCGCCGTGGTCGCTGCCGAAGTGTCAAGGCCGGCGTCAGGCGTGCATCTCATCATGTTCGAGGACCCCGGCTGCCCATACTGCGCGCGATGGGAGCAAGAGGTCGGGATCGCTTATGCCGCCAGCGCCGAGGGGCGGTTCGCGCCGCTCGTCAGGCGGCATCGCGGCCATCCCGACGTCTCCAGATTCAAGGATATCATCTATTCGCCGACTTTCATAATTGCGCGCGACGGGGTGGAGATAGGGCGGATTGTGGGTTACCCTGGACCCGATTTCTTTTGGGGGCTGCTCGGAAAGTTGCTGGCACGGGCGGGATTTAGGCCGCAGGCGGACGCATCTTGACTGCGTTCTTCAGTGGAGGGACTGGGTGAGGAACTGAAACAAAGGGGAGTGACTGATATGGCCAATATCAATCGTCGCGAGTTCGGCAAACTTGCAGGCGCAATCGGGTTTGCAGGCACAGGGACGTCGGTCTTCGGCAGCTTCGCGATCGCACAGGGCGCGGCGAAGGTGGTGATCGTCGGCGGAGGCGCGGGCGGGGCGACCGTCGCCCATTACGTGAAGAAAGGCGATCCGAAGCTCGACGTCACGCTGATCGAGCCGAACCCCCGCTACAGCTCGTCGTTTTTTTCAAACCTCTATCTCGGCGGGTTCCGCACGCTGCAGTCGCTCAGCCACGACTATGCCGGTTTGACCAAGCTCGGCGTCAAGGTGGTCCGCGACTACGCCTCGGACGTCGACACCGCGGCCAAGGTGGTCAAGACGCGCGGCGGGCGCTCGTTCAGCTATGACCGCCTCGTCCTGTCGCCGGGCATCGACATCAAGTACGACTCGATAGCCGGCTATTCCCGCGATGCCGCGACAGTCATGCCGCACGCCTACACGACCGACGAGGCGCAGAAGAAGCTCCTGAAGAGCCAGCTCGACGCCATGAAGGACGGGGGAACGGTGATCGTGGCGCCGCCGGGCAACCCGTTCCGCTGCCCGCCCGGGCCTTACGAGCGCGTGTGCATGATCGCCCACCAGTTGAAAATGAAGAAGCCGAAGTCGAAACTGATCGTGCTCGACCCGAAGAAGGCATTTTCCAAGCAGCCGGTCTTCATGGAGGCCTACGAGCGCTACTACAAGGGAATCGTCGAGGTCAATCTGACCACCGAGATCGACAATTTCGGCGTGGTGCGCGTCGATCCGAAAACCCGCGAGGTCGAGATCAAGGACGGCAAGAAGTTCAAGGGCGACGTCGTCAACATCATCCCGCAGCAGCGCGCGGGCGAGATCGCCATCAAGGCCGGGTGCGCGGAAGGCGACTGGTGCCCCGTCAACCCGGAGAGCTTCGCCTCCAAGAAGGTCGACAACGTCTACGTCCTGGGCGATGCCGCCATCGCCACCGACATGCCGAAATCGGCCTTCTCGGCCAACAGCCAGGCTAAGGTCGTGGCGGCCGACATCCTGACCGCGCTCGCCAGCAAGGAGAAGTTCCCGGCCAGGTTCCGCAACACCTGCTGGTCGATGGTGGCCCCGGACGACGGCATCAAGGTCCTCGCCAACTACGCACCCAAGGACGGCATGCTAGACCCGTCGGGCTCGTTCGTCTCCAAGCGCGGCGAGGACGCGGACGTGCGCAAGCAGAACTACGCCGAGAGCGTGAGCTGGTACGACAGCATCACCGCGGACATGTTCGCCAAGACTGCGGCCGCCCCGGCTGCCAAGAAGAAGGGCTGAGCCGCTCGCGTGCATGGCGGATGCCGGCTTGCCGGACTCTGCCGGTGCAGCGTCATTCCGGCTGAGACCGAAACGAGCACTGCCCCCTCCTCCTTGCGGGGAGGGGGTGGGGGTTCTCTTGCGCCGACGCTTCCTTCGTGGCCCCACCCCACCCGCGCCTCGCGCCTGCGGCCCGATGCGCCGCCCTCCCCGTCGAGGGGAGGGCTGATGGGGGCTGCCCGGCTCGTTCCACCCGACGACCGCCACCCCGGCCCTTTTCCCGCTGGAAAGGGAGAATAGGCTTTAGTCGATAGGCTTCGGTTCAAGTCGAGCACGATAAAGGCGTGCCGGTAGCTGCCCGTTCGCGAGCCTCGCCCGCCGCGCGCTCGAGGCGCGGCCTCCTGACAATTTGTACGTGAAGCCTTGGCCGCTGCCGATGCGCCCGGTGCTGGTGCGACTTCAGCGCTTCCGCTCTTTCCTGGCCGCAACGCTGGGCGCCGCCACGGGCGCCTCGGCGGACTGCTGCCCGGAAAGCGACCCGAAATAGAGCGACAGCGCCTTGATCTGCTCATCATCGAGCGATTGGGCCACCGAGACCATCGCCGGATTGTCCCGTTCACCGCTCTTGTAGAAGCCGATCGTCTCGATGAAGTAGTCCGCCTCGAGACCGACGATCGGCGGAATGCCGTTGTCGCCGCCGTCGAGGCGATGGCAGGACGCGCATTCCTGAGCAAGGTGCCGCCCGAGCGCCATCAGCGACCCGGTCGTCCTCGCATCGCCTGCCGCGGCGGCGACGATGACTGTGATGACGACGATGACGGTTGCCTGCAGCCAGCTCATCATCGGCTCTCCCTCCATCGATCGAGGTCCGCTGCCCCGGCCCCCCGGTAGACCTCTTCGAGACTGATACTCGCCTAAAGCCTGTTGCCGGCACAATAGTGAGCATAGAGCGCGGCGACGATGTCCTTGGCCACCGTCTCCGCCAGCGAGTAGTAGGCGAAATGCCCCCGCCGCTCGACCTGCACGAGCCCGTGCAGGCGCAGATGGGTCAAGTGCTGCGACGTCAGGCTCTGGCGGGCCCCGATGGCATCGGAGATCTCGCTCACCGTCTTCTCGCTCTCCATCAGGAGGCACAGGATCATCAGCCTGTAGGGGCTGCCTATAGAACGCAGCATCTTGGCCGCCTCGACGGCGGCCGTCCGCATGTCGGCGAGCATCTTGCCGCTCGGGCCCACCGGAGCCTCGCCAGCGCTGAGCTCCTGCGCCATTCAGGTCGATCCTGTAAAGCGATGCATACTATCAGGATATGCAGATGCTTGCAGGTTTGCAATCGGACGGCTCGATGGATTCTGCCGGCGGGCCTCGGGCCAGTGACCATGCCGGCTCCCATCGCGCCGCTCGCACAAGGAGGCAATAGCCTCTATATTCGCGCGATACGAGCTCGGACGGGTGCTCGGGCCTCGTCGCTCGCGCAGCCGCATTCGAGCCTCGAGGCTGCACGTTCGGCGCACGCGTTAATCCGATCTTTGCGCGTGACGCTTACGTCGATGAACTGGGCCGGGCCGCCTGCCGGCGTCGCGACCCAGCAGAAACGGGGAGGCGCAGCGGATGCCCGGATCAGTCTTCGCCATCGTCGCAGTCGCGCTCGTGTTCCTGCTCGCCATGCGGCGCGCCCCGCTGCCCGTCTGGGCCGCAGTCGTCGCGGCGATGACCTTCTTCTGGCAGACCGGCATCGCCGGCGACGGCACGGGCGCGTTCGGGTTCTGGAGCCTGGTGGGATGGCTGCCGGCGCTCGGCCTTGCCGCCCTTTCCGTCCCCGGAGTTCGCCGGGCGGTCATCATCGAGCCCGCGTTCCACAAGATCCGCAGCGTTCTGCCCAAGGTGTCGGAGACCGAGCAGCAGGCGCTCGACGCCGGCACCATCGGCTTCGACGCGGAGCTGTTCTCCGGCCGCCCCGACTGGCACAAGCTGCGCGCCATCCCGCCGATCATCCTGACCGCCGAGGAGCAGGCCTTCCTCGACGGCCCCACGGACGAGCTCTGCCGGATCATCGACGACTGGCAGATCCGCCATAACGAGCGCGAGATCCCGGAGGAGATCTGGTCCTTCGTCAAGCAGCACGGCTTCCTCGGAATGCTCATCTCCAAGGCGCACGGGGGACTAGGCTTCTCGGCGCAGGCGCAGTCGCTGGTTCTCGGCAAGATCGCCTCGCGCTCGCCCGATGTGGTCACCATCGTCATGGTGCCGAACTCGCTCGGTCCGGGCGAGCTCATCGAGAAGTACGGCACCGAGCAGCAGAAGGGCCATTACCTGCCGCGGCTCGCGCGGGGCGAGGAGATCCCCTGCTTCTCGCTCACCGGTCCGACCTCGGGCTCCGACGCGGCCGCCATGCGCGACATCGGCACCGTCAGGCGCGGCACGCACGAGGGCCGGGAGACGCTCGGCATCAGCGTGTCCTGGGACAAGCGCTACATCACGCTGGGACCCGACGCGACGCTGGTCGGGCTCGCGTTCCACCTGTTCGATCCCGACAACCTGCTCGGCAAGGGCGAGGACGTCGGCATCACGCTCGCCATCATTCCGGCCGGCCATCCGGGCGTCAACATCGGCCGCCGCCATCTTCCCTGCGGAGCCGCGTTCCCCAACGGTCCCAACTGGGGCAAGGACGTCTTCATCCCGATCGACTGGGTGATCGGCGGCGCCGCCATGGCCGGCCAGGGCTGGCGCATGCTGATGGAGTGCCTGTCCGCCGGCCGCTCGATCTCGCTGCCCTCGTCGTCGGCGGCCGGCATCAAGACCATGCTGCGCTTCTCGACCGCCTACGGCCGCGTCCGCAGGCAGTTCGGATTGCCGGTCGCGCGCATGGAGGGGCTCGAGGAGCCGCTCGCGCGCATGGTGGAGTCGGCCTACGTCAGCGAGGCGGCGCGGGCGGTGACGGCAGCCATGGTGAGCCGCGGCGAGAAGCCCGCCGTCATCGGCGCGCTGATGAAGTATCAGACCACCGAGCGCATGCGCCGCGCCGTCAACGACGCGATGGACCTGCATGGCGGACGCGGCATCTGCGACGGCCCGTCGAACTATCTGCAGTCGGCCTATCAGATGGTGCCGGTCGCCATCACGGTCGAAGGCGCCAACATCCTGACGCGGACGCTCATCACCTTCGCGCAGGGCGCGCTGCGCTCGCACCCCTGTCTCTATCGGGAGGTGCAGGCGGTCCAGGACCCCGACGCCCGCCGGGGCCTGGCCGCGTTCGAGGACGCCTTTCTCGATCACGTCTCGTTCAGCCTCGCCAACGTGCTCGGGTCCTTCTTCCACAACGTCACCGGCGGGCTGTTCGGGTCGGCTCCCGACAAATCCCACGGAACGGCCGGCTGGTATCGCCAGCTCTGGCGGGCGAGCCGCAATTTCGCGCTCACCGCCGATCTGTCGGTCGCGCTCCTGGGCGGCGGCCTGAAGACGAAGCAGAAGCTCACTGGCCGGCTTGCCGACGCTCTGTCTGAGCTCTACCTGCTCTCCTGCGTGCTGAAACGCTTCGAGGACGACGGGCGGCCCGATGCCGACCGCGCCATCGTCGAGCTTGCCGCGAGAAACGGCCTCTACCGGTTCCAAGAGGCGCTGGCGGGCACCATCGACAACTTCCCCGTCGCCTGGACCCGCGTGGCGATGCGGGTGCTCGTGTTCCCGCTCGGCCGCCGTTTCAGGCCGGCTCCCGACAGGGTGGGCAAGGACGCGGTGAGGCTCGTGCTGGTTCCGGGCGAAGCGCGCGACCGGCTCACGCGCTACATTCATGTCTCGCGCGATCCGCGCGATCCCACCGGCCTGCTCGAGGTGGCGCTCGAGAAGGTCGTCGCCGCGGAGGAGGCAGAGAAGAAGCTCGAGCGGGCGATCCGGGCCGGCAGCGTGCGCCGCTATCACGGGATCGACTGGATCGGGGACGCTGCGCGCCAGGGAATCCTGACGGACGCCGAGGCCGGGCTGCTGCGGGAGGCCGAAGCGCTTACGGATCGTGTGATCGCGGTCGATCACTTCGACCCGGCCGAGCTCAAGCCCCACTACACGAGCATCGGCCACAACTCGCGGGCCGACGACAGCATGGCCGCGGCCGAGTAGGCCGCAAGGAGGGCAGCTTGGCTCACGACATGACGCGACTGAAGGACTGGCGCCTCTCCGTCGACGGCGAGAGGATCGCCTGGGCCGCCTTCGACCGCGAGGGCGAGAACGCCAACTCGCTCGGGCGGCGCCCACTCGAGGAGCTCGGCGCCATCGTCGAGCACGTCGAGGGTCTGGCCCGCTCCGGCAGCGTGTCGGGACTCGTGCTGACATCCGGCAAGCCGAAGGGCTTCATCGTCGGCGCGGACATCCGCGAGTTCGATGCCCTCGACAGCGAGAGCAAGGTGATCGAGGCGATCCGGCCCGTGAACGCGATGCTGGACAGGATCGAGCGTCTGCCGGTGCCGGTCGTCTGCGCCATCCATGGCGTGTGCGTCGGCGGCGGTCTCGAGCTGGCGCTCGCCTGCCACTACCGCATCGCCACGCGGGACGACGCTACGCGGGTCGGCTTCCCCGAGGTGAGGCTCGGGCTGTTCCCCGGGTTCAACGGCACCGCGCGCTCGATCCGCCAGACCGGCCCGCTCGCCGCCATGCAGAGCATGCTGACGGGGTCCATGATCCGCGCCACCGCCGCCCGCGCCATCGGCTATATCGACGAGCTGGTGAACAGCCCGCATCAGCTCCGCTGGGCCGCGCGCAAGGCCGTCCTGCAGCGGCGCCGGTCGAAGCCCGCCGGCTGGGCGAAGGCGGTGCTCGCGAAATGGCCGGCACGCGGGCTATTGGCGCGCAAGCTGCGCACCGAGACGGCGAAAAAGGTGCGGGAGGACCATTATCCCGCGCCCTTCCGGCTCATCGGCCTGTTCGAGACGCACGGCGGCAACCTCGAGGCACTCAAGCACGCCGAGACGCGCGCCTTTGCACCGCTGATGGTCGGCTCGACCTCGCGCAACCTGCGCCGCGTCTTCCGGCTGTCGGAGATGCTCAAGGCGCAAGCGCCGAAGGATCTCGCCTGGCGCCCGCTGCGCGCGCACGTCATCGGCGCCGGGACCATGGGGGCCGACATCGCCGGCTGGTGCGTGGCTTCGGGGATGGAGGTGTCGCTGCAGGACATCTCGGCCGAGCAGATCAAGAAGGGCATCGACGCGCAGGGCAAGCTCTTCGCCCGCAAGTTCAAGACCAAGGCGCAGCGGGACGCCGCCGAGGCGCGCCTCCTCGCCGACCCCGGCGGCGTCAACATCGGCCGCGCCGACGTGGTGATCGAGGCGGTGGTCGAGAAGCTCGAGGTGAAGCAGGAGCTGTTCAAGTCCATCGAGGCGAGACTGAAGCCCGCCGCGGTGCTCGCCACCAACACGTCCTCGATCATGATCGAGGACATCGCCCGCCCGCTCGCGGATCCCGGGCGGCTGATCGGCCTGCACTTCTTCAATCCCGTCGCCCAGATGCCGCTGGTCGAGGTGGTTCGCGGCGCAGCGAGCCGCGAGGACGAGATCAGGAAGGGCGCCGGCTTCGTGACCGCCATCGACAAGTTCCCGCTCGTCGTCAAGAGCGTGCCTGGCTTCCTGGTCAACCGCGTGCTGGCGCCTTATCTCAGCGGCGCCATGCAGCGGCTGCAGGCCGGCGAGGAGAAGGAGAAGATCGACGAGGCCGCCCGCACGTTCGGCATGCCCATGGGGCCGATCGAGCTCGCCGATACGGTGGGGCTCGACGTCTGCGCTCATGTCGGCCGGGTGCTGAGCCTCGGCGCCAGCGGCTCCGAGCTCGACCGGATGGTGAGCCAGGGCAAGCTCGGAAAGAAGTCGGGCGAAGGCTTCTACGTCTGGAAGGACGGCCGGCCGCAGAAGGCCGAGAAGACCTACGACAAGGCCGCGCTCGAGCGGCTCGGCCGCGAGCTCGTGGAGCCACTGATCGCCGAGTGCGAGCGCTGCCGCGACGAGGGCGTCGTGGCGAGTGCCGACCTGATCGATGCCGGCGTCATCTTCGGCACCGGATTCGCGCCGTTCCGGGGCGGGCCGCTGCATTTCAAGGCGGCCGAGGCCGCCGGCGCGGGCGAGCCGCAGCGGGCGGCGGCGGAATGAACCTCCCTCTCCCCATGAGCGCAGCGCGATGGGGAGAGGGCCGGGGGCAGCCGCAAGCACGGCGCGAATTTCTGCCCATCTCCCAGGGTCAGACCCGCAGGACCCTTTCGCCTTCCTCGGGGTCGGACCCTGCGGGTCTGAAACGAAACTCAGGCTATCCGGGAGGCCCCGAATCCGCTTCAAGGCATCTAAACCCCGTCGCCGCCGAAGCGAAGTGGCGACGGATCGCAGATACCCGCCTTCGCGGGTATGACGGTAACTGTGGGCGGGCGGATGGGAATGAAAGGTCGCGCCAGGCAGGTGCGCGGCCGAATGGCGCCAAACTTGCGCCCACCCGATCCGTCATTTCCGCGAAGGCGGAAATCTGTGAAGCGTTTCAGCGGGCAAGACGGGGCCGGACATGGCGCGGCCGGCAGCGAAACCTGGCTGAACACGAACTCCCAAGCCTCAAGAATCCGAGGCGATTTCTGCTGCACCCGTTTCGTCATCGAGGGTCGGCAAAGCCGGTGAGCGGCTGACCACTTGATTCTGCCCGCGAACCTTCGTGCTGCTCCCGCCACAGCGGTCCAGGCCAGCTACTCCGCCCTGTTTGCGGAAGGGGCTTGGGCTGCGGCAGACCTGGCCTTGGCCGCCTGTGCAGCCGCTTCGGGCTTCCCCGCCTTGACGCGGGCGGCGCGTCCCGAAGGCTTGCTCTTGCTCGCCGCCTTCCCTTTCTCGCGACTGCCGGCGACTCGTGGCGGCCGTCCGCCGCAACTCCAGGAGGTCACGGAGCCGCGCACGCTGACCACAGGCTTCGGCTTTTCCGGCGCCGGCAGAGTGTCCAGCGTCGGGCTGTCATCGAACAGCATCTTCCAGCCGTAGGTCGCAAAACCATGGTCGAGCAGGCCGGTCGCACGGATGGAGCGATCGTGCCCCGACGGCTCGCCCAGGACGACCACCATGAGCTGGCGTCCGTCCCGAGTCGCGCTCGCCACGACATTGTAGCCGGCGTCGCAGATGAACCCCGTCTTCAGCCCGTCGGCGCCCTCGTAGGTCTTGAGCAGGCCGTTGTGCGTTCTGATGCGGCGCTTGCCGATCTTGAAATCGACCATCGCCCAGAGCTCGCGGTACTCGGGAAAGTCGCGGACCACGGCTCTCGACAGCTTGGCCATGTCGCGAGCCGTCGTGACCTGCTCGGGTGCGGGGAGGCCGTTCGGGTTGACGAAGCGGGTATCGGTCATGCCGAGGCGCCGCGCGGTCGCGTTCATTTTCTCGACGAACGCCTGCTCGCTGCCGCCGACGGCCTCGGCCAGCATGACGGCCACGTCGTTGGCCGATTTCACGATGAGCGCCTGCAGCGCCGTCTCGAGGCTCATCTGGCCGCCGACCGGCAGTCCGATCTTGCTCGGCGGCTGGGCGTGCGCCGCTTCGCTGGTCGTTATATTCCCATCCAGGGCGATGCGGCCGGCCTTGATCGCCTCGAACGTGAGATAGGCGGTCATGATCTTGGTGAGCGAGGCCGGATACCACTGGTCATCCGCGTCCTCGGCGTAGAGCACCTTCCCGTTTGCGAGGTCGAACAGCAGCGTCGGTCCGGCCAGCGCGCATGCGGGCGTGAGCAGGCCGGCGCACGCGAGCGCAGTAAATATGGTCCGGCTACAAATCATCCGCTGTCGCTCCGCCTCTGATGCTGATCCACACCTTGCCAGATTCGGCAGCGGCCGGCACGGCGTCGAGCAGAACCGGACCCCGATTGCGGCACGCTGGTGCCCCAGGCCCGACTCGAACGGGCACTCCCTCGCGGGAACCAGATTTTGAGTCTGGCGCGTCTACCGGTTCCGCCACTGGGGCGCAATGCCCTGCGTCTGGAGCTCATCATAGACTGGGAGACGGGGGCGTCAACGCGCCCGGCGCCACTCGGTTGCCAGCGCGGCATTTGAGCATCTGTCGGACGCCGGGGCGACGATCTCTGCTAGAATCACCGGTCGGCCCGCGCGGCGATCTCTGCTAGAACGGGCCTTCGGCACGAGAAAGGTCTGATTAAGTTCCGGTCGGCCCGCGCGGCGATCTCTGCTAGAACGCGGTCCTCACGATCCCCGAGCTATCGCCGGAAGTTGGTGACGGCGGGAATCGGGAAGGCGGCATATCGTGGGGTTGCTTGACGACCTCACTTCTCCACCGAAGGAGCGATATGCCGTGTCCAACGATAACGTCGTCCGACTGAGTCTGCCAGGAGCCTTCGAGGACCAACAGGGCCATTCAAAGATTCTGTCCGGTGACGACGGCGAGGGCGTCGGCACGGTCC